>NZ_AP014613.1:2455312-3095417 GCF_001010505.1 Alcanivorax sp. NBRC 101098
GTGTAGAACCTGCCAGTCCAACCCCTGCCCTAACCCTTCAGCGATCAACACGCCCACTAGGCCACCGGTCCAACCCGCGATCATCGCCACGGTAAAACGCAACCCAACCATGGCATAAATAATAACGAGGGCATAAATGATCGACACATGAGCCAACAGAATCGCACGAGGGTCGCTCATAAAACCAGGAATTGCCACAGCCAGCGCCACAGCAAGAAAACAGCCGACACCGGCATAATAAGGGAAGTAACGATCCAATACGCGAATCTGCGCAAGGAGGCCCGCCACCAACACAATGGGCCCCTCCCAGATATAGGCGGACAACCACCAACCACGAATCTGCTCCGGCGCCAGCGCGTAAATGCCGGTAATCAGCAACATATAGAGCAGTAGGATATAAAAGGCGTTCACCCGGAAGGCCTCTACCGCCTGCTGGCTCTGGTAGTTGCGGTATTCGCCTTCCAAGCGTCGAGGGAAACGCAACCAGCGCACCCCGGGAACCACCACCCGTCGCGATCGCGGATCCGTGTCTAACATCGTCAATCCTTTACTATTAAAGCTTCCTTCAGGCTAAAAGCTAACCATCAGCAGCGCTATCCTTTTAGTGCCAACGGTAGTGACAAAACGATATCAGGTAAACAGGGTGGGCAATTGCCAAATCAACAGCTGTACTACCACGGCGGCATACACCCCGGCCAGCAGGTCATCCACCATGATGCCCAGACCTCCCGCCACCCGTCGATCCAACCAGCCAATAGGCCAAGGCTTGATAATGTCGAAGACTCGGAACGCGACAAACCCGGCCAGCGCTCCCCAAAGCGTGATCGGCACCGCTATCATGGTAATTAACAGGCCGGCAATCTCATCCCATACAATGCCTGGGTGATCATGCACATGCATATCATCCGAGGTCTTACCGCACAGGTAAGGCCCCACTGCAATCACTGCGGCGGTTACCGCCAAATACCCCCACAGTGGTAGCTGGGCACACAGCCACCAAATGGGCATCGCCGCCACCGTGCCAAAAGTGCCAGGCGCAATCGGCGCCAGCCCGGAGCCAAAGCCAAAGGCCAAAAAGTGCACCGGATTACTCATTTTGGGGCGCTTCAATTCCATTTTATTCCTCGCGGGCTCGGTCTTGGCAGTTTCTTTGGATTATATGCTTTTTAGCGTGTAGCTATGTGCGTGTTGCGCGCTGTTAAAAATGCTGCCACCCGGACACCTTCAAGGCACGTACGGTCCCGTCATGCTGCCGTAAACGGATACCGGGCTGCGCCTCAATTCGACCCAGGCAATAACAGCCTTCAGGGATCGGCAGCGGCGGCGGCAAGGTAAACAATAACAGATAGTCATCTCCACCCTGCAGCTGCAGGGCGCGCTGCTTGTCGGCGCTGCATCCGGCCAGCACGCAAGGATCCTCCGGCAGGGACGCCTCGTCGATACAGGCGCCCAACGCCCCCGATGCTTGCAGAATATGATTCAAGTCCGCCAGCACCCCATCGGAAATATCGATACAAGCGCTGGCCTGGCCGCGCAGGGCCATGCCCAGCTCCCACTGCGGCCGAGGACGACGAAAGTGCTCAATGGCAGGCCCATAACGCTGCCCCGCCTGCCACTGCTCCAGCCCCAGCAGCCCGCCCCCCGTCACGCCTCCAACACATATCCGATCCCCAGCGCAGGCCCCCTCACGACGCAACGCCTGACCCGGCGGCACCGCCCCGGTGGCTTGAATGGAAATCGCTAGCGGACCACGTGTGATATCCCCGCCCACTAAGCTAATTCCCGCCTGATCCGCTAACTCGAATAACCCGTTGGAAAAACCGGCCAACCAATCTTCATCTACTCTTGGCAAGGTCAGGGAAAGCAAAAACCACAGCGGCATCGCTCCCATGGCCGCTAGATCTGAAATATTCACCGCCAGGCAGCGATAGCCCACATCTTCTGGAGCCATATCTGACGGAAAGTGTCGGTCCGCCAGGCTGGTATCCTGGGTCATGACCAGCTGTTGCCCCACCGGGGGGGCCAGAATGGCCGCATCGTCCCCCGGCCCCAACACCACGGAATCCCCCTGACGATGATGAAAATAACGTCGAATCAGGGAAAACTCGTCCATGAAGGCTGGTACTTGCGAAGTGGGTTGCGGTGAATCGGCGGGATCAGTCATGGCGGGAAGCATAACGCGGCTTACCGGCAGAACGCACGGCAAGCCGACATTATCAAAGCAGATCAGTCACGGGGGCGGCGTTCTGATGCTTCTGCATAGCGCAATTGGCGTGCCAGCTTGTCGAGCACGCCATTCACGTATTTGAAGGAATCCTCTGCGCCAAAAACTTTAGCCAGCTCAATGCCTTCGTTAATCACCACTCGGTAAGGCACATCTTGACGCTCTTTTAATTCAAAAGCGCCCAGCCGCAGAATCGCTTTTTCCACCTGCGACAGCTCCTCTACACGCCGATCCAGATATGGCGTGAGCTGCTCGTCCAGCGTTTTTACCTGGCCCAGCACTCCGTGCAGCAAATCATGAAAGTATTCACGATCCACCTTGGCGAAGTCCTGATTGGCCAGAAACTGGGCTTCAATGTCGCTCACCGCGGCACCGGCCAACTGCCACTGGTACAGGGCCTGAAGAGTGAAACGACGTGCCTTGCGACGGGCACTGGGTGTAGATGGATTGTTCATGCGACCTCGGATAACGAAAAGCGATGCCGGGGCGCTGCGCCCCTGGCATTATAGGGCGTTAAACAGCGACACCATTTCTAGTGCGCACAGGGCGGCTTCTGCCCCTTTATTACCGGCCTTGGTGCCGGAACGCTCAATGGCTTGCTCAATGGTGTCTACCGTCAGCACACCAAACGCCACCGGCGTGCCCGTGCTGTTCTGCACCGAAGCAATACCCTTTGCGGCTTCACCGGCCACGAACTCAAAGTGAGCGGTACCACCACGAATCACCGCGCCCAACGCGATCACGGCATCGTAGCTGCGCTTCTCAATCACTTTCTTCACTGCCACTGGCATTTCCCAGGCACCGGGCACCCGAATAATTTCAATGTCATCGCGGCTCACCCCATGACGCACCAACGCATCAACAGCGCCATCCAGCAAGGCTTCCACCACAAAGCTATTAAAGCGAGCCACCACAATGCCATAACGGCCACCGACGTTGCTCAGGGTACCTTCAAGGGTTTTAATGTTTTGCATCTGTTTTGTCCTGATCGCTAGTCGCACTTGGTTAACCAAGTACTTCCAGTGGTTTCGATTAGCTGCCTGACGCAGGAAGCCCAATACTCAACGCTTAAATGGGACAGCGTCAGGCGTCGGGCGTCAAGCATCAAGCGTTTCGCTTAACTATCCGCGTCGACATACTCAGTGATTTCCAAATCGAAACCGCTCAACGCATTGAATTTCATAGGAGAACTGAGCAAGCGCATTTTGCGCACTCCCAGCGCCTTCAGAATCTGGGAGCCGGTGCCAATATTACGGTAAGCACGGGATTCGCCCTTTGGCTTGCCTGCAGCACCACCGAAAAAGACATCTAGGCGCTCCACAATATCGTTGGAGGCATAATCCTGACCCAGAATAATCACCACACCGGCATCAGACTGGGAAACAGTTTCAAGCACTCGGTGCATGTTCCAGCCGGTACGGCCATTCATTTTCGCGCTCATTAAATCACGCAACGGATCCACTTGGTGCACCCGCACTGCCACTTCTTCATCCTCGTGAATATCGCCCTTCACCAGCGCCACATGGGTCAACCCATCCACGGTGTCGCGGAACGCCACCAAACGGAAATTCCCGTACCAGGTCTCTAGCTCGTGATCGGACACCTGCTCGATGGTCTGTTCGTTCAGGGCACGATATTGAATCAGGTCCGCAATAGTCCCGATTTTCAGATCGTGCTCCGCGGCAAACACTTCCAAGTCTTCGCGGCGGGCCATGGAGCCATCTTCATTCATGACTTCACAAATCACCCCGGACGGCTCGCAGCCAGCCAGTGCAGCCAGATCGCAGGAGGCCTCGGTATGCCCGGCCCGGCGTAGTACGCCACCCGGCTCCGCCATCAGCGGAAAAATGTGGCCCGGCTGCACAATGTCATCGGCGCGGGCATTACGGGCGACGGCGGCTTGCACGGTACGGGCACGGTCGGCCGCAGAAATACCGGTGGTGACACCTTCGCGGGCCTCGATGGAGACGGTGAATTTAGTGCCAAAACCGCTGCCATTGCTCTGCACCATCAAGGGCAAATCCAGCAACTCACACCGCTCGCGGGACATGGGCATACAGATCAGGCCACGACCATACTTGGCCATAAAGTTAATGGCTTCCGCAGTCACATGTTCCGCAGCCATCACCAGGTCACCTTCGTTCTCGCGATCCTCATCGTCCATCAGAATAACCATCTTTCCCTGACGGATATCTTCGATCAGTTCTTCAATACTATTGAGCTGCATAACTTCACTCGCTGTTGGAGTTGAAAGTTAAAAATTAAACGTGGGAACGCGGATTGGCACAGTACTTCACCTGTGCCGTGCCCGCGCTTAGCCCAAATCGTGGCCAAGGCGCGTAATACCATCCTCAACGCCTGATTTGCGTTCTAACTTTCAACCTTTAACTGCCTTTCAGAAACCCATTTTCCGCTAGGAATGCCATGGAAATACCTTCAGAAGCGGGCTCGGCGGCCTTCTCTCCCAAGAGCAGGCGTTCCAGATAGCGCGCTATAATATCAACTTCCAGGTTCACTGGCGTCCCCACCTTCCATTGGCCGATGGTGGTCACCTCCTGGGTGTGCGGAATGATGTTCAGGGAAAACACCGCACCCGCCACACTGTTCACCGTCAAGCTGATGCCATCAACGGTTATTGAGCCCTTGTGGGCAATGTATTTGGCCAACTCCGCAGGTGCCTCAATATCGATGCGCACCGAGCGAGCATCCTGCTTCATCTCGACAATTTTGCCCAGACCATCCACGTGACCACTGACCAAGTGTCCTCCCAGCCGGGAAGACGGCGTCAGCGCTTTTTCCAAGTTCACCGTGCTACCCACGCTGATCTGCGCCAATGACGTCAACGATAAGGTTTCGCCAGACACATCTGCTTCAAAAGCGCCGCCAGGCAGGGCGGTTGCAGTAAGGCATACGCCATTCACCGCAATGGAGTCGCCTAGCTTAACATCGGCGAAATCTAGCCCTTCGCTCTTGATTAACAAGGTCACATCGCCCCCTTTTGGGGTCATCGCGGCCACCTTGCCCATGGATTCGATAATGCCGGTAAACATGGAAACCTCTTGAATTCGGGCGGAAAAAGGAGGGTCGTTGATCAGGCCGAAACCAGCGTCAGACGCAGATCATCACCAACTTGGCGCACATCCTGCCATTTCAGCGCCACTTTCTCACTCATGCTGGCCAGTTGCGGCAACCCCAATAACGGCCGGGCGGACGAACCCAGCAGAGTTGGCGCCATATACACAAGAATTTCGTCGAACAAACCCTCGCGAACAAAGGCACCGGCCAGTGTGGCGCCACATTCTACCAGCACTTCGTTACATTCGCGCCGGTTCAATTCGATTAACAACTGCTGCAAGTCGATCCCGGAACCGGAGGCGGGCAAGAGCATTACTTCCGCACCGGCGGACTCCAGCGCATTCTGGCGTCCTGGGTGTTGTTCCCCTGCCACCAACAAACAATGCCCTAAGGCGCTGACCACCGGCACATCCGGCGGCGTGCGTAGGGTGCGATCTAGAATCACCCGCAGAGGCTGTCGCACCCAATCGTCGTCAGCCGCATGCTGGCGGTATTCGGCCAAGCGCCACTGTCTAGGCCTCACTGTATAAGAGGGTCGATCCGCCAGCACCGTACCCACACCGGTTATCACCGCAGAGCTGCGCGCGCGTAGACGCTGCACGTCTTCGCGGGCGGCTGGGCCGGTAATCCACTGGGATTCGCCATTGGCCATGGCGGTGCGCCCGTCCACGCTGGCGGCAATCTTGATACGGATATAGGGACGCTGACGGGTCATGCGGGAAACAAAACCCGGATTCAGGGCTCGGGCCTCCGCTTCCAGCAAACCGACTGCAGTGGCGATTCCCGCATCCGCCAAGCGCTGCAAACCCTGCCCCGCCACCAGCGGATTCGGATCTTCCATGGCAGCCACCACCCGCGTGACGCCGGCATCGATTAGCGCATCAGCACAGGGGCCGGTGCGCCCAGTGTGAGAGCAGGGCTCCAGGGTCACATAGGCAGTAGCGCCCCGCGCCCGCTCACCGGCTTGTGCCAGTGCATGACGCTCGGCGTGGGGAGTCCCGGCGCGGGCATGAAAACCCTCACCAACCACCGCGCCATCACGCACCAACACGCACCCTACCCGCGGATTAGGGTCCGTGGTATACAGCCCACGACGTGCCAACTGCAACGCTCGAGCCATGTACTGGTGGTCGGCAGCCGAAAAACTCATGATTCTTTTGGCTCACCCAGCTTGTCACCGGGTTTGCCGCCCGCCTTTTTCAGGCGATCCACTTCAGCGGAAAACTCGGAAATATCCTGAAAACTGCGATACACCGAGGCGAAGCGCACATAAGCCACATCATCCAGCTGCTGCAGCTCTTCCATCACAAACTCACCCAGCTCCCGAGCGGGCAACTCCCGTTCTCCAGTGGCCCGTAGACGATGGCAAATACGACTGATCGCTGCTTCCAGATCTTCCATACTCACCGGCCGCTTTTCCAGCGCCCGTAACATACCCGCCCGCAGCTTGGCCTCATCGAACGGCTGACGGGTCCCGTCAGTTTTCACCAACCGCGGCATCACTAATTCCGCTGTCTCAAAGGTGGTGAAGCGCTCCGTACAACTTAAGCACTCGCGACGCCGACGAATCTGCACCCCATCCGCCACCAGACGGGAATCGATCACCTTGGTGTCCTGAGCAGAGCAAAACGGGCAGTACATGGACGTCTCCTAACGGCCTAGCGGAAAGCAACAAGCTTCAAACACAAACCTTACCAATGATAGCGTCACAACACCGAGATTTCAGAGACAAGAAAGCCGCCACCGAAATTCGGTCGCGGCCCTCAAAACGGCAAACTACGAGCACATCTATCCGCATTGCTGCTTGCGGCTTTTTTAGCGCTCGTACACCGGCAGGCGAGCACAAATCTCTTTAACCTTGCCTTTAACCTGCTCAATCACGCCTTCATCACCCATGTTCTCGAGGATGTCGCAGATCCAGCCAGCCAACGCCTTGGCATCCGCTTCATCAAAACCACGGCGGGTGATGGAGGGGGAACCGATACGCAGGCCGGAGGTAACGAACGGGGAGCGCGGATCGTTGGGGACAGCATTTTTGTTCACGGTGATGTTGGCGCGGCCCAAGGCGGCGTCCGCATCTTTACCGGTAATGTCCTGCTTGATCAAGCTAAGCAGGAACAGGTGATTCTCGGTGCCATTGGAAACCACATCAAAGCCACGCTCGATGAACACACCGGCCATGGCCTGGGCGTTCTTCACTACCTGCTGCTGGTAGCCCTTGAAGTCGTCCTGCATGGCTTCTTTGAAGCAAATCGCTTTAGCGGCGATCACGTGCTCCAACGGGCCACCCTGGCCACCGGGAAACACAGCAGAGTTGATCTTCTTCTGAATCTCTTCGCTGGCCTTACCCATGATCAGACCGCCACGGGGGCCGCCTAGGGTCTTGTGGGTAGTGGTCGTGGTGATATCCGCAATGCCTACCGGGCTCGGGTACACACCCGCAGCAACCAGACCTGCCACGTGGGCCATGTCCACCAGCAGGATCGCACCCACTTCGTCGGCGATGTCACGGAAACGCTGCCAGTCGACAATCTGCGAATAGGCAGAGAAGCCGGCCACGATCATTTTCGGCTTGTGCTCGCGGGCCAGAGACGCCACCTGATCGTAATCAATCAGCCCAGTTTCGTTGTCCAGACCATACTGCACCGCGTTATAGGTCTTACCGGAGAAGTTCGGCTTAGCACCGTGGGTCAGGTGGCCACCGGCATCCAGGCTCATGCCTAACACGGTATCGCCCGCCTTGAGCATAGCCATGTAAACCGCGCCATTGGCCTGGGAACCGGAATGCGGCTGCACATTGGCCCAATCCGCGCCGAACAGCTCACAGGCCCGATCGATAGCCAACTGCTCAACCACGTCCACATTCTCGCAACCGCCGTAATAACGCTTGCCCGGATAGCCCTCGGCGTACTTGTTGGTCAGTACGGAGCCCTGGGCTTCCATAACCCTTGGCGAGGCATAGTTTTCAGAGGCGATCAGCTCGATATGCTCTTCCTGGCGGACTTCTTCGGCCTCAATAGCGGCCTTGATTTCCGGGTCAAACTCGGCGATGGACATGGATTTCGGGAACATGGGCTACCCTACGGAGTCAGTGGTGGATTCAGGGGCGCGTATTCTACCCAAATCTAGCCGCTTTGGCACTTGAAGTCCGCTCATGGAAACCGGCCGGTCATCTCATGGCTCAACGCACCTGCTTTTCTGGCATCAACCCAGACCATGCACTTTCACTCCCGGCCGCTTTCCGTTAGCTTAGGCGCCAATCCAAGAACCCCTGCCGGGGCCTGCAGCCAACCTGCATCGAGCCTCGCACATTGATACAGACTGCGGTCGGAGTTTATGAGCCAGTACATCTTCACCATGGACAAGGTGGGCAAAGTTGTCCCGCCCAAGAAGCACATCCTGAAGAACATCTCCCTGTCGTTTTTCCCCGGCGCCAAAATCGGCGTGCTGGGCCTGAACGGCTCCGGTAAGTCCACGCTGCTGCGCATCATGGCCGGCGTTGACCAGGATTACCTGGGTGAGGCGCGGCCGCAGCCGGGCACCAACATCGGCTACCTGCCCCAGGAGCCGGAGCTGGACCCGGAAAAAAATGTCCGCGAAATCGTGGAAGAAGCCGTGGCCGATATTCGTGACGCCCAGCAGCGCCTAGAAGAAGTCTACGAAGCCTATGCCGCCGAAGATGCGGATTTCGACAAACTGGCCGCCGAGCAGGCCAAGCTGGAAGACATCATCGAAGCCAGCGACGCCCATAACTTGGAGCGCAAGCTGGAGATCGCCGCCGACGCCCTGCGCCTGCCGCCCTGGGATGCCAGCGTGCAAACCCTGTCCGGTGGCGAACGCCGCCGAGTGGCGTTGTGCCGGCTGGTGATGAGCGCACCAGATATGCTGTTGCTCGATGAGCCCACTAACCACCTGGATGCGGAATCCGTGGCCTGGCTGGAGCGTTTCCTGCACGAATTCCCCGGCACCGTGGTGGCGGTAACCCACGATCGCTACTTCCTCGATAATTCCTGCGAGTGGATTCTTGAACTGGATCGCGGCGAAGGCATTCCTTGGCAAGGCAACTACTCCTCTTGGCTGGAACAGAAAGAACAGCGCCTGGAGCAGGAAGCGAAAAGCGAATCGGCCCACCGTAAAACAGTGGAAAAGGAACTGGAATGGGTACGTCAGAACCCGAAAGGCCGCCGCGCCAAGAACAAGGCCCGTGTCTCCGCCTTTGAAGAACTGGCCAGCCAGGAATTCCAGAAGCGCAACGAAACCCAAGAGCTTTATATTCCGCCGGGCGAGCGCTTGGGCGAACAGGTTTTCGAAATCAAAAACGTGGCCAAGCAGTTCGACCACAAGCTGCTATACGAAGACTTGGACTTCCAAATTCCTCGCGGGGCCATCGTTGGTATTATCGGCCCCAACGGTGCGGGTAAAACCACCCTATTCCGCATGTTGGCAGGCCAGGAAACCCCGGACAGCGGTGAAATCATCACCGGCGACACCGTACAGATGGCCTACGTGGACCAGAGCCGCGAAGACCTGGATAGCAACAAGAGCGTCTGGGAAGAAGTCTCCGACGGCAATGACATCCTGCGCATAGGTAATTATGAAGTGCCCAGCCGCGCCTACTTGGGCCGGTTCAATTTCAAAGGTGGCGATCAACAGAAGCGTGTCGGCGACCTCTCCGGTGGTGAACGTAACCGTCTGCACCTCGCGAAATTACTTAAACAGGGCGCCAACGTATTGCTGCTCGATGAGCCGACCAACGACCTGGACGTGGAAACCCTGCGGGCACTGGAAGAAGCTCTGCTGGCCTTCCCTGGCTGCGCCATCGTCATTTCCCACGATCGCTGGTTTCTGGATCGGGTCGCCACTCATATCCTCTCCTTCGAGGGCGATGCCCGGGTAGAGTGGTTCGAGGGCTCTTACACCGAGTATGAAGAATACAAGCGCAAGCAGTTCGGTGATGCAGCCCTGCAACCCAAGCGGATGAAATACAAGCGAATCGAAGTCTGATTCGCACGCCACAATACCGGGGAAAGGCATGCCGGTATCGGGGCGCAACAGGGGTGACAACATGAACGAAAGACGACGGGCCAACCGGGTGGACTTCGACGCAGAAGCCACCCTGACTTTCCAGCAGGATAGCCACCCGGTGTCACTGGACGACATTTCAATCATAGGCGCGCGCCTCAACAGCAGCACATCGCTGGCGCTACCCGACTCGTCCTCAGTCACCCTGAGCATTACCCTGGATGATTCCGATGTCACGCTGACCCTCCCCGCAAAAGTGAAACGTTTAGCGGGCCGGGACATCGGGATCATGTTCGACCGGCCATCAATCGATGACGTGCAGCACTTGCGCCGCATTGTCATGCTCCATCAAGGCGACGACGGCGAAGATGACCCCGCCTCCCTACTCACACCGGAGGCCTAACACCTTGGACCCAACCCTGGAAAGCCCGGAATTCATTGAACGTCTGCGCCAGGGAGACCGAGTAGCTTTTGGCCAAGTGGTTAAAACCCATCACAACATGTTGCTGGCCACCGCACGCACCCTGTTGTCGGCTGCGGATGCAGAAGAGGCCGTACAGGATGCTTGGATAGCCGCATACCGGGCCATCGCCAAATTCGAAGGGCGCAGCCTGCTGCGCACCTGGCTTACCCGCATTGTGATCAACCAAGCACGTATGATGCTGCGCAAGGGGGGGCGGGAAATCCAATTTAACCCCATCGATGAGCGGGCGCCTTTAGACCACCGTTTTCGCGACGACGGACACTGGGACCATCCGCCACAACACTGGGACCTAAATGGGCCCGATGCCCTGCTAACCCGAGACGAGCTGCGCCATTGCATGGAAAAAACCTTAGGGAAAATGCCAGACAATCAGCGTCTGGTATTGGAGCTGCGGGACCTGCAAGGCATGGATTTCGACGATATCTGTAACATGCTAGACGTTAGCGCATCGAACGTTCGAGTGCTGTTACACCGTGCCCGAGCACGATTGTTTGAATTGGTGGACCACTTTCAGGAGACAGGCGAATGTTGAAATGCAAAGACGTCGTCGCAAAAGCGGATGCCCTCGTAGACGGCACCTCCCTGACCATGCGTGAGCGCATCGCGTTGCGTATGCACCTGCTGATGTGCCACCACTGTCGCCGCTATGTGCACCAGCTACGCGTGCTGGTGAACACTCTCCCTCGCGAAACGGATAGGTTGGATGATGCCCAGACCCGGGACATCTTGGAAAAGCTCGACACCTCGAGAGTTCCTTAGCTCACGGTTGAAATGCCTAAGGCAAGACGTCGCGTGTAACAATGCCTGCGTTACCGCATCCCTGTTATTCATTTCCCACCCTTTAGGCAGATCATGGAAAAAAAACTTGCGCTCTCACTGTTATTGTTAAGGCTCGGCGTCTTCATCGTCATGTTGATGTGGACCCTGGACAAATTCATCAATCCCGCCCATACCGGCAAGGTGTTTGCCAAGTTTTATGGCCTAGAAGGGCTCGATGGCAGCACCCTTACGGTATTGGCCTGCCTGCAATTGATCGTCATTCTGGCTTTCGTCGCTGGCGCCCTGCGCCGTTACAGCTATGGTGCTATCTTGCTGATGCACGCCGGCTCCACCCTATCCTCTTGGCAACAATATCTTGATCCATTCAACCACCTGTTGTTTTTTGCCGCCTGGCCGATGCTGGCCGCCTGTATCGCCTTGTATTTACTCCGTGATCAGGACACGCTGCTCAGCATCGACAGCCGCCGATAACGATTGCCCCCTTCTCAGGAAGGGGCAGCCTACATCAGCCGCAAGTGGCCACGCCTGATACCTCAACGTACCGTCTCAACTCACCGTATATTGCGTCATGCCGTCGCCTTCACGCTATCCGCCTGACCTTGATGCGACACTGAACATCGATGCCCTTCAAGCGCAAGGGTATTGACTTACTGGGTCATTAAACATTTCACCAGCACTGTAACCTGTGGCCGTTTACTGCATCCTAATAGCCCTACCCGGACAACAATCTTGAGGAGAGTCTGCAATGCATGAAGACGTGCAGAATTATTACGGTAAACAACTGCACTCCAGTGCCGACCTGCAAACCAATGCCTGCTGCGATCAGGCGCCACCGGAATACCTGAAACCCCTGCTGGCGCAACTCCATGACGAAGTGATTAGCCGCTACTATGGCTGCGGCCTGGTTGCCCCTGAGCAACTGGAAGGCATGCGAATTTTGGATCTGGGCTCCGGCTCAGGCCGCGATGTCTACCTACTCTCTGCACTGGTCGGCGAAGAAGGAGAAGTGATCGGGGTGGACATGACCGATGAGCAGTTGGCTGTCGCCAACCGTCATCTGGACTATCACCGCGAGGCCTTTGGTCATAGCAAAAGTAATGTACGCTTCCTAAAAGGCTACATCGAAGAGCTCGACAAACTGGATTTACAGGACGGCTATTTCGACATTGTTATTTCCAACTGCGTGATCAACCTGAGCACCAACAAGGCCAAGGTCATCGCCGACGTAAAACGGTTACTCAAACCCGGTGGCGAGTTCTTTTTTTCTGACGTTTATGCCGATCGTCGAATTCCTTCTGCCCTGGCCAAAGATCCCATCCTGTATGGGGAGTGCCTGTCGGGAGCCTTGTACTGGAATGACTTCATCAACCTGAGCAAGCGCTGTGGGTTTGCAGATCCTCGGCTGGTGGAATCCCGCCCACTAACCATTGAAAACCCCGCAATCGAAAAAGCCCTAGGCAACATCCGCTTCTACTCGGCCACCTATCGGCTGTTCAATATCGACACTCTGGAGCCAGCCTGTGAGGATTATGGCCAGGCGGTAATCTATAAAGGCACACTCCCAAATAGCCGCGATACGTTCACCCTGGATGATCACCACGCTATTGAAGCGGGAAAAGTCTTCCCCGTTTGCGGCAACACGTGGCTCATGCTGGAAAAAAGCCGTTTCGCTGACCACTTCGAATTTATCGGTAACTTCGAAACCCATTACGGCATCTTTGCAGGCTGCGGATTGGATGTTCCTTTTTTGCAAACCAGCAACGCAGGAGCAGAGGCCTGTTGCTAAGTCACAGGTCTCTTCATGGTTGTAACATCCGGCCAGAAAAACCATCAAACCGTCATGCTTACTCTTATACGCACCACTAACAGGACCTGACATGAGTATCAAAAAAGGCCTCCTCTTCACTGCCCTAGCCGCGCTGATTGCCTGCTACTTTGTTTTTGATCTCGGCCAATATTTCAGCCTGGATTATATCAAGCAGCAGCAAAGTGCCTTTGATGCTCTCTATCAGGATAATCCCGCGCTCATTCTCGGCGGCTTCTTCGGGCTATATGTGCTGGTCACCGCATTGAGCCTACCCGGCGCTGCCATCATGACCCTGGCAGCCGGGGCGCTGTTCGGTTTCTGGATCGCTCTGGTGATGGTTTCATTTGCCTCCTCTGCCGGCGCGACCTTGGCGTTCTTAGCATCGCGCTTTTTATTCCATGATGCGGTTCAGAGCCGCTTCGGCGAACGGCTGAAAAAACTCAACGAAGGGGTTAAGAAAGAAGGCGCATTTTATCTTTTCACTCTGCGTTTGGTGCCGGTGGTGCCGTTTTTTATCATTAACTTGGTAATGGGGTTAACGCCCATCAAAGCACGCACCTTCTACTGGGTCAGCCAAGTCGGCATGCTGGCGGGCACGGCCGTCTATGTAAACGCCGGAACCCAGCTCGGCCAAATTGACAGTCTTAAAGGACTGCTGTCTGTAGAACTCATCGGCGCCTTTGTGTTGCTCGGCATATTCCCCTGGATCGCCAAGGGCATCATGGCTCGCGTGCAAGCACGCAAAGTCTATAAAGGCTGGAAGAAACCGAAACAATTCGACCGCAACCTGATCGTTATCGGGGCAGGGGCCGCAGGCCTAGTAAGCGCCTACATTGCCGCCACCGTGAAAGCGAAAGTGACCCTGATCGAAAAACACAAAATGGGGGGCGACTGCCTGAACACTGGATGCGTACCCTCTAAGGCATTAATCAAAAGCGCCCGTGTTGCGTTCAATGACAAGCAGGCCGAAAAGTACGGCTTCGAGGCTATCAATAGCCGCTTCCGCTTCTCCAGCATGATGGAGCGGGTTCAACAGGTGATCGAGAAAATTGAACCCCATGATTCCGTGGAGCGTTATAGCGAACTAGGGGTGGACTGCCGTCAAGGCGAAGCGCGCTTCCTCTCGCCCTGGGAAGTGGAAATCCGCAACGGCGATCACGTGGAAACCCTCACCGCCCGCAGCATTATTATTGCCTCCGGCGCCCGCCCCTTTGTGCCACCGATTCCGGGCATCGAAGACATCGATATCCTCACCTCCGACAACCTTTGGCAGATTGAAGAACAACCCAAACGACTACTGGTACTGGGTGGCGGCCCCATCGGTTGTGAGCTAGCCCAGACCTTTGCCCGCCTGGGCAGCGAAGTCACCCAAATCGAAATGCTACCCCGACTGATGATTCGTGAAGATGCGGAAGCCAGCGAGATTGTCACCCGCTCACTAAAGGAAAGCGGCGTACACGTACTTACTAATCACAAAGCCGTTCGGTTCAGCGAAGAGAACAGCGAGAAAGTATTATTGGTTGAACACGATGGCAAAGAAACTGCCCTGCCTTTTGACCAGGTGCTAGTGGCCGTGGGTCGCAAGGCCAACACTGATGGCCTAGGCCTGGATGCCCTGCAATTGCCCACCGAGACCAATGGCACTATCCAGACCAATGATCGCCTACAAAGCCGCTACCCCAACATCTATGCCTGTGGCGATGTGGCCGGCCCGTACCAGTTCACCCATACCGCCGCCCACCAAGCCTGGTATGCCAGCGTCAATGCCCTGTTTGGTTTCCTGAAAAGTTTCAAGGTGGATTACCGGGTGATCCCCTGGTGCACCTTTACCGACCCGGAAGTGGCGCGCGTGGGCGTCAACGAGCAAGAAGCTGACGAACAAGGCATCGAATACGACATCACTCGTTACGGGATTGATGATCTGGACCGAGCTATTGCCGACAGTGCGGACCTTGGCTATGTAAAAGTCCTCACTGCCAAAGGCAGCGACAAAATCTTGGGTGTCACCATCGTTGGCCAGCATGCGGGTGAATTGATCAGCGAATATGTGCTGGCCATGAAACACGGGCTAGGCCTGAACAAGATCCTCGGCACCATCCACATTTACCCGACCATGGCCGAGGCTAACAAGTTTGCCGCCGGAGAATGGAAAAAAGCACGCAAGCCTGAAGGACTGTTACGTTGGGTAGAACGGATTCATAACGTGCGACGATAAGCGGTCTCTGAAGAACACCTTTCATGCTTTGGCAGACCGCACTTGCATGGCAAAAACCAGTAGGAGTAACTATGTTTATGCGCTTGCTAATATCCTTGTTGTTATTGCTTAGTAGCCCATTACTGGCGTTTGATCACAGTGGCTGGGACGCCCTGCTGAAAAAGCACGTCAGCTGGCAACGAAACGGTGTGGCCAGCGCAGTAAATTACGAGGGTATAGCAGCGGAACGAGCGGCTCTTAAGAAATATCTCAACAGCCTCTCCGCAGTGTCTGCCGACGCGTTCTCTCAGTTTAGCAACGACCAGCAACTCGCCTTCCTGATCAACGCCTACAACGCGTACACCATTGAGTTAATTCTGCGAGAACCCGGGCGCCCTGATTCTATCCGCGATATTGGCACCTTTTTCTCCGGCCCTTGGGACCAGCGCTTTTTTACCCTGCTCGGGCAAAAAAGAACCCTTGATGAAGTAGAGCACACACTTATCCGCGGCAACCCAAACCTCAAAGACCCCCGCATTCACTTTGCGGTCAATTGCGCCTCCATCGGTTGCCCTGCGTTGCGCCCGGAAGCCTTTGTCGGCGACCAACTTGAGCAACAGTTGGTCGATAGCACCCAGCGTTTTCTCCGTGATCGTGAACGCAACCGCTACAACAGCGAAACAGACACCCTGGAAGTTTCGAAAATATTTGACTGGTACCAAGAGGATTTTGCAGAAAGCGCCGGCAGCTTATCCCTCTACCTCCAGCGGTATGCCAATATTTTAGACATACCCAACAACCGCCAAACGGCACTGGGCGAGGGCAGTATCAAGGTGCGATTTTTACCCTACAACTGGTCATTGAACGACCGGTAAACACACCCTACCAAGAGGAAAACGGCATGGAGGACACCTACCACGAAACCCTCACTCGTCCCTTGCGAGGCACGGGCCTATCTTTTAACGGTGCGCAGCGGCTCGAACATAGAGCGGCAGCGCGAGCGCGCTCTGTCTCTCGACGTGGCTCCACCCTTTAAAATAAAAAATCGATTCGCGAGCGGTTAACTCTTCCACTCTCAACTAATTACAGATATTCCAGCGCCTCAGCCACGTTACTAACGCCAATAATGTCCACCCCGTCTGGCAGCTTTCTAGGCAAGTTGGCTTTCGGCACAATGGCTTTTTTAAAGCCGTGTTTTACTGCTTCATAAAGCCGTTCCTGCCCTTGAGGAACCGGCCGAATTTCCCCGGACAAGCCCACCTCACCAAACACCACCAGCTCGCGCTCCAGCGCCCGGTCACGGAAGCTGGACACAATAGCCAGCAATTGGGCCAAGTCTGCAGCCGTTTCGGTAACCTTCACACCACCCACCACATTCATGAACACATCCTGATCGCCTACCTGAATGCCACCATGGCGATGCAGTACCGCCAGCAACATGGCCAACCGATTCCCCTCCAACCCCACACAGATACGCCGAGGGTTACCGAAGTGGGAGGCGTCCACCAGTGCCTGCAGCTCCACCAGCAGCGGACGGGTTCCTTCCCAGACCACCGTTACCAGAGAACCGGAAGCGATCTCCTCGGCCCGGTTAAGGAAAATGGCGGAAGGATTTTTTACTTCCTTCAGCCCCTCGCCGGTCATGGCAAATACGCCCAGCTCGTTCACCGCCCCAAAACGATTCTTGAGGCCACGCAGGGTACGAAAGCGCGAATCCGTAGATCCTTCCAGCATCAGGGAACAATCAATCATGTGCTCCAATACCTTCGGCCCCGCCAGGGTGCCATCCTTGGTTACATGGCCCACCAGCAGCAGCACTGTTCCCGTCTGCTTGGCAAAGCGAGTCAGAGCGGCAGCACATTCACGAACCTGAGCCACACTGCCCGGCGCCGACTGCAACGCCGCCAGAAACATGACCTGGATAGAATCCACCACCAACACCTTCGGCATCTCCTTGCGGGCCAATTCGAGAATCTGCTCCACGTCAGTCTCCGCCGCCAGTCGCAGTTTTTCCTTGGGTAGCTTCAGGCGGTCAGCACGCATAGCCACTTGCGACAAGGATTCTTCGCCGGTGATATACAAACAGCTTTGGGAGTCAGAGAGCCTACACAGCGTTTGTAGTAGCAAGGTAGATTTCCCCGCACCGGGGTGCCCACCAATCAGAATGGCCGAACCAGGCACCAACCCGCCACCCAGCACTCGATCCAGCTCGCCCATGCCGGAACTGATACGCGGGGTTTCTTCGAGCACAATATCATTGAGATTTTGCACTTCTGACAGCTGGCCGGAAAAGCCGCCCCGGCTGCCCGCCCCTTTTGATGATGGGGTAGCAGGATCGTGGACAAACTCTTGCAAGGTATTCCAGGCATTACAGGCCGGACACTGACCCTGCCATTTGGGAAAATCCGCTCCGCAATCCGTGCATACAAACGCGATCTTTTTCTTGGCCACAAACAAATCCTTCTTGTGTATTGCTATCTACAAAGCCGCTGCAGGAACGTAGCGCAGCGGAGTAACGCACGGAGTGCGGCCCCAAAGGGGTGAGCGCAGCGAATAACGCCGCTTGAGGTGCGAATTCGGGCCTGAAGGGAGCCAATCTTTTCTACACAAAGTGCGTAAAAACGCTGAGGATAAAATGGTTTACTCTGAGCGTTCAGCACGCTCTGTGATGAATTCGCACTTGATGTTCTCGCCTCAAGCGGGACGCCTAAACTGACCTTCGGATCAGACGATAGTGCGTTCCGGTCTTTGCGTGATCTGGCAGAACAGCTCATAGCTGATTGTCCCACAGGCACGGGCCACGTCATCCACATCGACCACGTCACCCCACAACTCCACCTCATCCCCCACGCTGGCACTCAAGCCGGTCACATCGATGGTGATCATATCCATGGAAACTCGCCCCACCAGCGTCGTAACGACCCCGTTCACCGCTACCGGCGTCCCGCTGGGCGCGTGGCGTGGGTAGCCATCGCCATAGCCCACTGCCACCACCCCGATTTGTCGTGGATCTGAGGCAGTCCAGGTAGCGCCATAACCCACGCTTTCACCAGCCTCAACAGCATTAATGGCGATCAAGCGTGCACTGAAGCGATGGCTGACTTGCAGACCAAGTTCCGCAGCAGTCTGCCAGTTAAACGGCGATGAGCCATACAACATGATCCCCGGCCGCACTCGCTGGGCATGGGCACGAGGGTAACGCAGTAAAGCAGCAGAGTTTGAAGCAGACAGCGGCAGCTGCAATTGCTCTGCTACACTTCCCGCCAGCAGTAGCTGTTTTTCGGAATGGATATCCTCATCCATATCCGCACAGGCAAAATGGCTCATCACGCCGACCGGAGCGTTACCTGCTTGGCTTAACCGTGCAGCCGCGCTCAAAGCTTCATTCGGGCGCAAACCCAGACGATTCATCCCCGCATTCACTTTCAACCAAATACGTACCGGGCACGGGTTCGCCAGCAGCAACTCCACTTGCCATAAGGAATGCACCACCACCTCAAGCGAGAGTCGCGCCGCTGCCTCTAGCTCTTCCGCATCGAAGAACCCTTCGGCAACCAATATTGGCAAGGCTATACCATGCTCACGCAGCGTCCGCGCCTCGTCCAGCACTGCCACGCCCAAACCCGACACGCTATCGAGCATGGTCTCTGCCGCCAGCAACAGCCCATGGCCGTAACCATTAGCCTTAACCATAGCAAACACTTGAGCATCACCGGCCAACTCCGCTGCGCGGAGTGCGTTGTTCCTGAGCGCGGCGAGACGAATTTCTACGCGCGTGCCTCTCATAAAAATTGCAGTCCAGCGCCTAGTGGCTGACGGTTAACCTTTAAAAAAGAGGGCTGCGCATTCAGCATCCAACCGCCTTCATTCTGCGTTTTATTCATCCCCTGCGGCCAACTGCGCATAATATTCCGGGGCCAGATCATCGAAGCGGGTGAACTCACCGCGGAAGGCTAGGCGTACGGTACCGATAGGACCATTACGCTGTTTGCCGATAATAATCTCGGCGACACCGCGCTCATTGCTGTCCTTGTTATACACCTCGTCCCGGTACAGGAAGACGATCAAATCCGCATCCTGCTCAATCGCCCCGGATTCACGTAGATCCGACATCACAGGGCGTTTGTTGGGGCGTTGTTCCAGCGAGCGGTTCAACTGGGAGAGCGCCAGCACCGGACAATTCAGCTCCTTAGCGATCCCTTTTAGGGAGCGGGAAATTTCCGAGATTTCGTTCACCCGGTTTTCCACCCCAGGCACCTGCATCAGCTGCAGGTAATCGACCATGATCAGGCCCAGCTCACCGCCACATTCGCGCGCTACCCGACGAGCACGGGCACGCATCTCCAGCGGGCTCAGTGCCGGGGTATCATCAATAAAAAAGCGTTGCTCACTGAGCATGTGAATGGCAGAAGTAATGCGCGGCCAATCATCCTTTTCCAGATTACCGGAACGAATTGCCCCCTGATTGATGCGGCCCAGCGAGGACAACATCCGCATTACGATGGACTCCGCCGGCATTTCCATGGAGAACACCAGCACGGGCTTGTTACTCTTGATCGCCACGTTTTCACACAGGTTCATGGCAAAGGTGGTCTTACCCATGGAAGGCCGGCCCGCAACCACGATCATGTCCGCCGGCTGCAGGCCCCCGGTCATTTTATCCAACTCTTCAAAACCAGACGTCAGGCCGGTAAGTGAACTCTTCGTTTTGTACAGCTCATCAATCCGGTCCACTGCTTTTTTAAGCACTGATTTGATGTTCTGCGGGCCATCGCCTTTTTTCTGCTGCTCAGCAATCTTGAAGATGGCGGATTCCGCTTCATCAAGAATTTCCAATGACTTGCGGCCCTCTGTATTAAACGCGCTGTCTGCCACCTTGTGGGACACATTGATCAACTGCCGCAGGATGCTGCGCTCACGGACAATATCCGAATAGGCAGTAATGTTGGCCGCACTGGGAGTGTTGCGGGCCAACTCAGACAGGTAGGTCATGCCGCCGATGGATTCCAACTGGCCCAGGTTATTCAGCGCCTGGGAGACGGTAACCAGGTCACTGGGGTTTTCTTCTTCCACCAGCTGGGCAATCACCTCGAAAATCTGGCGATGCTCCTTACGGTAAAAGTCCCTCGCGCCAACGCGCTCGGCCACATCATCCCAGGCGCTGTTATTGAGCAGCAAACCACCCAGCACCGCCTGCTCCGCCTCCACAGAGTTGGGGGGAATACGCAGGTTTTCAGGCAGATGTTTGTCCAGCGACATGGGTTCATTCATAGCAATAACTACAGCCAAGTTTTGAGCTACAAGCTACAAACCATAACAAGAAAGAAGGCATAATCATTTGAAAGGCCTTATCCATGCCAAAACGCTAGGCGCGGCGGCTGGCATCCAAATTTAAGAGGCATTCTGGTCGCGTTGCAGTTTTCTGCTTGTAGCTACCATTAAAAAGGGCACTGTCCTTTCAGACAATGCCCTGATTCTGTCACCGCACCCCCGCAGGGGCAAACCGGTTGTCAGTTCTGTCGATTACTCGGCAGGAACCACAGCCAGTTTGATGGCCACAGTGACCTCGGCGTGCAACGCCAGGTCAATTTCGAACTCACCGGTGGTGCGCAACGCACCATGAGGCAGCTTCACTTCTGCTTTCTCAACATCCACACCAGTGGAAGAAGAAATGGCTTCCGCGATGTCGCGGGTGCCCACAGAACCAAACAGCTTGCCTTCGTCACCAGCTTTAGCGGCGATGGAAACGGTGGTTTCGTTCAGCTTCTCGGCGCGTTCCTGGGCAGCACCCAGCTGCTGTGCAGCGTGCTTTTCTAGCTCAGCACGACGCTGTTCCACTTCAGCCAAATTGGCTTTGGTGGCAGGCAGCGCTTTGCCTTGCGGGATCAGGAAGTTACGGCCGTAACCAGAACGTACGTCTACAACTGCGCCCAAATCGCCCAGGTTCTTGATCGTTTCCAGCAGGATCACTTGCATGATGGTCCCCTCGGCTTAATTGTCGTGGCTGTCAGAGTACGGCAGCAGCGCCAGGAAGCGAGCCTGCTTAATAGCAGAGGCCAGCTGACGCTGGTAGCGTGCCTTGGTGCCGGTGATACGGCTGGGCACGATCTTGCCAGTCTCGGTGATGTAGGCTTTCAGGGTGTCGAGATCTTTGTAATCGATGTACTCAACACCTTCCGCAGTAAAGCGGCAGAACTTGCGGCGGCGATAAAAACGGGCCATTGGATAATCTCCTGTCGAATCCTTAGTTAAGGCTTTGCAGCGTTTGGGCAAGCAATTGCAAACGGTCCCGGGCGTCTCCCTTGTAACCGGCACGGCTGAGGCATCCGATTACCTTGATTCGCTGACCCTCTTTCAGGCCTGCGGCCTGCTGGGTCATCCCACCTGCCAGAATAACGGCAATGCGGGCCTGGACTTCACGGGGATGTCCGTCTTCCAGTTGCCGAGAGCGATGCTCCAACCAGATTCTCTGGCGGGGCACTCCGGCTGGAGTCAGGGCCACCTTTTCTAAGGTGACGATCACACCAGTGAGTTCGCAGTGGTTGCTTTCCAAAGTTAGCTGGCAGCCCCTTCCTTCTCGTCATGCTTCGCCAGCGGCGACGGCTCAGTAATAGCGTTGTCGCGACGAATTACGAGGTGACGGATTACGGCATCGTTAAAGCGGAAAGTGTTTTCCAGCTCGCCCAGGGTCTCGCCGTCACATTCGATGTTCAGCATCACATAGTGAGCTTTGTGGATCTTGTTGATCGGGTAAGCCAGCTGACGACGGCCCCAATCTTCAACACGGTGGATAGTGCCTTTGCCGTCGGTCACGATCGCGCTGTAGCGCTCGACCATAGCAGACACCTGCTCGCTCTGGTCCGGATGAACCAGAAACACAACTTCGTAATGACGCATGTTAGCTCCTTACGGTTGCGACGCCTCACGACGCCAATTCAGCTTCCCGCCGTGATCACAATCAACGCACGGTGAAGCAAGGAGACCTGCATCCCGGCCCGAAACCCGGGGGAGACGCAGGAAGCGCGCGATTCTATCCCATTGCAGGGGGCAACCTCAAGGCATATCCATTGCCATCTAGTCATCACGAACGCATGCGCGGATAAAATTCAACTCTACACACGTATAAAGAAAACGATGCCGCTCGCAACCCCCTGAAATAAAGGGGAAAACAATAACGGAACACGACCATGCACACTCGAGCGAGGCGGCGGCAATAAAAAAGGGTTGAGAGTCGCAAGGGCGCGCCGCCGGAGCGTGGCCGGCAGCAACTTACTGCGTCATTCCACGCTGCGTTGAGCCCGCACCTGAAACAGCATAACCCCAGTAGCAACAGACACATTGAGGCTCTGCACTTCCCCAGCCATGGGTATCTCCAACAACTGGTCGCACTTATCACGGGTCAGGCGCTTTAACCCACTCCCTTCAGCCCCCATCACCACGGCCAGGGATTCCGGGGCCTGGAAGGTAAACAGGGACTCACTTCGTTCTTCTAAAGCCGTGCCAACCACCCAAACCCCTCGATCGCGCAGCTGGTCCAGCAGGCTAGCCAAATTACCAATCTCGTAATACGCCAGGCTCTCCGCCGCCCCAACCGCAGTGCGACATGCCACCGGCGTCAGGCCTGCCGCATTACGGCGCGGCACAATCACTGCCTGAACCCCGGCAGCATCCGCACTGCGCAGGCAGGCGCCGAGATTATGCGGATCGGTAACGTTTTCCAGAACCAGCAGCAACGGCTTGGCCGGCTTGCCGTCCAGCCACTGCAACAACGCGCTCTCATCTAAAGGGCGACGGGGTCGCGCCCGCGCCACGATGCCCTGATTCTGGGGCCCTGCGTGCTTTTCAAGCACCTCGCGCCGAGCTCGCTGGATAGCGATACCGAAATCTTTTGCTGCCTGCATCAGAGCAGCCAGACGCGGATCATCCCGGTCGGCCCGGGTATCCTGAACGAACAGCTCCAGCACTGCCTCCGGCCGATGGCGCAACAGCGCCTCCACCGCATGGAAGCCGGAATACATTAGGGGTTTATTCATAACGACGCCTGCACGCTAAACGCACCACGCAAGCACGCGATACGCAGTGAAAATGGAATCAAAACGCAGGAGCAGCGCTTAAGCCGCGCATTAATGCCATCAAGGCAATCTATTCGCGACCCAATCGACGCCCCTACGGGCAATGCCGTTAGCTTTTTTTGGTGCGGCGCGCGGCCTTTTTACCGCGGGGCGGGCCCTTGCGCTTGGCCTTAGCCTTGGGGATATCGCCCTTGGCCAACTTTTCCCGTTCGGACTGGCCCGACTCTGCCTTGCCGGCATTCCCAGAGCGCCCACCTTTGCCTCTGCCACCGGACGGCTTTTTCTTGCTGGCAGCTTTGGGCCGGCCTTTGCCGCTGGGGGTAAAGGACTCCAACTGCAAGTCAATCTTACGGTCTTCCGTGTGCACCGCCGCCACACAGACTGTGACCGCATCGCCCAATCCGAACTGGCGACCAGTACTTTCACCGGTGAGAGTAAGGCTCACTTCGTCAAAGTGGTAGTAGTCGCTATCCAGGTTCGCCACATGCACTAAGCCATCAATATGCAGATCACTAAGCTGCACGAACAACCCAAAACTGGCCACACCACTGATGGCACCCTCAAACACCTGCCCCAGGTGTGCCTCCATGAACTGGCATTTGAGCCAGGACACCACATCACGGGTGGCCTCATCCGCACGCCGCTCAGTCATGGAGCACTGCTCACCAATGGCCACCATATCCGCCTGGTTATAAGGCAGGATTTTCTGACGCGGGATTTCCGGCAAATTGCCAGGGTTATCCACGTGGTTCGGCTCACCATTGCTGCGAATCAGGAAGCGGATGGCACGGTGCACCAATAAATCCGGGTAACGGCGAATCGGCGAAGTGAAATGGGTATACGCCTTGTACGCTAACCCAAAGTGCCCCTTGTTCTCGGCCTCGTACTTGGCCTGGCTCATGGTGCGCAACATCATGGTCTGGATCACGTTGCGATCCGGGCGCTCCAGAATTTCTTCGCGCAGGTCCTGGAAGACATACGGCTTTGGCGCCGCCCCTTCCGACCAAGCGATACTCAAGCCCAACCCACCCAGAAATTGCTGCAACTTGCTCAGGCGCTCTTCCTTGGGCGGCTCATGGTTACGGTAAAGCGCCGGCACACCGGCTTTTTCCAGCAATTTAGCGGAACAGATGTTGGCGGCCAGCATGGCCTCCTCAATCATGATATGCGCCACATTGCGCTGCACCGGCACAATGGCTTCAATCTTTTTGTTCTCGTCGTAAATGATGCGGGTGTCATCGCTGTCGAAATCGATGGCTCCGCGCTCTGCGCGACGACGGCGCAGGGCCAGGAACATTTCATGGAACGACCAGATCATGTCCAGGGACTCATCGTCCAGGCTGGCCACGGTGTCCTGCGCCAGCTCGGACTCAGGCTCTTCAATGATCGCGCCGACCTTGTTGTAAGTCAGACGGTGCCGCGAGCGCATCACCCCTTCACGGAAAATAAACCGGGTGAGGCGGCCGTTGGCAGAAATCTTCATATCGCAATACAGGCACAGACGGTCCACATGGGGGTTCAGGGAACACAACCCGTTGGACAGCGCCTCCGGCAACATCGGAATCACCCGATTGGGGAAATACACTGAGTTGCCGCGCTTGGCCGCCTCCTGATCCAACTCGGAGCCTGGCTGCACATAATGACTCACATCGGCGATGGCCACGATCAAGCGCCAACCACCGCGGGGACGACGCTCTACATAGACTGCATCATCGAAATCTCGGGCGGTTTCGTCATCAATGGTTACCAGCGGAAGATCACGTAGATCCACCCTGTGGGCCTTGGGCTCATGAGGAACCTTGTCACCGAATTTCTCAGCGGCGGCCTCCACCCCTTCCGGCCAAACATGAGGAATTTCAAAACGGCGTAGCGCCACTTCTACTTCCATGCCTGCCTCGTCCGGGGTAGCAATAATTTCTTCCAGTCGAACCAATACATGGTGGTCTCGGCTGGGGTATTGGGTAATGGTGGCACGGACATGATCGCCCGGATTCGGCTTGATGCCGTTTTTGTCTTCGATCAGGACTTCTTTGGTAATGCGGCGATTTTCTGGCTCAATAAAGCTGATTCCCGCTTCCCGGGAATAACGACCGATCACTTCGGTGGCCACCCGTTCGGTGATCTCAACGATGCGGGCCTCTTTCTTGCCAAAGCGGTTATAGCCCGCGTTGCTGACCAGCACCCGGTCACCGTCCATGACGTTTTCCATCTGCCGGGGCGCTAGAAACAGGTCGCCTTGCGTTTTGTCGTCAGGAATCAGAAAGCCAAAGCCATCTTTATGGCCTTGCACTCGACCGGCAATAAGGTCCATACGAGACACCACGCCGACTTTACCGTTGCGGTTCTGAACCAGCTGAGCGTCACGAAGCATGGCCTTGATACGACGATCCAGTCCGACTTCCCCCTCTTCATCCACTTCCAGCAGCTGAGCCAGCAGCTCAAACGACAGGGGCTTACCCTGATCATTGAGCACATCCAGAATCAACTCCCGGCTGGGAACGGGGTTCTCGTACTTTTCCGCCTCTCGGTCGGCATGGGGATCGCTATAGCGTTTCTTTGAGGTCATCGAAGGTTTTTTTGAAAAGGAATTTGACATTGGGCCATCATATACTAGAATGCACCCGCTTTCGCGATGAACGGCTAATAAATTTAGTCAATGCATAGCAAAGCCGAGGTGGTGAAATTGGTAGACACGCTAGCTTCAGGTGCTAGTGCTCGCAAGGGCGTGGAGGTTCAAGTCCTCTCCTCGGCACCAATTAAGAAAGAGGGCTCCCAAGCGGGGGCCCTTTTTCGTTTCAGCCCCGGCCTAGCCCCTCTCAATCACTGATAGCGCAAGTCAATATGACTCTCCTTCGCCCCGTGATCGCTGCTCTTTTCCTCGCCTGCGGCCTGGCCTTGGCTCCCGTGGCTACCTACGCCGAACCGGGCAATACGGTGCAGGCCACCGAATCTGTCCATCCCGCTATTGAGCAGGCCAATACCCACCGGGCAAAAGAAGCCCGTCGTAAACGCTACCTGCTGTTTTTCCCGATCGCCGCGGTTGGCGTCACCGTGGCCCTGATTGTGATTACCCGCCGCAAGTAAACCTGCGACGGGAAATCTCCATTCGCTCTCGACAGATCTGCGAAGCAGGCACGCTGCGCGGTCTCAGCGATAGGTCACCGGTTCGGTTATGGCTGTACGCTGCCCGGCCTCCACCTCTTTGTGCACATTGACCATTGGGGCGAGCACCGCATCGCGGCCGCGGATATAACTCTGCTCCTCAACGACAGACAGGTATGCCTTGTTCAATTCCAGTGCCCGGCGGGCGGAGGGCACCACCAGCGCACTGATATCACCTTCCAGTTGCGTCAACATGGCCGGCCTCAAGCCCCCCTCCTCATCAAAGAAACGCTCACGCACCTCCTGATTGGACCGGTACTCATCCGCTCCACCTACCTGCTCCAAGTAAAACGCATACTCGCCACGACCATCTTCCCGTTGTGGCTCGGGAATACCTCCCAGGCTTTTCTGATTCCAGTGATACCAGCCCCGCTGAAACCCCTGACTGGCATCCAGCTTTCTTTCCATGGTGTAGGTACTATCGGTCAGCGCACCCACAGCCCCATGACATCCGGCGCAGGTGGCCAGCTCCTCATACGACTGCGGCCGCAGCTCGCCCTGGTCATCCTCGATGAAGCCACTGAAACGCCAGCCACGGCGATTGCCCACCCCGCGCTCTATATCCCCGATGACAGGCTCCATGCGATCAGGAAAATCATGGGCATCCTTGAGCTCATCATCCGCCAGCTCCCGGTGCTGAAAATATGTCAGCCAACGTGTTTTACGACTGTAGCGCAGCTCCTTCATTCGCGGCGCCATAACCACTTCGCCATCGTCGGCAATATCCAGATAGCGGACGCTATGTACAAACTCGGTGCCCAGCGGATAAGCCCCTGCTGACAGTGGCGCTGCACCCTGTTGCTGGGCCACCCTGGCCAGCCCCACATACTCCATCTCACGCCCTTCAAGGGGAGCCCAGTCGAATACCACTTCAGTAGCACGATCCAGTACACCGTTGCGATTCAAGTCGACCCCGTACTCGGCTTCCGCCACCGCCTCTATCGCCACACTCTCACGCTTGATCAGCGACTCCACAATCGCCAGATTGAGACGGTAAACCCGCATGTCGGGCTCGCCTTTTTCGTTCTGTTGATACGGAGAATCCAAGCGAATCAGCACATCATCCGCAGAACCATTAGTGGGAAAAAATGTCCCCGGGAACGGCGTATAGGCCAATGCACGCCAACCCGTCGGCTCACCTTCTGCGTCGAGGTCAAAGCCATGCTCATCAAAGCGGTAGGACACGTCAGGCACGTAACCATCCCAGTGTCCATTACCATCACCATCCCAATGCGCAGGCAATTTTCCTGTCAGGGTTTCGGCCAGCTGCACCGCGCCCCCGGATTGATAATTATCGGTTCGCACATAAGCCAAAATCGCCTCATCACTGATCGCTTCACGCGCTTCACTGCGATCAACGAAAAGATTCTCCCAGCGATTGACGGTAGCGGGCCCGGCAAAATCGTAGGCCAGCTGCAAATCAAGATCGTTAGTGAAATTCGGCTCTTTACTGGCGGTATGGCAGACATAACAGGGGTTACTCTCAACCCCCTTGGCATCTTCGGTTTTGGTATAACACTGTGGCGGAATCGTCGCCGCCGGGTTGGACAAATACAGGCGCCCCAAATTTTCCGCCTGCGACGCATCAGATTGGCCGCAACCGCTCAGCTGCCATACCAAAGCAGACATACCCAGAATAAAAAAAATCTTTTTCATAGCAGCAAAAGGCCGGGGATACCCCGGCCCTCCTCGTTATCGTTATTAATATTCAATCCATGGCCGGGAACGGACCGATATACCCGGTATAGGCACGGTGATCCAATGAGCCATCCGGGATCTTGCCGGAGTCAGATTCGCCGTAGGGGTGCTGCACCACACTCATCAGATAGGCGAAGCCATTCACGTTGGGGTACCAATAGGGAGAGGTGGTTTCCGACCCGTAGGGGGTGGTCTGGATACGAGTCAGACCGGCAGAGAAATCCGTCGCATCTACCTGGTCCAGATTCAGTGACCAGATCACATCATTCTGGTGCCCGGAACCAGTGTCCTCACCAATAACCAAGGTGTTATAGCCAGTGATAAAGGTCACATTATCCGGATTGGCCAGGCCGTCAGCGTCACAGGAGTAAGAGGCAAACGGGCTATCCGCCGGGTAGCTGGCAGGCTGACCGGCAATCAAGCCTTTCATGTTCTGCGCCACATAATCAGAACCGATGCCCGCATCGGCGGCAACATCCAGGGCATAGACCCCTCCACACTTATTGGCCTCGGCAATACGAACATGGTTGATCGTGGACAGATCGTTGGAAGAATTATCCTCCATGCCACGCCCCACTTCACTCATGGCCACATAAAGCTTGCCGCCATCCGGGTCGAAGGTCACACCTTCTTCTTTACGAAACTCTGTGGTCGCCCCCATCAACGCAGCATAGCGACGAGTCTCAAGACGGGATGCCGCCAACTCCATACCGGGTTTTACTTTCAGGCATTCCTTATTGCCATTGGATGCAGTGGCCGTGAAACCATCCGGGCAATCCTCACCGGTCATGGTCGCGGTTTCGAAAAGATCAGTAAATGCCGGCTCGTCAGGGCTGGCGAATAGGGCTTCGATATCGCTGTTGCTGGCGTGGCCCAGGCTTATCCATTCCAGGTCCGCTTCACCGATACCCGCTGCCGATGTCTGGTTCCATTTGGTGGCATAGAGGTTACCCGCACTCAGATCACCGGCCGTATCCGCAACAAACATGTAGAGGCCCACGTTGGTGCCATCATCGGTCATGTAGACCGTTTTTTCGTCAGGCATTACGTAAGCCAGCTCGAAGGCCAGACGGCCCATGGCGTAATGTTTGACGAGATCGCTGGTGGGTGCACTATCACCCTCGGCAGCCACGGCGATCTCAATATTCCAGCCCCACCAGTAAGGATTCATGGCCGTCAGATCACCCCCAAAGTAATCTGCCATCGGCTCGTAGTAGCCATCAATTTCACCGGTTACCGGGTCACGCTCGGAAGCATCCGGTTCGTACTCTTCACTAGCCAAATGGGTATTCCAAGGGGTCACACTGGCAGCACAGTGCACCCAACCACCATCCACACCGGACTGATCGATTTGCCAGAGATCCTTGACTGAAAGATGGCCAGTCTGTTTGTTCTGATCCAGTTCCATCAGGAACATGGCACCAGGACGAGTTTCCATCTGAGAGACGGAGAACAAACGATCACCGATCGGCAACAGGGAGGTATGCTCATTGGAATCGGTAACACTCGGCTTACCATCGTTGCCATAGAGCGGCTGCCCCATTTTGTCTACCAATTGACCGAAGACCACATCCCCGTTTACCGCATCGCCGGAACGCAGCAGGGTATGGAAACCGATCTCGTAGGTTTCACCATCTACTTCAACGGAGGGAGACGCCAGGATCTGACGCTTTTCCAGATCCGTTTCCGGGGCTTTCACCGCGGTAAAGGAAAGACTTTTTCCAACCGGGTCCGCAGGCACGGCAGGATCGTTAGAATCGCTGTCACCACCACAGGCAGACATTAGAATAGCAGTTAAAGTTACAGCACTGACTTTGGTAGCCAGTGCTGTTTTGGCAAACGGAATCCGGTACATGAGCGTTCTCCCCGTGAATTGTTTTCAGAGGCGAACAGTGAAGCGCTTTTTTATGACAAATCTGTCACGGAGATAAGAAGAATTTGTTCAACACAAAAACCGTAGCGTCGGACATAAAAAAAGCGGCCCTTGGGCCGCTTTTCCATTTGCGCCGGGTTCAGGAGAACGGATGGCGCTTGATAATGGTTTCCACCCGGTCCGGGCCAGTGGAAATAATATCGATGGGTGCACCGGTAATTGCTTCGATGCGCTGCAGGTAAGCCTTGGCGTTGGCCGGCAGATCGTCTTCCGACTTCACGCCCAGGGTGGATTCACTCCAGCCCGGCAGGCTTTCGTAAACCGGCTTCACTTCTTCGTAGCTATCCGCATCCCAGGCGCACTCCAGCGAGTTGCCGGCCGCATCCTGGTAGCCCACACAGATGTTGATCTCTTCCAGGCCATCCAGCACATCCAGCTTGGTTAGGCACAGGCCTGTAATGGAGTTAATCTGGATGGAGCGCTTCAGCGCCACCGCATCGAACCACCCGCAACGGCGAGCACGGCCCGTGGTAGAACCAAATTCGTGCCCCTTCTCGGCCAGGTAGCGGCCATTCTCGTCGAACAACTCAGTGGGGAACGGGCCACTCCCCACCCGGGTGGTGTAGGCCTTGGTAATACCCAGCACATAATCTAGGTACAGAGGACCAAACCCGGTGCCGGTAGCGGTACCGCCAGCGGTGGTATTGGAGCTGGTGACATAAGGGTAGGTGCCGTGGTCGATATCCAGCAGGGTGCCCTGGGCTCCTTCGAACATGATATTTTCGCCGCGCTCACGGGCGCCGTGCAGCACCGCCGTCACGTCAGTCACCATGCTGCGCACGTCTTCGCCCAGCTGCAAGGTGTCATCCAGGGTTTTCTGGAAATCCACCGGCTCGGCATTGTAATAGCTGCGCAGAACAAAGTTGTGGTAATCCATCACTTCGCCCAGCTTAGCGGCAAACAGCTCACGCTGGTACACATCACCCAGGCGCAAGCCCCGACGAGCCACCTTGTCTTCATAGGCCGGGCCGATGCCCCGGCCCGTGGTGCCTATTTTCTTGTTGCCACGGGCCGCTTCCCGAGCCTGATCTAGAGCCACGTGCACAGGCAAGATCAGCGGGCAGGAGGCGGACAAACGCAGGCGATCGCGAACAGGAACACCCTGATCTTCCAGGCCACCAATTTCCTTAAGCAAGGCTTCCAGAGAAAGCACCACGCCGTTACCGATCAGGCACTGCACATCTTCACGAAGAATGCCTGACGGAATCAGGTGCAGGACCGTTTTCTTGCCATCGATCACCAGGGTATGGCCGGCGTTATGGCCACCCTGAAAGCGGGCGACCAATGAGGCCTGATCGGTAAGCAGATCGACGATTTTGCCTTTGCCTTCATCACCCCACTGGGTGCCGAGAATGACTACGTTCTTACCCATGATTGCTTGCTGCCATCTATTCAGGAAAAAAGAAATTCGGTTTTAGAGGTCGGTCACAACCCAACCATCGGCCTGAGCAACCAGACGACGCTGGCACCCTAGTTCAGCCGGATCATTATCTGCACCGGGAAGGGCCAGCACCACACGCTCGCCCTGCTCACGAAGAGCCGCAACCCTAGTCGCGAACGCGGCGTCCTGCAGCGACCCTTCAGCCAGAATACCGGTAAGCGCGGCAGATTGCGCACGCTCAGCCAGCATCTTCAAATCCGCACTGAAGCCGGTGGCCGGGCGGGCCCGACCAAATACTTCACCAATGTGATCGTAGCGACCGCCCTTGGCCACGGGCTCGCTCTCACCGGGCAAGTACGCCGCAAACACGCAACCGGTGTGGTAGTGATAACCACGCAGCTCACCCAAGTCCAGGTGCAGCCGCACCCCTCGAGCGCCGAGCACATCGGCCAGCACCGCCAGCTCATCCAATGCCGCTAGGGCGCCAGAGAAGTGGGACAATAACGCACGGGCCTCATTGAGCACCTCCACGCCACCTGCTAACCAAGGCAAGGCGGCCAAGGCCTTGGCCGCAGGCGCAGGCAAATCATGGCTGGCAATAAAAGAATCCAGCTCTACCCGCGCTTTGCGCACATAGATATCTTCCAATTGGTTCTGCTCAGTTTCGCTCAAATCACAGCCCTCGAGCAGACCACGGAACAAACCCACGTGGCCCAAATCCAGTACCACCTGTTGCTCGACGCCTGACAATGCCAGCGTTTCCAGCAGCAAGGAAATCACCTCGAGATCACTGTCTGAACCGGCGTGACCAAATAGCTCTACGCCCAACTGATAGGGCAGGCGCGTGCCACCGGCGACCACCGGCCGGGTGCGCAGGGCGCTGGAGCAGTAACAAAGACGAGAAGGTGCGTTACGGCGCAAGCTATGGGCATCCATACGCGCCACTTGCGGGGTAATATCCGCACGAACGCCCATCAGGCGCCCGGTGAGCTGGTCGGTAATCTTGAAGGTTTCCCTCTCCAGATCACGGCCACCGCCGTTCAGCAAGGATTCCATAAACTCAATCAACGGCGGGAAAACAAGTTCATAACCCCAACGCTGATACAGATCCAGCGTCTGCCGACGCAGCTGCTCGATGGCCCGGGCGCGACCCGGGAGGACCTCTTCTACCCCGTCGGGCAGTAGCCACTGTTCTTCCTGATTCATCATTTACGACCGCATCAGTAATAACAAGCCCGCACCCAATACCATGAGTGCCAGCCCTATAATTCGCAGCAGGCGACTATCCAGACGCGCCACCTGAAGGGCCGCGCGACGGGCTCGGCCAGGCGCAAGAAACAACGGAATACCCTCGATGACCAACACCAAACACAGTGCTTTGATCAACACGCTTCCGCCATTTAACAACGCGTCCATGGTTCCCGCCAGACAGCCACAAAAAAACCGAACCCTCAGGCTCGGTTGCCGCATTCTATCATGGTCTTCCAGCGCCAGATAGGCTCAGGATAGACGAGCCTCGCCAGCAACGTTTGCCAACACAAATCGATAAAACAAACAACAAAAGCCCCGCACTAGGCGGGGCTCTGTGATAGGCCCGGTGCCGCAGGGGCAAACCAGACGCTATTTGAACAAAAGGCCCTATTAAGGCGCGCCCTTCGCCCCTTTCATGTAGCGGAAAAAGTCGCTATCCGGCTCCAGGATTAGCACATCTTCCGGCTGATCGAAACTTTCCTTATAGGCTCTCAAGCTACGGTAGAAACGGAAAAATTCTTTATCCTGATTGTAGGCTTCGGCATAGATTGCCGCTGCCTGCGCATCCCCTTCACCGCGAGCGCTCTGAGCCTTACGGTACGACTGGGCCAATGTTTCAGTGCGCTGGCGGTCTGCAGAGGCACGGATTTTTTCCGCTTCTTCACGACCCTGTGAACGATGAGCCGCAGCATCTCGCTGACGCTCAGCGCGCATACGGTCGAATACTCGCCCGCGAACCTGTTCCGGCCAGTCCACCTGTTTAACACGGATATCCACCACTTCAATACCCAGATCTTCCAAGGTCGACTTGTTTACTTCAGCGCGAACCTGATCCATCAACGCCTCACGTTGATCATTGGCCACACTATCTACAGCAGGCTCACTACCCTCTTGCTGACCGGCTCCCGCTCCACGCAACACCGACTCATCCAGTTGGTCGGTGGGCACTTCCACGGTTTCGCCAGTGGTCGGGTCACGGAGGATAGCCGTATCGCCCTCCACCTTTTCCACGTCACTTTCGCCGGCCACCACCTGAAAGACGGTACGTGAAGCGAACTCGTTGCGCAGGCCTTCGTTCACACGAGGGTCCAGCAGTTCACGAGCACGGCGCTCCATTACCTGAGGATTGGAAGAACCGCCCCCCACACTAACGATGTAACGCTGCACATTACTGATGCGCCAAATAACAAAGGCATCAACATTCAGCAGTTTTTTCTCAGCGGTAAGGAAAGACTGGGTAGGTACGTCATAGACCAACGCACGCCCATCCACTTTCACCACTTCTTCCACCATAGGCCACTTGAAGTAAAGACCAGGCTGGATATCGGTCTTCTCGATCCGACTAAACTGCTTGAGCACGACCTTTTCTTTCTGGTTTACGATGAAAAAAGAGTCCATCGCCAAAAGAGCCAGCACGCCCAAGGCCAGTAGCGCCATCCATCCACGATTATTCATTAGCGCAGCTCCTGGTTACGGTTGTTGTACAAGCTGCGGCCGCTACTACGTCCGCTGCCGCCGTCATCCGCACCGGCGCTGGAGGTGGTGCTGGACGCTGAAGCCCCGGGATTTTGAGCCTTGGTCTTGCCGTCGCTATTCTTCATCAGCTTGTCCAATGGCAAGTAAATTAGGCTGTCGCCCTTGTTCACATCGACCATTACCTTGCTGGTATTGCTGAAGACCTGAGTCATGGTTTCCAGGTACAAACGTTCGCGAGTCACTTCCGGAGCCTTGCGGTACTCAGTAAGCAAATCGGTGAAGCGACTGGCATCACCTTTGGCTTCATCAATAACCTGCTGTTTATAAGCCAACGCCTCTTCTTCTATCCGCTGAGCTTCACCTCGAGCCTGGGGAATCACTGCATTGCTGTACGCTTCCGCTTCTTTCTTGAAGCGATCTTCATCTTCCTTGGCCTTAGACACATCATCAAAGGCGTCACGCACAGCATCCGGCGCTTCGGTTTTATCCAGTACCACTTGGCGTAGCACCAAGCCAGTGTCGTAACGGTTTAAATAGTCATCCAAGCGCTCGCGCACCTGTACCCGGATCGCCTCACGATTATCCTTGAGCACATCATCCATAGACGACGACCCCACCACGTGGCGTAACGCCGAGCTGGTAGCGTGCTGCAGAATTTCTTCAGGCTGCGCCACTTTCAACAGGAACGGGCGCGGATCAAGCACCTGATACTGAACCTGCAAGGTCACACTGACGATATTGGTGTCCTTGGTGAGCATTTCTTCGGTAATTTCGTAGCGACGGTTCTGCCCCACGTCCACCTTCTCGAACTGCTCAAAGATAGGCGCTCGCCAGTTCAAACCCGGCTCCACGATACGATCGAACTTACCAAACTGCAGCACCACAGCACGTTCACGCTGGTCCACTTGAAAAAAGCCCATCAGGCCATAACCAATGGCGACAATAACCAACGCGATAACCAGCATCGGCCAAGGCGACCCTCCGCCACTGCGGCTACCACCGCCGCCGGCTTTGTTACCTTTTTTGCCGAAAACATTATTAATCTTGTCTTTCAGGTTTTTCAGGGCTTCGTCTAGGTCCGGCGGCCCCTGGTCGCCACCACCACCACCCCAAGGGTCCTTCGGCTTATTGCCGCCGGGTTCATTCCACGCCATGTAGATCTCCAGTCCGCCAAAGCCAAAGGGCTCCAGCCTAATGATGACTCGCGTTTGTCGAGTGTTCCGAATTGTAGGAAGGGGCGTCCTCAGCTGCAACCGCAGGTGCCGGAATTACCAGCTCTTCCTCTTTTAAACCTTGTTCGCGAAGCAGGCGTTCAAAATGCACCCGATTCACATTAACACGCAGCAACATATCGCCATTGTTGCCGGTTTGCTCTTCAAGCACTTCGCCGGCTTCGTGCAAACGAGCGCGCAGACGCCCCGCTGAAGCGGGCAGCCGCACCCAGCAATCCACCCAACCAGCAGCCAACCGCTCTGCGATCGCGTCAAACAGCAGATCGAACCCATCGCCAGTTTGCGCAGAAACCCACACTCGCCAAGGCTGGCCGTGTTCATCACGCTCCAGTCGGGGAGGCTGGTCCAGATTATCGACCTTGTTATAAACATGCAGCACCGGTAGCTTATCGCCACCAATTTCTTCCAGCACCTCATTCACAGCAACCACATTATTGTCCCGCTCTTCCGCACTACAGTCAGTCACGTGCAGCAACAGGTTAGCGTTCACGGTTTCTTCAAGCGTGGCTCGAAATGCCTGCACCAACCGGTGCGGCAAATGCCGGATAAAACCCACGGTATCTGCCAAAATGGCCGGCCCTACACCCGGCACTTTTACTTTGCGCAACGTCGGGTCCAAGGTAGCAAACAATTGGTCTGCCACATACACATCACCCGTAGTAATGGCATTGAACAGGGTCGACTTGCCCGCATTGGTATAACCTACCAGAGAAATTAGCGGAGTTTCCGACCGTTGCCGGGCGCGACGCCCTTGAGCGCGCTGCTTACGCACTTTTTCCAATCGCGATTCGATTCCGCGAATACGATCACGCAATAAACGGCGATCCGTTTCCAGTTGTGTCTCACCAGGGCCGCGCAGGCCAATACCGCCTTTTTGACGCTCCAGGTGGGTCCAGCCTCTCACCAACCGAGATGACAAGTGGCGAAGTTGCGCCAACTCCACCTGCAAGCGCCCTTCATGGGTTCGAGCCCGCTGAGCAAAGATATCCAGAATCAAACCGGTGCGGTCCAGCACCCTGCATTTCACTACCCGTTCCAGATTACGTTCCTGACCCGGACTAAGGGCATGATTAAACAGCACCACATCAGCCTGGTGCTCACTTACCATGGCCGCCAATTCATCGGTTTTTCCAGTGCCGATAAATAATGCTGGATCAGGCCGGTCTCGTTTGCCCGTCAGCTGGATAACAGGCAGGACACCGCTGGAGGTCACCAAATGATGGAATTCATCCAGATCTTCACGCCCCATAGCATCAGGCAGCTCCAGATGAACCAAAATAGCGCGCTCGCCGGCTTCGGTGCGTGTTTGTTCTGTACGATCAAATAAGTCCATAGGATGCGGATATGGGGACAGGTACCCCCAGTTTAAACCAGGAAGGTGGTGGAAAGGCAGGAAATGCATCGTGTTCTTCTTGGATGAGAAAGAACAACATGATTCTAGCCATCTCACTGCTTATACAAGCGTCCAGCCCCTCCCAAAGGATAGGGGCTGGAATCGGTCACTAAACCACGCAGCACGAGTGGCTGACGTAACATTTCAATACGTCAGCTAAAGAAGACAGAGCACAACGCACAGAGCCACCCGAAGGCAGCCCTGTATAATGAAGCGAATAAAACAAACAGGTTACTGGTTGCCGTACCCTTCATCGGCAGCTGGCGCAGCAGTAGCACCCGCAGCCATAGCCGGGTTGCCCGTTGCGCGCGGATTGCGGGCCGGAACCACGGTAGAAATAGCGTGTTTGTATACCATTTGGCTTACTGCATTTTTCAACAGCACGACATATTGGTCAAAAGATTCAATTTGACCCTGCAGCTTTATCCCATTTACCAGGAAAATAGAAACCGGAATACGCTCTTTACGCAGCGCGTTCAGGAAAGGGTCTTGTAGCGAGTGCCCCTTTGACATGGTAGATCTCCTTGAAATAACAGTAAAAAGTAGCGCCCAACACTTCGGGCAATCAGCGCGATGCCGCCGCAAAGCCGTGCCTAATCAAGCACAGCTTCAACCCAGTGTGCCACCGGGCCAATTTTGTCAACAGTCAGCATAAAAGGTTCCGAATCCCGCCCCATCCATAGCCGCGACACCTTCCCAGCAATGCCACAGACCTATGCAGTCATTGCATTATAAACTAAAACGCATGCTTTCAGAGCTAACTAAACACAGATTTACAGTTCTTCGCAAGCAATCCAAACAGAGCGTCTCGTTGTGACCGATCATTACTGTCGAACCACTGTAGTTCCGGCCATTTCCTCAACCAGGTAAACTGCCGTTTAGCCAATTGCCGGGTGGCAATAATGCCCCGCTCCACCATGCTATCGTAGCCGTACATACCATCCAGATATTCCCACATCTGGCGATATCCCACGGCCCTAATACCGGGTAAATCTGCATTCAATTGGGGCTGCTGTCGCAACGCCTCTACTTCCTCCTGCAAACCGGAATTCAGCATTGCGCGAAACCTTAATGCAATCTGTTCATGGAGCCAGGCTCTATCCTGCGGCGCTAGGGCCGTGCTGAGCACAGGATAGGGCAATCCGCTGAACTGACTTAATCCATCCCGGCTCTTTGTTAGCGTTTTATCATGCTCCGCATGAAACGCAGCCAACGGTCTGCCGGTTAGACGAAAGACCTCTAGCGCCCTCTGTAACCGCTGCTTATCCGTGGGCTTGAGCCGCGCCGCGGTGACCGGGTCCACCTCAGCCAGCGCCTGATGCACCGCCGGCCAGCCCTGCGCATCGGCCAGTGCTGCAATCTCGGCACGCACCACCGGATCCGCTTCCGGCAACGGAGCCAACCCCTCCACTAAGGCTTTGAAATACAGCACCGTGCCACCCACCAACAACGGCAATTTGCCGTTGTTGTGGATCTGTTCAATGTGCTTGAGCGCATCGGCGCGAAAATCCGCAGCGGAATAGGGCTCGGTAAGATCACGAAAACCCAGCAACCGGTGTGGCGCCAATGCCAGCTCTTCTTCAGTGGGGCGCGCCGCACCAATATTCAAGCCCTTATACACCAACGCCGAATCCACATTGATAATTTCGATGGGTAGCGTCTGCGCCGCCTCAATCGCCAACGCGGTTTTACCGGAGCAGGTGGGCCCCATGAGCAATAAAATAGGCAGAGACGCTTCAGGCATCACGCTGACACGCGAAAGACCGCGTGCCCTCCACGTGTTGCCTGCTTGGGTGTCGCGTGCAAGCGGTCATGGTTCATTGCCCCCGCATGAACAGTCGATCCAGATCCTTAATACTCATCTGGGTCCAGGTGGGCCGGCCATGGTTGCATTGGCCGGAACGCTCAGTGGCTTCCATATCACGCAACAGCGCGTTCATTTCTGCAATGGTGAGGCGGCGATTGGCACGCACACTGCCGTGGCAGGCCATAGTAGACAGCAGCTCATCGAGCTTTTGCGCAATGCGTTCGCTGCTGCCTTCGGCCAGCAGGTCCGATAGCACATCTCGCACCATGGATTCGCTGTCGCCATTACGAAGAAGGGCCGGCACTTCGCGCACCACCAGAGTCTCCGGCCCAGCACGCTGAACCACAAACCCCAGCCTGGAAAAGACCTCCGGCTGCTGCTCAGCAAAGTCCGCCTCCCGGGATGACACCGCCAGCGACACCGGCACTAGCAACGGCTGGCTACGCACCTTGTCTTCCGCCCAGCTCTGCTTGAGCCGTTCGTAGGTAATCCGTTCGTGGGCGGCGTGCATATCCACCACCACCATCCCTTGCTCGTTCTCCGCCAAAATAAAAATGCCGTGCAATTGCGCCACCGCATACCCTAATGGCGGTACCGTTTCATTTTCGTTGGCCGGCGGCATTACCGCCGGCGCCGACTCACCTACATGCCCACGGACCAACGCCCCATAAGCATCCGCCTGACGTGCGCCCTGGCCATAGCCGAACACGCCTCCCCCCGTGGAAGGATAAGCCTGCCCGGCAGGATGAGACAGGGAGCCCCCCGAGCCCGTCGGCGAAGTCAGCGACATATTACCCTGGCTCGGCGCCATGGCTGCATCCATCCCTGCAGCTGGCCCGCCTTCATCGGCCACTGAACCCGCCAGTTCCTGGCCGGGCCGCACCCCGGCAATGACACGGTGCAGCGAGCTATACAAGAAACCATGCACCATGCGCTGCTCGCGGAAACGCACTTCGTGCTTGGTGGGGTGAACATTCACATCCACCATGGCCGGATCCAGTTCCAGAAACAGCACATAGGCTGGATGGCGGCCATGATAAAGCACATCCGAGTAAGCCTGACGCACCGCATGGCTAACCACCTTGTCCCGGATGACCCGACCATTTACATAGAAATACTGTAGGTCCGCCTGGGACCGGGAAAAAGTGGGCAGCCCCATCCAGCCATGCAGCCGCAAACCATCACGCTCCACATCCACCGGTACCGCCTGCTCAATGAAGCCCTTGCCACACAGCTTGGCCACCCGCGCTGCCCGCAAAGTGTCATCCAACCCAGCAGGCAGCTGGTGAATCACTTTCTGGTTATGGGTAAGACGAAAAGCGGTATTGAATTCGCTCAGGGCAATGCGCCGGAACACCTCTTCGAGATGATTGAATTCCGTTTTTTCGGTGCGCAGGAAACGACGCCGCGCCGGAGTATTGAAGAACAAATCGCGCATGGTGACGGTGGTGCCACGGGGATGCCCTGCCGGCGATACTGACGGCGCCATATCACGCCCCTCCACGGTCACCTGCCAACCTTCCGGCTCCCCCTCCACATTACTGGCCAGACTCAACCGGGAGACAGAACTGATCGCCGCCAGAGCCTCACCGCGAAACCCCAACGTGCCAATGGCTTCCAGATCATCAAGCCCCCGGATTTTGCTGGTGGCATGGCGCGACAGAGCCAGCGGTAAATCATCGCGCTCGATGCCACTGCCGTTGTCGCGTACCCGCAGCAGTTTCACCCCGCCCTGCTCCACATCCACACTGATGGATTCCGAGCCAGCGTCCAGCGCATTCTCCAGCAGCTCTTTGAGCACAGACGCGGGGCGCTCAACCACTTCACCGGCGGCAATCTGGTTAGCAAGGCGGGAATCAAGCAGCTGAATTTTGGACAAAACACACCCTTTAGGAAATTATCTGACCCGCCACACCGCACCCAGCACGTTTGGAAATTAGCGTGCCAGCATGGCGCGTATTGCGTGCAAGCGGAATGTCACGAACGGGGAATTTTCAGTACCTGGCCGACCATAATGCGATCGCCATCCATGCCGTTAGCCGAACGAATCGACTGCTCAGAAACACTGTACTGCCGAGCAATTTCCGACAGTGTATCACCGGGCTGAATTCGATACTCATCGCCCTGCTCCCGTCGTTGAGCGGCATACCAGCTATTAGGTGCTGGATGGCTACGAAAATAGGCATCAATCCCTTTGACCACTGAACGAGCCAGCTTGGTCTGGTGAGCTGAAGAGCGCAAATTACGCTCTTCAGTGGGGTTGGAAATAAACCCGGTTTCCACCAGGATCGACACCATTTCCGGCTCTTTAAGCACCGCAAAACCTGCCTGCTCCACCTTGTCGCGGTTACCATGCAGCTTGGTGACTTTACCCATTTCCAACAGCACCTGCCGGCCAAGATAAAGACTGCCGGCCATAGAACCGTTCATCTGCAGATCCGCCAGCACACTGTAGAGCGAGCTGTCGTCTTTCTCTTCTTCATACACCCCGGCCACGCGGTCCGACTCGTTGGCTATTTTGGCCAGATAGCGGGCCCGAGCACTGGTGGCCCCCCGGTTGGACAGGGCAAATACCGAAGCGCCATTGGCGCGGGCATCGGTGAAAGCATCCGCGTGAATAGAAACGAACACATCCGCCCCGTGCTTTTCCCGGGCAATTTTGCGGCGCTCCACCAGCGGCACATAGTAATCGCCATCACGCACCATCACCGCCCGCATGCCGGCTTTCTCATTCACCATCGCCTCTAGCTTTTTGGCAATCTGCAGCACAATGGTTTTTTCATAGGCCCCACTGGGCCCGCGTGCACCGGGGTCTTCCCCACCATGGCCGGCATCAATGGCCACAACCATTAATCGCTGGGCTTTGGGCTCAGCCGACTTTTTCGACTTTTCCGGCGTTGGCTTACTATCGTTAGCGGTCGCAGTGGTGAGCTCTTTATCGAACAGGTCAACCACCAAGCGCCAGCCATGGGGCTCAATGGGTTTCAGCAGGTTAGTACGGGTGCGCACGGACTCGTTCATGTCCAGCACCACTCGGGTTTTATCAGTGTGTTTGCCGACCCGGATATTGGCAATCGGGCTGCTGGCGTAGTCCAGCGTTTTCACATCAAAATCCAGAGCGGCGTTCTGCAGATCCAACACAATACGATCCGGGTTGGCCAGCTTGTCGAGCTTGTGGTCCACCGGGCCGGGCAGATCGAATACGATCCGAGTGTGATCCGGAGCCCGGTGCAGGCGTACGGAATCAATCGTGGTCTGGGCAAACACCAGTGAGCTCCAGCACAAAGCCAACAGAGAAAGAAAAGCTACCGCTACAGTTTTCCGCATTGTCATAGGCGTTTAATCGCTACCCCATTCCAGGGTCGCTTTTCGTCCGTGGCCATTCACGGCCAGTGTAATGGTCAAATCCGGTGCTGGCACCACGCCTGCTCCGCGTTCCGGCCACTCCAACAGACACAGCGAGCCAGCATCGAAATACTCCCGTACGCCGATCAACTCCAGTTCTTCCGGATCCGACAGACGATACAGGTCAAAGTGATAGATATGGACGCCCCGAATCTCATAGGGTTCCACAATAGTATACGTCGGACTCTTTACCGCTCCGTTATGCCCCAGGCCACGGAGGATACCGCGAACCAGGGTGGTTTTCCCCGCCCCGAGATCGCCTTCAAGATAAACGCAGCCGCCCGCCGCCAAGCGGTGGCCCAATTCAGCCCCCAGTGCCAGCGTTGCCGCCTCATCCGCTAATGCGTAGCACTCCACACTCATTGGCGACCGACTCCTTGCGGCAATCCATAATTCAATTGTTGGCGCAGGGCCGGGAGCAAATCGGTGGCTAGCAAGCCCCTCTGACCCTGCGCTGCTGCACAACCATCGGCTGCCCGGGCGTGCACCATAGCCCCTAGCCGAGCCGCATCAAACCCACTCAGCCCCTGGGCACGCAGGGCTGCGATTACGCCAGTCAACACATCCCCCATGCCTCCAGAGGCCATACCCGGATTACCATCGCGAATCAGTGCCCGGCCCAGCCCCGCGGCCGAGTCACCCTGCACCAAGGTCCCCAACCCCTTAAGCAGCACGGTGCCACCATAGCGGGCGCAAAGGCTTTCCAGCGCGGCAAAACGATCTTGCTGAATCTCTGCGGCGGTGACGCCCAACAGGCGGCCCGCTTCGCCCGGATGCGGGGTAAGCACCCAGTCTGCAGTGCCAATATCGGGCTGGCCGGCGATCAGGTTCAATGCATCCGCATCTACCACCAACGGCTTGCCTGCCGACAGTGCCGCCGCCAGCAACTCCCGGCCCCAAGCGTCGCGGCCCAGCCCCGGCCCAATGGCGATCACCGTGGCCGCGTCCATTAACTCGATGGCCTCTTGTGCCTGATCCACCCCGCGCACCATAATTTCCGGTTGCCGAATCAGCGCCACCGCCACATGGGCCGGGCGGGTAATCAGCGTCACCTTGCCCGCGCCGCAGCGCGCCGCAGCCTGGGCACTCATAACCGGGGCGCCAGCAAAACCGTGATCGCCACCCATCACCAACACATGGCCATAATCGCCCTTGTGGCCATCCACTCGGCGGGCCGGCAGGCACTGCTGCAATAGTTCAGCAGACGGACTCACACTGTCCGGTTGCACTTGAGCATAAATATTCCGGCTCACCTGCAGGTCAAAAAAACGCAGCACACCGCAATGCAAAGGGCCTTCGCCGGTGAGTAGGCCACGCTTGAGACCTATAAAGGTACAGGTCATTTCAGCCTGCAACACCGCGCCCAGGGGCATGCCGCTATCGGCACTCAACCCAGAAGGAACGTCCAACGCCATCACGGGAATCGACAAGGCATTCAGGGCACGTAACAACATCGCCACATCATCACGCAGCGGGCCTTTGAGACCAGTACCCAGCAGGCCATCTACCAACAGATCCGCCCCATGCGGCAAGGCGTCGGCGGTGAGCGCCTGCATGGGAACGCCCGCCTCTTGGCAGCGCTGAGCCATGGTCAGGGCATCGCCCTTGAGCTGATCCGGCGCAGAGGTAAACCATATCTGCGGTTGCAGGCCAGCCTCTGCGGCCAGCCGAGCCACCACATAACCATCACCACCGTTATTGCCGCCGCCACACAATACCGCCAATGTGCTCACTTGCGGCCAGCGTTCGCATAGGGCATCGAACGCCGCTTGCCCTGCTCGCTCCATCAAGTCGGCACCCGGGGTGCCGGCAGCAATGGCTAGGCGATCCAATTCGCGGGTTTGCGCCGCGGTGTATAAAGCAGCAGGTAGCTCAGTCACCTGTTATCCTTCGCGTTATTAAGGGCGCCTCGGTATTCCCGGAGCGCTGCAACACAGTTCCCGCCATTATACGCACGAGAGCCGGCTGCCCCGAAACGTCATGGACCTGAATCAACTGAAAGAGCAAATCCAGCAATGGGGCCGCGAACTCGGCTTTCAGCAGATCGGTATTGCCGATACGGATTTGCATGCCGAAGAAGTACAGCTCAAAGCCTGGCTGGCGAAGGGCTACCAGGGGCAAATGAACTGGATGTCAGCCCACGGCAATAAACGCTTTCGGCCAGGGGAGCTGGAGCCGGGCACACTGAGGGTGATTTCTGCGCGCATGGATTACCTGCCCCCGGGCACCCAACCGGTGAAATTGCTACAGCAGAAAGACAAGGCCTATGTGTCCCGCTATGCCCTGGGCCGCGATTACCACAAGCTGATTCGCAAGCGACTGGCGATTCTAGCCGGACGCATTCGCGAAGCCGTTGCGGACAGCGAACTGGCCAGAGCCTTTGTGGACAGCGCGCCAGTAATGGAAAAACCGCTGGCGGCGAAAGCAGGGCTGGGCTGGCAGGGCAAGCATACTCTGGTGCTGAATCGGGAAGCGGGTAGCTGGTTCTTTCTAGGAGAAATCTACACCGACATTGCCTTGCCGGTAGACAGCCCGGGGGAAGACCATTGCGGCAAATGCAAAGCCTGCATCACTGTGTGCCCCACTGACGCCATTGTGGCCCCCTATGAGCTGGATGCTCGGCGCTGCATTTCCTACCTGACCATCGAGCATGAAGGCAGCATCCCTGAGGACCTGCGCAAAGGCATAGGCAACCGCATTTTCGGGTGTGACGATTGCCAACTCATGTGCCCCTGGAACCGCTTTGCCCAGCATACGGAAGAAAGTGACTTCCAACCCCGCCACGGGCTGGGAGACAGTGATCTGGTCGCACTGTTTTCATGGAGCGAAGAGGCATTTCTGGAGCGCACGGCAGGTTCGGCGATCCGCCGCGCAGGGTATCTGAAGTGGCTTCGCAATATTGCCGTGGCGCTGGGCAATGCGCCCACGACAGAGGGAATCGTACAGGCGCTGAAGGACAAACTGGATTACCCGGATGAAACGGTGCGCGAGCATGTGCGGTGGGCGCTGGAGCAGCACCAAGCAAGCTAGGATTTACCACAGAGATCACAAAGGAAAGCAATGGGTTCACTCTGTGGTCGCGATGCAGCGACGCCGATCAAGCGTCAATAAAGTGCTCGCGGTAATACACCAGTTCGGCGATGGACTCGCGAATATCATCCAGCGCCAGGTGTTTGTTCTCTTTACTGAAGCCCGGCAGGATGTCCGGCTTCCAGCGACGCGCCAATTCTTTCAGGGTGGACACATCCAAGTTGCGATAATGGAAGAAGGCTTCCAGTTTCGGCATATAGTTGGCCAGAAAACGGCGATCCTGACAGATACTATTGCCGCACATGGGCGACATACCCGCTTCCACATACTGCTCCAGAAACGCAATAGTCTGAGACTCCGCGGCCGCATCATTCACCGTGCTGGCCTTCACTCTGGCCACCAGCCCGGAGTTGTTATGGTGGGTGGTATTCCACTCGTCCATGCCATCCAGTAGCGCATCGCTTTGATGAACCGCCAACACCGGCCCTTCTGCCAACACGTTTAGCTCGGCATCAGTAACAATAGTGGCGATTTCGATGATGCGATCATTTTCCGGGCTCAGGCCGGTCATTTCCAGATCGATCCAAATCAGATTATTGCGCTTGTCGGTCATGGGCTCGGCATCTCTTTGCTACGCAGGGTGAAGGTCTGTTGATGCTTCATGGTAGCATGGCGCTATTCACATAACAGATCTCACACCCGAACACAGGACCGCAAAACCCGTGGCCAAACGCAAACTCAATCGTCGCCAGCGCTGGCGCATCGAAAAGATCCAGGCGGAAAAACGCGACCGCGCCAACCGCCGTACCGACCAGCAGGAGATTCTGGTAGCGGATGATCTAGGCGATGAGCAACACGGGGTCATCACCGCCCACTTCGGCCAACAAGTGGAAGTGGAAAGTGCTGACGGCCCTGGCGCTGAAAATAGAACAACACGCCGCTGTCATTTCCGCGCCACCCTGGAGCAGCTGGTGGTGGGTGACAAAGTGATCTGGCAACCGCCAAAAAGCGAGGGTCTGGGTGTTGTGGTGGCCATTGAGCCCCGCGACACCGTGCTCAAGCGCCCGGACATGTACGGCAACCTGAAACCGGTGGCCGCAAACGTGGAACAAATGCTGGTGGTATTCGCCCCACTGCCCACCCCCTCCAGCTCGCTGCTGGACCGTTATCTGGTGGCGGCGGAATTGTCCGGCATTGCCGCCACGCTAGTGCTCAATAAAGCCGATCTGATCGACGACACCCTACGCCCCTTTGTTGATGAACTGTCTGACATGTATCGCCACCTCGGCTACCCGGTTTTGGAAGTGTGCGCCCACCAACGTGAAGGTCTCACACCACTGCACGAAGCGTTGGCTGGCAAGACCAGCGTCTTTGTCGGGCAATCCGGGGTTGGCAAGTCCTCACTTATTAATGGCGTACTGCCAGAAGCTGACTTGCAGGTGGGTGAACTCTCCAGCAACTCCGGCCTTGGCCAGCACACAACGGTTACCGCCCGGCTAGTCCACCTGCCCACCGGTGGCCAGCTGATTGACTCCCCCGGGATTCGAGAATTTGGTCTCTGGCACATTGGTGAAGACGACTTGCTACACGGCTACCGGGAACTGTCCGAACTGGCAGGCTACTGTAAATTCCGTAATTGCTCACATCGCAACGAACCGGGTTGCGCCCTGATCCTCGCGGCGCAGAACGGGGATATCGACGAAGAACGGCTGGCCAACTTCTACCAGATTTCTGACACCTTGGACGAGGATGGCCGCGAGCGGTACTCAACCGACAGTTGATCGCGGCCCACTCAGCCCCCACGGTATAAGAAAGACCCCGGATAATGGATAATGAAGGCATTGCCGATACGAAGGCGCACGCCTTCGTCAATAATCATCAACTGCTCACTGCCAACTGATCGCCTATGCTGCCACTGCTGCTCGAACCCACCGAACTCGCCAACCGTCTTGACGACGGCAACCTGCTCATTCTCGATTTGAGCAAACAACCCGTTTACGTTCAGGCCCATGTTCCCGGCGCTATTCATCTGGATTTCAAGCGATTGCAGAGCGGCGCCCAGCCGGCACCGGGGATGATCCCTTCCGATGATGCGCTGAGCGATCTTTTTTCTGAGCTGGGCCTGACCTCGGACACCCATGTGATCGCCTATGACGATGAAGGTGGCGGTTGGGCTGGGCGCCTACTGTGGACCCTGGATGCCATCGGCCACAAGCACTACAGCTACCTGAACGGCGGCATCCACGCCTGGCTAGCGGACGGCCACGCCACCAGTAGCGAAGCCCACGAGCCCAGCCCCAGCGATTACCAGGTGGGCGCCCATGATCCGCTCACCGAAGTGGATCTGAACTACCTGCTTGCTCACTATCAGGATGAGGATGTGGTGATCTGGGATTCCCGCTCCCTGGACGAATTCGACGGCGTGCGCGCCTTCGCTAAAAAAGCCGGGCACATTCCCGGAGCTCGCCACCACGAATGGACCGAGCCCATGGACAAGCAGAACAACCTGCGCTTGCGCCCACTGGACGACATCCGTGCTGAACTGGCGGCTCTGGGCATCAGCGGCGACAAGGAAGTGATCACCCATTGCCAAACCCACCATCGATCCAGCTTTTCTTGGCTGGTGGGCAAATTGCTAGGCTTTGAACGCATGCGTGGCTACGCCGGCTCCTGGGCGGAATGGGGCAACCACCCGGACACCCCTGCAGAAAAAAGTGCCTAAACCCATCGTTGACGGCGGAGCCCCCTAGCGGCAATTTCCGCCTTCTGAAAAATGCTAAAGGACGTCACTCTTGAGCTTACGCGACAAACTGTTCGTTACCCTTCAATACCTTATTCCCCAACATGCTTTGTCTCGACTGGTGGGGATATTGGCCCGCAGCGAAGTACCGTGGATCAAGACCACCTTCATCAACATGTTCATGAAACGGTTCGGTATTGATCTATCGGAAGCGCAAATTGAAGACGCGGACCAATTCCCCACCTTCAATGCCTTTTTCACCCGAGCCCTGAAGGCCGATGCCCGCCCCCTAGAGGCAAGCGAGAGCAACGATATCGCCAGCCCTGCGGACGGTGCCGTGAGCCAACTGGGTGCTATTCGCGCCAATCAAGTCTTCCAAGCCAAAGGTCACGACTACTCGTTGTATGACTTGCTCGGCGGCGACAGTGCGCTAGCCAGTGAATTTACCAACGGCCAGTTCGCCACCGTCTATCTCTCTCCCCGTGACTACCACCGGGTGCATATGCCTTTTACTGGCACCCTACGTGAAACTCGCTATGTACCCGGCGACCTGTTTTCGGTGAACGAAGCCACCGCCAACGGCGTACCCAACCTGTTTGCTCGTAACGAACGACTGGTATGTATCTTCGATACCGAACAGGGCCCCATGGCGGTGATTCTGGTCGGCGCCATGATCGTGGCCGGCATCGAGACGGTCTTCAGCGGTCAGGTCACACCGCTACCCAAACAAGTGGTCACCACCGACTACCTGCGTAGCAAACCCATCGCGCTGGAAAAAGGGGAAGAGCTAGGCCGTTTCCTGCTGGGCTCCACCGTGGTCATGCTGTTCCCGGAAGGCAAAGCCAAATTTGCACCAAACCTGAAACCCGGCAGCCAAGTACGAGTGCGCGGCAAACTTGGCGCTTATACCAACGAAAACAAACACTGATCGCCCCACCCCCTTGTCCGCCGCAATAGCGTTCATTGCGGCGGGCGAGTATCCCCCCTGACACTTCCCCCGGTCCGCACGGCAACTGCCCTCCCGTGGATCTACCCTACAATAACCGGCCGTTGATCTTTTGCCGGTGCAATTCATGCTCACAAACACCCTACAGCAGGCCGTTTACAAACGAACTCGCCCCTGGCGGCAACGCCTAGACAATGGCCGGGCTCGGCTGTTTGACGCTCAACAACTGAGCCAGGCAGAACAAACGCCCTACCAGACCCTGTTTGACGACGGTCTGGTCAAATTGCGTTACTACCCGCCACTGAAAGAAAGCGCCATTCCTCTGGCGGACGGCACCGTCATTCCCGTCAGCCAAGCGCCTCAGCGCACCCCGCTAGTATTGGTGGCACCGCTCGCCGTAAACATGCTGATCTATGACCTGTTTCCCCAGCGCAGCTTGGTCCGTTACCTACGTGCTCGAGGTTTTGAGTTGTATATGGTCGACTGGGGCCGCCCAGGCAAGCATCACAACCACCTACATTTAAGCAGCTACTTTGCCGATTATCTGCCCAAGCTATTGGTGCATGTTCGCCAACACAGTGGCGAACAAAAGCTGAGCCTACACGGCTGGAGCTTCGGCGGACTCTTCAGCCTATGCTACGCAGCCCTAGGCAAAGACCCTGATATCAGCAACCTAGTGCTGGTGGGGGCTCCCACGGATTATCACCGCAACGGCTCGCTGGGCAGCCAGTACCGAGCACTAAGCCGCCGGGCAAAGTGGATCCGCAGCCGCACCGGCCTACGCATCCATAATGTCCCCTCCAACTTGCTGCGCTCACCGGGCTGGGTGAACAGCCTCGCGTTCAAATTCACCAATCCAATAGGTAGCCTGCAAGGTTACTGGAGCCTGATTAAGAACCTGCACGACCGAGAATTCGTCGCCTCCCATGCCACCAACGGGGCCTTTCTCGATGACATGGTGGCTTATCCTGGCGGTGTGATTCAGGACATCGTCCACTACCTATGGACAGACAACGTAGTCGCCCATGGCCAGCTCCCCATGGAAGGAACCGACGGCCACCTGGACCGGGTCACTGCCAATGTGCTGAACATCACCGGCGCCAACGATCCCATCGTGACGCCAGAATGCAGCCAAGCCATGAAGCCCCTGATTCGCAGCAAGGACAAAACTTTTTTGACCATTGATGGCGGGCACATGGGCATCCTCGGCAGCGCCGCCGCCCAAAAACAAAGCTGGGGTCGAATCGCGGACTGGTTGATCGAGCGAGATTAACAGCAGCGAGGACAACGCGGGTTAGTAACGGCACCACACGGTGACCGCCCTGCCCGCGAGATCCTGTTGAAAGCGCAAAACAACAAGCCGAAAAAGTAAACACGGGGCCTATTCCACTTTGCCCTATCCAATCGATCGCAGCTCGTCGCCTGTCATTTAACCGTCATCCCCGCCGCCTAGCCTAAACACCGTTTCCGCTGATAACAGTATTTGTTTCATGCCTCGCCTGCTGATTTTATTTCCGTGTAGTCATCTAGGTAATCTTCTGATTGCGTTACCCCATTTGCGTGCCATGCTCTGTGCTCACACAGACGCTTTGCTGGTGGTAGATGAGCGCTATCAGGCGCTGGTGGCACAAAGTCTGCCGGGAGAACAGCGGTTGCTTTTTTATCCGGAACAAGCGCTCTCACGCTCACAGTCTTTGTGGAAACGGATTCGTCGCTACCTTGCGTTTGTGCGGGCCATGCGACGCTTTAAGGCCGACATCAGTGTGGACATCGAAGGTGAACAAAAATCCGCCACCTTAAGCCGTCTCTGTGGGGCAGCAACGCGGATCGGCCCACCGCGCCGTCATGGCCGCTGGTTTTATAGCTTGTCGCTGGAGCCGGATTGGCAAGGACACCGTTGGCACAGCTACGCCAGCTTGAGCCAACCTGCTGCGCCGTCAGCCCGCTACCTACCGCTTGCGGACTGTCCCGGCAGTGACGCGGCTGTGCGCAACCTGCTATCCGGCCAGGCAGAAAACACATGTTTAGTGGTCCATGTCGGCGCCACAAAAACCTACAAAATGTGGCACCCGGAGCAGTTCGCTTCACTCTGCCAGCGCGCACGCCGCGCCGGTCTTACACCGGTCCTGATCGGTGCAGGGCACAAAGACCGCATGCAAATCGCCAGGGTACAATCCTTTCTCTGCGAACCGGTGCTGGATCTGTGCGATCAACTCACTCTGTCGGAGTTGATTTCGCTGCTTCAGCACAGCCAGGGCTATGTGGGCAATGACAGCGGTCCAATGCACCTGGCTGCCGCCTGCGGCATTCCTGTAGTCGCCCTATTCGGCCCCACGGATGAACACATTTGGCACCCATTATCTGACCAGGCTCGAGTATTACGCTGGCAGCCTTGCGCCGCTAAATGTCAGCGCAGCAATTGCGTTCGAGATAGCTACCCCTGCCTGCAGCGCATTACAGTGAATCAGGTAATGGATACCCTGTCGGAGCTAGGTGTCATTCCTCGCCCCCAGGCTCAGCGGATAAGTAGGTAAGGCGCGATGACTGCCATCACAATCGGCCAATGATGGGCCTTGGGTCGTTGCACTGTTGTGCCCCCCTGTACCCCCCGTTAAAGGTGACAATGGCGCGAAAGAGCAATGGAAATGCGCTGATTTTGCCGATCAAACCAGCGCGAAGGCACCGGGTAAATGCTGGCGTAGAGTAAGCAGGTTTTCTTCCTGCACCGCCATTTCTCCAAAGCAGTTCGCCATGGTGCCGGCGTAGCGTAAACCATCCTTTTCGATCGCATCGGCGGTCAGCAAGGCATGATTGATACAACCCAGCTTCATGCCAACAACCTGAATCACTGGCACATCCAGCTCTTTGGCCAACCCGGACAACATTTCTCGACTGTTCAGCGGCACTCGCCACCCGCCCGCACCCTCAATCAAAATCAAGTCCGCCGGGTAGGCGCTCAAGGCGCCCCGCACATAACCCACCAGCCGGGAAAGACTGATATCTTTGCCCTCTTGCTGGGCTGCGATATGCGGTGCGACCGGCGCCTTAAAGGCCACAGGATTTACTATCTCGTAAGGCAGCGTCACCGAGCTGGCCGCCATCAGCTGCAAGGCATCTTCATTACGCCAACCGTCCGACGTTTCCTCACACCCGGCCGCCACCGGCTTGAGTCCGTAACAACTTAAACCGGCTTCCCGCGCTCGCTCCAGCAAGCGGCAGCTCACCCAGGTCTTACCGACTTCGGTATCTGTGCCGGTGACGAAAAAAACACCCTTGAGAGCGGGCAGTGGGGGCTTCTGGTTTTCCATGGTTAACCTCTGAAAGACGGAGCGGTTTGTTTGCTGACAAGCAACAAGCGTAAAGGTGCAACGTGGGAAAGATGTCGCACGGCACCAATACTTGCGGCCCGCGTGTCACGATTCTGGCGCGGAGAAAATTGGAAAAAACAACGGAGGCTGGCGCGCGTTGAAACCTGGGGCTTATTCGCTCAACTCTTTTCCGCTTCCAGGAACAGCACGTTCCAGGTCAGCGGCAAGCCTTGCTGCGTTCGCCGGGCCTCATATTCTTTCACCATGGCCTGCCAGGCATTTTTACCGGTAAGGCCTGAGGCACCGCTTACATGATCCGCGCCGGTGGCTTTCAAGCGACGGGCGATGGCTTTCACCGAATCATAGTATTCCACCATCACCTGCTGCTGAAGCTGCGCATCCGCAAAACCCGCCTGAAAAGCCGCACTGCGCCAATCCGCCAACGACGGCAACGCATTGACATGGGGGCGATGATTCACTCGCTGCCAGCTCGATTGCAACTCGGCCAGAGACCCTGCCAACGGCACCGCCAGCAGCAAACGTCCGCCCGGAGCCAACACCCGGTTGATCTCTGCCATAACCACTTGCGGATCACACCATTGCAGGGCAAAACAACTGAACACCAGACCCTGAGAGTTTGTCGACAGGGGCAGGTTTTCGGCGTCAGCACACAGGGGTTGGTAGGTCTCATCCAGCCGTCCGCGCTCTGCCGCTTCGGCCAGCATGGCCGAAGACAAATCAACCGCCTGCCACTGCACATCCGGCAACGCCTGTTGCTGAGCGCGAGCAAAAGGCGCCGTGGCACACCCCAAATCCAGCGCATGATTTATCGGTAACGCTTCTGGCAGGCGCTGCACCAATGATCGCCCCACCGCCAACTGCAGCACGGCGTGTTCATCATAACTACGCGCAGCTCGGCCAAAGTGCTGGCTCACTACCGCCTTTCCTGAGCGCTCCACGGGAGTATCCACGGGCGCCTCAGCGGACCAACTGATAGTCGCGATAAAAGTCATACACGGCCTGGGTAAAGGTGTCCGGGGTCGACAGGAAGGGTACATGGGCCACCTGCTCAATCAAGGCCGTGCGGCCATTACCAATCAACGGCTCCACCGCGGCCATGACTGCCGCCGGCACGATATGATCATGTTCACCGAACACCATCAGCACCGGCATAGACAACGCAGTTAATGACTCACGCAAGTCGCTGTCGCGCAGGATGTTCAACCCGCCGCGCAGGGCTCTCGGCGCCGGCAAACCACAGAAATACAAAATCTGTTTGAGACGCGCAGTATCCTCACGCATGGCCGCACTGCCCTTGCAATTGAGCGCCAGAAAACGGACCAGCGTGCCTTCATTGTCTTCATTAAACATCTCGGCGAACTTGGCCAGAATCTCCGGCTTCATGGCGGGAGCCCAATCGTCTGCGGCGGTAAATCGCGGGGAAGTCGCCACCGTCACCACCGATTGCACCCGCTCCGGCGCCTTCTCTGCCATGGCCAATGCCACCAACCCACCCAACGACCAGCCCAGCAAATGGGCCTTCTGCGGCATAATCGCCAGCACCTGTTCGGCCAGAAAATCCAGGCTGTAATCATCATTAGGCAAGGGGCTCTGTCCCATGCCGGGTAAATCCACCACGGTGACGCGAAAGTGCGCTAGCAAGGCCGGCACAATATCATCAAAGACAATGGCATGTAGGCCCCAGCCATGAATCAGAACAATGTCCTGGGCTTGGGCATCATCAACACCGGTGGCCCGATAAGTGTTATGAAAAGGGATCAACCTGGGCATTCATCTTCCTTTTTTTGCCACAGAAGAAACAACGATCTCGGTGGTAAAAAGTCTGTGATTTAAACGTCTTGGGTTTGGCATTGCGCCAGCGCCGCCAGCAACGCATCCACATCCTCAACCTCATGGGCGGCAGATAACGTCACTCGCAAGCGCGCTTCACCTTCCCGCACCGTGGGCGGGCGGATCGCGGTAATGAGAAACCCTTTTTCGCGAAGTGCCTCACTGAGCGCCGTGGCATCCACATCACTGCCAATCAGCAAAGGCTGGATAGGCGTTTGCGATGGCATCAGGGTGTAGCCCAACGCACGGGCACCCTGGCGGAAACGGGCGATCAACTCTGCCAACGTATCCCGACGCCAATTCTCCTCTCGGGATTTTCTCAGGCTAACCAGGGTGGCGCTGGCCACGGCGGCAGGCATGGCCGTGGTATAGATAAAAGTGCGGGCGAACTGGATCAATGTTTCGATTAATTCATCGCTACCGGCCACAAAAGCACCCGCCGTACCCAATCCTTTACCTAGGGTTCCCATCAGCACCGGCACCCGTTCGTTGACGCCCTGAGTGAAGACACTGCCACGGCCCTGAGCGTCCAGCACGCCGATGCCGTGGGCATCATCCACCATCAACCAGGCATCATGGCCTTCGCAGGCCTCGGCATAGTCCACCAGTGGCGCCTCGTCGCCATCCATACTGAACACCCCGTCGACCACCACCAATTTCCGGCGCGCCTCACTGCGGGCCAATTGGCTAGCCAGCGCCTGCCCATCATTATGGGGAAACCGTCGAAAACGGGCACCACTGAGTAAACCGCCATCCAGCAGCGAGGCATGATTAAGACGGTCTTGGAACACCGCATCCCCCTTGCTCAGCAAGGCGGTCATAACGCCCAGGTTGGCCATGTAACCGGTGGAGAACAACAAGGCACGCTGACGACCGGTATGGGCCGCCAGCGCTTCCTCCAGCTGTTGGTGGGGACGTTGATGACCACACACTAAATGCGAGGCGCCACTGCCCACCCCCCAATCCGCAGCGCCTTGTTGAAAGGCCGCCACCACAGCCGGGTCATTGGCCAAACCAAGATAATCATTGCTGCAGAAATTCAGATACTGGCGCCCACCCAGCAACGCATGGCGGCCACTGGGGCCATCCATGATACGCGCTTGCCGGTAACGGTGCTGGCGGCGGCGTGCAGCCAGATCGGTGGCCAGATCAAAGCCCACGGGCAGACCTCAGTGTTCGGTAGCGGTGGGGCGCCCGGTGTCCTTGTCGAGCACGTGCTTGGCCGTGCGTTTGCTGTCCATGGCATTGTAGAAGAGCCCAGCCTCCTCGGCTTGTTGCTCAGAAACCTGAGCCTGGATGGCTTCTTCATGGGCCTCGTCCGACGCCTCGTGACGGGGGTCCAATGGATGGATACCCAAGCGCTTGAACAAGCGCTGATCGTGGTTGGCTTCCGGGTTATCGGTAGTCAGCAAGCGTTCGCCATAAAAAATGGAATTGGCACCGGCCATAAAGCACAGGGCCTGGGCTTCATCGTTCATTTCCTGACGGCCGGCGGACAACCGCACATAGGATTGCGGCATCAAAATTCGCGCCACGGCTACAGTGCGCACGAATTCAAACGGGTCCAGATCGTCCACATCCGCCAGCGGCGTACCTTCAATTTTAACCAACATATTGATCGGCACCGATTCCGGATGGTGCGGCAGATTCGCCAGCTGCTGCAACAAACCCACCCGGTCATTGCGCTCTTCGCCCATGCCTACGATGCCACCGCAGCACACTTTCATGCCCGCATCACGCACATTGGCTAAGGTCGAAAGGCGATCGTTATAAGTCCGGGTGGTGATCACCTGCCCGTAGTATTCCGGGGAGGTATCCAGATTGTGGTTGTAGTAATCCAGGCCCGCCTCTGCGAGAGCTCCCGCCTGCCCTTCATTGAGCATACCCAGGGTCATGCAGGTTTCCATGCCCAGGTCTTTAACCTGACGGATCATATCCAGCACGTAGGGCATATCCTTGTCACGGGGGCTACGCCAAGCGGCGCCCATGCAGAAACGGGACGCCCCGTTTTGCCGAGCGGCACGGGCCTCTTCCACTACTCTGGAAACTTCCAACAATTTTTCTTTTTCCAGCTCGGTGTTGTAGTGCCCAGACTGGGAGCAGTATTTGCAGTCTTCCGGGCAAGCACCGGTCTTAATCGACAACAGGGTGCTCACCTGCACGGCATTAGGATCGAAATGGGCCCGGTGCAAAGCGGCTGCCTGGAACAACAAGTCGTTGAATGGCAGAGCAAACAGAGCGTCGATCTCACTACGTTTCCAGTCATGGCGTACAGCCATATCCGTGGATCGCGATTGGGGGGAACTGGCGATAGCCGGCATGCTTCATTCTCCTCGATTAACCTCAGCAGGCTAAGGAGCCCTGTAATGCCTGTCAACCTGAAAGCCGCAACAAAAGTTTACTGCAGTACATTTTTTAATCGCATCAACCCATCGCCCTGCCCGCTATGCGGCAAATCTGAAAGCGGGGCATTGTGTACCGACTGCCTTCGCCTGCTCGCACGGGTCACCGGGCCGGTCTGTCGTTGCGGGCTCCCTCATGGCGATACACCCCTCCCTTCTCCAGACTCCCTCCCCCCTCTGTGTGGCCGCTGCATTCGCCAACCACCCGCCTTTTCCGCCAGCCAATCTCCACTGCAATACGGCTTTCCGCTGGATGCGCTGATCACCCGTTACAAACATAAGGGGGACCTGACCGTGGAACGGGCCATCCTGCCGCTGCTGGCGGAAACGCCACTGCCATGGCCGGATACCGATGCCCTGTGTCCGCTCCCTGTTCACTGGCGACGACGCTGGCGCCGAGGCTTCGATCAGGGAGCACGACTCGCCAATCTGATGGGCGACTGCTGGCAACGCCCGGTGCTGCCCGCACTAGTGCGCCAACGCCATACACCCAGCCAGCAAGGGCTGACCCGCCACCAACGACAACGCAATTTACGACAGGCTTTCCGCTGTCAGCACTCAGTCACCGGGTTGCGTCTGATTCTGGTGGACGATGTGATGACCACGGGCAGTTCCGCTAGGGCAGCAGCACAATGCCTGCTCGACCAGGGCGCCAAGGATGTACGGGTATGGACTCTGGCCCGCACACTGCCACCATCATTAGCCTAACAGCCGCTGCTGGAGCAGCCCCTAAGATCAATAATCACTCTTATGCATAATAACGACCTATTTACAGCAGGATTCACAATAGCAAGAATAATAATTGCCCAGGCTTTACTACGCGTTGGTTGCGCCTAAGCTCAAGCAAGCAAAGCTAAGCACCAAGCGATGCGCTCCCTGCGTTCACCGAGACTCTGACGACAGAAATCTCTGCTCTGCGGAGGGTGAGCTGGCCGCCAATGTCTATGCACACGCGGGATTTAGCTGCATTATCCAAATGCAACATAGGCATCGTACTTAAGACGACCTGCTACGCGATCGTTCAGACCCTCACTTATCGCTAGGCGATCGACATCTTCGCAGAGGCAAGCGTGTTTCCATGGATCGCTCGACCGTGGGTGAGCCGCTCATGTTGACCATTGCCATGGAGCAATACCTGGACACCGAAGGCTACATTTCGACAACGTCACCTAGAGCATTGGCTCTGTTGTTCTGAATTCATTCACAGCGTCAGAATCCGCAATGCCTCAACCTGGCAAGGAAGAACATGGACATCCACATTGCCCAAGGGCATAACCCACCCCACAACATCCATGGCATTACCGTGGTGATCGACGTGATTCGCGCTTTCACCACCAGCCACCATGCCTTTCGCAAAGGCTTGCGTTGCATTTGGCCAGTGGCCAATGCCGAGCAAGCCTTTGCGCTACGCGACGAGCATCTACCTGAAGCCCTGCTGGCCGGCGAGGTGGACGCCTTGCCCATCCCCGGCTTTGATTTCGGCAACTCTCCTTGGGAAGTCGACCAGGCAGAACTGCAAGGCAAAGAGCTGATATTGCGCACCACCAATGGCGTTGCCGCCACTCTGCGCGCCCGGGATAGCCTAGAAGTGTTGGTAGCCGGGCTAGTCAACGCGGAAGCGACAGCCAACTATTTACGTAAACAGAATCCGCCCACCGTAGTGCTGGTCGCTTCGCACCCCACCGGCGACGAAGACGTGGCCTGCGCCGAGTACATCCGCCATCTGCTAGGCGGAGACGGCATTACCTATCAAGCGGCCCGCGAACGGACCCTCAATGCCAAAGCGGCGCAGAAGTTTTATGCCGGCACCCACCCCCGACTACGCCCTCAAGATATTGAAGCCGCCGCCAGCAGCGAGGGGGCGAACGCCCTGACCATGCACGTGCGGTTCGACCCGCAACCCTGCATCACAGCTCAACCAGCCCCCTGACATCCAGCGTCAATCATTCCGTTCTTTTGATCAATGCATCACCGTCATCGGGCTTGTTACAGTTGATTGAATTTCCACTCAACAGGACAGCCCGATGATCCAGTGGTCCGAACAACAGCAAATGATCCAGAAAATGGTGCGCGACTTTGTAGAAAAAGAAATTGTGCCGCAGCTGGACGATATCGAATACAACGGCGTTCCCCCTTACGACATCCTGCGCAAAATGATCAAAACCTTCGGCATGGATGTGATGGCCAAGCAATCGTTCGACAAACAGATTGCCCGCGAGAAAGCCATCGCCGCCGGTAACGCCGGGGAAGAAAAAAAGAAAAAAGAAGGCCCTTCCGCCATGGCCGGCGAAGAAGCCGCCATGCGCATGATCCCCATTATTGAACTGTGCAAGCATGCCCAAGGCTTGGTCACCGCCATGGGGGTTTCCATGGGGTTAGGTGGTGGCGCCATCATGAGCAAGGGCACCACTGAGCAAAAAGAGCGCTGGGCTCTGCCTCTGCTCACATTGGAAAAGGTCGGTGCCTGGGCCATTTCAGAGCCCAATGCCGGCTCCGATGCCTTTGGGCAAATGAAAACCTTGGCTAAACGCGACGGTAACGGCGGCTACATCATTAACGGTAGCAAAACGTGGATTACCAACGGCCCCTATGCGGACACCATCATCCTGATCTGCAAACTGGATGAAGAAGGGGTCCCTGCTGACCAACGTAAGATCGTATCTTTTATTCTCGATAGCGGCATGGAAGGTCTGACCCAATCCAAGCCCTTCAAGAAAATGGGCATCGGCTCCTCCCCCACAGGCGAACTATTCCTTACCGATGTAAAAGCTGGACCGGAACGCCTGCTGGGCGGCAATGAAGACAGTTATGGCCGCAGCGGCGCCAAAGGCACCTTCATGCAAGAGAGGGCTGGCGTCGCGGCCATGGCCTTAGGCATGGTGGAACGTGCCCTTGAGCTAAGCACCCAATATGCCAGCGACCGAGTTCAATTCGGCCGAGCCATCGGGCAGAACCAACTTATTCAGTTGAAATTGGCCAAGATGGAAGTGGCACGCACCAACCTGCAAAACATGATTTTCCGCTATATTGAAATGACCGCCGAAGGTGCGCAGATGACATTGGCCGAAGCCTCTGCCATGAAACTCTACGCTGCCCAGGCCGCCATGGAAGTGGCCACCGAAGCGGTACAGATCCATGGCGGCTACGGCTACATGCGCGAATCTCGAGTAGAACAATTAATGCGTGATGCCAAAATTCTACAGATCTATGCCGGCACCGATGAGATGCAAATTATCGCCATCGCTCGGGACTTGCTCGGCCGCGTATAAACCGCGCTCGCTCCATCCATGTGAACGATTCCCCATCGCGCTAGGTGCGAGGGGGAATCGCCCACATCCCATACCTCCGCCCCGAACCACACGCCTCCCTCCTTCGTCACAACCTGCGCCACAACATCAGCCTCTATGCAGAAACCCGCGTGCACTTAAATCAGCCGCCAACAGCGCAAAAATGAACGTCTGCTGTGATGATGATTGGTGCCCAGATTCTTTGCTGATCCTGTTTTCAACCGCCGCAACATGGGCTGAGGAATACAGTAATAACCATGAAACAACCTCTTCCTTTGGCAAGAAGCTAATCGCCGCACTATGCAGCCGGTGTGCTATGATCCATATGTTTTTTATGCTCGGGAGTAGACAATGAAAATAATTAAAACTGCCGCGCTAGCCTTGTTGCTTGTTGCCTGCCAGAGCCAACATGATGAACGCCAAGGTGATTACTACTTTTCACCGGCCGGCGCTTATATTCTTGACCTTGGCGTCAGCACGTTCCGTGGCGAAGTAGTGCTAGATGAACGCTGTGATCGTAACGGCGGCGCCACCACCTTCTGGGACGGCAGCGGCCGTCTGTTCCGCGTGGATTACCTGAAAGTAAACAATCACCCTTCACGCGTGGACTCGGACCTGGCGCTGCTCAATTTGAGTCTCAACCGTTACCTGAGTGACGCTATCGCCAAAGCACCGATGATTTCCGGCGCAGAAGCCTCCTACCAGGAATTTCTCGACGATGCGGATCGCAAAACACTGTTTGCCATCATCGACATCAATGCGGATGCCGCTAAAGTAAAAGATGACGAGGAAGAAAGTGGTGCCTACTACAACGGTTTCCTGCTATTCAAGCAGGGCGAGTTAATCTATGTACTGCAGCATCGTCAACCCGTGCTGATGCCCGAAAAGATGAAAGCGATACTACTGAACCTTGCTGCCGGGATGGAAATTCCCGGTGAAGTGCGTGATGACACAGACATGGAAAAGCTTCATCGCTCGCTGAGAAAAATGAGTCCCAATGGCACTAATGGTAACCCGGTGCGTTTGTGCGAACCTGCGCAGAGCTAAATTGATAATAACGAATGGATCACTGACAATTCTGATGACGGAGTCTGTCATCCATTAGCCAAATTGGATTGATCGCCATGACCACCTTAAAAACACAACAATGCGAAGCCTGCAACGCCGATTCCCCTTTGATCAGCGACCAAGACCGTCAAGAACTACACCGGCAAGTTCCAGGCTGGATGCTCGTGGAAGAAGACGGCATCGAGAAACTGCAGCGGCACTTTACCTTCAAGAACTTTGTTCAGGCCCTGGATTTCACCCACCGGGTCGGCGATCTGGCGGAGCAGGAAGGCCACCACCCCGCCATTCTCACCGAATATGGCAAGGTCACGGTCACTTGGTGGACCCATAAAATCCACGGACTGCACCGCAACGATTTTATCTGCGCCGCCAAAACCGACGCTCTCGTGTAAAACCAGGCTCCGCCTGACCGTTTGCCCTAACCGTTTGCATCAACCTTGTGAGCAAACGCGTTGGGGGTGCCCCTAAGCCTTCGCTAGCATCACCTGTAACGGAGGAGGTAGCAGCATGGCCCTGAGCGAAAAACAACAAAACGCCATCAAGCTCGCCAGCGACAAAAGCTTTCCGTTCGTTGAGCGCTGTGGAGTACAAACGCTAGAAGTGGAGCGCGGCTACTGCAGGATGCTGATGCCTCTCAAACCCAACCTTAATCACGTTGGCATCATGTACGCTGGGGCACTGTACACCATTGCCGAATTGCCCGCCGGCACCCTGTATCTGTCTTCATTCGACACCAAGCGCTTTTATCCCATTGTCAAAGACGTGTGGATTCGCTTCCGGCGCCCGGCCACCACTGATGTCACCGTGGAAGTAACCCTCAGCGAAGAGGAAATCAGCCGCATCGAAAGCACCACCGAAGAAATGGGCCAATGCGACTTTGAATGGGATGTGGAAATGAAGGATGCCAATGGCGAAGTGGTTGCTATCAGCCACAACGTCTATCAGCTAAGAAAGATCCGCCGCTAAAAGCGGCACGCAACAATGAGGGAAAGAGTGGGCGACCACATGGTGCCCACCCAGCACAAGGCATACCGTTACAGGTTCACAATGAAAAAGAAAAATCGGAGGGAGCGTCCCTGCTTTCCCTATCCAATGTTGTAGCTTGCAGCTCGGTTATTTCTGACTCAATTCCACTACAGCTTCAATAAAGACCTTAGCGTGCTCCGGATCCACTTGCGGGGTGATGCCGTGCCCTAGATTAAAAATATGCCCAGGATGATCACCAAAATCATCGAGGATACGTTTCACTTCAGCCCGAATCGCCTGCGGCGAGGCATACAGCACTGCCGGATCCATATTTCCCTGTAGGGCGACCTTGTCACCCACACGACGGCGCGCGTCACCGATATTAATCGTCCAGTCCAGCCCTAAAGCATCACAGCCCGTGGCAGCCATGGATTCCAGCCACAGGCCACCGTTTTTAGTGAACAGGATCACCGGTACCTTGCGACCCTCATTATCACGAATCAGGCCATCCACGATTTGCTGCATATAACGCAGGGAAAATTCTTTATAGGCTTCCGCCGACAGCGCCCCGCCCCAAGTATCAAAAATTTGCACAGCCTGGGCTCCATGACGGATCTGTGCATTCAGGTAACCTGTCACGGACTGAGCCAGTTTGTCGAGCATGGCATGAGCCAGCTCGGGCTGGCTGTACACCATCGCTTTAAGGTGACGGAAATCTTTGCTGGAGCCGCCCTCTACCATGTAGGTCGCCAGCGTCCAGGGGCTCCCGGAAAAACCGATCAGCGGCACACGTCCATTAAGAGCACCACGAATAGTACTCACCGCATTCATCACGTAGCCCAGATCGGATTCTGCATCCGGTATCGGCAGTGCGGCCACATCCGCTTCGGTTCGCACCACTTTTCTGAATTTGGGCCCCTCTCCCGTCTCAAAATACAGCCCCAGCCCCATAGCATCAGGAATAGTCAGGATGTCGGAGAACAGAATAGCCGCGTCCAACGGGTAACGCTCCAATGGCTGTAACGTCACCTCACAGGCCAGATCAGCATTCTTGCACAGATCCATAAATGAACCCGCATGCTCGCGAGCAGCCCGGTATTCCGGTAGGTAACGCCCCGCTTGGCGCATCATCCAGATAGGCGTGCGATCCACCGTCTCGCGGTTGAGTGCACGAAGAAAGCGATCATTTTGCAGGGGAGCGAAAGTCATGTGGGTTCCTTTGAAAACACTTCACGCACTACGCTGCACGCAACGCGCGAAAATAAAAATCTTCAACATCATATAGAAAAAGGGCCTGCAAAAGCAGGCCCTATGTTGCGTACAGCATGTTGCCTGTTGCGCAACTCACACATCCAAGTAGTCAAGAATCCCTTTGGCAGCTTCACGGCCTTCCCAAATGGCAGTCACCACCAAGTCCGAGCCACGCACCATGTCACCACCTGCAAAGATCTTCTCATTGCTCGTCTGGAACGGGAATGCCTGTTCTTCCACGGCGACCACGCGGCCGGAATCGTCGGTATTGATGCTTTTCTCACCAAACCAATCCGCTGGGCTCGGGCGGAAACCGAACGCCACAATCACCGCATCCGCCGGCAGAATTTCTTCACTGCCCGGAATCGGCTCAGGGCGGCGGCGGCCATTGTTGTCTGGCTCGCCAAGCTTGGTTTCCACTACCTTAACGCCGACCACCTTGCCGTCTTCACCCACCACTTCAATGGGTTGGCGGTTGAACAGGAACTGCACGCCTTCTTCTTTGGCGTTGGTCACTTCCTTGCGTGAACCGGGCATGTTTTCTTCATCTCGACGGTAGGCACAGCTAACGCTTTGCGCCTGCTGACGGATTGAGGTGCGATTACAGTCCATAGCGGTATCACCACCACCCAGCACTACCACACGCTTGCCCTGCATATTGATGAAGTCCGCTTCGTCTTTTTCAAAGCCCAAATTACGGTTAGCGTTAGAGATCAGGAACGGCAGAGCTTCATACACACCGTCCAACTCTTCACCCGGGAAACCACCTTTCATATAGGTGTAAGTGCCCATGCCCATGAAGACGGCATCGTAGTCGGCAAGCAGTTCATCAATGGTGATGTCCTTACCGACCTCTACGCCCAGACGGAATTCCACCCCCATGCCCTCAAAGACTTCACGGCGTTTGGCCATGACCGGCTTTTCTAACTTGAACTCGGGAATACCAAAAGTCAGCAGGCCGCCAATTTCCTCATAGCGATCGAATACCACCGGCTTCACGCCACTGCGCACCAACACATCGGCACAGCCGATACCGGCAGGGCCAGCACCAATCACTGCGACCTTCTTGTCGGTCCACACTACCTTGGACATATCCGGGCGCCAGCCCATAGCCAGCGCAGTATCGGTAATGTACTTCTCAGTGGCACCAATCGTTACCGCGCCAAAGCCATCATTTAGAGTACAGGCCCCTTCACACAGACGGTCCTGCGGACACACCCGGCCACACACTTCTGGCAGGGAGTTGGTCTGGTGACTCAACTCCACCGCTTCCAGCAGGTTGCCTTCACTGATCAGCTTCAACCAGTTAGGAATGTAGTTATGGACCGGGCACTTCCATTCACAGTACGGGTTACCGCAATGCAGGCAGCGATGCGCCTGATTTTCTACTTCCCGGGTTTCAAATGGGTAGTAGATTTCCTCGTACTTGTGCTTACGGTCGTCAATATCCTTTTTCTTCGGATCGTGCCGGGGCACGTCAAGAAACTGGAAATTATTGCTTAAACGTTCAGCCATGGTATCCCCCGTTATGCCGGATTGGCGCGCGTGCTCTGCAGCAGGTTTTCCAGGCTTGCGGCCTTGGGCTTAACCAACCAGAACTTGCGGCTCATGGCATCAAAGTTGTCCAGAATGTACTGGCCCCATTCACTGCCGGTCTCGTCCACGTAATCTGCGATTACGCCACGCAGGTGACTGCGATGGGACTCGGTGGCTTCGGAACTGATGCGATGCAATTCGATCAGCTCCGGGTTGATGCGGTCGAAGAAATCATTGTCTTCGTCCAGGACGAACGCAAAACCGCCGGTCATGCCCGCGCCAAAGTTGTGGCCAGTGCGGCCCAACACGGTGATGGAACCACCGGTCATGTATTCACAGCAGTGGTCGCCAGCACCTTCCACAACGGCATGGGCTCCGGAGTTACGCACCCCGAAACGCTCGCCTGCGGTGCCTGCGGCGTAAAGCTTACCGCCGGTAGCACCATAGAGACAGGTATTACCAATGATGGCGGTTTCCTGACTTTTGAACGGGCTGCCATTGGGCGGGCGAATCACCAACTTACCACCGGCCATGCCTTTGCCCACATAGTCATTGGCATCACCTTCAATGTACATGTGCAGGCCACCGGCATTAAACACACCAAAGCTCTGCCCGGCAGTACCGCTAAAGCGCACCTTGATCGGCGCATCTTCCATGCCCAGGTTGCCATGTTTTTTGGCAATCTCACCGGACACCCGAGCCCCTACGGAGCGATCACAGTTGGTGATGTCGTAATGGAACGAGCCGCCGGATTTACTTTCGATGGCGGAGCCCATGTCATCCACCATCTTCTGGCTCAGCACGGCCTTGTCAAACGGCTCGTTTCGGCTCACCTGGCAATGGGTCGGCTTGTCCGCCGGCACCAAGTCGTTGCGCAGAATCGGGGTTAAGTCCAGCTTGCCCTGACGCGCGGTTTCACCTTCCAGAACTTTCAACAGGTCGGTGCGGCCGATCAGCTCAGGAATGCTCTTCACTCCCAGCAGGGCCAGCAGCTCACGCACTTCCTGGGCCACAAAGTTGAAGTAGTTAATCAGCAGTTCTGGAGCACCAATGAAATGCTCCTTACGCAGATCTTCACGCTGGGTAGCAACACCGGTAGCGCAGTTGTTCAGGTGACAAATACGCAGGTACTTACAACCCAGCACGATCATCGGCACGGTACCAAAACCGAACGACTCAGCACCCAAAATGGCGGCTTTAATCACGTCCAAACCCGTCTTCAGGCCACCATCTGTTTGCAGGCGAATCTTGTCACGCAAATCGTTACCACGCAGCGCCTGGTGCGCTTCCGCCAAGCCCAGCTCCCAAGGAGAGCCCGCGTAACGGATGGAGGTCAACGGGCTAGCCGCCGTACCGCCGTCGTAACCAGAGATGGTGATCAGGTCCGCGTAGGCTTTCGCCACCCCGGACGCCACGGTACCTACACCGGGCTCAGATACCAGCTTCACAGATACCTGAGCATCCGGGTTGACCTGCTTGAGATCGAAAATCAGCTGGGACAAATCCTCAATGGAGTAGATGTCATGGTGCGGCGGCGGTGAAATCAGGGTCACACCGGGCACAGAGTGACGCAGACGCGCGATCAGGGCATTCACCTTACCGCCAGGCAGCTGGCCGCCTTCACCGGGCTTGGCTCCCTGAGCCACCTTGATCTGCAACACTTCAGCGTTAACCAAGTAATGTGGGGTCACACCAAAGCGACCGGAAGCAATTTGCTTGATCTTGGACACACGCTCAGTGCCAAAGCGAGCAGGATCTTCCCCACCTTCACCGGAGTTAGAACGGCCTCCCAGACGGTTCATTGCCGTAGCAATGGCTTCGTGGGCTTCTGGGCTCAACGCGCCCAAAGACATGCCCGCAGAATCAAAGCGCAGCAAGATATTTTCCAGCGGCTCCACCTGATCCACATCGATGGCCTCAACATCATCACGCAACGCAAACAAATCACGCAGCGTCGCCACCGGGCGCTTATTGACCAGCTCGGCATACTCTTTGTAGGCGTTGTAGTCACTATCTTGGGTGGCACGGTGCAGAGCGTAAATCACGTCCGGGTTAAAGGCGTGATATTCCTTACCGTGGATATACTTGAGGATACCACCGGCATCAATGGGCTTACGCTGCTTCCAGGCATCTTTGGCCAAGCTCTGTTGATCGGCTTGGAAATCTTCGAAGCCCGCGCCTTGAATTCGGCTGGGGACACCACGGAAACACAGCTCAACCACTTCACTGTCGATACCGATGGCTTCGAACAGCTGGGCGCCCCGGTAAGAGGTAATGGTGGAAATCCCCATTTTGGAGAGGATCTTCATCAAGCCCTTGTTGATGCCTTTGCGGAAATTCTTCTGCAGCTCTACCGCGTCGCCCAACAGTTCGCCGGAACGCACCATGTCGGCGATCACATCATAGGCCAAATACGGATACACCGCGGTGGCGCCGAAACCAAACAGCACGGCAAAGTGATGGGAATCACGAACTGTCGCTGTTTCAACGATGATGTTGGCGTCGGAACGCAGCCCTTTTTCGGTCAGGGAGTGGTGTACCGCACCAGTGGCCATAGAGGCATGGATGGTGAGCTTGTCCTGGGAAATACCATGGTCAGTCAGCACCAAAATCGCGTTGCCATCACGGACCGCGCTTGCCGCCTGCTCACACAGATTCAGCACCGCCTGCTTGAGGCCAATTTCGGCATCATAATGCAGGCTCAACTTGGCCGTCTGGTAACCCGGACGCTCAATGTTAATCAGATTGGTAAACTTGGAATGCGACAGCACCGGGGTAGACAGAATCGCCCGGTCGGCATGGTCTGCGGTTTCTTCGAACACATTGCGCTCGGCACCGACACAGGTTTCCAAACTCATCACAATCGCTTCACGCAGCGGATCGATGGGCGGGTTAGTTACCTGGGCAAATTGCTGGCGAAAGTAGTCGAACAGAGAACGCTCGCGGCGGGACAACACCGCCATGGGCGTATCGTCACCCATGGAACCGGTGGCTTCTTGGCCAGACTCGGCCAGCGGACGCAGCACCTGATCACGCTCTTCAAAGCTGATCTGGAAAAACTTTTGGTAGCTCAGCAGGTCCTGCGGGTCTACCTCATCGGTACGACCCACTTCGTGGTCGTAATCCGCTTCAATGCGCAGAGCATTACTTTTCAGCCAGTCACGGTAGGGGTGGCGGACTTTCAAGCGATTATCGATGTCCTTAGTGTGCAGAACTTCACCGGTTTCGGTATCGATAGCGAGAATCTGACCAGGCCCAACACGGCCCTTGGCCACCACGTCTTCCGGCTTATAACTGTACACGCCGATTTCCGAAGCCAAGGTGATAAAGCCGTTTTTGGTCACTACCCAGCGAGCCGGGCGCAAACCGTTACGGTCAAGCATACAAACGGCATAGCGGCCATCTGTCATAACCAAACCTGCCGGGCCATCCCACGGCTCCATGTGCATGGAGTTATATTCGTAGAAAGCGCGCAGATCCGCATCCATGGTGTCCACGTTCTGCCAGGCAGGCGGGATCATCATGCGTACGGCGCGGAACAAGTCCATGCCGCCGGCCAGCAAAATCTCCAGCATATTATCCATGCTGGAGGAATCCGAACCCGTACGGTTGACCAGCGGGCTTAGCTCTTCCAGGCCCGGCAGCAGTTCATTTTGAAACTTGCTTTCCCGTGCCAGTGCCCAGTTACGGTTACCCTGTACGGTGTTGATTTCACCGTTATGGGCCAAATAACGAAATGGCTGGGCCAGGGGCCACTGGGGTAGCGTATTGGTAGAAAAACGCTGATGGAAAACGACAATGGCCGTTTCCATAGCACTGTCACCTAGGTCCGGAAAGAACACCGGCAGGTCCACCGGCATCATCAGACCTTTGTAAGACATCACCGATGCGGACAGGGAGCAGATATAGAAATAACCGTCACTTTCGATGGCTTTTTCTGCATGCCGACGGGCAAAGAACAGCCGACGATTCAACTCTTGTTCAGAGTTACCCTCCGCAGCCACCATGACCTGCCAGAATCCGGGCAGTGACGCCCGCGCAAGGTCACCCAGACAGCTCGGATCGGTAGGCACTTCACGCCAGCCGAGCACGGCAACACCCTGAGCTTCAAGCGCCGAATTAATAGCGCTCTTCTGCTGCTCAGACTTATCCGCTTGCGGGTGGGTGAAAACCATCCCCACGCCGTAGTTGTCTGGCAACGTAATGGATTGCTCTTCCGCGACCTTGCGGAAGAAAGAATCGGGTTTCTTAAGCAACAGACCGCAGCCATCACCGGTTTTTCCGTCGGCATTGATGCCGCCCCGGTGTGTCATGCACGTAAGTGCTTCAATAGCAGTTTGCAGAAGCTCGTGGCTAGGCTGACCTTCCATATGGGAAATCAGACCAAAACCACAGTTGTCCCGGAATTCTCCGGGCTCAGTGAGCCCCCGCACCAGCGTTGAGTTCTGCTGCATGAAAACCTATCCTCTTGAAATTCAGAGACTTACAGAAGGAAAATGGCGTCAAGAAAATGGTGACGGCAAAAAAGGGATACACATTCTACACATTGCGCGCTTGGGCGACAAACTGAACCGCCACCCAAGGCGCTTTTTCTGCTCAAAGTTCTCCGCGAATATCGGCCATCTTGCGAGGAAAGGGACCCGCTGCGCGTAACTTCGCCGGTAACGTCGACTTTGCATCCACAGCGGCCTGACGACTGGAATAGTCGCCAGCGAGCACCACAAACACGGTTTTATCATTCCGCTTGGCCGGATAATAGGCCCCCTTACGGCCCAATTGGTCCAACACCCCACGAGCATTGGCCTCCTGGCTGGTGGCTGTAATCTGCAGGAACCAGCTGTCGTCATCCACCGCAGCCAACCAAGACGCCTGGTTATAACCTGAGGTTTTTTCCCTCTGCGCTGATGAAACCGTTTCCACCTCCGTTTTTTCAGGCCTTGCTGGCGTAGGCGCCACTTCAACCTGCCGTTGAGCTTGGGCCGGCGAAGATTGCATCACCGGATCGGTCACTGGAGCCAACTGCACATTGTCGGTTTGTGCCTCTTTGGTCCCATCCGCACCCTCTTCCTTCTTGGCCCCTAGATCCTCAAGACGAGCCACCGGCTCCATGGTCGGCTTCAGCGGTGTCACCTTCCGCTCCTGTGATTCAGCCACCTGCTCAGCGGGCACGGATTGCGGTACAGGCAAAGCTAATTTCCGAGAATCAGGTGCTACAACCTCATCCTCACCACCGGCAAATACTGACCACAGAATGATAACCACCAGCAACAGACCGACCACTGCCGCCCCATGGCGCCAAGGCGCCGTGGTATGCGAAACGACGGCCGCATGAGTCGGCACCGCCGACAGCCGCTCTTCATCATCTTCATCGTCGCTGGAGCGCGCGGAGAAACCCGACATATCACTCATGTCGCCTTCCGCCTCATCGGTTTCATCTACGTTATTGCGCCCTGCCGTCATCGCCCCCACCGGCACTGCTGCTACACTCCCTCTGGTACCCTGCAGCAATCCCAGCAAAGCCCCCGGCAACCCTTCACTACGGTGCGCTAACTGCTCAGACTCCTCGTCATCCAGTTCAACACCGGCTACAAGCCAAGCAAAATCCTGCACATCATCGGCATTCAGCTTAGGCAGATCCAACATATCATCCACGGTAAAACCCACGGATTTGAGCGCCTCAACCGTACCCGGCAGACCGCCAAACAAATAGCACAATCGTGCCCCCAGCTTTTGCTTTAGGGCCTCCATGGTCGTCAGCGCATCAGCTCTCAGGTCCTCACTATTATCTACCACCACAACCAAACGGCCAGTCGCCAGCGTTTCGCGCAACACTTGGGGCAAGTCAGCACGGTCAATATCGAAATGTCGCAGCAAAGCCTCAACCACCACAGAGGCATCATGGGGCTTACTGCCATCAATGCGAACCACTTCCATGTCAGTAATTAAGGCCATCACTGCCTGCCCGAGCAGTATAGAAACACCACTGCCGGTGTCGCCCTCTATAGCGACCACCGAGCCCTGCTCGGCGTGGGCCGTCATGGCATCCAGAAAGTCCCCACGCGAGGCACCGCTATAGAAACGCTCGTCATCATGCTCCACAAAAAGCCTCCAATGTTTTTTGCAATGCCGCGCCGTCATAATCCGCCGTTACCACAGCCTTACCCAGCTCACGCAGCAACACAAGGCGCAACTGGCCATTATGAACCTTCTTATCCAAGGCCATTAGGTCCATAAATTGTTCCGGCGTCATCCCTTCGGGAACCGCCACCGGCAAGCCCCAGGCAGACAACAAAGTGGCCACTTTTGACTCCAGCTCTGCCGGCACCCAGCCCAACTCAGCGGACATGCGAATGGCCATCAACATGCCCACCGCTACCGCCTCACCGTGCAACCACTGGCTATAACCGGTGGCGGTCTCAATGGCATGACCAAAAGTATGCCCCAGGTTCAGCAACGCACGGTTACCCTGTTCGGTTTCATCATCCGCAACGACCTGAGCCTTGTTCTCGCAGCTACGGAAGATCGCCTCAGAAATGATCGCCTCATCTCTGGACAACAGCTTGTCGTTATTGGTTTCCAGCCACTGATAGAAACTAGGGTCACGAATCAGACCATACTTAACCACTTCCGCATAACCTGCAGCCAATTCCCGCTCTGGCAGCGAGTTCAACACGTCGGTATCAATCAGAACCAAGCGCGGCTGATGAAAGGCACCAATCATGTTCTTGCCACGGGGATGGTTGACCGCGGTCTTACCGCCAACGGACGAATCCACCTGGGCCAGCAGAGTCGTTGGCACCTGGATGAAATCCACCCCCCGCTGATAGCAGGCCGCCGCAAAACCCACCATATCGCCAACAACGCCGCCGCCCAACGCCACCAGTGTTGTGGTGCGCGAATGGCGCTTGGCCATCAAAGCATCAAAAAGGGTTTCAAGAGTTTCAAGGGTTTTGAATTTTTCGCCATCGGGGAGAATGAGCGTATCGCACTGAATAGCAGAAAAGTGCGCCTCCAGTGAGGCTAGATACAGCGGCGCAATAGTTTCGTTGGTGATGATCATCACCTGGTTGCCACGAACCTGCTCAGCTAAGGGAAAAGACGACAGCAAGCCGGCCCCAATATGGATAGGGTAACTCCGCTCGGCCAAGGCCACCTGAAGTGTGCGCATTACAGCTCCCAATGATAATTCAGCAAAATAGGCCAAGCACCAGCCCGACAGTTGCCTGCATTATCCTTGTGGCTGAGAGTCCAAACAAGCGAGCACGTCATCCGCGACTTTTTTCAGGTTTCCTGATGCCGTCGAGACCACATGATGAGCCACCTGCCGATAGAGCGGATCACGCTCGGCGAACAAGGCATCCAGCCGCGCCTTGGGATCTGCCGTTTGCAGCAGTGGGCGCCCTTTGTCATTGCGAGTCCGGGCCAGCTGAACCTCTACCGGTGTCCACAGGTAGACGACACAGCCGCGCTCATGAAGAAAGGCTCGATTCTCCGGGGTAACCACCACCCCGCCGCCGGTAGCCAGCACGATGCCAGGCTCCCGGGTTAGCTCGTCAATCACATCTTGTTCCCGCCGCCGAAACCCCTCCTCACCTTCCATATCGAAGATCCAGGGAATATCCGCGCCAGTTTTCTCCTCGATTACACGATCAGAGTCGAAAAACGGGCGGTCCAACACCTGAGCAAGATGCCTGCCCAAGGTGCTTTTCCCCGCACCCATAGGCCCGACAAGAATTAAAGGAACAATAGAATTAGTTTTGATCACCGATTAGCCAAAGCATCCTTCATCAACCGTGGCGTAATAAAGATCAGCAATTCTTGCTTGTTATCACGATTGACAGTCTTCCTAAACAGGGCACCAATCCATGGCAAGTCACCCAGAAAAGGTGTCTTAGTCACAGAATTGATCTTCTCTTGCTGGAAGATACCACCAAGCACCACTGTCTCGCCATCGTTAACCAGCACAGACGTTTCCACCCGATTGGTATTAATCGCTGCAGAACCGTCTGAACTAAAGGAGTCATTGTTCACTTTCAGCATCATGATGATATTGCCATCTGGGGTGATATGCGGAGTCACTTCCAGTCGCAGCTCTGCTTCCACAAAATCGATGGAGGTCGCACCAGAGGAGGTCGCTATTTCGAAAGGCACTTGCTGACCGGAAGCGATCACTGCGGGCTGCTGATCCGCGGTCAAAACCTTCGGTGTTGCCACCAATTCACCGTGCCCTTCCGCTTCCAATGCGGACAACTCGAGCTCAATCAAACCAGAGGCAAGAGAGGTAAAGCCTACTGCAAACCGGGATGCACTGGCAGAATCCACGCCTAGATCAACAATGAGATCATCATCGTTTTCAGCCTCTTGAAACTGAAAATCATCCGGCCCAAATTCCACATCGCCAGGGTGCCCGCCAACAGTGTCGGGATAAGCGATAGTTGCATCAATATTAGTCTGATGGAGGTTCCTTAGAGATTGCAAACGACCCGAAACACCGAAGGTACGACCATCCTCAAGCATACTCTCCGTATCAAAACCCAGCCCCCCCCAACGCACACCAAACTCGTCGGTCACATCATTGGTCGCCACCACGACCCGAGCCTCGATGAGCACTTGCTGAACAGGAATATCAAGCTGATCGATTAGCTCACGTATTTCCTGCAATTTGGCCTGGGTATCCTGAACAATGAGTGTATTCGTACGCTGATCTACAACCACAGAGCCACGCCCGGAGACTAGCGCTTCGCCCTTACCGCCAGCGTTGGAGATCAGCTCTTTCAACTCCGACGCATTAGCATAATTGATATTGATATATTCGGTTCGCAGAGGAGCCAGTGCCTCAATTTTTTTCTGGCTTTCCAGCTCTAACTGCTCACGGGCTGCAATTTCATCCGCTGGCGCAACCAGCAGAACATTGCCCACCTGACGTTTATCCAACCCCTTGGTTTTCAGAATCAATTCCAGCGCCTGATCCCATGGCACATTCTGCAAACGCAGCGTAATTCGACCGTCTACTGTGTCAGAGGCAACCAGGTTAAGCCCCGTGAAATCCGCAATTAATTGAAGAACGGAGCGCACCTCAATATCCTGGAAATTCAAGGAAAGTTTTTCCCCCGTATACTGGAACGCATTTTTCTTCTTTCTTGCCACTTCTGCTTTACTAACCGGCTTAATGTTAATACTGAACTCGGTGTCCGCCTGGTATGCCATATATTCCCATACCCCGGTCGGCTCAATAACAACCATGGTGCTGCCATCTGCAGACTGCGTTTCCACCATTTTGACTGGCGTTGCAAAATCGGTCACATCCAGTTTACGCACCAGCTCGTTAGGCACTCCTGCACCCACAAATCGAGCCACGATTTTGCCGCTCTCTTCTTTCACATCTACAGGAATGGATGGTTCAGACAATTTGATAATGACGCGTCCTTCGCCACTTTCTCCACGCCGAAAATCGACCCCCGTTACAGCGGCCTCGCCATTGTAATCATTTCCCTGTGAAGCCTGTTTCTGCTTATCAACTTGATCATTACCCAACAGAACAATCAGATCATCACCCTCGGTACGGGTTGAATAGCCAGTCAGCGATTCCAAATTAAAAATCAGCCGCGTCCTGTCTTTTGCTTCAACAATGGTGACACTACGAGCGTTACCAGAACCAAGGTTTTGCCGCTTTCCCGCAATATCCGAATCCGCACCGACAAGGTCCAATGCAATACGAGCAGGCTGTTCGATACTGTATCCCTTCACTTCCGGCACACCACCTTCAAACTTCAGGCGAACTTCCATGCCATCACCGGATAAAGCATTAGCTTCGATGTATTTCAGTGTATCTGCGCCCGCAACCATAGAGAGGGCAGACAACACTCCTACAGAAACCAGCCCCGCCAGACGCCGGGAAGCGCTATTTTTTATTGTCGATCTTGCACATTTCATAACTGGATCCCCAGCGGCTGTTATTCGGAAATCGAGACGTTACTGGCGCGTTCCACCCAGCCATCCCGACCATCCGGTACGATTTCAATCAGACTCACTTTGGTTTCGTTAACCTGCTTGACCAAACCAAAGTTTTTCCCCATATAACTGCCTGGTTTAACACGTGTCACCGCCCCTGAAGGATCGGCAACCAAAGCCTGAAGCGGCTGACCTGGCTTGGTAATGGTGCCCACCATTTTCAGCGCATCCAGCGAGAAACGCTCCAGATATTCTTTCGGGCGGCCCATATCCGGCTCCACCTTGCGGCCATCAGGCACCACCAGCAATTCCTGGTCCTGTGGCGGACTGAATGGAGATCGCAGTTTGTGAGCAGCATAAGCATAGGAAGCAATAGGCTTGAACTCAGGCGGAGGCTCAACCCGCCCTCGCGGCCTTGCCTTTATTTCCTGAAGACGAGCATCTAGCTCTGAAAGATTAGCGCTGGAACCACAACCGGCAAGCCCGAACAAGGCAACGCAAGCAACAGAAAGAAAGATTATTTTTTTCATTATCTCACGCCCCCTTATTTCTTCTTGCTAGAAGAATTAGCGTTGCCCGTCGCATCATCCTTACTAGAGTAACGATAGGTCTTCGCCGTAATGTCCATTCTCAACAGCCCCAGGGGAGCCTGTTTTTGATTACCTTTCGCAGGCCGCGCAACCGTAAAATCATGCAACGTCACAATACGTGGTAATGACGCCACCCCGGAAACAAAAGAACCAAAACCATGGTAATCACCAATGACTTGAATATTGATAGGGAGCTCAGCATAAAACTCCTTCTCCATTTCATCTCTCAGTTCGATATTTTCGAACTCCAAGCCACTGCCCAGCCCAGTATGCGTAATATCCTCAAGCAGACCAGGAACCTCCGTATCTTTGGGCAATTGTTTAAGGAGGGCACCAAAAGTTTGCTCCATTTCTACCAGCTGCTTACGAAACTGATCGAGATTGTGGGCTTGAAACGCTTTCTTCTCATATGCCTGTAAAAGCGTAGCCTCTTCTTTTTTCTGCTGATCAAGCACCTGATTGGCCTCACTAATCGACAGGAAATAGCCTAGGGCCACAACAAGAATCAGCACCAGAACCGCAGCGCCAACCTTAATTGGCGTGGGCCACCCCCCCACATTCTCGAAATCCAGACTATTGAGCTCATCCATCAGCTCACGCAAGTCCATATTCTTCAGCTCAGAGGCTTTCATTATTTTTCTCCCTCTTTATCGCTGTTCAGAGATGCCTGCTTGACTGTCAACAAGAAACTGTTGGCCTGTGAGCCATCTTCAAGCGCCGTCACATTTTGTAAATTGGCACTCTGGAACCAGGATGACTCATCAAGATTACGCATCAGGCGAGAAATTCGATTATTACTTTCAGCCACCCCATTAATGGTGTACAAGTCGCCCACCCGTTTAATTTCGTTATAGAAAACACCATCGGGGAGGGTCTTCACCAACTCATCAAACACATACACGATAGTTGGACGATTACCCTGCAGGCTCTGAATAACCTCCATCCTCGCCACCAGCTCATCGCGACGAGACTTTAGCTCCTTAATCTCTATGATTTTTTCATCTAGCTCTGCTGAACGCGTCTGGATATGACTATTGCGGGCCCGCTGATCAGCAATCTGCTGATCCACATACCCCCGCCAAACCCAAAAAATAGCCCCTCCCACAATCGCCGCGAGCACCAACATCATGACGAATTCCTGCTGGCGCTGTTTGCGGCGCTCTTCGCGCCATGGCAACAGGTTAATTGTTGTTGTCATTAGTCAAAGCTCCTCAATGCCAGGCCACAGGCAATCATCAATGCCGGGGCATCATTGGCAATGGCAGAGGCATTCACCTTGTTCGCCAGCGCCATGTCACTGAAAGGGTTAGCCACTGAACAACCCGCGCCCACCTTTTCCTGAATCAGATCGCCCAAGTCTGCGATAGAGGAAGAGCCCCCTGCCAGCAAGATGTAATCCACTTCATTGAATTGCGTGGAGCCATAGAAAAACTGCAATGAACGATTCACCTGCTGGACAATGGCATCTTTGAACGGCTGCAGCACTTCGCCTTCGTAATCATCGGGCAGCTCGCCGGTTTTCTTGGCCAACCCCGCCTCTTCCATAGAAATACCGTAACGACGCTGAATTTCTTCAGTGAGCTGCTTGCCCCCGAAAAGCTGCTCGCGGGTATAAACGCTACGCCCTTGATGAAATACGTTTAGCGTGGTCATGGTGGCGCCGATATCGAATACCGCCACGGTTTCTAGCTCCTCCGCATTCGGCAAACCGGGCAGAAGCAACTGAAAAGCCCGCTCAATAGCGTACGCTTCCACATCCACCGCTCGCGGTTGTAGGCCACCGATTTCCAACGCATCGGTGCGCATCTCCACGTTCTCTGTGCGTGAGGCGGCAACCAACACCTCCACGCGCTCATCGTTATTCTCAACCGGCCCCACAACCTGAAAGTCCATACGGACCTCATCCATGGGATACGGGATGTACTGATCTGCCTCAGACTTGAGCTGCATTTCCAATGCATCCTCGTCCAGCTCGGCATCCATTTCGATGAGCTTAGTAATCACAGCGGAACCGGACACTGCCACCGCCGCCGCTTTTACCCCGGGACGCGTACGGCTTACCAAGCGGGCAATAGCATCACCCACTCCTTCCACGTCGCTGATATTTTTCTCGACAACCGCATTGGCCGGCAGGGGCTCAACCCCATAGCTCTCGACCTTGTAGCGACTCCCTGATTTGGACAGTTCCAACAGCTTGACCGCCGTGGAGCTGATGTCGATCCCCAGTAGTGTCTGGGCCTTTTTTCTGAGGAAAGGCAGCACTGTCGTCGTCCCGTCTGGTTATCATTGAAGTATTTTTTCTTGCTAGATATATACTTACACGTTTTTTATGTCGAACTACATTAGGAGTTAGTAATAGCAGAACAGATATTAGATCACAACAAGCATTCCACCATATAATGACCCACTTCACGGGCCGGCTAGGCCTTTCTACCGATCCCAGCCAGTAGTTGCCGAAAACATGCGTTTACCCTCCTGGATCCGATACCTGCTGTTACTCCTTATTGCCGGCGCCGGTGGCGGCCTCGCGGCACTTGCCGCCTGCTACCTTTATTTGGCCCCACAATTGCCCCCGGCAAACCAGATTCGCGAGGTGGAGTACCAGATCCCTCTGCGCATCTACAGCCGCGACATGAAGCTGATTGCAGAATACGGCGAAAAGCGTCGCCAGCCAGTGACTTTCGACGAACTGCCGCAACCACTAATCCAAGCGGTACTCGCTGCGGAAGACGAACGCTTTTTCCAGCACAATGGGGTCGATTTGAAAGGTCTGTTACGGGCCTTCGTTGAGCTTGCTCGTTACCGAGAGATTCGTTCTGGCGGCTCCACCATCACCATGCAGGTCGCCCGGAACTTCTTTCTAGACCGTGAACAGCGTTTTTTGCGCAAGTTCAACGAAATCGTACTGGCCATTCAGATCGAAAGGGTTCTCAGCAAAGAAGAGATTCTTGAGCTTTACCTAAACAAGATCTATCTAGGCCACCGCGCCTATGGTGCCCAAGCGGCCTCACAGGTGTACTACGGCAAGTCCGTGGGCGAACTCAGCCTGCCCCAGTGGGCCATGATTGCCGGCTTGCCGAAAGCCCCTTCCGCCTACAACCCCATTACGAACCCTCAGCGCGCCCGGGTACGACGCAACTGGATTCTTCATCGCATGCAGGAAACCGGCGTCATTACCGCTGAGCAGAAAGAGCAAGCGCAGGCTGCGCCAGTCAGCGCCCGCTTCCACGCAGCGTCACCGGAAGTAGACGCCAGCTACCTAGGGGAAATGGCTCGCTTGCAGGCCATGAAGCTGGTAGATGCCAACATTTACACCGACGGCATTCGCATCATCACCACCGTGGACAGCAAGCGCCAGCAAGCTGCCGTTAACGCCCTGCGCAAAGGTTTACACAGCTATGACGAACGACATGGCTACCGTGGTCCGCTAGCACAACTGGATGTGAGTGACGCACCCACCCTCCCCTCCCCATCCAATGCAGATAACGAAGCCCCTCCGCAGGACAGCACCGACACAACGGAGGTGATCGAGGAAGCTGAACTAGAAAAAACCATCACCGGCCTCAATCCTGATGTGGCCAACTGGGCTGAACGCATCAAGGACCAACGACGCATAGGCCCCCTGCAACCGGCCATCGTTACCGCCGTAGGCAAAAAAGACGCAGAGATTCTGTTCCGTGACGGCAAACGCAGCCCACTTGCCTGGGATGACATCCGTTGGGCTCGCCCACAATTAAACAATAAATATGTAGGCAAGGAGCCAACCCAGGCCAGCGACGTCCTCAGCAAGGGAGACGTCATCTACGTTCGTCCAGCCGGCAATGACGAGGATCGGCATTGGCGGCTCGCGCAGCTACCAAGAGCTCAATCCGCACTGGTCTCCCTTGATCCGACCAGCGGCGCCATTGTTGCTCTGCAAGGTGGCTACAGCTTCTCCACCTCCAATTTCAACCGTGCCGTACAAGGCGAGCGCCAAGCCGGCTCCGTATTTAAGCCCTTCATCTATACCTCAGCCATGGAAAGCGGCTTCACCCCAGCCACCATCATCAACGACGCCCCCGTGGTCTTTGACGACAACAAGCTGGAAACTGCTTGGCGACCCACCGGCGCCAGCGGTAAATTCTTTGGCCCCATCCGCATGCGCGAAGCCCTTTATCGCTCCCTAAACCTAGTTTCTATCCGCATCCTTCGGCAAATCGGGATTAGCCAGGCCATGGGCACACTGAAACGTTTTGGCCTACCGACAGACACCTTCCAGCGAGATCTTTCGCTGGCACTGGGCAGCGCCAGCGTCACCCCCATGGATATTGCCGCTGCCTACAGCATCTTTGCCAATGGCGGCTACCGCGTTACCCCATGGAGCATCCTGCAAATAGAAAAGGACAACGGAGAGGTGCTTTGGAAAGCGCCGGAAATCACCTTCTGCGAGCACCACTGTCAGGCACCGACAACCGGCAACCCGCCAGCTGAGAACAACTCAACCCGTCACACCGATGACAGCAACAGCTTTGAAAACGCTCTAGAGCCACTGCAACCCCCCCCGGTCATGGCTCCCCGGGTTGTTGATGCTCGTATTGCCTGGCTAATGAACTCCATACTCCAAGATGTTGTGCGTCGCGGCACTGGTCACCAGGCTAACCGTCTGGGTCGCCGGGATCTGGCAGGCAAAACCGGCACGACCAATGATCAGTTCGACGCCTGGTTTTCCGGCTACTCGCCGGATCTGGTTGCCACCGTCTGGGTTGGATTTGATAACCCTGCCACCCTAGGCTGGGGCGAATATGGCGGCAAGGCAGCGCTACCCATCTGGATGGACTACATGGGCCCAGCCCTGAAAGGAGTGCCCGAGCACCAACTGAAACAACCCTCCGGCATCGCTACCGTACGCATCGATCCAGATAGTGGCCTGCTAGCTCGGCCGGAGAATCCGGACTCCATTCGCGAGTACTTCATTGACAGTCAGGTTCCCAAACTGGAACCCGCTCGCGGCCCGAATGGACACAGTGCGCCGGAACAGATCTTTTGATGCACGCAGCGTACAACTCTGCTCTGCTGTGCTGTGCTGTGCTGAAACAGAAATGAGCAGCCATAAAAAAACCGCCGAAAGGCGGTTTTTTTATGGCTGGCACTGCTCCCTTAAAGTTCTGGGAAAATCTCGTCCAGCGAGTTTAGCGGGTAGTGTGATGGGTATCCCTTACGGGCCACACCACAATCCACCGCTGCCTGGGCCACAGCAGCAGAAACCTTGCCCAACAAACGCGGATCATTCGGCTTGGGAATGATATATTCCGGCCCGAAGGTCAACGGCTCACCACCGTAGGCATCCAGCACTTCCTGCGGGGGCGCCGTTCGCACCAGCCCGGCAATAGCATGCACTGCGGCGATCTTCATTTCTTCAGTGATGGACGTGGAGCGCACATCCAAAGCCCCACGAAACATGTACGGGAAACACAGCACATTGTTTACTTGGTTCGGGAAATCCGAACGACCCGTCGCCACAATCGCATCCGGACGTGCCGCCTTGGCCACTTCCGGACGAATTTCCGGATCCGGGTTAGCCAACGCGAAGATGATCGGCTTGGGAGCCATCTTCTTGACCATTTCTGGGGTCAACATATCCGGCCCGGAAACGCCGATGAACACATCCGCGTCTTCCACAGCATCGTTCAATGTGCGCTTATCCGTATCGTTGGCCAGCGCAGCCTTGTACTGGTTCAGATCATCACGGCGGCTATGAATCACCCCCTTACGATCCAACACCAGAATATTTTCCTTGCGCGCGCCCATCTCGATCAACAACCGCACAGATGCGATACCCGCCGCACCAGCCCCGACACACACTACCTTGATGTCTTCGATACGCTTGTTTTGAATTTCCAGCGCATTAATCAAACCTGCCCCCACCACAATAGCGGTGCCGTGCTGGTCATCATGGAATACGGGAACTTCGCACTGTTCTTTGAGAATACGCTCAATCTCGAAACACTCCGGCGCACGGATATCTTCCAGATTGATGCCACCGAAGGTGCGATGAATACGCATTACCGTATCAATAAAAGCCTGGGAATCCTCAGAGTCCACTTCGATATCGAACACATCGATACCCGCAAACAACTTGAACAGAATGCCCTTACCTTCCATCACCGGCTTGGAGGCTAGCGCGCCCAGATTGCCAAGACCAAGAATCGCCGTGCCATCACTAATTACGGCTACCAGGTTGCCCTTGGAAGTAAAACGGTAGGCCAGCTCCGGCTCCCGCGCGATTTCTCGCACCGGTTCAGCTACACCTGGGCTATAGGCCAGGCTCAGATCTCGACTGGTCGCCGCCGGCTTGGTTACCTCGACGCTAATTTTCCCCGGCCGCGGTTTGGCGTGGTATTCCAGGGCCGCCGTTTTTAAATCCTCGGACATGCTGGTCTCCGCTTCCCTTTTTTGGGATATACACTGTGTACGCAAGTACTTAACGTAAAAAGCACCCAGTTGGGTGCTTTTTACAATAGGCGCTGTAACGACGCGCTATTAGTCCTTCTTGCTGCGCATCATGCCAAAACGTTGCTTGAACTTGTCGATCTGGCCACCGCTATCAGCCTGCTTCTGCTTGCCAGTATAGAAAGGATGGCAGGCAGAACAAACGTCCAATGCCATATCACCGCCTTTAGTAGAACGGGTTTCAATGACATTGCCACAGCTACACGTATACGTGGCTGTCTGGTAATCGGGATGAATCTCTGCTTTCATTGCTAAGCTCCATTTTGTGTCGCTACCGGCCTCTGCGACAGGCACCACACGGCTTGCGCCTGGGAAAAAGAAGGCGAATCATAACAGCTTGTCCCCATTGCGCAAGCGCAAAGCCGCCGCGAGCTCCAGGAAATTCCGTGTCATCCAAGAATACCCTGCAAATTGCCCTGCCCGTTCCCCTACCCGGGTGTTTTGACTATGCGCTGCACGGCACAGTGATACCGCCCCGAGGGAGCCGAGTCAAAGTTCCCTTTGGGCGCCGCACCCTCATCGGCCTTGTCCACGGCCATGCTCCCAGCGATTATCCAAAGCTGAAAGCTGTAGAGGCGGTGATCGACGAAGAGCCCGTTCTGCCCGATGAGCTTTACCAGCTCTGTGAGCGGGCGGCCCGCTACTACCACCACCCTCTTGGGGAGGTGCTGAATTACGCACTCCCCACCTTGTTACGCCAAGGCGGCGACGCCCAAGCCAGCCTGGAGAAACGCTGGCAGATTAGCGAACGGGGCCAGCATGTTAGCGATGACCAAGTTAGCCGCGCCCCGCGCCAGCGAGACGCTTTGCGCATTTTGCGTGAGCATCCCCAAGGCCTGAGCAGCGCCATGCTAGCGGCACTGGACGTAAGCGCATCCGCCCTGAACAGCCTGCGCGAAAAGAGCTGGGCAAACCAAATTCACGTGGATACCCGCCCTGAGGTCCCACGAGAAACCCTGGCCCAGGCCCCGCTGGCCGCCAACGCCGAGCAGCGTGGGGCAATCCAGGCAATCCAGAAAGCCAAGGGGTTCGCCCCCTTCCTGCTGGACGGCATCACCGGCAGCGGCAAAACCGAAGTCTACCTGCAAGCCATGGCGCCGCTGCTGGCCGCCGGCAAACAGGTAATGGTGCTGGTTCCGGAAATCGGCCTGACCCCACAAACGGTACAGCGCTTCAAGCAGCGCTTTGCCGTGCCTGTTGTCACGCTGCATTCTGGGCTCAGCGACCGAGAACGGCTGGACAACTGGCTCGCCGCCCGTGAGGGTCACGCGCGCATTATCATCGGCACTCGCTCAGCCATCTTCACGCCCATGCTGAACCCCGCTTTGATCATTGTGGACGAAGCCCACGACAGCTCCCTCAAACAGCAAGATGGCTTCCGCTACCACGCGCGGGATCTGGCCACCTGGCGCGCCCAGCAGTTGGAAATCCCGGTCATTCTGGGCAGCGCCACACCGGCACTGGAAACCCTGCATCTAACTAGGCAAGGCCGTTTCCAGTGGCTGAAACTGTCCCAACGCGCCACCGCCCAGAGCCGCCCCCCCATCGAAATTGTTGATGCCCGCCTAGCCCCCCCCGGCAACCCACTACTGCCCCTCTCTTTGCAAGCGCTTAAACAATGCGTAGAGGCAGGTAATCAGGGGCTGGTGTTTATCAACCGCCGCGGCTATGCCCCCATGATTCTCTGCCACGACTGTGGCTGGCAAGCAGAGTGCAAGCGTTGCGATAGCTTCCTCACCTGGCATCGCAATGACCAGGCCCTGCGCTGCCATCATTGCGGCTATCAACAGCCGGTGCCTAGCCGCTGCCCGGATTGCGGCTCCAGCGCCATTCAGGAAGCCGGTAGTGGCACCGAAAAGCTCACCGAGCTGCTTGAACAGTCCCTACCGGTACCGGTGATTCGCATCGACCGGGATGCCACTCGCCGCAAGGGCGCCTTAGATGCGCATCTGGCACAAATCCAAAAAGGCGAGCCCGCCGTCATGGTCGGCACTCAGATGCTGGCCAAGGGCCACCATTTCCCCAAACTGACCTTGGTGGTGATCCTCGATATGGATTCTGGCTTTCTCAGCGCCGACTTCCGCGGCCCTGAACAGGCCGCACAGTTGCTACTACAGGTGGCCGGCCGCAGCGGCCGCGAAGGCAAAGGCCGGGTGATTCTGCAGAGCCGCCACCCGGATCATCACTTACTGCAACTAGCGGCCAGCGGCGACTACCCACAACTGGCCACCACCCTGCTAGAAGAGCGACAGATGGCCGGACTGCCCCCCCACGGGCACTTGGCTCTGTTCCGCTGCGAAGCCATGACCATGGGCACCGCCATGAACTTTCTGCAACAGCTAAGCACTACTGCGGTTCCGCAGGATGTTCACGTCCTTGGCCCGATTCCCGCCCCCATGGAAAAACGTGCGGGCCGTTTCCGCACCCAGCTACTGCTGCAATGCAGCCAACGGGCGCCGTTACATCAAGCCCTTAACGTGCTATTGGAACAGGCCCGCAAACTCCCTGAGGGGCGTCAATGCCGCTGGCACGTGGATGTGGATCCGATTGATATGTTATAGCGACGCCGGAGACGGACGCCAGACAGAGCAGTGTCGGCCATCAGACATCCTGCGCATGCGTAAGCATGGCTTTTCCCGTACAATCGCCGGCCAGTTAAACGGCCCAGAGCCCTCCACAAAAGAATGTCATGAAAGAACGCCTGATATCCCTTATTGAAAGCGCCTTGGACACCCTGATCACCGACGGTACTCTGCCCGCTGACGCCAAGCGCCCAGTGCAAATTGACCGCACCCGGGACAAGAGCCACGGTGACTTTGCCACCAATATCGCGCTGATGCTGGCCAAACCCGCCGGCATGAAGCCTCGTGATCTAGCAGAAAAGCTGATCGCCGCTCTGCCCAACGACAGCGCCGTGGCCAAAGTCGACATCGCCGGGCCCGGATTTATCAATTTCTTCCAGGCCGATGACTGGCTCACCGGCCTATTGGATTCCGCCCTGGCCGACGACTTTCTCGGCATTAGCCGGCCAGAGCAGCCCCAAACCGTGGTGGTGGACTACTCCTCACCCAATCTGGCCAAAGAAATGCACGTGGGCCACCTGCGCTCCACCATCATCGGCGACGCCGTGGTGCGTACCCTGGAATTTCTCGGTCACACCGTGATTCGCCAGAATCATGTGGGCGATTGGGGCACCCAGTTCGGCATGCTTCTCGCTTATCTGGAGGAGCAAAAAACCGAAGAAGGTGAGCGCGAGCTGAGCCGTGAACTGGCCAACCTGGAAACGTTCTACCGGGCCGCCAAACAACGCTTCGATGAATCCGACAGCTTCGCCGACCGGGCCCGCGCCCTGGTGGTAAAACTGCAATCCGGCGACGACTACTGCCTGACCCTTTGGGCAGAGTTTAATCAGGTATCGCTAAGCCACTGCCAAGCGATCTACGACCGCTTAGGCGTCAGCCTGACACCGGCAGACGTGCACGGCGAAAGCGCCTACAACGACGACCTGGCGCAAGTGGTGGCAGATCTGGACAGCAAAGGGCTGCTCAGTGAAAGCCAGGGCGCTCAATGTGTGTTTATGGACGCCTTCAAAAACAAGGAAGGCGAACCGCTGCCGGTGATTGTGCGTAAAGCCGACGGCGGCTACCTGTATGCCACCAGCGACTTGGCAGCCCTGCGTTACCGCGCCAGCACCCTGCGGGCTGACCGCATGCTGTACTTTGTCGATCAGCGCCAGGCACTTCATTTCCAACAAATGTTCACCTTGGCAAAACTGGCCGGCTTTGTGCCCGAACAGACCGAGCTGGCCCACATGGGCTTTGGCACCATGAACGGTCCAGATGGCCGCCCATTCAAGACCCGCGACGGTGGCACGGTTAAACTGGTAGACCTACTCGACGAAGCAGAGCAACGGGCCTTTGCCCTAGTGCAAGAAAAGAACCCGCAGCTGGACGACGAAGAATTACGCAACATTGCCCGCTCTGTGGGCATCGGCGCGGTAAAATACGCCGACTTGTCGAAAAACCGCAGCAGCGACTACATCTTCAACTTCGAACAAATGCTCAGCTTTGAAGGTAACACCGCCCCCTACCTGCTTTACGCCTACACTCGTGTAGCCAGCGTATTCCGCAAGGCCGAGCTGGACATGGCTAACGTAAGCGGCGACTTCCTGTTAAACGAAGACGCAGAACACACTCTCGCCGCGCGCCTAGTGCAATTTGGTGAAGTACTGCAGAACGTAGCCGACAAGGGCCAACCGCACCTGCTCAGCGCCTACCTGTACGATGTGGCCGGCCTGTTTTCCAGTTTCTATGAGCATTGCCCCATCCTCAGCAGCGAAGATGACCGCATTCGGCAAAGCCGCCTTAAGTTGGCCGCCCTCACCGCCCGCACTCTCAAACACGGCATGGAATTGCTGGGCCTGAGCCCACTGGAGCGCATGTAATGGCGAAGAACACCCGGCGCGGCGCCAGCCGCGGCCCTGCCCGCAAAAAGACACCCCAGCGCCAGGTACCCGGCTGGGTGTGGTTGTTTACAGGTCTCATGGTCGGGCTGTTTGTGGCCTTCCTGTTTCACCTGGGAAAAACCCAGATTGAACAGGGCAGCAGCACAGGGGCAAACAACAACGACAAACCCGCCAAAACCAAGGCCGAGCCAAAACCAGGGCCTAAGAATGAATCCGGTGACGACTCACCCAAATTCGACTTCTATGCGGTATTACCCAAGATGGAAGTGATCGTGCCACAGAACGAAACCGACAGTGGCTCACATACCACCAGCAAACCGGATGCCACCAAGAAGCCGACAACAACCCGCAAGCCAGAAGCCGGCACTCGCAATAGCAACGAGAAATATTTGCTACAAGCGGGCAGCTTTCGCCGCAACGAAGATGCCGATCGCCGTCGAGCCGAGCTAATTCTGAAAGGCTTCGAGGCCAACATTCAGTCAGTCAATCTGGACAGCGGCGACAGCTGGCACCGGGTCATGATTGGCCCCTACAACAACCTTAACGCCATGCACCGCGCCCAGGACCAACTGGCCAGCAACGGCATTGAGACTCTGCCAATCAAAATGAAAAAATAAAGCATCGGGTGCTTGATGCCCAACGCCTGATGCCGCCCCGCGTCGGCATTGGGCATCTGCCATCTCGCTTTCTCTCCTTGAAATCCCCCTGTTGCGCCCATACTTCCTTTGCTACGCGTAAAAAGGAGAATTCCCGTGGAGCAGTATCGCGGTACAACCATTGTTTCTGTTCGTCGAGGCAACAACGTCGTCATCGGTGGCGATGGCCAGGTTAGCCTGGGCAACACTGTCATGAAGGGCAACGCCCGCAAGGTTCGTCGGCTTTTTCATGGCAAAGTCATTGCCGGATTCGCCGGTGGCACCGCCGACGCCTTTACCCTGTTCGAACGTTTCGAAGCCCAGCTGGAAAAGCACCAGGGCCACTTAGTCCGCGCCGCCGTGGAGCTGGCCAAAGACTGGCGTACCGACCGAGCCCTACGCCGGCTGGAAGCCCTGCTGGCAGTCGCCGACAAGGAAAGTTCACTAATTATTACCGGCAACGGCGACGTGATTGAGCCGGAAAAAGATGGCCTGATCGCCATCGGCTCGGGTGGCCCCTTCGCCCAGTCCGCCGCGACTGCCCTGCTGGATAATACCGATCTGCCAGCCCGAGACATCGTCGCCAAGGCGCTCACTATTGCCGGCGATATCTGTATTTACACCAATCACAACCACACCTTCGAAGAGCTGGACGGTTAATCATGGCTTCCCTGACACCCAAAGACATTGTTTCCGAACTCAATCGCCACATCGTCGGTCAGGACGCGGCCAAGAGAGCCGTGGCTCTGGCGCTACGCACCCGTTGGCGTCGCATGCAACTGCCCGAAGAAATGCGTGCCGAAGTGGCGCCCAAAAACATTCTAATGATCGGCCCCACCGGGGTAGGTAAAACTGAAATCGCCCGCCGCTTGGCCAAACTGGCGGATGCCCCCTTCATCAAGGTAGAAGCCACCAAATTTACTGAGGTGGGCTACGTGGGCCGGGATGTGGAGTCCATTATCCGTGACCTGATGGAAGTAGCCATCAAGCTGTTGCGCGACAAGGAAATTGCCCGTGTCGGCAGCCAGGCCGATGACGCTGCGGAAGAGCGCATCCTCGACGCTCTGCTGCCTCCGGCTCGCACCGATGACAGCAGCGCCAACACCGACAACAGCACACGCCAGATCTTCCGCAAGAAGCTGCGCGAAGGCGAGCTGGACGACAAGGAAATCGACGTGGACGTGGCCAGCAACCCGGCCGGCATCGATATCATGGCGCCCCCAGGCATGGAAGAAATGACCAGCCAGCTGCAGCAGATGTTTTCCAAAATGGGCAACAACCAGCAGCGCAAGAGCCAGAAACTCAAAGTTCGCGAAGCCTATCGCCTGATTCGCGACGAAGAGGCCGCCCGCTTCGTCAACGAAGACGAACTAAAAGTGCAGGCCATCGACGCGGTGGAAAACAGCGGCATCGTCTTCATCGATGAAATCGACAAGGTGGCCAAACGCGGCGAAGGCGGCGGTACCGACGTCTCTCGCGAAGGGGTACAGCGCGACCTGCTACCCTTGATCGAAGGCTCCACCGTATCCACAAAATACGGCATGGTGAAAACAGATCACATTCTGTTTATTGCCTCCGGCGCCTTCCATCTGTCTCGCCCCAGCGACCTGATCCCCGAGCTGCAAGGCCGCTTGCCCATCCGCGTAGAGCTAAGCCCGCTGAGCCCGGACGATTTCCAGCGCATCCTCACCGAGCCAAAATGCTCACTCACCGAACAGTACAAGGCTCTACTGGAAACCGAGGGGCTGAATCTGGAGATCACCGACGATTGCATCCGCCGCATTGCGGAAGTGGCTTGGCAGGTCAACGAACGCACCGAGAACATCGGCGCGCGCCGCCTGCACACGGTGCTGGAAAAGCTGCTGGAAGAAATCAGCTTTGACGCCGACTCTCTCGCCACCCAGTATCACGACAAGCCGCTGGTACTGGACGCAGAGGCTGTCGACCGTTACCTGGGAGAGCTGGCCGATGACGAAGATCTGAGCCGGTATATTCTGTAACCGCAGCAGGTACCACGCATCATGTCGCACCCTTTTTAGCGTGCCAGTGTGATGCGTGGTGCCTGCCGGCGTCTCACTTTGCTATTATCCGTGCCGGAGGGAAAACCATGACCGCCGGCCAACAACTACAACACTATCTCGACCGTTTTTTTGCCCTGCGCCAGCATGGCGACGATGCCCTGTTTCTAACCCGACTGCGGCGCCTGCAGAATTGGCAGGCAGAGCGCCTCACGCGCACCCATGCCCACCTTCTCGATGACCCGGTAACCGCCGAGGGAGTCCGTTTCCTTTTAGAAGACGTCTACGGTGGCCGCGAACTGCTGCCGGTGGCGCGGGAAGTCCACCGGGCCTTGCCCAAGGCGATGAAACTACTGCCCGACAAGGTCATGGCCACCTCCGCCGCAGCATTGGAAGCCGCCATTCTCACCCAGGAACTTGACGAGGCGGTCACCGACATCCTCGGCGACCAACTCGACCAGCCCATTGATGAAACCATCTACTTGGCTGGATTCCGCCAGCCGACCCACCATGACGACCGTCAGCGGCAGCTACAACTGGTCGCCGAACTGGGTCATCGGCTGGATCGCTATATCCGCTCGCGGATGCTCCACGCCACCTTCAGAATGGTCCGCAAACCGGCCCATGCGGCAGGCTTTGCGAACCTGTATGATTTCATGGATCGCAGTTTCCGAGTGATGAAACCCGTCCCCAGTGTGGGGCTGCTGCTTGAACAGCTGGCCGCCCGGGAAGAAGCCATTATGGGAAAGGTTTTCGCCTGTCACCCATCGCCTTTCGAGAATTGATATGTCCGACGATAACAAGGTCACACACTTCGGCTACCAACAAGTGCCATGGCAGGAAAAGCAACAGAAAGTGGCAGGCGTATTTCGCTCGGTGGCGGGCAAATACGATGTCATGAATGACCTGATCTCCATGGGTAGCCACCGCATTCTCAAGCGCATGACCATTGAGCTCGCGGGCATTCGTCCGGGCCACAAAGTGCTCGACCTTGCTGGCGGCACCGGCGATCTAGCGATCAAATTTTCCCGGCTGGTTGGCGAAACCGGCCAAGTGGTGCTGGCTGATATCAACGACGCGATGCTAGACGTGGGCCGCGACCGCCTGTTCGATGCTGGCTGCAGCCACAACACTCAAGTCACTCAGGTTAACGGCGAGTGCCTGCCGTTCGAAGACAACAGTTTCCACTGCATCACCATTGCCTTCGGCCTGCGCAACATCACCGATAAAGACGCCGCCCTGCGTTCCATGTTGCGGGTCCTGAAACCCGGCGGGCGCCTGCTGGTGCTGGAGTTTTCCACCCCCACCAATAAGCACCTAGCCAAAGCCTACGACGCCTATTCCTTTGCTGTCTGGCCCAAACTGGGCAAGCTCATCGTCAACGACCCCGACAGCTACCAGTACCTGGCCGAATCCATTCGCATGCACCCAGACCAAGATACCCTACAGGGCATGATGGACAACGCTGGCTTTGCCCGCACCGAATACTTCAACATGATTGGCGGCATCGTGGCCCTGCACAGAGGATTCAAATTTTGAGCCTGAAAGACCAGTCACGCTCTCCCGGGCTGCTCTCTACCACCGCCCTGGCCACCGTGGAGCGAGCCATCAACACGGCCCTGCGATCTGACCCCGCCAGCGCAGAGCGCCTGGCCGTACACGCCGGCCGGCTTATTGCCATTGAGGCCACACTGCCCCCCGTGGCCATCTACGGGTTAATCGTGGAAGACGGCGTGGAGCTCTACCACCGCAGTGATGCCACCCCGGATGTGGCGGTGAAAGGCAGCCCCATGGATCTGGCCTCGCTACTGCTCAACTGGAAAACCCGCCCCGGCGTTATTGGCGGCCCCGTGAATATCAATGGCAACCGTGATTTCCTACAGGAGCTGCAGCAGATTGCCAACGATCTGCAGATCGATTGGGGCGCCATCCTGGAGCCGATTACCGGATCAGAATTGGCACAGCAATTGGATTACAGTGCTCGGCGCCTGTTCGGCTGGGCCAAACAAGCGGCCTCCCGTCTGACCGAGCAGCTAGGCGATTATGTCGGCAACGAATCCGGGCTTACCCCCCGTCGCCGTGACGTTTACGAATTCGGCCAAGACGTGGATGAACTGCGTATGGATGTGGACCGCCTGGACGCTCGCATTCAACGGTTAAGAAGCCGCTCGACTTCCTCATCACCCTCCTCGCCACAGGATTCCGGGAGCTCACCACACTAATGCCGCCGATTACCCGTATGCTGGTGGTGATCCATGTGATCTGCCGCTACCGGCTAATATCCTTGCTTCCCCCACACCCCACCAAGGGGTTATTGCTTATTCTCCAATATCTGGTGCCTGCTAGCTGGCTCGGCACCGGCCACCTAAGCGAAGGGGAGCGTCTACAGAAAGCCCTGGAGCAACTAGGCCCGATTTTCATCAAATTCGGCCAACTGCTGGCCACCCGGCAAGACATGCTGCCGCCGGAGTGGGTCGCCGCCCTTGCCCGTCTGCAAGATCAGGTTGCCCCATTCGACGGCGAGCAGGCCAGGGCCCTGGTGGAAGCCAGCCTGCACCAACCGCTGGATGAAGTATTCCGTGACTTTGATAGTACGCCTATAGCCGCAGCCTCGGTCGCGCAGGTACACGCCGCCACCCTGCACAACGGCCAGCAAGTGGTTGCCAAAGTGCTGCGCCCTACAATCCGCCCGGTGGTGGAAAGGGATCTGAAAGTCATGGCATTCGGTGCACGCTGGCTGGAACGCCTATGGCGTGATGCTCGCTATTTCCGCCCGGTCCGAGTGGTGCAGGACTACCGAGAGATCCTCCTTGGCGAGCTAGATCTGGCCGCCGAAGCGCGCAACAGCGAAACCATGCGCCGGCATTTTCTGTTCAGCCCACTGCTGCACATCCCGGCCATACATCTGGAACTGTCCAGCCCGACCGTAATCATCATGGATCGCATCCATGGTATTCCGGTGAATGATATCGAGCGCATTAAGGCCGCGGGTATCGACCCGAAAGTGCTGGCCGAACGGGGCGTGGAGATTTTCTTCGCCCAGGTATTCCGCTTCAATTTCTTCCACGCAGATATGCACCCGGGAAATATTTTCGTCAACCCGGAACATCCTGAATCGCCCCAGTACATGGCAATAGACGCTGCCATCGCTGGGCGCTTGTCCAAAGACGATTTGAACATCCTCGGGCGCATGGTGTTGGCGGTAATGCGCGAAGACTACAGCGCCCTAGTCGATGCGGTTATTCGCGCCGGCTGGAATACCGCCCCCATCGACCGCTCCCGGTTCGAACGGGCGGTAATCGACATCGTCGAGCCGGTTCGCTCTGCCCAGCTTGACCAGCTGGAATTCGCGCCCCTAGTAATGAAGCTGTTTGATATGGCGCGTACCTACCATATCGAAATGCCGGTGCAGTACATCCTTCTGATGAAAACCTTGGTGCATATCGAAGGGCTGGGGCGCAGCATCTACCCGCAGCTGGATATCTGGAGCACCGGGCGCCCACTGCTGGAAGCGTGGATGCTGGCCGAGTACGGCCCCAGCGCCACCCTGAAGAAACTACAAAACCGCCTACCGGAATGGTCCGCTCAACTTCCAGACATGCCCGACCTGCTGCGCGACGGGCTGGAAAGCCTGCGAAACCTGCCCTACCAGCAAGATCGCCAGGAAGCCCGTTTCGAGCAGCAGCTAGTGCGTCACCGTCAAAAGCTGTTTGCCGGCCTCGTCGCGCTGGGCTGTGCCGGCGCGGCCCTATGGCTGGCCAACCCCTACAGCTGGGCCTTGGGCGGTGCTGCGGCCATTCTGGGCAGCTGGAGCTGGCGCCGCTAGCAACAACACCTCAGAAAAAAGAGCCTATGGCCCTTTTACGCACCCTGATAAACTCATCCCCCTGCCGGGTTGGGCAATAAGGAATACACTATGTCAGACATACTCAGTGAGCTGCATCAGGTTCTGGAGTCACGCAAGGGCGCCAATCCGGACAGCTCCTATGTGGCCAGCCTGTATGCCAAGGGCCTCAACAAAATCCTGGAAAAAGTCGGCGAAGAAGCGATAGAAACCATCCTTGCGGCCCGAGATGCGGAAGTCAGCGGCGAGCATCAGGCACTGATCAGCGAAACTGCCGATTTATGGTTCCACTCCCTGGTAATGTTGGCCAAACTGGGCGAACACCCAGACAAAGTCCTGGCAGAACTACAACGACGTTTTGGCCTGTCCGGCCATGATGAGAAAGCCGCACGCAGCGGTAAGCACTAACGTAGCTAACGCGGCCCTTAACTTTTTCGGAGAGAAATTCCATGTTTTCCGGTATCAGCATTTGGCAGCTATTGATTCTCCTGGCCATCGTGGTCCTGTTATTCGGCACGAAAAAACTACGCAACATCGGCGGTGATTTGGGCGGCGCGGTGAAAGGCTTCAAAAGCGCCATGAAAGATGGCGAAGACGAGCAGGACCATAAACGCTTGGCTGACGACGATCAGCCCCAGAATAAGCAAGACGCCGAGCAAAAAGCCGAACAGGAAAAGGACAAAGCCTGATAGCTGCCGCCCATTACCGGCGGCACAGCCTAGGCAAGATCCTGCCAAACCGAGGATACGATGTTCGATATCGGCTTTACCGAACTCACCCTGATTTTCATTATTGGCCTAGTGGTACTGGGGCCGGAGCGGCTCCCTACCGTCGCCCGAACCCTCGGTCACTGGATCGGCCGTGCCCGCTCCACGCTCAATCATCTAAAGAGCGAGCTGGAACGTGAAACCATCACCCAAGATATGCAAGAGCGTATGGAAAAACAGATGCGCCAGATGGGGCTGGATGAAGACAGCATCCGTGAGGCCAAAGACAGCCTACTGAGCCCGGAGCAGATCGCTCGCTCACGAACCCCTCGCGACAAGCCCCTATCGGCCGCGCTGAATAACGACGAAAGTCCCAGCGACAAAGATAGCGCCGATAAAAATAACCATGACCAGGATTCCCGCCGCCATGACTGATGCCAGCAATGACGCCGGCCAGCCGCTGATTGCCCATCTGTTGGAGCTGCGCAACCGCCTACTCAAGGCCATGGTGGTTATTTTTATCGTCTTCCTTTGCCTGTTCACGTTTTCCCGTGAACTCTATACCCTGGTGGCAAAACCACTAATGGACGCCATGCCATCCGGCACCAACATGATAGCCACTGGCGTGGCTTCGCCTTTTCTGGCCCCATTCAAGCTAACACTGTATTTAAGCGTGTTTGCTGCCATGCCGTTCTTATTGCATCAGGCTTGGGCTTTCGTGGCACCGGGCCTATACAAGCATGAAAAGAAATTGGCGATTCCCTTGTTAACCAGCAGCGTGCTGCTGTTCTACGGTGGCGCGGCCTTCGCCTATTTCGTGGTATTTCCGTTGATGTTCCAATTCTTCACGGCCATTGCTCCGGAAGGCGTGGCTGTGACCACCGACATCAGTAGCTATCTGGATTTTGTGCTGGCGTTATTTCTGGCGTTCGGGCTAGCCTTTGAACTACCCATCGCCATCGTACTGCTGGTGAGCACTGGCGCCACCACGGTGGAAAAGCTAAGCAAGGCTCGCGCCTATGTGGTGGTGGGCTGTTTCGTTATCGGCATGCTGCTGACACCACCGGATATCATCAGCCAGACACTGCTGGCGATCCCCATGTGGTTTCTTTTCGAGATGGGCCTGCTCGCAGCCCGAATGATAAAAAAACAAGCATCGGCCCCGCCAGAGTAAAGCCATCCAACACAGCGCGTGCTGGGTGCTGGGTGCTGGTGCAGACCGTATTTAGCCCCCGCCTAGCCAACGTCACAAAAAACTCGAGGGTGTAAATCGGTCCTCAGAATGTGAGACGATAATGATGCTGGCTGGCCTGCGAGCATCTCGACAACCCTCGCCATTCACTACGCGCAACACGCTTTTTTCAAACGCAAGACTAGAACCGATACCCTTTGTCGGGAGCGGGAAGAGGCACAAACAACTCCGGGGGAGATTCATCGTCTGATGGCGCCACCGGCTGTTCGACTTCCGCCACCTTAGCGGCACAATCATTATCCTGCATAAAATCCACCAACCGCTGCTGCACCGCCGGGTCACGAGAGCTTTCGGTATGGCCTCCACGCAGTTTTTGGAAGGTTTTGGGTTGCTGTGCGGCCGCATAAAGCCGCTCACCGTGAGCATAGGGAATCACGGGGTCGTCCACGCTATGCATCACCAACAAAGGCGTTGGCTTAATGCCGGCCACTCGTACTTCCGGGTCCAGTTCACGATCAGGCATTGCAGGGACCACCATCCAACGTAATGGCCACAGCAGCCAACTACGTTTCATTACATCGCTGGTAATATCTCGGTAACTGGCAAACGCGGCCTCCAGGATCACACAGTCCGCCGCACCAGCGTTGCCTTTTTCACCCAAAACGCTAGCGACCATGGAAGCGCCCAGGCTCTGCCCGAACACGACCAACGGCGCACCCTCCGTGCGTTTGGCATGGCGTAGCCAATCCAGGCCCAACTGCACATCATCGAGCGCTTCCGGCAAACGCGGCTTGCCTTCCGACAACCCATAACCTCGGTAATCCAGCAAAAATACGTTATAGCCCTGCGCCGGCAGCCACTGCACGTTGGCCAAGTGAGTGCTGATATTCTGGGCATTACCGTGCAGGAAATAGACCGTGCCACGGGCTGGGGCATCATTGGCCGCCGGCAACCACCAGCCATGAATACGCATACCGCGCGGGTGTATCAGCACAATATCCTCGTACTCCAGCCCTTGGTTTTCTGGGTTCTGCACCCACGCAGACATGGGGTAGAAAAACAGCTTGCTACACCCTACCAGCAGCAGGCTCAGCAGCAGCGCTGTGCTTAATCGTAATACCATCGCCATTGGAGTTTGAACTCATCATCATAACCGCCCCTGCGGTTCTCACGCGCAAGAGAAGCGCGCAAGCCATGCTGGCGGGTCATTGCCCACTGCACCGCAAACTGGGAGGTGTATCGATATTCATCGTTGGTGAAATAGTGCCCCACTCCGCCTAACTGCCACTGCCAGTCGCCACGGTGATAAACAATACCCGTGTCTAGACCGGCCCCCGGGGTCAGGAAGGTGCCGAACTCGCTATTATTCTCCATTCGCACGCTGGTTAACAGATACGGCTGCCAGTTCCTCCACAGCCAGCTTCCGCCAGCACCTCCTTGCATATAGCGCACCAACCGGCGACGCCCCGCCCAAGTCCGCTCCAAACCTCCCTCTACATACCAGCTTAATGGCTTCATGAAGCGATTTCGTGGCGCTAGGGACCGAATACTGACCACATCCAGCTCTTCCAATTTGACCTGGCCAGACTCAGTGCTGCGCAGAGTCATATCCAACCCTTCGATCTGTGCGCCACGCAGGAAGCCGTATTGGTTGTCGAGCAAATCATGGTAGGTCAACCGGTAGGTCAGCTCACCAAAATCCAGCTCACCTTCACGTTGGCCACCGCTAACGCCCAACATCTGGGTGCCATGCCCCTTTTCCGGTGGCTCGGGGTGCTCGGTTTCGGGTACCGGCACTGCCGGCAGACTATTGATTAGAGTCAGCAGCGTAAACGAGCGTTTCGCCACCGCTGGCGTTCGCTGTTCCTTGCGGTGGGTAAGCCTGATGTAGCGATAAGCCACCGCCGCCATAATCGCTCGTGTTTCTGCAGGTTCAGCCAAAAAAGCTGACGACTTGGCCAGGCCGGGATCATCGGCCAGCGCTCTTGCCAGTTTTTGCTGGGAAGCATTGAGCTGCAGACGCAGATTATCCAGCTCAACGGACTTGGAAGGCCGATAATACCGGCGGCTAATGATCTCCCGCTCATCCAGCGCTCGCACTGTGTTGACAGGCACTTCGGCAAACCTCAACTCACTTAACAACCCGGAGCCCGGGCGTGCCACTTCCACCAGCTCAAGCAAACGAAATGAGCAATTCTCATCAAAGAAGTAGTAATCAAAATTGATCTCTTTGAGTTCCCAGAGATGATCGATCAGCCAGTCGATTTCAGACTGATCCAGATCCAGGGTGTATTCCCACATATCCCGGTTTTCCATGTGCGAATATTCCTGAATTTTCTGCACATAGGGCACCAGCGCAAAGCGACCCGGATAACCGCCCGCCAAACCGCGATAAATATAGAAAAAAGAGTTATCGGAGTCGGATGAAACCGCCCCGAAATTGACAGCCCATGACAACCAGACGGCACTGTCTTCGCCCTGATCCAGTCGCAGCAAGGTATGCCCAAACATGGATGAAGGGCTATTCAAATAAGCGGCAGGAAAAACCAACACCGCACGGTTAGCATGAATCGCATCCCGCCATTCATTGTAATCATCGCAGTGTGAAAACGGCGACTCATTCTGCCAACCCAGTTTTTCGGATAAGAAACGATAACGCGCAGGGAAACGGCATCGCGCAGGCGCCCCGGCTGGGCGAAGAGCCTGCTCAGTCGCTTCCAGCTCCGCTAGCGGATCTATCTTCCCTGAGTCAGCCAAAAAAAAGCGGTCGTCATCCACGTAACTCTGGTGCTTGTCACGCAGGGTAGCACCAGGATTGATATGCAATAACGCCTGCCAGCGGGGCATGTCTGCCAGCGTAGAAAAGGAAGAAGTTGCAGCAAACGCCGGCACAAACCAGCACAGCAGCACACAGAAAAGGCCAGTGCGCATCCGGATTCATCCGTCTAAATTAGCAAGCTGACAAGAATGTCAGAAAAGAAGGATCAGAAAAACGAAACCCCGCCAAAAGCGGGGTTCTGTCTCGGTCTTTTTGGCCGATTATGCCAAGTACTTGGACAGCGCTTGGTCTTGCTGCATCACCTCGGTAATGCTGGCCATGACTTCAGCAGCAGTCACGTCCTGGTTCGGGAAAATTGCCGCGAAGTTGTCATGCATCAACGCATTAAAACGTGCACGATCTTCAGTCTGAATACCCATAGAAACAGACAGCGCGGTCAGGGCTTCGCCTTCACCGGTAGCCATGTCCTGAGCCACTTCTTCCATCACGCCAGTCATACCCAGCAGGCTCTGGCCACTATAGGTCAGAGAGCCATTGGTATCACAACCGTTAGTACCAGAAGTCATGCCGAAGGTAGCATTACCCGATGTACCATTCACAGTAGTAGCGAGAAAGTGTACTGGCATGCCGGATTTGCCTTCAAACAGCATGTTGCCCCAACCACAGCCCGGACCACCCGGTGCAACAGCCATGGCAGATGTTGAAGCGCCCAGCAGCGCAGCAGCGATAAGTGTTTTTTTCATCCTGAATTCCTCCAAGTTTTTATGTGTCTTCCTTGGGGATGCGGCGATCATGCTGACCGGCCACAACGACCGTCGACACTATGCCGACAACGCGTTCCCCGTTACCATTTTGAGGCAACTCAATTCATCATAAACAAGGGAGACGGCTTTGCAACAAGCGGATCCATAATAAATCACATCTCAAGCATAAAGGTAACAGGGCCATCATTAACCAAAGAAACCTGCATCTCAGCGGCAAAAACCCCTGTGGCCACAGGCAGACCATGAGCCTTCAATTGTGCTACACAGTGCTCGTATAATGGCCTTGCCAAAACGGGATCTGCCGCACTACTAAAACTCGGCCTACGCCCCTTTCGAGTATCCGCAACGAGAGTAAACTGAGAAATAGCCAGTAACGCCCCACCCGCATCGCGCACATCCCAATTCATTTTCCCTCGCTCGTCCGCAAAAACTCTATAGCCAATGATGCGTTCAACCATCCTGTCCACTAAAGCGGTGTCATCGTGCTTTTCTATACCAATGAACAATAACAAACCATTATCAATCGCCCCCACGGTTCTACCGCTCACATCCACATGGGCTTCACTAACTCGCTGCATTAATACTTTCACTGCTTCGCCCTCCGATCCAGTCGGGTTACCGCGTTAACCAGAGCCTGCGCCACCCCCGGATCCATGGAAGAGTGTCCACCCCTGTCAACCCAATTAAGCTCGCTATTGGGCAACACTTGATGCAATGCTAGTGCTTGCTCCGGCGGACAGACGAAATCCCTGCGCCCATGCACAATTTCCACCGGCACCTGGCTCCCTGCACAGACCTCTAACAAGGGGCGCTCAATAAAACCGCCGGCAAGAAAATAATGGGTTTCTTGCCTCGCCATGCACAGCTCGCCATCACTACCCGCCCCAGGCGGCTGGGTGGGCATCAGGGCTAGTGTCGATTCCCAGTTACACCATGCCCGCGCATAGCGATGCGCATCATCCCCCTGTAGTCCCTGATAATAACGTTCAAGCAAATGGCCACTGCCGGGAGGCGCTTGCTGCTCCAGCGCTTGCCAGGCTTCCGGGAACAAACGCGCAGCACCTTTGCTAGTGTAGAGCCAGTCTAAGTCCCGCTCTCGACAAAGAAAAATACCCCGCAGCACCATTGCCGTAATGTACTGCGGGAACGCCGCCAAATACGCAAGTGCCAGTGTTGCTCCCCAGGAGCCACCAAACACCATCCAACGCTCAATATGTAACGCTTGGCGAATCTTTTCGAGATCCAATAGCAAATGGCTCAAGGTATTATTATCGATAGAACCCAGCGGCCGGCTTTGACCGGAACCACGCTGATCAAACAGAATCATGCGAAATTTTTGCGGATCAAAAAAACGCCGCAACGCTGGGGAGCAACCGCCACCAGGCCCACCATGCAGCACGACAACCGGGCTGCCCTGTGGATTGCCGCTTTCCTCCACATACAGTTGATGCCCCTCGCCTACGGGAAGATAAAACTGCCGGTTAGCATCCAAATAAGGGAATAACGCCATGATGGAAGTTCTGGGAAAAAGAAGGGGTTTAGCATACCTGTTGCTAGTACTGCTGCAAGGTCTGCTGGCCGCCTGTGACAACGCTCTACCAGAGCAGGCCATCAGCAAAGCACTGGCAGAGATGAAAAAGGGCATTGAAGAAGGCGACACCAGCACAATAATGGGCCTAGTGGCCGATAACATTACCGTGGAGCGACGCGGGCGAACGCTGAGCCGCAAGGAAATTCAACGCACCCTAGTCGATTTTTTTCCGCTACCCAAACCGCAACATCTCATTCACACGCATCAATATTGCACTGGACCTGGTGACACAGGAGCAAGCACGCGTACAATTTACCGTGCTGCCCTGGGGTGGAAAAAATGTGTTTCCTGAGGATGCCGAGAGCTACCAAATGGACAGTCACTGGCAGCTGAACGGCGGCTGGAAAATAAAAAACCTGAAGACCGGCACATAATATGTGTCCGTTTTTTAGTCCTCATCATTCCCCTGAAGCTGGCTTTCCATGTCCAGCTCTTTAATCTTACGCGTCAGCGTATTTCGACCCCAACCCAACAGCGCCGCTGCGTCGCGTTTACGACCACCGGTATGCTGTAAAGCCACTTCGATCATGGTGCGCTCAAAACCGGGCACGGCCTGTTCAAGAATATTTCGCTCACCCTGAGACAACGCACGGTCGGCCCAGTTGCGCAAAGACTTGAGCCAGTCACCACTAATATCGGCGCCTTTCGCTGGGCCAGTCTCTTTCAACTCTGGCGGAAGATCATCCACGAGTACTTCTCGACCAGAAGCCATCACGGTTAACCAACGGCAGGTATTTTCCAGCTGCCGCACGTTGCCCGGCCAAGCCTGAGCAGCAAGATATTTTTCCGTGTCCTTATGAAGAATTTTCGGCTCTACCCCCAATTCACTTCCCGCTCGCTGAAGGAAATAATTGGCTAATCGCGGGATGTCCTCGCGGCGCTCGGCCATGCGGGGAATATGAATGCGGATAACGTTTAAGCGATGAAATAAATCCTCACGGAAGTCGCCATCCTTCACCAGTTTTTCCAGATCTTGGTGGGTGGCGGCGATTATGCGTACATCCACGTGGATCGGCGTGGTTCCGCCGACGCGGTAGAATTCACTTTCCTGCAGTACCCGCAACAAACGTGTTTGAGCCTCCAGTGGCATATCCCCGATTTCGTCGAGAAACAGGGTGCCTCCGTTAGCCTGTTCAAAACGGCCCACCCGCTGATTGTTAGCGCCAGTAAAAGCGCCTTTTTCATGGCCAAACAGCTCTGATTCGATCAGGTCCTTGGGAATAGCCGCCATATTCAAGGCGACGAAATTCTTTTCCCGTCGTAAGGAATGACGATGCAAGGCGCGGGCAACCAGCTCTTTACCGGTACCGGACTGTCCATTAATCAGCACCGTCACGTTGGAATGGCTGAGCCTACCGATGGCACGAAAGACTTCCTGCATGGCCGGCGCTTCACCAATAATTTCGGTGGGAGCTTCTTCTATCGGTTCAGGAAAATCGCCACGGGATTCTTCCCGGTGCTTGATCGCTCTACGTACCAACGCCACCGCTTCATCCACATCAAACGGCTTGGGCAAGTATTCAAACGCGCCACCCTGGTAGGAAGCCACAGCGGAATCCAGATCGGAGTGAGCGGTCATGATGATTACCGGCAAGTCTGGATTTTTACGCTGCAGGATTTTCAGCATCCGCAAACCGTCGGTGCCCGGCATGCGCACATCACTGATAAGCACTTCTGGCTCCTGCCCTCCCTGCTCCAGGGTGTTGAGCGCCTCATCCGCATCCTCAAAGCAGGTCACCGCATAGCCTTCCTGGCCCAGCGCCTTTTCCAACACCCAGCGAATCGAGCGGTCATCATCCACAACCCAAATACTGACACTCATGACCTGCTACTCCTGTAATTTCTATCACCTCCGCACTAGCGGCCGGCGTGTATGACAACAATCTGATCACAGCCGCGCAATTACGCTGTGTTGGTTTCATCCAGCTGCTCCATGGGCAGCAAAATGCTGAATACAGTTTGGCCAGGCTGGCTTTCGCATTCGATCAGCCCTTGGTGCTGACTAATAATGGATTGCGCAATGGACAAGCCCAGCCCCGTGCCATTAGCACGGCCACTAACCATGGGATAGAACATCGTCTCCTGTACCTCTTCGGTGATCCCCGGGCCGTTATCGATAATATCCATGCGTAGCACCAGTCGATGACGCTGTGCACCGATGGTGAACTGCCGCAACACACGGGTACGCATAGTGATACGAGGCTCAGAAGTCTGTGACTCCAGCAACGCCTGGGAGGCATTGCGAATAAGGTTGAGCAACACTTGAATTAGCTGATCTCGATCGGCAATCACATCCGGCAAACTAATATCGTAATCTCGCCAGATAGCTATCCCTTTGGGGTATTCCGCCAGCAGCAACTGACGCACATGCTCGAGGCACTCGTGCACATTCACTGCCCGGAACTCGGGGGGTTTACGCGGGCCAAGCATGCGATCCGCTACCGAACGCAACCGATCGGCTTCATCGATAATAACTCTGGTGTATTCAGTCAGGTCCGGACTCGGCAGTGCCCGCTCCAACAACTGGGCGGCACCACGAATCCCTCCCAGCGGATTTTTGATTTCGTGGGCCACGCCACGCACCAGAGCCCGGGTGGCTTGGTGGGCATGAATCAACGCTTCTTCACGACCAATGCGTAACAGGCGATCCAGCGACTGCATCTCCATCAACAAACACAGCGGTTGTCCCGGGTCGTTGATGGGGCTGACCGAGTAATCCACCACAATTTCGTGGCCCGGTGCCACCGACAACCGTGCTTCACGCTGGGTAAACGGGTGCTCTTCATCAATGCACTGCTGAATAGCCAGGCGCGCTTCTTCATCGTCGAAAAAATAATCAGGCAAAGGCTGATCCAGCGCACGGCTCGCGCTGGTGGCCAGCAGCATTTCCGCCGCGGGGTTCAGGTAGCGCACACACAGGGCTTCGTCCAGCATGATCACCGCAGTACGCAGGTGATCCAGTAGTCGTTTGTGCAACGTAATGTCACTCATCAAAAATTGGCCCATAACAGGGCATAAGCAATTATCAGGCCATCTGCTCAGTCGCCATAAAAAACGTCAGCCAGCAGCCTATGGCGCAAGCGCAAGCGCTTGTCGTTGATGAGTTTAAAGGGATGACAGGCCGTATTGCACCATGTGGGTGCATATTTAGTTGCTGAGAATGCTCCGATTCGGTTTAGCGGGCCGAGCAGCACTGCCCCGATCTGCTCCACTGCCCACATTGGCAGCGCCCCCAGTTGAGGCACTACCCCCCACATTCGCCGCGCCGCCACGATCGGCTGCACCACCCGCTTGCGCAGCACCACCGTTACTGCCGCCACCTGCAGAGTTACGGAAATCGCCGACCGTGCTGCGGTGTATGTAAAGCTTCACCGGCTCGGAAGTAATCCGGGGCTCTCCATCTTCCCCGACCACCTTAACGATAAGGGTGTGCTCACCGCGATCCGGAGCATCGAGCTGCATGGCCGGCTGCTCGATACCGTTGTCGATCAGCACTAATCTATCTCCCGTCTTTAGACCGGGCTGTAAACTCACAGACACATATACCGCATCTGCAGGGTTACGCAGAGTAGAACCACTTTCCGGCGCGGTAATGGCCAGCGAGCTATAACCCTCCCCGGCCTGGCCTCCTGTTTTAGCCTCTTCAGGCTGAGCAGCGGCTTGCGGCATTTCCACCGTCTTAATCGGCACCGTATTAGTGGTTTTCAGCTTCACTTCTTCTGAGTGGCGGTTCTGCGCCGGCTGGTCGGAGAACACCACATTACCTTTTTCGTCGGTGGTTCGATAAATCTTCGACGCAGGCGCATCAGGCTCCTTCCCCTCGCTGACACTCCCTGCGTTTTCCGCCATGGAGGCCAAGCTCACCCCAGACACCAAGGCCAGCACAACAAACGAAATTAGCGACTTTTTCATTATTATCTCCATATCTGCCCTTGATTCTGGCCTGACTCGACCGCTCAGAAAAGGGGGGAGTGCACAAAACCGCCGCCTTTATTCCAGGCAAAAAAAAGCCCCCGACAAGCGGAGGCTCTGTTCTGCTAGCGACCCGAAGGCATTAGCAAGAGTAGTACATATCAAACTCAACCGGGTGCGGGGTCATGTTCAGACGCTCAACCTCGGCACGCTTCAGCTCGATGTAGCCTTCCAGCATATCCTTGGTGAACACGTCACCTTCGGTCAGGAAGTCCATGTCTTCTTCCAGACAATCCAAGGCCATGGTCAAAGTGTGAGCCACGGTAGGAATGTCTTTTGCTTCTTCAGCCGGCAAATCATACAAATCTTTGTCCATGGCATCGCCAGGGTGCATCTTGTTCTTGATGCCGTCCAAGCCAGCCATCAGCAGGGAAGCAAAGCACAGGTACGGGTTGGCAGACGGGTCAGGGAAGCGCGCTTCCACACGACGGGCCTTAGCACTGTTCACAAACGGGATGCGGATGGATGCAGAACGGTTACGGGCAGAGTAGGCCAACATTACCGGCGCTTCAAAACCGGGCACCAGACGCTTGTAAGCGTTAGTGGACGCATTGGTGAATGCGTTCAGCGCACGGGCATGCTTAATGATACCGCCAATGAAATACAACGCTTCATCAGACAGACCAGCATAGCCGTCACCGGCGAACAGGTTTTTTCCGTCTTTACCCAGGGATACGTGCACGTGCATACCAGAGCCGTTATCACCGATCAGCGGCTTAGGCATGAAAGTAGCTGTCTTGCCGTAAGCGTGAGCCACATTGTGTACGCAGTACTTAAGAATCTGTACTTCGTCCGCTTTGGCGGTCAGGGTGTTGGCGCCAACACCGATCTCACACTGACCAGCCGTGCCCACTTCGTGGTGATGCACTTCAATTTTCAGCCCCATGGACTCCATGGCAGAACACATGGCGCCACGCAGATCGTGCAGGCTGTCTACCGGAGGAACCGGGAAGTAACCGCCTTTCACACCAGGACGGTGACCAATGTTGCCGCCCTCAAAGTCTTCATGGGAAACCCACGCAGCTTCTTCAGAGTGGATGTTATACATGGAACCCTGCATGTCGGACTTCCACTGCACGGAGTCAAATACGAAAAACTCCGGCTCAGGGCCGAACAGAGCGGTATCCGCGATACCAGTAGATTTCAGGTATTCCTCAGCACGACGGGCAACGGAACGCGGGTCGCGCTCGTAACCTTGCATGGTGGTCGGCTCAAGAATGTCGCAGCGCAAGTTCAGGGTAGCAACGTCAGTGAACGGGTCCAGCACGGCGGACTCGTCGTCCGGCATCATCACCATGTCCGATTCGTTGATGCCCTTCCAACCAGCGATGGAGGAGCCATCAAACATTTTGCCGTCCTGGAAGAAATCTTCGTCGATTTCGCCAACCGGAAGGGTAACGTGCTGCTCCTTACCAGAGCTATCGGTGAAGCGCAGGTCCACCCATTTCACATCGTTTTCTTTGATCAGTTTGAGGGTCTTAACAGACATTATCGTGCGTCCTCCTAAGGAACAGCGGGTTTGTCTCTGACTCGTCGTGCCGCTCTGAGGAAGCGCAACACAAAGAACCGGTATTCTCGGCCACTGGGCCAGCTTTGCCAATAGGGAGGCAAATACCGTGCCAGCCCTTTTTTAGCGCATTCTCTACTTGATTCGAAGAAACAAGAACATGCGACTCATTTTGGTGCACAGTTGCGGTGCGCCAAACGCATATAGGGCACTAAAATAGTGCACCATTATCTTGCCCGACGCGCAACACCACAAAAACTTCGTTGCCTTGCTCCGCCATTTCCAGCACCTCATGGCCATTAATCCGACACCAGGCGGGGATATCGCTTAATGCTCCAGGGTCGGTGCAAACGACTTTCAGGGTATCACCTGTCGCCAGAGTTCTTACTTTATTTTGAGTTTTTATCACCGGCATGGGGCACAGCAGCCTGCGCACATCCAATTCGTGAAGGGTATCGGTCATCGTCGTTCAGCCCACATTCCAGCTTGGCAGCACCGCTTCCGCTTGCGCCGGCGCCACGGTAATCTCGCGTGCAACACCGTCCGGGCTGCGCACTTCCAGAGTCACCGCGTCTTCAACACGCCCCTTGGAGTAACGTGCCACAATGGCCGCCGCCTGCTCCAGCTCTGCCTCGCTACCAAACTCACCGTCCACCAGCGCCAGCGGGCCCGGGCAACTCACCGTAGTAATACTGGTGAACTGGTAACGATAACCTTCCAGAAAACGGTTTTCACCTTCTTCACGGCTGATAATCAGTTTGTAATGCGGCTGCGGACGCAGATGACGCCCAACCTTCAGCAGCATGATGTCATCCAGTTCGTATCGACGCTCATTGCGAGCCTTCCACAGGTCCGCCAGCTTGTTGGAATAAGACTCATCGGTGAGGAAGCAACAGCCACCGGCAGGCTGAGCAAAATCGTCCAACCCAAACTTGGCGGCCAGCGCCATTTGCGGTTTCCGGTTACGGCCGGAAAAATCGTGCAACTGCTCCCGGTTTACCCAACCTTCGCGCTCAGGCAGCGTAGGGGGCAAGTTTTTTGCGCACAGAGGGCGTAAAAGACGGTCGTCAGCACCGGACTCCTGGCTAATGATCGGCATCGTTTCCTTGCGCTGACTCTTCGGGCGCTGACCAATCACTTCACCAGTAACGATAAAATCAAAGCCCCGATCACCGGCCAACTCCCGGGCCTTGTTAATCATCAGAGTGGCCTGGTTAACCATGAAAATCTTACAGTCGAGACAGGGATTCAGGTTTGCGCCGTAACCATGCTTGGGGTTGAGCACCACATCCTTGTACTCCTCGGAGATATCAATGATATGCATTTTAATGCCCAGCTGCTCCGCAACCCACAAGGCGTTATTACGCTTTTCCTTATCCTTGTCTTTCTTGCGAATAGCATGGGTATGCCCCTCCACACAGAAACCAGTGTAGAAATTCACGCCCTCTACCTCGATGCCCTGGTCCTGCATGACTTTCACTGCCAGCATGGAGTCCAGTCCACCGGACACCAGTGCAATGGCGCGACGCTTGATTGGTTGGCTTGCCTCTGTCATCGAAAAACCTGCGTTGCTGTGGGGACAGCTCAAAATTTGGGCGGCGCAGTATAGCAATGGTCGGCCTAAGGCGCATCCTCCCAATCGCCCCGCCTCAACCCGCTACTTACGGAAAAAAGCAGAGAGGTCCCGCAACACATCAGCCAACGCCTCGCTGAGCTGCGCCAACACAGTGTCGGGCTCGCTCACCGGACCATCGTGCGCATCGCTTATGCGCATTTCTAACAACCCGCCCGCCCCCAAAGGCATGGCTACTTTGTAGTCCGGCCCCACATACGCCAGCGCATCCCAACTGGCCACCAACCGGTAGGCATCACCTTGCGGCCCCAGCAGAGAGTGCCCCACGCTATAATCGCTGGCGGGGTTCTGCACCCCCAGCATGGGCAACAAGGTAGGCACCACATCCAGGTGGCTGGTGGGCCGCGTCACCACCCCCGGTACATTGCCCGGAAACGCCAGCACCAGCGGCACATGAATTTGCTCGTTATGGAATTCGGAATTGTGCCCCCAACGACCGTTTTCCATAAACTCTTCCCCGTGATCGCCAGTAACAACCACAATGGTATTGTCCAGCTTCCCGCTCGCCTTCATGAAGCCAAGCACTCGCCCCAATTGCTGATCCAGGTGGTGGGAAGCGTTGACATAACGACGAAAGATACCGGGCATATCCGCCTTCAAATCCATGGTGGCGTAGTTCATCTCTGGCAGATAATCCTTACGGATCACGCTCTCATCCGGGAAATAATAACGCGCATGGGCGGACTCAAAGAACATGAACCCCATGAATGGCATGCCGACTTTTTGTTCGCCGAGAAAATCCAGTAACCGCTCTACATTACGACGATCCCGCTGCCAACCCGGCCCCACATCATCACTGAGCATATCCTTCTCTGGCACCGACACAAACAAGGTTTTGTCGAACTCCGGATAGCTGAAATTGGCACTGGTATACAGCCCCATGTGGTACCCCGCCTGCTGCAACTGCTGCATCAGCAAAGGGGGCTTGCGCTCATCAAGCACACTGAACCAGTAATTGCCGGGCAAACCGTAGAACAGACTAAACAGACCCATTCGGGTGCCATTCCCCCCGCTATAATGCTGGGTAAACCGAATCCCGTGCTGCGCAGAGAATCGCCACAGGTTGGGCATAATCTCCGGTGTCAGCATATCCCAACGCAACGATTCTGCCACTAGCACGAGGAGGTTAGGATGGGGCGCATCGGCACTAACTCGCAATGGCTCCTTCGGGTAATTCAAACGCCCTTTGGCATCGGCTTCCAGACGAGTGCTGCGCACCATAGTTATCCCCCACTTTTCCGCCACCCGGCGAAACGTGGTGGGCTGGTAGAAGGGAATACTCTGGGCCGCCATCAGCACCGGGCGATACCCTTTCAGGTGGCTGACACCGTAGGCCGCACGCTCCCCCACCATGCACAACACCAACAAGGACACCAGCAGCCCCAAGCGCGGCACGGAACGGGAACGCAGCACGTACAGCACAACACCGTGAATCAGCAGCACCGCCACACAGATAGCGGCCACGGTCCAGGACGTTCCCGCACTGCCGCCCATGGATTCAATTCCACCCGGGGTGGTAATCAGGTTCCAGACAAAGCCATTAATATGAAAGCCGTAAATGGCATAGATCTGACCGTCGACCAACAACAGCATCGTCATCAACGCCGCCAGCACCACCACCCCCACCGCCTGCACACTGCGCCCCGGAAGGTTACCCAACAACCAACCCAGCGCAGCCACCAACAGCACATAGAGGAAAGCGTAACCACTCAGGGCCACGAGCATGAAGAGCAGACTCAGAGACGGCAAGACAACCAGCGTGCCTCGCCCAACCCAGGCGTTGAGAATAAAAAACAACAAGAAAAGAAAGACGTAATAACCGCGCAGGGATATCCTGCCAAGACGCTGCTGGCACATCACAACCACTCATGGAAACAGGGCATAAAAGCCTATTTCCACAAGCTTAAAATGAGCTTAAATCAACCCTCTTTTTGTTCGGCTAACACCGGCCCAGCCACTGCAAATTGTTGTTTTGCGAAGGCCACTCGCTCGGCCACCGGACGGGTTTCGCCTTTGAGGGCCTCAAGTTGTTTTTCAACGATCTGGCAACGGCGCAGCAGGCCATCATCCATGGCAATCTGAATATTCAGGCCTGGGCGGGCATTGAGCTCCAGCATCATCGGCCCATACTCGTGGTCCATGACCAGATCCACACCAAGGTAACCCAACCCGGTTAGGTCATAGCAACGCGCCGCCAGCTCCAGGCATTCCTGCCAGTCCGGCACCGTCAGTCCAGCCACTGGATTAGCCGTATCCGGGTGACGCTCGATCTTGAGGTTGTGCCAGGTGCCATCCAGAGTAACCCCGGACGCCAAATCCAGGCCCACACCAATCGCCCCCTGGTGTAGGTTCGCCTTTCCTTGAGACTGTCGAGTAGGCAGACGCAACATCGCCGCCACCGGGTATCCCTTGAGCACGATAATTCGGATATCCGGCACGCCCTCAAAACTGATCCGGTTGAACAATTCCGTAGAACGAACCCGATACTCGATCAACGCCTGATCGCGATGGCCGCCCAGAGAATAAATGCCGGAAATGATCCCGGAAATATGATGTTCCAACTCTTCCGTGGTAATGATACGCCCGGAGGCAGAACGGAAATAATCTTCAAAGCGGTCGGCAATCACCATAATGCCGTCGCCTCCCGCCCCTTGAGCAGGCTTGATCACGAAATCACGGTGCTGTTCCACTACCCGGTGCAAAGTACTGATGCCCTGCTCTGTGGCGATGGTGCCATACATGTGTGGCACCCGAATCCCCGCATCCAGCGCCATCTTCTTAGTCTGGATCTTGTCGTCCACCAGCGGATACAAGCTGCGCTTATTGTAGCGAAGAATGTAATCGCCGTTCCGTTGGTTAATGCCCATCACACCACGGGCACGCAGGGCTTTTCGGGTTTTAGACCAGAACATTAGTGCTTATCCCCGTCCACCATGGCACGAAAACGCAACAGCTCCGTGAGGCGATAGCCACGGTAATGGCCCATCAATACCATAATGGCCGCCAGGCAAAGCAGCACGCCTGGGAAGGTGAACACGAAATACACCAGCGGCTGCCACACCATCAGCAAGTGGCAGAAAATCGCCGCCACCAGCGTTCCCAGTGCCACTTTCAAGGACTGGGTCCCGCCACGCTCTTCCCAAACGATGGACGTCCGCTCGATCACCATGGTCAGAATCACCATAGGGAACAGCGCCACCGACAAACCTGAACCGATGCCCAGCTTGTAGCCCAGCAGGCTAATCAGTGCCATAGCGATCACCACAAAGGTAAGCACCACGGAAAGCCGGGGCAATAATTGTAATTTAAGATGTTCGAGATAGGAGCGCACAGACAGCCCGATGGCGGTGATGGACGTAAACAACAACACCCCCCAGACCACTTGCGTCTCGCGGAAGGCCAAGGCGATCAACACGGGTGTAAAGGTACCCAGGGTTTCCATACCGATAAGAGAACGGATAAACAGCACCAGCAGTACCCCCACCGGGATCATCACCAGAATGCGGTACAGCTGCTGAGCAGGAAGCGGTAGTTCATACAAGGAGAAATCAATAAAGCTGCTCACGTCTTTCAGACGTAGAGACTGAGCCAACTGCAGCGCGCTCATTTCGTTTTCGTGCACGCTGAAGCTCACATCCGCAGACTTGCCGCCTTCGATATTCAACAGCGGCCCAGGCCCGCTCCACCAAACCAGACGATCATCCGGCAGCCCCTGCTGACCATTGAGCGGGTTGAAATAGAGCCATTCCTTGCCGTTAAAACTACGCAACCAAAGCTCAGGTTGCTGCCCTTGGCTCTCCGCCAGCCGCAAGGTATGCACCGGCTCCGCAGGAATATGCGCCACCGCCAGCAGCAGATCGATCACTTTAGCCCGGTTCTCCGGACTTACATCGCTGCCCAGCAGAAGCTGAACATTATCGTTTTCAAGCTCATTAACCCGCTTGATGGTCTCACTGATAAAGGTTTCCACATCCGCTGAGTGCTGACGAATAGGCTCAAGCAACGCGTCCGCAGCCAGCTTTTCTGGGCCATCCAGAGTAGGCGCAGGCCGGAATTGGGGCCCCGGATCCTTCTCCGGCACATCCGCATAGCGAGGAGCCAACATAAGGCGGTAATAGAGGTACTGATTGCCTTCGGCGCGGCGGGATGACCAAGTAACCTGGCGGTTACCCTTATCCACATTCACATTTACGCCGTAATTATTGGAAATAAAACTCTCGTTAAGAGTGGTATAGCCAGCCCCCAGCGGTGGCACAAACATACGTACTTTGACAGGCTTATTGGCCTTTGCGACAAAAGACACCTGAGAATCGACCACCCAAACCGGGTCTTTCTCATCCTGACTCAGCGGCACATTTTGCACCAACAGCTGATAAGCAATACTTCCGCCGCCCAGCAACAAAAGGAAAACGGCAAGCAACCGCGCTTGCAACTTCACAGAACCCATTATAGCGCCTCGGCAGCCTCCATCGTTTGGTCGTCGCTTTCGACAACATTATCCTTACTGTCCTGACAATCAGGCTCTCCAGCCGCCATTGATAACGACGGGTCCACCAATGCACCTAACCCTTGCAGAGCCTCGGAGCCCATCAGCAACGGGTAGCGAAACTCACTACGATTTGTCAGGTTAACTTCAACCTGTTCCTGGCGCCGACCCATGCAGATAGTCAACGTCACCACCGGGCGACGACTGTAATCCCGGTCACCGGGCGCCACACTCTCTGCCCGCCGTTTAATGCGCACATGCCCAGATAACGGCAGTTCCACATCATCCCATTGTTCTCTGGTAACACTCCATTCTTCCCGGTCATCACGGTCAATAGCCAAGTCGAACTCAACCATTTCAACACCATCGCGCTCAAAAGTACGGATATAACGAGCGCTTAACGAGCCGGAACCGGCGCCGGTATCCAGCTTGGCCGGTACAGTAATCCCTAACTCCTTGATGTGCACCTTTTCATGCAAGCCATAAATCATTTTACCGGATGCTCCATCGGCCACCGCCGCTAAGGGCGATAAAACCAACAGTAAAGCAAGCAGTGTACGCATCATAACAACCTGATTGTAAAAGCATTACAGCCGAGCCACGGAAGCACGGACCCAACATCTGAGCCTTCTCCCGGAAAATAGTTGCGCCATTCTAGGCGATCATTGGGTCTCTCGCAGGCTCAACGTTGAAATTTTGAACTTGTTCACAATTGCCAATCTTACGATAAAGGCTGACCGGCGGGCTATCACCCACACGCCACGCTGCTATAATGCGCGCCCCTGCGAAACCGCTGGCACGGTTTCGCCCACCATATTTTGGAGCATCACTAGTGATTGAACGTCTGCGCAATATCGCCATCATCGCCCACGTTGACCACGGCAAAACCACCTTGGTGGATAAGCTGTTGCAACAATCTGGCACCCTGGGAGATCGCGCCGGCGACATCGAACGGGTCATGGACTCCAACGATCTGGAAAAAGAGCGGGGCATTACTATCCTGTCCAAAAATACCGCTATCCAGTGGAATGACTATCGCATCAACATCGTAGACACCCCTGGCCACGCCGACTTCGGCGGTGAAGTAGAACGGGTTATGTCTATGGTGGATTCCGTACTACTGCTGGTAGACGCAGTGGACGGCCCCATGCCACAAACCCGCTTCGTGACCCAAAAGGCGTTCGCCGCCGGCCTTAAGCCGATTGTCGTGATCAACAAAATCGACCGCCCTGGTTCCCGCCCGGACTGGGTAATGGATCAGGTCTTCGATCTGTTCGATAACCTGGGCGCCACCGACGAGCAGCTGGACTTCCCGGTGATTTACGCCTCGGCCCTGAACGGCATTGCCGGCCTGGAGGCGGATGACTTGGCCGACGACATGACCCCACTGCTGCAAGCCATCGTCGACAAAGTTGACTACCCCAACGTCGATGCGGACGGCCCTTTCCAGATGCAAATTTCCTCTCTGGATTACAACAGCTACCTGGGCATCGTCGGCATTGGCCGCGTTAAGCGCGGCAACATCAAGGCCAACAGCCCGGTGAAAGTGATCGGCGCCGACGGCAATGTCCGTAACGGCAAGATCCTCACCATCATGGGCTACCATGGCCTGGAGCGTGTCGATGCCAGCACAGCCTCCGCCGGCGAGATTGTCTGCATCACCGGTCTGGATCCGCTGAACATCTCCGACACCCTGTGCGACCCGTTAAACGTGGAAGCTCTGACGCCGCTGAGCGTGGATGAACCCACCGTAAGCATGTTTTTCCACGTAAACACCTCGCCTTTTGCCGGCCAAGACGGCAAGTTCGTTACTAGCCGTCAGATCCGTGAGCGTCTGGAAGCCGAACTCAAACACAACGTGGCATTGCGCGTAGAAGAAACCGGCAGCGCCGATCAATTCCGCGTTTCCGGTCGTGGCGAACTGCACTTGTCAGTACTGATCGAGAACATGCGTCGTGAAGGCTTCGAACTTGCCGTCGGTCGCCCACAGGTGATCATCCGCGAAGAAGACGGCGTAAAGCAGGAACCCTACGAAACCGTCGTCGCCGACGTGGAAGAACAGCATCAGGGCTCCATCATGGAGCATCTGGGTTTACGCAAAGCCGAAATGACCAACATGGAACCGGACGGTAAAGGCCGAGTTCGCCTGGAATTCCTGGTGCCTAGCCGTGGCCTGATCGGTTTCCGTAGCCAGTTCCTGACTCTGACCTCCGGTACCGGCATCCTTAACAGCACCTTCAGCCACTACGGCGAGCACAAAGCCGGCGACATGGCCAAGCGCATCAACGGTGTGCTGGTATCCATGGTTAAAGGTAAGGTGCTGGGCTTCGCCCTGTTCAACCTGCAGGAACGTGGCCGCATGCTGATCGACCCGAACGTGGATGTGTACGAAGGCCAGATCATCGGTATCCACAGCCGTGGCAACGACCTGGTGGTTAACCCCACCAAAGGTAAGCAGCTGACCAACATGCGCGCCTCCGGCACAGATGAGAACATCGTTCTCACCCCGCCGATCCGTTTCAGCCTGGAACAAGCGCTGGACTTCATCGAAGACGACGAGCTGGTGGAAGTCACCCCCAACTCCCTACGTATTCGCAAGAAGCTGCTCACCGAAACCGAGCGCAAGCGCGCCGGGCGGTAATTAAGAGCCGCAACAGGCTAGACCTAAAAAACGCCACGTCTAAAACGTGGCGTTTTTTTTTGCATCCAGAGCACCCTCAACGCAATAACATCAGCATCAACACCGCACCGATTACCATCCCTACCAGCAACCCCGCCAGAAAGCCCTGCCCGGCCAGCGGTGTGGGAGCGGTGGCTGGCGACACCACCTCTCGGTCCGCAGGCTGACTGGCCTCAAACTCGGCGATCACCTCCAGGGCGCGGTCTTCATCGTTCGCGGCCACCCACACCGTCGACAACCCCGCCGCCGGTAACTCACCCATGCCACCTTGCAACATATCGCCATGCACCTGTGCCATAACCCCCACCTGATCCAGCAAATTGGCCAGCATATGGGCTTCAATCATGTGGCGCGCCTGAAACACACACTTCACCGGGCTATCTCCATCATGGGTTCACTGGGGCTTTCTCCACCACATCCAGCAACGGATACCGCAAACTACGGCCACACCATAGGGCGCCGCGTAAAAAGCGACCCCAGTTTGTCCTGCGGGGCGGGCTCCCCGCAACCGCCCAATAAAAGCAACAACGCCAAGCCCGCGTATTCCACATCATCATCCATGTCCTGTTATTCTTGTCGTCGTTTTAACCTAACGCCGATCAGCCTCATTTCCCCCGCCAAGGCCAAACCCGACATGCTACACATTGCCCTGTTCGAACCGGAAATCCCCCCCAACACTGGCAACATTATCCGTCTAGCCGCCAACACCGGCGCTCAGCTGCACTTGATTGAACCGTTGGGGTTTTCCCTAGAAGAAAAAAAACTGCGCCGCGCCGGCCTCGACTACAGCGAGTTTGCCGCATTACAGGTGCACCGGGATTTTTCCGCATTCCAGGAAAGCGTCGTCGGCCAACGGCTATTCGCCATGACCACCAAAGGCAGCCGCCCTCATAGCCAAGCGTGTTTTCAGGACGGGGATGTTCTGCTGTTCGGCCCGGAAACCCGTGGCTTGCCGGAGCAAATTCTCGACAGCCTGCCCGCGACACAAAGGCTTCGCCTGCCCATGGTGGCCGAGAGCCGTAGCCTGAACCTGAGCAACGCCGTTGCCGTCACACTTTACGAAGCATGGCGACAGCTGGGGTACCTTGGAGCAATTGATAATTGATCGCTACGCGCTCCAGGCCTAGGCCGCCCCTGAAATGCAAGAGGCCGCACCCAAACTTGGGCGCGGCCTCTTGCATTAGAAGACAACGAAAACGCCAATGCGCGCCGTTATCCATTCTTTATTTTCAACAATTAAACCATTACTGAACGGTCTCACCAGCGGCAGCTGCGTTGCCTTGCTGCTGATCACGCTGCTGTTGATACAGCGCATCGAAGTTGATCGGTTGCAGCACCATTTGCGGGAATGAGCCTTTCGCAACCAGGTCCGATACCACTTCACGGACATATGGGAACAACAGATTAGGGCAATAGGCGCCCAGAAGCTGAGCACGCTCTTCACCGTCAATGCCTTTCACAGTGAATATCCCAGCCTGCTTTACTTCTACCAAATAAAACGTCTTTTCTTCAGCTTCGTCCTTGGCGGTCACCGTCACGGTAATTTCCACTTCGAACTCATCGCCTTCACCAACGCGACGGGCACTGTTGTTCAGCTGCACGTTCACCTTAGGCTTCCATTCCTGCAGGAACACTTCCGGTGCCCCCGGGCACTCGAACGAGGTGTCTTTGAGGTAGATACGCTGCAGTTGGAAAACCTGTTGCTGTTCATCAGCCATATTCTTCTCCTGTTACTGATCCGCTCCGAGCAGAGCATCGAGCGCCCCCGCTCGCTCTAGAGCAAAAAGTTCATCACAGCCACCGACGGCGTGATCATTAATGAAAATCTGCGGCACCGTCCGGCCACCGCCACGCTGCATCATGACTGCACGTTGCTGGGGCTCACGATCCACATCGGTATCCTCAAACGCCACATTCTTGCTGTTAAGTAACTGCTTGGCACGCACGCAAAACGGGCACCAAGAGGTGGTATACAGCTCGACTCTGGCCATCGTTGTCTCCTGCTTACGCTTTGACTACCGGCAGGCTCGCTGAACGCCATGCATTCAAGCCACCCTGAATGCGATACAGGTCGGAAAACCCCTTGGTTCGCAGCTGACGACCAAGATGTGAGGCCTTTGTTCCCATATCACAAGTCAGGATGAGGGGTTTGTCCTTGTATTTTTCCAGCTCTGCAATACGATCAATCGCCTGCCCGGCGGGAATATTGATGCTACCGGCGATATGCCCGGCTCGGAATTCATCGCTGTCACGCAAATCCACGATCACCGCATCCTTCTGGTTCACCATATTGGTAGCCAGCTGCGGCGTGAGGGATTGACCGCCACGGCGGGATTCAAGCACAAAAAACAGTGCCCACAACAGGAAAAAGGCGGACACCAGAATATAATGGTTGCTGGCGAATTCAATCAGGTTGCCCATGGAGACCCCGGTTCATTAGCGTTGGCTCTATCGACGCCAACTCTGCGGCGCCACTGCTTCCCTCCGGTAAGAAAGCCGAAGGAAAATCGGCGCCAAGTATACACATCCCCGGGCCGTTAAGGTAAAACCCCCGCCATGACCCGACAATTACTGCTGCGTTTACTGCTAGCCACCCTGCCCTCCCTGCTGCTTCCTGTTAGCGGAGCGGCAGACAGTGCGCCCAGCAAAGCGGAGCTGAAAGAACTAAAATCGCGCATCAGTGAATTGAGTGACGCTCAGAGCCGCGAGCTGCGCGAACGTGACTCCGTGCAGGCCAACCTGCGCAAGACAGAACTGCGCATCAGCCGACTAACCCGAGAGCAGAGAGCGCTAGAGAAAAAGGCCAGCAAGGCACAGCAACGCCTTAACGCTCTGGAAGCTGAGCAGGCAACCCTGGCCGCAGAAAAACGCACCCAACTAGACTGGCTGGGCAAAACCGTACGTGCCAGTTACCAGGCCGGCCGCCAGGAGCGCATCAAATTGCTGCTCAATCAGGAAAAACCAGACCAGATCGCCCGCCTGTTGCGCTATCAAGAATACTACCAACGCGCCCGCAGTGACCGACTCAAAGCCGTAAACGGCGAACTGGACGAACTCAAGGCTATTGCCCTGCGCGTGGACAAAGCCCGACAAACGCTACTGAATCAACACACCGATCTGCAACGTCATGCCCGTAAACTTCAAGGCGCCCAAAAAGAGCGCCAAACGACCCTCGCTGCCTTGAACCGCTCGTTGGAAGATCGCGGAAACAACCTCAACCAGCTGAAGGCCGACCAGCAGCAGCTGCAAAAGCTACTGCAAGACATGCAGCGCAGCCTCAATGGCATTCCTGCAGACCTAGGTGGCACGCCGTTCAACAAACTGGCAGGCAAACTCCCTTGGCCACTACAAGCACGTATCTCCACCGGTTATAACAGCCGGCGGGAAGGGTCCCTGCGTTGGCAAGGGGTGATACTGAATGCCTCGCCCGGCACCCCGGTCAGGGCAGTGCATTCTGGCCGCGTCGTGTTTGCTGATTGGCTGCGCGGCTACGGCCTGCTCACGATCGTCGATCATGGCAGCGGCTACCTAACACTCTATGGGTATAACCAGAGCCTGCTCCGCGATGTGGGAGAATGGGTTTCTGCAGGGGATAGCCTTGCTCTGGCGGGTAGTTCTGGCGGCAACCGAACTAGCGGGCTGTACTTCGAGATACGCCACCGCGGCAAGGCCGTGGACCCCACACGCTGGTGCAATCAGCGTGTTACACTGCCGCCATTGGCGCAAAATTGATGATGATTATTGAAATGTGCGCACTTTACCTGCGCGCACTGGGGATCCTGAATGCCAACAACAATCCTGCCGACGCTACGCTCTATTTTAATCTCGGGCCTATTTGCTCTTGCCCCTTTTTCCGCACTACACGCCCAAGATCCGGCCTTAGACGAGCAGGCTCGACAGCAGGGCGTCCCCGTCGATGAACTCCGCGCTTTTGCCGAAGTCATGGAGCGTATTCGCGCCACCTATATTGAAGAGGTAGACGACAACGAGCTTCTGGAGTCCGCTATTCGCGGCATGCTCAACGAGCTAGATCCGCACTCCAGCTACCTAACGCCAGACCAGTTCGAAGATCTACAAGTCACCACCACCGGTGAGTTCGGCGGCTTAGGCATTGAAGTCACCATGGAAGATGGCTTTGTTAAAGTCATCACGCCGATAGACGACACCCCTGCCAGCGAGGCGGGCATTCAAGCGGGCGACCTGATCCTTAAAATTGACGACACCTTCGTAAAAGGGCTCACTCTCAGTGAATCTATTGAGCTAATGCGCGGGGAAATCGGCACCAAAATTACGCTAATGGTACTCAGCGAAGGCGAAGAAAAGCCACGCCAGGTGAGCCTCACCCGCGACCGCATTCAGACCCACAGCGTGAAATCAAAAATGCTTGAGCCAGGCCTTGGCTATCTTCGCATCTCCCAGTTCCAGAACAACACGGGAGAAGATGCGCGTAAGGAATTGGCAAAACTCAACAAAGACACCCCCCTTACCGGCCTGATTCTCGACCTGCGCAATAACCCTGGCGGAGTCCTCAACGGCGCCGTTGAAGTCACCGACCTGTTCCTAGATAACGGCCTGGTGGTTTACACCCAAGGCCGGGACAAAACGAGCCGCAACGATTTGGAATCACGACCTGGCGACGCACTGAACGGCAAACCGCTAGTGGTACTAGTTAACGGTGGCAGTGCCTCCGCTTCAGAAATCGTGGCCGGCGCTCTGCAAGACCAGAAGCGCGCCGTCGTGGTGGGCAATCGCACGTTTGGTAAAGGCTCGGTACAAAGCGTGCTGCCATTGAGCAAGGACCGTGCCCTTAAGCTCACCACCGCCCGCTACTACACGCCAAAAGGCCGCTCTATTCAAGCAGAGGGCATCGAGCCTGACATTGAGGTGGACGTCGTTACCAAGCTTGAAGTGCGTAAAGACATGTATTTGCGCGAAGCCGACCTGCCGCGCCATCTAGATAACGAAAACGGAGGCAGCGAGAAGCAACAAAAAGCCGGTTCCCTGGCCCAGGAAGATTATGCTCTGGCCCAAGCACTCTCGATTCTTAAAGGCATCGTCTTGACCCAACGCCCAGCCATGCCCTGATGGCAAGACGCATACTGACCCTAGCCCTTCTCCTGCCCGGGCTATTGATAAGCAGCGTTAGCGGCTTAGCGGCTCCGCGCATTGCTATTATCATCGACGACCTAGGCTACAGTCGCCAGCAAGGACAGGCCATTATCGACCTGCCCGCACCGGTGGCCTGTGCCGTCATTCCTTTTTCTCCCCACGGGCGTCGGCTCGCGGAACGGGCTAGCCTGGCGGGCAAGGAAGTGCTGGTGCACATGCCTATGGCCACGCAAGGCCACCAAAAACTCGACCGTGGTGGCCTGCAAAATGGAATGGATGAACCTCAGTTACTGGAGGCCGTTCGTCAGGCCCTGGGCCAAATTCCACAAGCCCGCGGGCTGAATAATCATATGGGCAGCGCGCTCACCGAACAGCCACAAACCATGGGTTGGTTAATGGCCGAACTAAAAGCGCACCAGCTTTTCTTTGTGGACAGCCGCACCAGCAGCCACACCGTGGCGCAGCAGGTGGCCCAGCAAGTGGGACTACCCAACGCTCGGCGCGATGTCTTTCTGGATAACAACCGCAACCCAGTGAGCATCAATCAGCAATTTAACCGACTGATACGACTGGCCCGGCAGCACGGCCAGGCCATCGCTATCGGCCACCCGTACCCGGAAACCGTACATTATCTGCAACAGGTTTTACCGTTGATGGAAGAGGCCGGCATTGATGTGGTGCCCGTATCCTCCTTGCTTAGCACCCCAGCGGTGACCACGGCCACCAGCCAGGCGAGCGTTAACATCCGCCCTTAAGCCCGATTTTTACCAAATGCGGGGCTGGCATAACCAACCACCAGGAAGTCTAAACGCCAACATCCGCACGAGTAGCGACAGCCCAATCTCAATCGAGCGCGCTCGACACCACAACGCGCCCCTGATTTTTATGCTTCTATCCGGGAGCTGTGAGCCCAAGCCAAGAGAAAAGTGGGGCTAATTTATGACCAGTACGCAACGCTCTAAAGTGATGACAGGAAGGGTGTAATCCGCCCGACAAGAAGAAAACACCGGTTAGCCTAGGCGCATTTCCACGCCGGCAGACTGCATAAACTCCTTGGCTTGCTGCACTGAATACTCTCCGAAATGGAAAATCGACGCCGCCAACACCGCATCAGCACCGCCCTGCTGCACACCATCAACCAAGTGCTGTAGGTTGCCAACCCCGCCAGAGGCAATCACCGGGACGGGGACCGCATCGGCAATGGCTCGAGTCAGGGCAATATCAAAACCATTCTTGGTGCCATCGCGGTCCATGCTGGTCAACAGAATTTCACCCGCGCCGTAGTCGGTCATTTTCCGGGCCCATTCCACCGCATCCAGCCCAGTGGGTTTACGACCGCCGTGGGTGAAGATTTCCCAGCGGTTGGTATCGCTTTCCGCGCTGACTTTTTTCGCATCAATCGCCACCACAATACATTGGGAACCAAACCGCTCCGCCGCCTCACGAACAAACTCCGGGTTATGCACCGCGGCAGAGTTGATCGCCACCTTGTCGGCACCGGCATTCAGCAAGTTACGAATATCCTCCAACGCACGCACACCGCCACCCACGGTCAGCGGGATAAACACCTGGCTGGCGATCTGTTCCACCGTGTGCAGGGTGGTATCGCGCTCTTGATGGCTGGCGGTGATGTCCAAAAAGGTAATTTCATCCGCCCCAGCGTCGTTATAGCGCTTGGCAATTTCCACCGGGTCACCGGCGTCACGGATATCCACGAATTGCACGCCCTTGACCACTCGGCCGGCGTCCACATCCAGACACGGAATAATGCGTTTGGCTAAACCCATAATACGTCCCCGGCGCTCAGGCGCCGCTCAACTCATCGGACAACGCCTGACCATCGGCAAAGTCCAGGGTGTTCTCATAGATGGCACGGCCCGTGATAGCACCACTGATGCCCTGATCGGCCACTGCACACAGGTTGCGCACGTCATCAAGATTGGTAATGCCGCCGGAAGCGATCACCGGGATCGACATGGACTGGGCCAAGCGCACAGTGGCGTCCACATTCACCCCCTGCAGCATGCCATCACGGCTGATGTCGGTGTAGACGATGGCCGAAACGCCATCGTTCTCGAATTGTTTCGCCAGGTCGATCACATCCACATCGGTGACATTGGCCCAGCCATCGGTGGCCACCTTGCCGTCTTTCGCGTCCAGACCCACGATAATGTGGCCGGGGAACTGCTCGCACATGGCTTTCACGAAAGCCGGCTCATTCACGGCCTTGGTGCCGATGATCACCCACTGCACCCCGGCATCTAGATAAGCCTGAATGATTTCCGGGCTGCGGATGCCACCCCCAATCTGGATCGGTAAATCCGGGTGCGCCTTGGCAATCGCTTTGACGATATCGCCGTTCACCGGCTCACCGGCAAAGGCCCCATTCAAGTCGACCAAATGCAAGCGGCGGGCACCCCGCTCCACCCAATGGCTGGCAACGGCCACCGGATCTTCGGAAAACACCGTATCGTCTTCCATCCGCCCTTGCTTAAGGCGTACACATTTACCGTCTTTCAGATCGATGGCGGGAATCAGTAACATCAGAATCTCTTCATTTAAATTCATGGAAATCGGCATCCCTCCCCCGCCGCGCCCGTTATACGAACACCGTAGAGAGAAACCCTAGCGTGCAAGCCTGCTGTCTTTTATGGCTGCCAGCGCAGGAAGTTTTCCAACAGGGCGAGGCCTGCATCCGCGCTTTTTTCCGGGTGGAACTGCACCGCAAACACGTTGCCTTGAACCGCGGCTGCCGCAAAACTCAAACCATAATCACAGCGCCCTGCCACAGCGTCATCGGGCAGGCCGGTAACGCAGTAACTGTGCACAAAATAAAACCGGGTATGGTTGTCGATACCGGCCCACATAGGATGGGCCATGCACTGCTGTACCTGGTTCCAGCCCATGTGCGGCACTTTCAAGCGAACACCGGTATCGCTGAACTGCTCACCGAAAAAAGTCACCTGGCCGTCGAAGATGCCCAGGCAATCCACCCCGTGATTTTCTTCACTACGGGCCATCATTGCCTGCATCCCGACACAGATGCCCAACAGCGGTTTGCCCGCCGCCGCCACATCACGGATGGCCTGATCCAGGCCGGTGTCTTTCAGAACCGCGATGCAGTCACGAATAGCACCCACACCAGGAAAAACCACCCGGTCCGCTGCACGCACCTGCGCCGGATCGCCGGTAATAATGATTTTCTGGCCATCGGCGACTTTCTCCAGCGCCTTACCTGCGGAGTGCAGGTTACCCATTCCGTAATCAATAACGGCAACGACTTCGCTCATACTCGGGGCTGTCCTTGTAATTGCTACTGGGCTGCTTACTGGCTATCGCCACTTTCGCTCAGGGTGCCCTTCGTGGAGGGCGTAATACCATCCATACGAGGATCAGGCTCTACGGCCATACGCAGTGCACGGCCAAACGCCTTAAAGACGGTCTCGGCCTGGTGATGCGCGTTTTTACCGCGAAGGTTATCAATATGCAGGGTAATCATGGCGTGGTTCACGAAGCCCTGGAAAAATTCATAGAACAGATCCACATCAAAGCCGCCAATGCTGCCTCGCGTAAATTCCACAAACATCTCCAGCCCAGGCCGGCCAGACAGATCCAGCACCACCCGTGACAGCGCTTCATCCAGCGGCACATAGGCATGGCCGTAACGGCGAACGCCTTTTTTATCACCGACAGCCTTGGCGAAGGCCTGCCCAAGGGTGATACCGATATCTTCCACCGTGTGGTGGGCATCGATGTGCAGATCACCCTTGGCTTTGATATCCAAATCAACCAGGCCATGACGGGCCACCTGATCCAGCATGTGCTCAAGGAACGGCAGACCCGTATCCAGCGTGCACTGGCCGGTACCATCCAAATTGATAGTGGCTTGAATCTGGGTTTCCAGGGTGTTGCGCTCTACGGTAGCGCTTCGCTTGCTCATCTATACCTCCCAGGCATTGGACCGGCTATTATACGCACCCCAACAGGACCTAACCAGCGGAGAGGACAGATGCCGATCAGCGTAGAAGCCCACACCCTTAGCGAAAATCAGTGTGAGGCCTTTGCCAAGGTGCTTCGTGATGCGCCGCAATACCGCCAGAAGCTAGCCGATGCGGTCGCCAGCGGACAAGGGCGGTTGTTCGCCGCCCACTTCAATGGCCAGCGTGTCGCTATTGCACTCATAGAAGAAAAACAGCCCCAACTGGCCTGGATGGTAGTGCACCCAGCCACTCAAGGGCGAGGCGTAGGCAAGGATTTCCTACGCTTAATCGGTCAACAGCTGGGGGAAAATCTGACGCTGCCAGACCACTGTCAGACACAACGGTCGCTATAGTTAAGCCAACGGCAACTGAATATGCAGAGCAAAGCCCCGCCCGGGGCCGTCGCTCTCAGCCCACAACGCGCCGCCCACTTGTTCAATCATTACCCGCGCCATGGCCAGCGATAAGCCGAACCCTTCTTCGTGGTGCCGTGAGCCCATCACGAAAAACGGCTCTAGAATCTTTTCCAGCTGGTCTGCTGTAGCGCCTCTGCCCTCATCGCGAATGCAAAGTTCTGCATTCTCTGCGGATGCATCTACTGTGCTTGTGATGTCCACACAGTCACCCTCAGCGCTGAACCGCAGGGCATTATCCAGCGCCATAGACAGCACCTCACTCAATTCACCCTCGCAAGCACGCACCTGTAGATTCGGGCTAACCCGATTACGCACCACCACGCCACATTCCGTTATCCGCTCCGCCTGCTCACGGAGAATGGCGTCCAACATCCACATGGGCTGGCAACGCCCCTGTAGCGGCGGCTGATCACGGTCGGAAAGGTCGAAGTAGCGCAATGACGTGCTGACGATACCGGTAAGTCGCCGCTGCCCCTTGCGCACCATGGCCCATACGTCCACATCTTTGTCGCCCTGCCCCTGCCCTGATTGCCCCAAGGAGTCCGCCGCGCCAATCCAATTGATCGGCGTATTCAGTTCGTGGCTGATGTATTGCAAGAACATGGATTTATCCTGGTTCATCTGCTCAATATCCGCCAGGTGCCGCTCCAAATTCTGTTGCGCCTCAACAGACAACTGCTTGCTCTCGCTTTCCAGAAAACGGATCCGGTCACCCAGCGCTAGCGACAACATCACCACCACCCACAACGCGCCAAAATGCAGCAAATAAGGAACAATCACGCTATAGGGAATTAATCCTAGGTTGCCCAAGGCATACAAAAACACAGCGAGCAAGAACACGGACCAAGCCAACACATACAAGCGCGCTACGCGGAACCCCTGGCGCCAGACCACCCAACCCAACCAGCTGAATAACACCACCGTTATCATCACCATCACCGTGGACAAGTGGTAGGAGTACGGTGGCGGTATCACCCACTGCAACAGGAACGCCAGCCCGATCAATATCAGGTAATGTTTCAGCAACCGATCATAACGAGGGAAACGCTGTGCCAGCTGCAAGAACTGCCGTGAATACAGCGCCAGCGACAACCCGCAAATATACGTGGTCAGCCAAAAATATTCGTTAACTTTGGGATTGTCTGGCCACAGATACTGCAGCCCGAAACCACTCACGCAGATATTGAAAAAAAGCACCCCGGTGAGGAATACCACAAAATGCAGGTGCACATTGTCACGCAGAGACAGAAAGAGCAGCAGATTGTAAATCAACATGATGGTCAGGGAACCGTAGAACAATCCCTGAAGCAACTGCTCGATATAGGTGTATTCCACCAGCCCCTTCGCACTGTACAGCATAGGCATCATGTTCAGGGCGCCTTTACCGCGCACCTTAATATAGTACTCACTCACCCCGTCAGGCAGTGCGTCCAGGTTGAACACGAAAGCACGGTGATCCATGGGCCGACTACCGAATGAGCGGGTATCTCCCACTGCATATTTACGGAACTCACCATCGGCTTGTGGCACAAACAGCGTCAGCTCATCGAGAATGGGATAGCGCTCTACCAGAAACCAGCTACGCCCATCCATCTGGCTGGCATTCACCTGAAAACGCAGCCAGATAGTGCTTTTGGTGAAGCCAAAGTTCAGCGTATCACTGTCGTTTTTGCGAAACCGGCTGGCGAACTGGTCCCGGATCTGGCTCAAGGTCCAGTTTCCTTCCGGGTCCTCCAGCACTTCGACCTGGGCCCCCAGCTGAACACTGTCACCTGCCGAAGCAAGCGCAATAGGCTCAGCACGCACTATTGCCCCAACCATAAGCAGCAGCATCAAGGCAGCAACATGGAACTTTCGCAAACGCTCTTCCCCTAACTCACAATAACAATCACGAATAATGCTACGGTATGGTCAGTGAATTCCCACTGCTATAATCACGATCCAATGACCAACGCGCAAGGAGTGCTCCATGGGACGCCTGTTAAAAATTTTGCTGATCACTTTATTTACCATCATTGTGCTATTAGCCATTGCTGTTTTTGTGATCACGCAGGTGATTGACCCCAACGAATTTAAGCCAGAAATCGAGAAGCAGGCGCAAGAGCAGGCCAACCTGACCTTAGATATTCAAGGCGACCTAGCGTGGCAGTTTTGGCCCTCTCTAGGCGTCAGCCTAGGCCGCACAGAAGCGCGCATCGCCGATGAAGAGGCCCTATTCGCTGCACTCGATGAGGCCAGTGTCAGCGTCGCAGTGCTACCACTACTGTATGGTCAGGTGGAAATGGATGGTATTACTCTGGCTGGCTTGGATGTCAATTTGGTTGATGGCCCTGATGGCGCCAACTGGGAACAAATCGGCCCGCAGACACCCGCAGAAGACACCGCAAAGGCAGAGGAACCGGCCAACGCAGAGGAAGATAGCAGCAGCTTCGACATTCCCCTCACTATCCCCACGGTTGTGGTCAGCGACGGCAAGGTCCGCTACCGCAATACCGCTGACAGCACGGATATCGTGGTCGAGCACTTCAACCTGAACGCCCAAGACGTAAACCTGGACGAGCCTTTCCCTCTCCAGCTATCCCTGCGCTATCAAGACCAAAGCGACATGCGAGTGGACATGAATTTGGACACCGTTTTATCCGCCGATATCGACAACAACCACTTTCTCCTCAATCCGATGAAACTGGATGCCAACATCGCTGGCGCCACCACTATGCCGGTGGATGTGCACCTGGAACAGAATTTTGAGGTAAACCTAGACGAAGACACGGCCTCCATTAAGGATCTCCTGCTGCAAGCCGCCGGCACAGAGACTAAAGGTAATGTTGAGATCACCGCACTCACCGGTGACATGCAGCTCAGCGGCAAACTGGCCACCGCGCCTTTCGATGCCAACAAAGTACTGGAAGCCATTGGCGAGGCCCCCATCGAAACCACCGACAGCCAAGCACTGAGCAACATTGCCCTAGAGGCCACCTTGGGCGGCGAGCCCGGCAGCGTCATGGCCAGCCCGCTCACCGTGACCCTGGATGACAGCACCCTCCGTGGGAGCGCTGGTCTAGCCAGCCTGGAAAGCGGAAAAATCGTCTTTGATCTGACGCTCGATAAAATCACTCTAGATGGCTACATGCCTCCCGCCAGCGGCGAAACTGAAACCGCGGCACCTGGCGGCGGCAAAACCGGCGGCACCAATAGCCTCAGCGACGCAGAATTGATCCCCGTGGACACGCTGCGCCCATTACGGGTAGACGGTAAACTGGCCATCGGCAGTCTCAACTATGACGGCATCAGCGCCAGCGATATGAAATTTGCGGTTACCGCCAACAACGGCGTCCTCAAATTGACCCAAGCCACCGGCAACACCCTGGGCGGCAGTTTCAGCGCCAACGGCACGCTAAATGTCGCCGGCAGCACCCCAAAAATTTCGGCCACTAACAAAATCAGCAGCGTACAAATTCAGCCCATCGCCCAGATGGCACTCGACGACGATCTCGCCAAGGGTATTTTTTCCATGTCCGGCAGCTACAGCGCTAGTGGCAACAGTGAAAAAGCACTGATGAACTCCGCCAAAGGCAACATCGATCTAAGCCTGGCTGACGCCACTGTGCGCGGCCTGAACCTGTACGACACCCTGGTAGGTGGCGTGAACGACATGTTGGGTCAATTTCAGGGATTAGCAGCCGCCCTAATTCCCAACCAAGAATCGGGCAAGCTGCCTTCCCCTCTATCCGAAGACACCAAAATTCTTGACCTTAAAACCAAGGCTCGGCTGGACAAGAACGTAGCCTATCTCGACAGTCTTAATGCCACCCTCAGCAAGGGTGAATTAAGCGGTAGCGGCTGGATGAACATACTCAACCAAGACTTCGACCTGAAAATTGGCATGCAGTCACCAGAGTTGGGCACATCCAAGTATTTGCAAGGCACCACCTGGCCACTACGTTGTGAAGGCAACCTAGGCGGCAGCCCGGCCAAATGGTGCGGCCCTGACAAGGATGGCTTCAAGGACATTGGTAAACAGGTCGCCGCTAACGCCACCAAGGACAAGCTAAAAGACAAATTCGGCATTGAAGGTGAGGGTGACACCACCGAAGAAATCCTCAAGGATGCCGCACAAAAGAAAGCCAAGGACGAAATCAACAAACAGCTACAGGACGGCCTAAAGAAACTGTTTAATTAAAAACCGCTGTGTATTTCACACGCACGCGGCCGCTAAACCGAACCGCAATCGTAGGGCGAAAGCAAACCAACGTCAGCTTTCGCCCTACCCACCCGGAAGTCCATGCCTAAATACTCATTGAGTCCCGAGCATTTCAGCCAGGCGCTGCTCGACTGGTACGACCAGCATGGCCGCCAAGACCTTCCTTGGCAGCACCCTCGCACGCCTTATCAGGTGTGGATATCGGAAATCATGCTGCAACAAACCCAAGTGAACACGGTGATTCCCTACTTCCAGCGGTTCATGGAGCACTTTCCGGATGTCAAAACGCTGGCGCAGGCCAAACAGGATGAAGTCCTACACCTGTGGACCGGCCTCGGCTACTACGCCCGCGCCCGCAACCTCCACAAATGTGCGCAGCAATTACTGGAGAACTACGCAGGTGATTTCCCCAACACCGTAGAAGAAGTTGCCACACTCCCCGGCATCGGCCCCTCCACGGCTGGGGCTATCCTTGCCCAGAGCCGCGGCATTCGCGCTCCCATCCTCGACGGCAACGTTAAACGGGTGCTGGCCCGACTGCATGCCGTACCTGGCTGGCCCGGCAAGAAACCTGTGGAAAGCCGGCTATGGGAGCTGGCCGAGCACTACACACCCGACCACCGACTGGCAGACTACACCCAGGCGATCATGGACCTGGGAGCGACCCTGTGTCGACGCAGCACCCCCGACTGCACCGCCTGCCCAGTGAAAACCGGGTGCCAAGCCCATGCCAACGGCAACCCCCAGGACTACCCCGGCAAAAAGCCGAAAAAAACCCTGCCGGTGCGCACCACCGTCATGCTTATCTTGCGTGACAGGGAGGGTCAGGTTTGGCTGGAACAGCGCCCCCAGCAAGGCATCTGGGGCGGCCTGTGGTGCTTCCCGCAAACCTGTGCCATGGAACAGGTACACCATGCCCTTCAAACCCGCGCTTTTGATGCCCGTGGCGACACCCAACAGCTGCCCCCCTTTCGGCACACTTTCAGCCACTACCACCTGGATATCGAGCCGCTGGAAGTGGCCGTGGACACAGCCGGCCCCTGTGACAATAATGGCCGCTGGGTAAACCCACAAAACCCCGGGAAATTGGGGCTGGCAGCCCCTGTGAAAAAGCTGCTAGCCAGCTTGTCCGCACCACGGCAAGCCCGCATGTTATAGTCGCCCCAAACCTCCATTCAGACCAAGCATTCCCACGGAGACGTTATGAGCCGCACGGTTTTCTGCCGCAAATACCAAAGCGACATGGAAGGTCTGCCCCGTCCACCCTTCCCAGGCCCCAAGGGGCAGGACATCTTCGACCATGTATCCCAGCAAGCCTGGAAGGAATGGCTTCACGAACAAACCATGCTCATCAACGAAAAACACCTGAACGTGATGGACCCGGAAGCCAAACGCTTCCTTGATGAGCAACGTGATCGTTTTCTGAACAATGAAAACTACGAAAAAGCAGAGGGATACGTTCCACCTGCTCACGATGCGAACAAATAAACGCCCATGGCTTGACGACTTCGATCCAAGCCGCTTTAATACGCGCCCTGATTGCCCGGATAGCTCAGTCGGTAGAGCAGAGGATTGAAAATCCTCGTGTCGGTGGTTCGATTCCGCCTCCGGGCACCAGTTAAATCAATGGCTTAGGCCATAAATGAGAAGCCCGGCTTATAGCCGGGCTTTTTCATGTAGGAGCCATGTAGGAAATCACTGAAGATTCCGCCCTCCCTTTCTCCGCACACCATCCCCCAAAACCCAGCGCAAACCCAAAACCGGTTTGGGTTCTGGTAGCGCTCTCGATAAATCGCGATTCGTCCGCACCGTGTCCGCATGACGTGTGGACAGCACTCGACACTGTGGTCGTCACTTCACTGCGGACTCAATGAGCGTTCAGTGAGTGTTCAGCGAACAGGGGGAAGGGGCAGGCATTCAGGACAGGGGCTAGTGGGCGCGGTCGATTCCGAAAAAATATACTACAGGGCCAGCCGAACCATCTTCCCTGCGTAGCTCAGCCATCACCACCCGCGCCCGGCCTTTCAGACTCGCATCATCTTCGCCGGGGCCGCGCATCACTTTTACCGAAAGGCTGTTACCGGGGCAGCACTCCCAGCCTTCGCGGCCTGGGCCACTGTAATGCTGAATCCACATCTCCAGCGGCTCCCCATGATCCGCCTCCAGCGCCGCCAACCGTTCATTCAATCGTTTCATGCCGCCAGCTCCCGCACCTGTAGCGCAAACACCCCAGCGGGCAGCCTGTGCGCCGCCTCGCTTCTGATTGCCGTTTTCAGGCTGGCCGGATCGTCGCCGGGGTAGTCACTCTCACCGCCCGGCCAAGCCACCCGGTAGCCCCGGAAAGGTTGCGGGCTCTCTACGGGACGCATCACCAGAATTACAACAGGTTCACCGCCGCCTTGCTCCAGACGGGCCAGCCGGTTCAGAGTTCGCGTGTTCATTGTTGCCTCTCCTCCAGTGCCAGTAATCGCTGTTCTATATCGTCCAGCTCTTTCAGCTTCGCCATACGGGTCAGCCCGTCCACCAGTGACGCGCCTACGTCCGGGGGCAGCTCGCCCCGCCCCACTGCCGCCAGCACCACGCCCGCTTTCTCCGTGAGCCCTGACGCCTTTTCTAACGCCGGTATATTCACCGTGGCTGCCGTGGCCTTCTGTGGCGGCAAGGTACGCTCCAGCAGCAAGCGCATGGCCGTCATATCGCCATCAAGCGCGGCTTGCTTGGTGGCGTCCAGCAGGTCAGGCAAGTCGGCCTCCAGCTTTTCACGCATCTTGGTGAAACGGCTGCGGGCTCCCCTGGGCTTGCCTGCCGGGTTGCCAGACTGGCCGCGCTTAAACTTCGCCATACCTGATACCTCCCTGATTTATACAGGGCCGGATAACGCTTCTACCGTAGTTATTCGCGGTAGCTGCCTTGTAGCCCTTGCCTCTCTCTTTCGCCAGATAGGAACCACGCTCAAACGCTTGCGCGTATATCTCTGGTTTGCCCCTTTCCAGCATGTAGTAACAGTTTTTCGGTGTGTAGGGCCGTGGCCAGTCCCAGCCTGCCGCTATCTCCTCTGCCATCTGTATCACCTTGGACGGGTGGCGCACCTTATGGCCGTCCAGCATTAGAATCAGGTGGTAATGCTGTTTCTTGGCTTTCTCCAACTCTCGCACCCACAAGTAGGCAATACGGCTTGTCTTGTACTGACGGCCCAGCCGTTTTTTCATCTTTCGGCAGAAGTCAGACATAGCCGCATTGTCTCCACTGTATTCATGCTGGCGAATATCCAAGCGAACAAACAGCACTCTGGCGTAATGGCTCAGCATGGCATCCATTTGTTGTTTCAGCGCCGCCAGCACCTCCAAATAGCAACCACGCCTTTCATCGGCGTTTATGGATAGCATCATGCCGTCCAGACTGACCACATTGGCCCTCATTATTTTCCGCACCTGTTGGGCCATGCGCTAATAGCCCTTTGGTCAGGAATGAATGATTGAAACCCTGTATAGATATTATGAAATACCGGCGCTTTTTTTAGGGCTGAAGAAACCCGCACGCCAGACGACACAAGGGGCGCAGCACCTCGCCACTTCCAGAAACAGGGGTAAAGTATTGACATGGATAGGCACCCCAAACGGGGCACCCGGCGAGCGTCTTTCCGATGGTGCTGGCGGATCATACTGGCACCCTCCAGCGTTCCAGCAACCGGGCCGCTTTCTCTCTGGAAGATCCGGCCAAGCGGTACTGGGTCACGGTGGTTTGCGTTCCGAAACGGTTAGGCACCTTCACGCGCTCACGGTCGAACACCAGCCCGTAACCGTTGAACAGGGCGCTTATGGTGGAGTGTAGGCAGTGGTCGCCAATATGTTCAGCCTCGAAGCGGTGAAGGCTGTGGCCGCGATAGAACACCAGCAGGATGCGGGCCTGTTTCCCTAGCTTTCTCATGCCGCGCCCTCCTTTCCCAACAACTGTTCCGCCGCATCAGCTGGCCATAACAGTCGTCCATTGGGTAGTTTGCGAGGGGTGACACCGAAGTAACTGCCGGTCTGGCAGAGTCGCACACGGATGGATTCAGGTTTGATGCCTATTTGTGCGCCGAATTGAATGGTGGTCAGGCCACCCTGATAAACACTCTTCATTTGTCAGAACTCCATTAAGTGGAGCCCTAACAATCGGCGTTAAGCAGCTCACAATCGCCCGAGAATAAAACTCTGTTTTCGCCTTCAATCCTCGGTCATCTTGGAAATGGAGCCTGCCAACCAATAAAACGACAATTCGCCCTTGTCAGCCCCAACACCGCATCCCCAACCGCTTTACCGCTCCAGCTCCCGTATTGAGAAATATCAAGAGCCATGGAGGCCGCTACCGCCACAGCTGAATAAAGAGGCCTTCCGCCCGAAGGCATTGGGGTGCCCGTCGCCAGCCGGGCCGGGCTTTCCATCGTTGCCAGACGATTCAGCAACGACAGATGGAAAGACAGCATTGCCGCCGCTTCTGGCTTGTTCCCCTGTTGATCCAGCTTGCGCCGAAACTCTAGGCAGCCGTAACAGTCCCAAGCCCCCTGCGATGCCATTCCCGCCGATTCAACAAGCCCTTCCCCCAGCACCGCCAAAAGCTCGCCGATGTTTCGTTTTTCTTCCGGGTTCGACGGCGCCAGCTTCACGCCATGCTTCTGAAGATAAAAAATAACTTTCCCCAGCGATAGCCCAAGCGACGGATAAGATCCCGCCTGTTTCAGCACCTCCCCGGCTTCGGCCAGCTCTCTCTGGTATTCCCTTGCCTCTTTAACGCGACCTCTCCATCGCTGATATTCGTCTTGCTGGGCAGACCACTGCCGGGCATCCCACATTGCCCGCCATGTATTGGCCGCCAACTCTCGCGCTTTGTCCAGGCTCATGTTCTTGATAATGGGATGATAGGCCCACGCAAGGGAATCGCTTTCTATGTAAGGGCTTTCATCCTTGGGAAACTCTTTCGCAGCCGCCCCCCGGCACACCAAGAACCATTGGAAAAACGCATCATAGGATTCCCCCAAAGCATCGGGGCCAGGATGAAAATTCCACGGATTCTCTTCAATGCGAAGCATTCACCACCCCCAATTTTTTCAGCTTTTCCGTGGGGTCTGGTTGCTCCAGCCCGGCCTGATCCAGAATCCAGCTCTCGATACTGGTATGCCACTTGCGCAACAGGTCCAGGGGGCGCTGGCGGTAGTGTTTTTCGGCAAGGGCGCTTGGCTTGTGGCCCTGTATTTGCGCCACGATGCCCACCGGGCATTCCATCCATTCCGCCAGGGTGCCGAAGGAACGGCGCAAGCCGTGAAAGGTGGTATGGGGCAGCCCGGCCATGGCCACCGCACGCTGGTGAGCGCGGTAAACATCCGTGAGCCTGCCGGATTCAGACGTGGCGCTACTGAATACCCACTCATTCCGGCGGGGCAGCGCGTACAGCTTGCTGGCCAGATAGGGAGTCAGGGGAATAATGCGCTCGCCCTCTACCTTGTCGCCAAGGGTCAGACTCCGCCACCGGAAATCCACATCAGCCCATTTCAGCCGGGCCATTTCTTCGCGGCGGGCTCCGGTAAGCAACAGGGCTTCCAGATAGGCCGTAACAACCGAGTTGTCATGCTGGCCAACCGCGCCGAACCAGTCCGCCAGCATCTCTTTCTGTAAGCAATCCGTCTTGGCCTTGGGCGATGCCACCGCCTTACGGACTTTCTTGGTCAGCACCTCGGACGGGGCCGCCAGCCCCTGATACCGGGGCTGATCCTCGCACCAGTGAAGGAACGCCCGCAGTAGCCGAAAGGCACGGGCCGCTGCCGTGGGCCTGCTCTTGGATTCTTCCAGCAACCAGCGCTCCAGCCGATCCGGCGTCAGGTCTACTAGGCGCACACCTGAAAGCGCATATAGTGGCCCAGCCTTGGTTTTCAGCTTGGAGCGCTGGCGCGGTAGCCCCGGCGTCTGTATCGCCTTCTGGTGGTCTTTCTGGTGGTTCTCGCTCCAGTGCTTGCTGTTTGCCTCCACGTACTCCGGCCACAACTCGCCAAGGGTAACGGCCTGCCGTTGCTTTTCGTGGCGCTCTCGCTCTTTCTGGCGAGCCTGTGCGGCTTTTTCGTCGCGGGGGTCTGTGCCGGAATCCACCAGCACCTGTAACCGGCGTGCTTCCGCTCTGGCGGCGGCAATGTCCCACGCCTCGATTGATCCAATGGTGGTGCGCCCGTTCCTGCCATGTAACCGGAACTCGAACACATAGGATTTCGCACCGCTGGCCGTGACTCGCAGCCCCAGACTGCGGGGGTCATCATCCCAGACCAGCAGTTGCTGGCGGCCCTGGGGGCACTTCGCCTTGCGGATACGCTCAGGGGTGAAATGGATGCGGTTTGGTGTACGCTTTGCCTGTGCCAAGGGGAATCCTCCATATTGCCCTCTGGTCAGCCCTAGAAGTGTTGCCGCACCTCTGGGGCTTTTTTTGGACTCAAAAAATTGCTTTTTCGAGAATCACTCTATTTCCGCAGAAATAAGCCCCTTAATTTCATGTAGGAGCCATGTAGGAACTGTGTAGGAATTTTCCGCTAATTGAGAGAGGTTAACAAGGATTAAGGTAAGGCATTGTTTCAAAAGGAAAGACACTGATTTAAAAGGAAAAATAGGCGCAAATTAACGCCACCAAACAACCCCTTGATATGGATTGAAAATCCTCGTGTCGGTGGTTCGATTCCGCCTCCGGGCACCAAATTGCAGTACTAGAGGTTCCTGCCTCGCCTTTAAAGCCTCTGATTGTACAACGATCAGGGGCTTTTTTGTGTCTAATACAATCCTAACGAGTCCATTGAAATCCAAGAGTATTTTTGTGGGTACTCCACCCCTTCCCTCTTTGAGATACCCGCAAATGAAGCCGCCGGACACAGCCATCTGAAATGGCCGAACTGAATCACCACCATTCGCTAGACACTAGCCAGCCGCTCTTTGTACTACCCCGACTGCTGTAAATCTTTCACTGTACCCTCACACGTTTCAGGAACCGGAAAAAGCTCTAAGCGACGGCATGATCGTGGCTGCTCCCCGGCGCGAGAACAGATTCAGAACCACAGCCAGATACAGCCGACCTTCGTGGGTACGGATATAAGCGATGTCCGTCACCCAACCTGCACTTGGCGTATCTAGACTGAACTGCCGCTACAGGCGTGTCAGCGTCGCACTGTGCATTCCGCCTGCTTTGTATCACGGCTTTTAAGAGGTCAGGCGCTTCGCTAACGCGCTTGAGCGCCTCCTGAAGTCGCCCCCCTGCTCATCGACCTTCATTGTTCGCTGAAGCGTTCGGCATAGCACCATCGGGAAGGTGAGCTTCAGTTGATTGGAATCAAAATGAATCCATCCAAGCAAAATAAACAGGGGATGCGGCTTGGTACGTGAGTCTGGATGGCGGAATACGCGGCCTTCTTCTAGAAGTGGCCCAACGTCGAGGGCACGGTACCGTGCAGCAAGACCCGGTTCACAGGCAATCAATCGTGAGTTATTCGACGGAATGCCTGCTTCAAAGGGGGGGCTGCTGCGGCCCTCTTGCTATGACGCTTTTGGTATGGCCGTCCCAGAAAAAAGCCCTAACTGTCTTGAAATGCCCTCTTCATGTCACTAAATGTCCTCTCCAGCATGGTTGCACAGCGACAGGCTAGATTTCATACAAATTTTTGGTTAGGGAGTCTTCCAGCAACACCTGCCACCTGATTGTTCCAGAAGAATGGCTCGATAAAACTGGGCCGACTAATGATGCTAAAGAACAAATGTTGTTATGACACCTGAGCGTGCAAAAGCCTCTCAATGGGGTGTCCGGTTAAGGCCACTGAGGCAATGGACGGAATGACTGTTCAGTTGCCAGAATTTCAAATGTAAGTGCGGAGATCGACATGTCAACGAGTTCAAGTATAAGTAATGACATCCAGGCAAAAGTAATTAACGCCACTTCCAAAGTCGTGCCAATGCATCTACAGATCAAGGCCCTAAAAAACTTGATGAAGGTGAAGCGGAAGACCATTGGGACTTCCCGCCCTCAGGTGCACTTTGTTGAAACCGATTTGCCTGACGTCAATGATGTAGCGATAGAAGACATCGACACAAGCAATCCTTTTCTATACCGACAGAGTAAGTCCAATTCTTATTTTAAGCGGCTGCGTGATGAGGCACCGGTACACTACCAGAAGGACAGTGCTTTCGGGCCGTTCTGGTCGATAACACGCTACGAAGATATTGTCTTCGTGGACAAGAACCATGAGTTGTTTTCCTCCGAGCCGCAAATCACCTTAGGTGAATTTCCAGAAGGCCTGTCGGTCGAAATGTTCATCGCGATGGATCCTCCCAAGCACGACGTACAGCGGCGGGCAGTCCAGGGTGTTGTTGCGCCCAAGAACCTGAAGGAAATGGAAGGACTGATCCGCAAGCGCACCGGGGACGTACTCGATAGCTTGCCGCTGGACACTCCGTTCAACTGGGTGCCGGTGGTGTCGAAAGAGCTGACCGGTCGCATGCTCGCCTCACTGTTAGACTTCCCGTATGACGAACGCGAAAAACTGGTTGGCTGGTCGGATCGATTGTCCGGCGCGTCCTCGGCAACCGGCGGCGAGTTTACGAATGAAGATGTATTTTTTGATGACGCGGCAGATATGGCGTGGTCTTTCTCCAAGCTTTGGCGTGATAAAGAAGCCCGTCAAAAAGCAGGTGAAGAGCCCGGTTTCGACTTGATCAGCATGCTTCAGTCCAATGACGACACAAAAGATCTGATCAATCGTCCTCTGGAATTCATTGGTAATCTCGCGTTGTTGATTGTTGGCGGCAATGACACCACGCGGAACTCAATGAGTGGGGGTGTATTGGCGTTCAATCAGTTCCCAGAGCAATTCGAGAAGCTAAAGGCGAACCCAAAGCTGATCCCCAATATGGTCTCTGAAATCATTCGCTGGCAAACACCGCTTCCGCATATGCGCCGGGTTGCCACGCAGGATGTGGAACTGAACGGGCAGACCATTAAGAAGGGTGATCGGGTGCTGATGTGGTATGCGTCGGGCAACCAGGATGAGAGAAAATTTGAAAATCCTGAACAGTTCATCATCGACCGCAAAGAAGCTCGCAATCATGTAGCGTTTGGTTACGGGGTTCACCGCTGTATGGGTAACCGCCTTGCCGAACTACAGCTGCGCATTCTATGGGAAGAGATACTCCCACGTTTTGAGAAGCTCGAAGTGATCGGTGAGCCGGAGCGCGTGCAATCAAACTTTGTTCGAGGCTATTCCAAGATGGTAGTTAAGTTGACGGCTAAAAAATAATGACTCGTCAGAACGGAAAGGTGGCCGAACAACAATCCGACAAAGCAATATTACTGTCGGTCTTGGGTCAAAGGCATACAGTGTTCGGTACGGAAGAATTCCGTTTATTCATCGACAAGTTATTTCTATATATGAAAATTTAACCCCCCGTGTGGCTGGTTTAATTCCACCTGCGCACCAAATAAAAGGCCCCGCTCACAAGAGCGGGGCCTTTTCGTTTCTGGCGTCCCTACACAACACCCGCAACCTGCGCTACCGTGAAGCATAACTTCGCGGCCTGAGCGCCGCTCTAACAAGGTTTCCCTGTGCGTTTTTTCCTCTTGGCCATTTTGCCTTTACTGCTGGTCGGCTGCGACCAGACTCCCACCGGTCGCGACCAACTGGCGCTAGTACCAGAGTCTATGATGGCGGACTTTGGTCGTCAGACTTTTGTGCAGCTGCAGCAGCAGTTACCGGTGAGTACCGACGAAAGCGCCCGCCGAAAGGTGCAATGCGTGGCAGAGCACCTGATCAGCCGCATCCCCGCACGCTTTCCTGGTGCGACCATGCCGACCACCTGGGAGGTGGTGCTGTTCGCAGATTCCACACCTAATGCCTTTGCTCTACCCGGAGGCAAGATAGGCGTCAATGAAGGGCTGCTTAAGGTGGCACAAAGCGACGACCAGCTGGCCGCAGTGGTGGGCCATGAAATCGCCCATGTACTGGCCAAGCACGGCAACGAGCGGTTAACCCAGGAGTTGGGCATCAAAACAGTATTGTTCATCGTTGGGCTGTTAAGTGAAGGTGATGCAGATACCGAGAATATTCGGCAGGCCCTCGGCGTGGGAGCATATCTGGGGATTGCGCTACCGTTCAGCCGTAGCCATGAGCAGGAAGCGGACGCCATGGGCCTAGAGTTGATGGCCAGCGCGGGTTTTGATCCACGACAAAGCATTCAACTATGGCGCAATATGGCCGCCGCAGGCGGTGCCCAACCTATGGAGTTTCTCTCCACCCACCCTAATCACGACAGCCGCATCAAGGCACTGGAGGAGCGGATGGGGAACACCCTGCCGCTGTATCATCAAGCGTCGCCGGTGAACTGCGAACGCTAATCGCATCACAGCCGGCGTTGCTGCGAACAACAACCATTAGCTAGCCACCACGACTTTCAGGGAGACCGCCTTAACCTCCGGCAGCCAATCATCGTCCTTCATAGTCACAGGCTAAAAAGGGAACTTGGGCGGAGAACCTCAGACGTGAAGACCCCAGAGACGCTTCCGGGGCTTCCTTCCCTGTTATCCTGAAGGCGGAGGCCGGGCAACTCGACTTCTCCACACCCGCACTGAACACGCGAGTAACCGGCAAGTGTTCACTCGCTAGTAATTCATTCTCCCCCCGCGAATCCGTTAATCTTTCTCTCGAATGCGCTCCACAATCTTGGTGGTGGAGATGTCATCGATGAAATCGAGCACTTTTACCTCACCACCATAGCTTTTCACAAATTCGTGGCCCACCACCTGGTCTACGCTGTAGTCACCGCCTTTCACAAGAACATCTGGCTTAATGGACTCCAACAGCGGCTCCGGTGTATCAGTATCGAAAGCCACCACCCAGTCCACCGCCTCCAACGCAGCCAAGACGGCCATGCGGCGCTCAAGCGGATTAATAGGCCGACCCGGCCCCTTCAACCGTCGAATCGATTCATCACCGTTTACCGCAAGCACCAAGCGGTCCCCTTGCCGACGAGCCGTATCCAAATACCCCACATGACCGGCATGGATAATGTCGAAACAGCCATTGGTGAAAACGATTCTCTCGCCCTGGGCGCGAGCATCCTCGATGGCAATCAGCAATTGCGCTTCGCTCATCACGCCACGACCGGAGCCTCCCTCTTGATGCACCGCACGACGCAATTCGGGAGCGGAGACCACCGCCGTGCCCAGTTTCGCCACCACAATGCCAGCGGCAATGTTGGCCAAGGCCACCGCATCTTCCATGGCGGCGCCCGCAGCTAACGACACCGCCAGCACCGAGATCACCGTGTCCCCCGCGCCAGTGACATCGAATACTTCACGGGCCCGGGCCGGCAGGTGCAGCTCTGGCAGGCCATCACGCAACAGCGTCATCCCCTTCTCGCTACGGGTCACTAGCATTGCTTGTAAATCCAGATCACGGATCAGCTGCTGCCCTTTGGCAATCAGGTCTTGTTCATCCTTCACAGGCCCCACCACCGCTTCAAACTCACTAAGATTCGGTGTCAGCAGGGTCGCGCCGCGATAAGGCTCAAAATCCGTGCCTTTGGGGTCTACCAATACCGGCACACCGGCATCCCGCGCTAGGGCGATGAGCCCAGGGCAATCTCGCAGCGCGCCTTTAGCATAGTCAGACAGCACCAGCACGCCACAGTGGGCCAGCTGCCGTTTTACCTGCTCTGCAAAAGGGGCGGGGTCCTGATGGTGGAAGTTTTCTTCGAAATCCAGTCGTAGCAACTGCTGTTGGCGGCTAATCACGCGCAACTTGGTAATAGTCGGCAAGCCTGCCACTTTCTGAAAATGGCAGCCCACTTCTGCCGCCGCCAGGCGTTCCTCCAGAATAGACGCCGCCTCATCATTACCGGTCACCCCGACCAATTCCGCGCGGGCGCCCAACGCCGCCATGTTCAATGCCACATTGGCGGCACCACCAGGGCGATCTTCTAGCTCGGTCACGCGCACCACAGGCACTGGCGCCTCCGGTGAAATACGGCTGGTGGGGCCGTGCCAATAGCGATCCAGCATGACATCACCCGCCACCAGAACACGGGCTTGGGCAAAAGAAGGGATGTGCGGGTTTTGCATCAATGTCTCCATAAGACAACAGAGCCGAATTGCCCGCAATTGTAGCATAGCAGTGGAGGCAAACCGGTTCAGACAGTACACTTCGCGCCACAAGACTGCGTGAGTGTGTCACCCGGCAATTACGCATCACCTCGCTGTCAGGGTATCATTCAGTAGCCCTTAACCCTTGGCCAATTTAGAAGCAACAGGACACGCTATGCCACCACTGCCCCCCAACATCATGCAAGGTCGCTGGCTACGCTGGTGGCTCACATTATCATTTGCAGTGATGTTCAGCGGTGTCTTCCTGTTCAGCTCCCGCATCGGCTTACTTAACGTGCTAGATGTGCTTTTCTTTTTGCCCGGTCTAACCCTGCTCACCCGCGCCGTAGTCAGTGGCGATCATCGCCTGATGACCTCGCCTTTTCTTGTTCCTCTTTATCTATTGCTCGCCTGGGCCTTGCTCAGCCTAGCTTGGGCAGAAGAACCCAATTCCTCACGCACGGTGCGCGGAGTCGTGCAGATTGTGGTGATCGTGGGGTTATTTCGTTGGCTACACCTGTATTTCCGTAACACCTTTAAACAAGCCATGGCCAACGGCGCCCTGTGTGCCGTGATTGTGTCTTCAATCGTTATGGTCAGCTACTACACCACTCAGCCATTCAGCAGCCCCCTGTTCAGCGAACCGGCAAACCTGATTTTTCGCATGCCTTCTCTTGACCCCTCCCTGGCACTGATGGCCATGGTGGCACCGACGTTCATTCTTCTGGCACAGGGCATGGAAGAAGGGGCATCCGGCAAAGGCGCCCGCCGCTTGGTTGGTGCCGGGGTCGGCTTTGTGTTTCTTTGCCTAGCCTCTTTGCCTCTGGGGTTAATGTGCATCATGCTTGCTGTCGCTTGGCTGCTTACCCGTAGCTCTCGCCGCTGGCTAAGCCTGATCCCGCTGGCCGCTGCCTTTTACCTGATGGTGCAAGGTGGCCACAGTGTGGCGGTGAACAACTACTTCGCTCACCCCCTAATCGGTAACGGGCTGAATCACGAAACATTGAATGGAGTGCTCGCCTACAACGGCTCTCACCTACAGACCCTCGCTCACCCCCGAAATATTTTTCTGCTATTGATTCACGGGCTGGGATTGGTCGGCCTGGTGCTGTTCATCGCCAGTTGGGTAAGCCCACTGACCGCCCTACTGCAGCGCCAGATCAACTGGCATGACAGTGCGGCCTACACCATTGCTGTTCTGCCAGGCCTGTGTATGGCCTACGCCGCCGGCGCATATCTACTCGTGCCATTCCATGCCAGCTGGCTTAGCCTTTGGCTCCCTTTAGCGCTTCTGCTGGCCCGACTCAGCGAGCGCCCAAGCATCCATCCCAACAGTCGTTGAGATTACCATGGGAAAACGCACCAACCGACCTTCACGCCTCTCCGATCCGCGCCTATACCCTAGCTGGCTAGGCGTCGGGCTATTCTGGCTAGTCGGCCAGCTACCGTGGACTGTTTTATTGGCCGCGGGTCGTGGACTGGGCCACCTTGCCTGGCATCTGACAAAAAAACGCCGCCATGTTGTTCAGACCAACATTCGGTTTTGCTTCCCAGAATTAAGTGCCGAAGAGCAAGAAACCTTAGCCAGGCGCTGCATGGTCAGCACCGGCGAAGCCATTCTGGAAATGGCCGGAAGCTTCAGCAACCACCGCATCAACCTTAATAACCGCCTGACTATCAATGGCTTAGAGCATGTCCGCAATGCCCAGGCCGCAGGGCAAGGGGTGTTGTTACTGGGCATGCATTTCAACAGCATAGATGTGGGGTCGCGGTTACTGAGTTGCGCATTTGATATGAATGCAGTCTATCGCCCCAACGATAACCTGGTGATTGATCGCTTGATCAATAAGGGACGCCTGAACTACATGAAAGGCATCGTTAAGCGCACAGATATTCGACATATCGTTCGCTTGCTCAGAAAGGGAGACATAGTGTGGTATGCCCCGGATCAGGATTACGGCACCGCCCACGCGGTATTTGTGCCTTTTTTTGGCGTGCCCGCAGCGACCATTACCGCCACCAGCCGCATCGCCCGCATGGGCAAGGCCGCCGTCATTCCCTGCGCGCACTACCGCCTACCCGGCGGGCGCTACGAGATCGAATTCGGCCCGGCGCTGGAAGACTTTCCCTGCGGTGACGATGAACAGGACACCGCTCGCATCAATAGCACTATCGAAGGCTACGTGCGCAAGTACCCGGAGCAGTATCTGTGGGTGCACAAGCGGTTCAAGCATCAGCGGGACGGGCAATCTCCGTACCGATAACGATCAAGTCGCTTATTGTCTGGCCAATACCACCACCACATCATCGCCGTCACTGTCGAAGACTTTTTCCAGAGAGAAACGAGAGTGGTGAGAGGCTAATAGCTGTTCCTGCTCAGTCCGGTCCACGCGCCATGCCAGCAAACTACCCGGCGCCACCGTTACCGGAAACGGCGGCTCAACGTCATAGCTGAAATACCCTTGATCAGCATAGAAACTCACCTGCCCATCATTGATGTAAACCACACGATCAGAACGCGCGGCCAACCAGTCCCCCGCGCCCCTCAGAGCGGCCTTTTCATGCCCTGTACTGCTGATGGACGTCGCCAACGCAGACAAGGCCAAAACCACCACACTCGTCCGCCTGAAAACGGCACTTCCGCCAAGGTAAGCCTGTGAAAACCGAACCCAAAGGAACGGTAAAAACATCAGAGCAGCAAACACCACGTAACGGGAGGACAAGAACAAACTGGTCACCAGAAAGATTACCAACACTGCCAACCACAAATAGAACAACACCAAATAGGTAGTGCGATCCCCACTCTTCCAATCAACGGGCCTTAGAAAAACGGCCAGCACCAGAGCTCCCATCAGCATCAATAATTTGCTGGGAACAATCGTCATCAGCCCCCAGAACAGAATCTGGCTACCATACTCATCTGAAAACTTGTTCAGAACGGCTCCAGCAAGCAAATCACCATAGCGCTGAAACTCCTGATAGCGATCAGCGATATTCAGCGCATCCAAGTAATGAAGAACCCTGCCCACAGCACCACTGTCACTAAAAGTCAGAAAGAGCAGAAGCCCGAGCATTCCGACTGCGGGCACCACATAGAACCCAGCCATTTTCTTCCAGTTTCTTTCCGGCATCAGCAGCCCTGCCAACGCCAGACCAATAGCCACAGCACCGACTTCGAGACGACAGAGCACCCCAAGGGCAAGGGCACAAAAGCACGACAGCAACCACCACACAGAGGCCTTGTCCTGATAACGCAACCAGGAATAAATGGCCAGCAAAGAGAAACACCAGGCAGGCCAGTCTCTCAACACCGATGCCCGATATTCATTCAAGGCAGGCAGCGCCAGAACGAAAAGCAATATCAACCACCCCGGCGCCTGCGCCACCCGCGACAAGAGCAAAACCATCAGCGCAGTAGTTCCAGCCGCAAAGAGAGAAGTCACTATCATCGCAGAGGTTAGCGCCGACCACGGACTTACCTTTATGACACCCGCTAGAAACCAGGAAAAGAACGGCCAGTTAAAGGTAGCGGTTACGCTTCCTTCAATTTCCCCAGCCGCTATTTGTTTCGCCAGATCGATGTACAGCATCCCATCCCGGTTCAAAACCGGGTCTGTCATAAATGCCAGCAAGGAAACAACCAGACTCCCTATCACTGCCACCATGGCAAGGGACTTCGGGTTTTCCACTGACCATAAGCGTGTTTTTATCATGGCTACCGAAATTGCTCCCAGTTCTTCTCGAACCGCAACTTGTCTTTTTGGTTTTTTACTTGAGCCCAGCGTGCACGAGAACTAAATCCTGCGCCATCAAGATCAATAAAGCTGAGCTTGTCCGCTTCATCCACCAGAATATTCTGCGCCTTCATGTCTCCATGACTGATCCCCGCCCAGAGGAAGCGATCCAGCCACAGGCGCACATCCACCGCCAGACGTTGCGCCCGGTTACGCTGCTGCTCCATCACCTGGCTCAGGGCTTTCGACTCCAGTTTGGGAAAAACAATGACACTGGTCCCGGCTCGCTCCCCTTGAGTAAATTCAACCAGCATAACCGGGCATGGCGTTGGGATACCCAGCAGGGCCCACAACCAACCCTGGCGCCAGCTGATCATTCCACGGGAGCATTTCATTTTCTGTTTAAAACGTGCTTTCAGGCCCGCTTCCCGATAATGCTTTACCACCCAGTTTTTATTTGCGTAAACACTGACACGACTGCCTTTCTTCAAAAAAGGCAAGACCTCTGGATGCTCGCAATACGTCAACCACGCGTCTAAATCGTTCCTACCGGCACGAACACTGTAGACAACACCGTCCTTGATCGACTCCACGCGGATTGCCGAACAGTTCCGCTGAAACTTTCGGTCTGCCTGTACCATTCGTCTGTGCAGGGCGTACCGACAGCGCTTTTCAAAATCACGACTGTCCACGCCGTGATGTTTCATGAAATCAAGGCATTCCTGAATCAGTGAGGCCTGCAACGCCAATGCCGCTTGGGCACACATCAGGGCCAGGTTGTCTACCAGTGCAGCTGCGCCCCGTGAAGGAACCGGCTTTATCGCCCCGGCATCCAGGCAAACGACCCCACCATCATCCCTGACCAGGAAATTCCCCAGATGCAGATCAGTTTGTATCCATCCGGCCTCATACAGATTCCATACGGTATCCAGCAATGTTCTCAACAGGGGCAGATCAACCCTGTCAGTAAGCAATGCCTCCAGCCCCGCCCCTGACACGGGCTCCATCAGCAAGACTGCATGATTATCCTGCTCCAGCAATGCCAAGGCCTCAGGCACACAGACACCCTGGCCCGCCAGGGTTTCCAGCAAGGCATATTCATGCCGCCCGGCGGCTTTGCTGTCATTGAAGAACAGCTTGGCAATCACCTTCTGCCCTTGCCACTGCCCCTGCACCACCAATCGCTTTCCGGGCAGGTGCCGCAAAATATCGTCAGCAACCAACCGCCCTTCACTCATATCCACCGAGAACGGTTCTGCGTCATTCCAGCACCAATGCTGCAAAGCTGACAGCGTGATCATTTCTTAATCAGGCTCTTGAGTAAGCGGCGCAAATAGCGAGGCCGCAAAGCGGCCAGGGGAGCCTCACGAAAAAGCTGTCGGTACAAATGACGCACATCACCATAACTTCCGGCTCGATCACAGATTTTCACCAATGAAAGTAATCTACGCACACGATAGCTCTTGCGCATTGCCTGGGCCCATTCGGGCAGACCATTGTTATCAAAAATCCGGCTTTCCAGAGACATGCCCACCGCCAAGGCCGCGCTCACATCATGGCGCATACTGTCTTCATGCTTGTGAATTTTGGCAATGGGCTCCGGAGTAGTGGCCACCGGATAATTGGCCAGCACATGGGCAAACACGGGCAAATCCTCTGTATGACGCAACTCACGGTCATAGCGCACAGATGCAAATAACGTCCGATGCATCGCGCACGCGCCATTTGAGATGGTCAATTTCTTGCCCAGATATTCAGAGAAATTCTTCTGGCAATCATCCGATGCGGGCCATGGCCGAATTTCGTCACACCCTTCCTGGCTACATGAAAGATGGCCACCGATAAGGAGTCGTGCTTGAGGGTTTCCTTGTGCGCATTGATCCAGTGCTGCCAATGCCCCAGAGCACATTTCATCATCAGCATCCAGGAAAACTAGCCAGGAAAAAACCGCTTCCTCCACGCCCCGATTCCGTACTGCGGACAGCCCTTGATTGTTCTGCCGAACATAAGACAGCCGGGAACTATTCTGCTCAGACAGCGACTGCATCACCGTATCGGTGTTATCGGTAGAGCCATCATTGATCACCAACACCTCAAAATCAGAATAAGACTGGTTCAATACCGACTGCACCGCCCGCTCGATGCAGTGGCCATAGTTATAGGCAGGAATGACAACGGAAAACCCCGTGCTCATATATCCTTCCCCGGGTGCGCATTAAACTGCAGCGGAAATTGTGGTTTTTTTTCATAATAGCGACGATAAATTTTTTCACCTTCGCGCTGACTGGCGGCCAGCAGGGCAGATTTTTCCGTCAACACGTCACGTAAAGACAGGCCACTGTACTCACGCACAAAGCGCAGAACATCTCTTCGCGTCATCCCGTACCGGGCAGTGGAGAAATACAACCCCCCCAAATCCTTGACTCGCCATCGTTGAGGAACCGCCCCTCGCACCTGGGAACGGTGCAGATCGATCAGGAAAAGAGGCGCGGTTTCATCCCTGGCGTGCACCGCGGGGGCCGGCATCAAAAAGTGGGCCAGATAAAAATCACGGTGATTAATGCCGGCGTCATGCATACGGCGGGCGATAGCAGCCACCCGACGAATCAGCTCGCGCTTGAAGCCTACAGGAACTTCTCCTGCCTCAAGCCAGCTTTCGCCTACTTCCTCCAGACTCAAGGTATCGGCCAGCTCATCCGTGACCAGAAACGATTCCTGACGAGACGGATTGTGGCCACGGCAGCCATACCCTGCCACCGTCATCGTATCCAGCCCTGCGGCCCGAACAGCATCAATCGCACGCACTTCCTGCATGGCACCAAGCACAGGCAATTTCCCCTGAGCGAGATTCTTGAAGATTTCACGCCATCCAATCCCGCCATGGTACTTGAGGAAATAACCTTTCCCGGCATGGAAAAAACGTAGCGTTCTGCGCCCTTCACGTTCCCGGAAAATATCCCCTTGTTGTCGGGCTGCCTGCTCAAACGGGTCCTTACCGGCCCAGGCCGCCGCCAGATCCTCACGCAGCATCTTGCTCATTCCTGCTCCCCGCCGTCGCCCGCTTCCACTGCGGACACCGCATGCTCCACCAGGTCATAAATATCTGCACTGGCCGCAAATGCCCGTCCCCGTTGCCGCCAGTCATCACGCCCCTGCATCAGAAGCCCCTTGGCTGCCAAGGCCATCATGGCAAGCGACGCATTGTCATTCATTACCTGGCCCATGGCCGCCTGCTCGATGTACGGTGAATAGCCGCATGCCTGCGTGGTCAAAACCGGCAACCCGGCAATGGCAGCCTCAAGTAATACCGTCCCGGTGTTTTCCGCATAGGCGAGATGCAGCAGCAAATCCGCAGACCAGAGCCACTCCGGCACATTGTCCTGCCCACCCATGAAATGCAGGCGCGACATTACACCCAGCCGGCGCGCCAGCGCGGCAAAACGCTCAGGGCGGTCATCGCCCACTACAAACAGTTGCGCCCCTGGCAGCGCCGCCAGCACATGAATGGCACGATCCAGGCCCTTGGTACGAAAACCGGAACCCACAAACAACAGCATCGATTCCTGATCAGCCAGATCCAATTTTTCCCGATGCGCCATACGCACCGACTCATAACACTCAGGCAGCACCCGGTCACGGCGAATGCCTGGTGGCAAATCGACAAATCGTTGTTCGGCGGTACCGTAGTGATCCTGAAACAGGGATTTCTGGGGCGGAGAAATGGACAAAATACGAGTAGTGCTATCCTGTGCAAAAACCGCATGCTCCATATCCAGTTTGCTGCGATAACGCGGTAACCAGGAACGCGGCCAAGAGTAACGCTCGGAAAGACAGCCATCCGCAGCATAATACCAATCCAGCCCAGGCATTTTGTTAAACCCTACTCTCAGGTCAAAATCCGCCCACAACTCACTCACCTGGCCTGCAAACTGCACGTCACGCCGGTGATTGCTGCCGGCCGTCACCGGCAACAAATGCACAGTAATATCCGTTGGTTTTTCACCGTCCCAGTCTCGGGTAAAAATGGTGACCTGATGACCCCGTGCCACAGAGGCTTGGGCAATAGCCAACATATCCCGTTGCAACCCGCCGAACGGGAAATACTCGAACAGCACAAACGCCAGCTTCATGAGGCCACCCGTAACAGTTGCTGCCAGACCTGTTTTGGCTTGAGACTGCTAAAGCAAGGAGGTTCTACCCCCTTGCCTAACTCTCCCCGATAGGTGCATTTTCCCTGCACGCAGGGCGCGCAGGGAAAATCCGCCGCCAATGACGAAGCACGCATGCCTTGCACACCGGTCAGCACCGGGTCCGTTGGACCATAAAGCGCCACACCCGGCAAGCCGGCAGCGGCAGCCAGATGCGCCAGGCCAGTGTCTACGGCGATAAAGGCATCCCAGCTCAACAACTTGTCGGTCAGCGCATCCAGACCCATCTTCGGCAGCACACAAACGCGCTCCAGCCCGGCGGCCAGCCGCTCGGCGCGGGCTTTTTCTTCGTCGTTGCCCCAGGGCAAATGGACACGGTGGCCGTCGCCGCTGGCCAGCTCGAGAAGCTGGCGCCAGAACGCTTCCGGATAATGTTTGGTGGCCCAAGTCGTGCCATGACAGAACACCAGCTCTGCCGGCTCACTCAAGGGCGCTGGCACATGCTCACGGGGTAACCCATAGTCTGGCGCAGTATCGGCAAGGGGGTAATTCAGAGCCTGGGAAAACAACTGACGAACCCGCTCAATGGCGTGCTGGCCACGGGCCACAGGCAGCGGATGATCCAGCACCCTGGCCGACAGCCCCTCACGCGCAGAGTGCTTATCAAAACCGTATTTTGGACCACGGGAGAGGCGCGTAACGAACGCGCTTTTCAGCAAGCCTTGGGCATCAATTACCGCATCATAGGAGTTTGACTGAACGGCGGCATTAAAGGCAGCCCACTCCCCGGAGCGACGCGCCTTGATGGGGTGCTTCCGCCAGCGGCGCAAGGCACATGGAATAACTGTATTAACCGCAGGATGGCGGATGGCCAGGTCGGCAAAGCTGTCTTCCACAACCCAATCCACCTTTAACGAGGGAAAGGCCACTAGCGCATCAGTCAATGCAGGCAAGGCATGAATCACATCGCCCATGGAAGAGGTCTTGATCAAAAGCAAACGCATTGATCAGGCGCTCCTTAACTTGAACTTACGCTCCATGCGGGCAACGAGTGATCTCCCATCGCTATCTGCCAGCGGTCGGTCAAGATACGCTCTTAAAAACCGCACCCTGTCACGGGCAGAAAAACCTTTCGCTCGTCTTGCCAACGTCTCCAGATCACGTAGACGGGGCTGCCAGCGCTGGTAGTGAGGCCGACAGCGTTCCATATCAATGAAACGCACATCATAGCGTTGCTGTTTTTCACACCAAGCAACAAAAATATGCTTGGGATACAAATTCTGGTGAACCAAACCACGCTCATGAAGCAAGCGCACCACTGAGGCCACATCACGTATTAACGTAAATCGTCTCCCAGGGGATAACGCACCCAAATCGATTTGATCAAGGCTCTGAAAGCCAGCCAAGTTAATGCTGACCAACATGGCTTCATGATTTCCACCTTGCGAGTTCACAGCAAAAAACAATGGCTCCGCTACCGGCACACCCGCTTGCCAGCAACGCATCAGGGCTATGTATTCCTGATACAAAGTGGCTTGCCCGGTGATGGGGTGCAGCACAGTACGTCGCACATAGTTACGCTGATGCTTGATATAAACGGTTACCGGTTCCCCTCCAGCCCCAACCACGTTTGCCTGGAATACTTGGCTGATCCCACGCCCTCGCTGGTTGGGCTCGTCGACCAGCGTCTTGTCTAACGCCAACCAATCCGCAATCGTGTTCAGACCAAGCCCATTCAACGTCAATCGCCAGTGGGGGTGAATGTAATTGCCATTCAATTCCATTGGATTACTCATCTCCTACCAATATCCCCAACGAGTCAATCACCTTCATGGGCGGCAACTGACGCAAACAATTCAGGTGGCCCAGCGGGCATTCACGCTCGAAACAGGGGCTACACTCCAGCCCCAATCGTACCACTGCTACCCGATCACCCAAGGGAGGCGTAAAGCCGGGAGACGTTGAGCCGTATACGGCTACCAGTGGCCGCTTCAGAGCGGCCGCAATATGCATCAGGCCAGAATCATTGCTGACCACCGCCATGGTCGCTGACAGCAAATCCACGGCCTGCTCCAGGGACGTGTTCCCCGCCAGCACCACCGCATGCTCATCCGCACCGTTCTCCAGCGCCCCGACGATCATATCCGCCACGGGCTGGTCTTTACCGGAACCGAAGATCCACACCTGCCCGCCACGCTCGATCCAGTGCTGGGCCACTGCGGCATAATGATGCTCTGGCCAGCGTTTGGCCGGACCGAATTCAGCCCCGGGACACAGCCCCAGCACCGGACGGTCCAGGTTCAGATTATGCGCCGCCATGGCCCCATTGCGCGAATCGTCACTGACCTGCAAGTGCGGGGCGGTAATGTCTTCCAGCCCCGGAACCGGTGCCCCTGCCGGCAACGCCAGCGCCACAAAACGCTGCACCATCAAGGGGTAGCGCTCCTTGTCCAGTTTGCGCACATCGTTGAGCAGACCATAGCGCATTTCGCCGCGCCAGCCGGTGCGCACCGGGACCTTCGCCGAAAACGGCACCAGCGCAGACTTGAGCGAATTGGGCAGCACATAACTTTGCTGATAGTGGCCGCGCAGGGATTTCCCCAGTGCGTGCCGCTCACCAAGACGCAAATCGCCATGATCAAACGGCAACGCCAGGGCCTCACGCACTTCAGGCATGCGTGACAGCAGCGGCCGGCACCAGGTCGGCGCCAGCACATCGATAGCACAATCGGGGTATTGATGACGCAGTTCGGAAAACAGCGTTTGCGCCATCACCATGTCGCCAACCCAGGACGGGCCGACGACAAGGATGGCGGAGGGCGAGTCGGTCAAGGTAGCCGGCATCCGCCTGTTCAGCTCACGTAAGTGAGCCAGTCTCCGTAGTCATCATCCAGCTTGCCGCGCACCAGATCAAAATACACAGCCTGCAATTGCTCGGTTACCGGGCCGCGCTTGCCTGCGCCGATAATACGGCCATCCAGTTCGCGAATCGGCATAACTTCAGCGGCGGTACCGGTGAAGAAGGCTTCGTCGGCAATGTAGAGCTCGTCACGGGTAATACGTTTTTCACGCACCGGGTAACCGCGCTCTTCAGCCAATTGGATGATCGTTTTACGAGTAATCCCATCCAGGCAAGAGGTCAGTTCCGGGGTATAAACGATGCCGTCGCGAACCAGGAACACATTCTCGCCGGAACCTTCCGCTACGTAACCTTCGTTATCCAACAGCAAGGCTTCATCTGCGCCGCCGGACAGGGCTTCGTTCAGCGCCAGCATGGAATTCATGTAGTTGCCGTTGGCTTTCGCCTTACACATGGTGATGTTCACGTGGTGACGGGTATAGCTGGAGGTGCGCACCTTAATGCCCAATTCCAGCGCCTCCGGCGACATGTAGGACGGCCATTCCCAGGCTGCCACCATCACGTGCACTTTCAGGTTGTGAGCACGCAAACCCATGCCTTCACTGCCGTAAAACGCCATCGGGCGCAGGTAGGCGTGGGGCAAATTATTTTCGCGAATCGCTGACAGGTGCGCCTCGTTGATCTGCTCTTTATTGAAGGGCAGCTTCATGTTGAGGATATGCGCACTGTTGAAAAACCGGTCGGTGTGATCCTCCAGGCGAAAAACCGCTGGGCCACGATCTGTTTCGTAGGCCCGCACCCCTTCGAACACGCCCATGCCATAATGCAGGGTATGCGTGAGGACGTGCACCTTGGCATCCTCCCAGGGAACCAACTCACCATCCAACCAGATAAAACCGTCTCTTACAGCCATCGACATGCAGTGATACTCCCAGACTAAGGACCTTTGAGCGAACGCCCTACAGGTCGAACCAATGCTTCCAAATCGTTCGAACGCCTTCACGCAAATCGCGGAATTGAGTGTCGTCGACAATGGATTTTTCTTTGCGCAACGAAGCGCGATGAGCCGCGGACCGATAAGCCAGATAGGCTTCCCGCAGCAGGCCAGCATCTTGAGCCGACATAATGTCCAGTGCGGCCAGTGTTTCCAGCAAGCGCACATTATCGGTGAAGCGGGTGAGTTCACCGTGGGAGGAGGCCCATCTCAGAACCCCGTATTGCACCATAAATTCGATATCAACGATACCACCAGGATCCTGCTTGAGGTGAAAAGTGTCCGGGCTTTTGTCGGCCAGGTGATCCACCATCTTGGTGCGCATGGCCAGCACATCCTCGCGGAGTTTCTCCTGCGGACGTGAATCGCACAGCACCTGATGGCGAATATCGTTAAAGCGATTACGGGCACGGCTACAGCCAGCCACGACCCGGGCGCGAACCAGCGCCTGATGCTCCCAGGTCCAGGCATCATTGCGCTGGTATTTTTCGAACGCATCCATGGAGCTCACCAACAGGCCGGCACTACCGGACGGACGCAGGCGGGTATCCACCTCATAGAGCTGGCCGCTCATGGTACGCGTGCCGATGATATGCACGATGCGCTGTCCCAGGCGGGCATAGAACTGCTCATTGGAAACGGATTTTTCCCCGTCAGTCATACCACCGCTGGCCGCATCATGCAGGAACACCAGATCCAGATCGGAGTTATGTCCCAGCTCGATCCCCCCCAGCTTGCCGTAACCCACCACCACAAAATCCGGGCTACAGGGCTGGCCATCATCGCGTGATGGGCGGCCATGGCGCTCCACCATCGGCTCCCAGGCCAACATCACCACCTGGTTAAGAATGCTTTCGGCCAGCCAAGTCAGGTAATCACTCACTTTCATCAACGGCAATACTTCGGTGACTTCCGACGCCGCTACCCGCAACAGATGGGCCTGCTTGAAGTTACGCAGCACTTCCATCTGCTGTTCCAAATCGTCCTCAGCCACCCGCAGCAGCTGCTGACGCAGCTCGTCATCCAACTCCGCCCGCTCCGGTGGCGAGTAGAGGGTGCGTACATCGAGAAGCTCATCGAGCAATACAGGGTGACGGGTAAGCCGCTCGGCAATCCAAGGGCTAGCACCGGACAGTTTCACAAGCTGTGTCAATGCGCTGGGGTTTTCCACCAACAAGGCTATGTAGGCGCTGCGGCGCAGCACCGCCTCCACAAAAGCGATCAAGCGCCCCGCTGTCGTATCACCGTGCCCCTGGTAACCCAGCGCTTCGAGCATTAATGGCATCAACCGATCCAGCCGCTGCCGGCTGATGGCCTGCATATTCTCCACCGCTCGGCTATCGCGGAAGTCGCTCAGCCTAGCGTACACAGCCTGAGCATCCAGCACCCCGATAGCACTGAGTTGAGCCTGCGCTGCATCCTCATCCAACGCCCCCAACCACAAATCGAGCAGCTCCTGATCAGCACCTTGGGCAGCATCGGTCTCTTGTTCCGGGTCGGCAATCACTTGGCTAAAATGATGGCGCACACTTTCCCGGTAGCGACGCAGCTTGCGCTCAAACGCTGCCCGAGCGGAAAAGCCCATGGCATAGGTCAAGCGCTGCCAGCCCAGCTCATCATCGGGCAGCCGCTGAGTCTGCTTATCCGCCACCGCCTGTAAACGATGCTCCACATCGCGCAGAAACAGATACGCCTCAGTCAACTCGTCGGCCACATCTTCGGGCAACAGCTCCAGCGCCACCAGCTGTGGCAGCACTTTGATTAAATTCGGCTCACGTAGATCAGGCAACTGGCCACCGCGAATCAGCTGGAATGCCTGAACAATAAATTCCACTTCACGAATGCCGCCTGCACCCAGCTTCACATCCGCCTGCATCCCCTTACGATTCACTTCCCTCTCGATCAGGGATTTCATTTCTCGCAGGGACTGGAACGCGCCGTAGTCGATATAACGACGATAGACAAAGGGATTTAAGCGTTTGATCAAGCGGCCGCCGGCCTCCAAATCGCCCGCCATCGGGCGCATCTTGATCAGCGCATAGCGCTCCCATTCGCGGCCCTGGGTTTCGTAGTAACCCTCCATGGCATCGAAGCCGATGGCCAAAACACCGCTCTTGCCCCAAGGGCGCAGACGCATATCCACCCGGAAAACGAAGCCGTCTGCGGTTGTCTGATCCAGCGCCTTAATTAACTGCTGGCCCAAACGCACAAAGAATTGGTGGTGGGTTAGCGCCCGGCGTTCACCTTCGATTTCACCCTCGTGCTCGTAGGCAAAAATCAGGTCGATATCGGAAGACAAATTTAACTCGTGAGCGCCCAGCTTGCCCATGGCCAGCACCACCAGCCGGACCGGCGTGCCATCCGGCCCCAGCGGGGTGCCGCAACGCTCACAGGCCCAGCCATACAATACGGTCAGCGCTTCATCAATGAGCGTATCGGCCAGCAGCGACAAGTCGGCCACGGCACTGTGGTAATCGCCTATCCTGGCCAGGTCCCGCCAAATAATGCGCACCATGTGGCGGTGACGCAAACGGCGCAGGGCCCGCTTGAGGCTGTCTTCATCATCACATTCAGCCAACAGCGCGCGCACTTCTTCTTTCAAGGACGCAGGCGCCAGAGCTTGGGTTAGATCACTGGCCTGCAGCCACTCTCCCAACCCCGGATCTCGCTGAAACTGAGCAGCAACATAGTCCGATCCTGCCCACACACGGGGCAGATCGACCAACAAGGCATCGGGGATACGGTGTCCGGATTCAATAAAATGCTGCCAGTGCTGACTAACCAGCACCGACAGTTCATCCGGCAGAGAATCGTATTGGGGTTCACTCATGGGCGGCTATTGTCGTACGGCAAAGGCAAAGCTACAAGCGGCAGAACCAAGCTATACGCTGCAAGCGTCAAACCGCGAGACGGAAAAATGGCGTTGAAGACAGGGCAACCAACGGAGCCCAGCGCTGGAACTTGGGCCCCTCAGGGCAAACCCAGAACATTCTCGCCCGCGCGCCCTCCTTATTGCTGCCGCGATTGATGCAGCGCTATCCCATCAAAATATCGTGGGAGGGCGTCACCCGCATAACCTCTTCAATGGTCGTCAGCCCCTTGGCCACTTTTATGGCGCCACTGATTCGCAGGGGTTTCATGCCTTCTTTGAGTGAGGCCCGGGTCAGGGTTTCCAGGTCGGCGCCACGGGTGATGTGGTTTTTCAGGGTAGTGCGCAGGGGCATGGTTTCATACACCCCCATCCGGCCTCGATACCCAGTCCCTCGACATTCCAAGCAACCCACCGGCTGATACAGCGTTGCCGGCATCTTCATCTTGAAAGGACGAACCAGCTCCTCCCAGGCTTGCGGGTCGGTTTCGGTGGCCGTCTTGCAGTTCGGGCACAGCGTTCGCACCAGCCGTTGCGCCATCACACCCAGCACCGTGGCGCTAATCATATAAGGCGCCACGCCTAGGTCGATCAACCGGGTGACGGACGATGGCGCGTCATTGGTATGCAGGGTCGACAGCACCAGGTGGCCGGTGAGGGCAGCCTGAATGGCCATGTCCGCAGTCTGCAAGTCGCGAATCTCACCAATCATGATGATATCCGGGTCTTGGCGCAGCATGGCCTTCACGCCTTGGGCAAAGTCCACATCAATATTGGCCTGAATTTGCATCTGGTTAAAACTGGACTCCACCATTTCGATGGGGTCTTCGATGGTGCAAACATTCACTTCGCTGGTGGCCAACTGCTTGAGCGTAGAATACAGCGTGGTGGTTTTCCCCGACCCGGTGGGGCCGGTGACAAAAATAATGCCATGGGGGTGGCTGGTCATCTGGTGCCAGGTATCGTGATCCTCCTTGCTAAAACCCAACTGCTCGAAGCTACGCACCAGTACATCCGGGTCGAACACCCGCATCACCATCTTTTCACCGAACACGGTGGGCAGAGTAGAAATCCGCAGCTCAATCTCATCCCCTTCCGGCGATTTGGTCTTTAAGCGACCATCCTGGGGTTTACGCTTTTCCGCCACATTTAAACGGCTAAGAATCTTTAGCCGGCTAGTCACCGCCGCCATAATGGCCGCCGGCAATTCATACACATCATGCAGCACACCATCAATGCGAAAGCGCATCTTGCCGGTTTCCCGGCGTGGCTCCAGGTGGATATCGCTGGCGCGCTGGGAAAACGCATACTGCAGAATCCAGTCCACAATGTTAACGATATGCTGGTCGTCCGCATCGTGGTGCCCTTTGCCCACTTCGAGTAGCTGCTCGAAGTTGGTAATGCCCGACATTTCCTGCCCGGTGTTGCCGGTCGCCCCTGCAATGGAGCGGCTCAGGTTATAGAACTCAATCCGGTAGCGGCGCATTTGCTCCGGATTAACCAACACCACTTCCAGCTCACGATCGCGCAGCACCTGTTGCAAATGCGGCTGCCAGCCGCGCACGAACGGCTGGTCGCAGGCCACCACCACCTTATCGCGATGCACCTCCACCGCCACAATACCGTGGCGTTCAGCGAAGGCGTAACTCATTACATTGGTCACCTGATCCACATGCACTTTAAGCGGATCAATGCTGTACACCGGCAAGCCGCTTTTTTCTGATAGCCAATGAGTCAGAAAGTCCACATCCAAAAGCTGGTGGGTATTGGTGCGATCGGTAAGGCGGTACTTAGCCAGCACCTGAATAGGGTGCCAGTTCAATTCTTTCTTTTCCCGCGGCGTCGTGGAGATCACGTTAAAGTCCTCCTGACTGACGCGCCCTTCATCCAGCAATTCACGCATCAACCAGCGCACATCAACCAGAAGGCCGTCCAGCTTAGGGGCATCCCCAGGAGCGCTAACCGTCACTTTCTTCACTTTCTATACTCTCCAACTCTACCCGGGGCTCTATTGGCCTGCGCCACACGGCAAAACACCACCTGTGGCAAGCCGAGCCATCTCATTATTCTGGCGTAGGCCGTAGCGACCCATCAGCATCTTTACTGTACCCCTAACATTGACCCCCTGACAGCCCCGCCTGCTTTCTCTATACTCGCGACCCAATTAGTGCCGGAACGGCGACACCGTTGTCACCGTCTTGCCGCGGCTACCCGCCAGCAGCGAATAGCGGCATGATGGGCAGCTGCTCCCAACCCTAACCCTTGGACCCGAGGCGCCTATGTCCTTTGGAAGCTCCATTGCCGGCCTCTTCGGCCGCTCACCAATCAAGCCCCTGCAAAAACACTACGATACCGTCCACGACTGCGCACGCACGCTGGCGGACTTCTTCGCCGCCGTGACGACCAACGACTGGGACAAGGCACGCGCTGCTCGCCAGCGAATTGCCGACCTGGAAAACCAGGCCGACGAGCTGAAAAAAGAGTTCCGTCTCAGCCTGCCCAAAAGTCTATTTCTGCCCATGCCCCGCACCGATCTGCTCGAACTGATCAGCGTGCAGGACAAGGTCGCGAATAAGGCTAAGGATATTTCCGGGCTCATGCTTGGCCGGCAGATGACCATTCCTCCCGTTTTGGCCGACGTAATGCAAGCCTATGTACAAGGTGCCATCGACACCTCCGCCCAAGCCCAAAAAGCCATCAACGAACTGGATGAGCTTATCGAAACCGGCTTCAGTGGCCGTGAAATTCGCATGATAGAAGACCTGATCGAAGAACTGGACCGCCTGGAACGGGCCAACGACGATCAACAGGTCACCATTCGCGCCACACTGTTCAAGCTGGAAACCGAGCTATCACCAGTGGACGTCATCTTCCTCTACAAGATCATCGAATGGGTGGGCGATCTCGCCGATCGCGCCCAGAAAGTGGGCGGCCGCCTGCAGATGTTGGTCGCACGCTAGGAGAGTTCTTATGGAGTGGATGCTAGAGCATAGCTATTTCATGCTGCTGCTGGCGGGCGCCTTCGGGTTCCTAATGGCTTGGGGCGTTGGCGCCAACGATGTGGCCAACGCCATGGGGACCTCGGTGGGAGCCAAGGCCCTCACCGTGAAGCAGGCGGTTATCATCGCCATTATCTTTGAATTTGCCGGGGCCTACCTGGCCGGCGGCGAAGTCACCGCCACCATCCGCAAGGGCATCATCGATGCGGATGCCTTCTCCCACGCCCCGCAATACTTGGTCTACGGCATGATGTCCGCATTGCTGGCCGCCGGTATCTGGTTGATGGTGGCGTCCTGGTTCGGTTGGCCGGTCTCCACCACCCATTCCATCGTCGGTGCCATCGTCGGCTTTGCCGCCGTAGGCTTGGGCATGGACGCGGTGCACTGGGGCAAGGTGGGCTCCATCGTCGCTAGCTGGGTCACCTCGCCCCTGCTGGCCGGGATCATTTCCTTTGCCCTAATCCGTAGCGTGCAACGGTTGGTACTGAACCACGACGACCCCTTCGAACGCGCCAAGAAAGTCGTCCCTTTCTACATGTTCTTGGTGGGCTTTGTTATTTCCATGGTCACCATGGTCAAAGGGTTGAAACACGTCGGTCTGGAACTGAGTTTCTTCCACAGTTTCCTGTGGGCCCTGCTGGGTGGCGCGGTTGTTATGGCACTGGGAAGCTTCTTCCTGAGTCGGGTTGAACCAGACCCAGAAGCCGATAAAGACTTCCGGTTCAGCTCTGTGGAGCGCGTGTTTGCGGTACTCATGATCTTCACCGCCTGCGCCATGGCGTTTGCCCACGGCTCCAACGATGTAGCCAACGCCGTCGGCCCGCTGGCCGCCATCAACAGCGTACTGGCGTCCGGCGGCGAAATCGGCGCCAAAGCAGAAATGCCCAGCTGGATTCTTTTGGTCGGGGCCATGGGTATCGTCTTTGGGCTAGCGATTTTCGGCGCCCGAGTGATGGCCACTGTAGGCAAAAAGATTACCGAGCTCACCCCATCCCGTGGCTTCGCCGCCGAGCTGGGCGCCGCCACCACCGTGGTGCTGGCCTCCAGCACCGGCCTGCCCATTTCCACCACTCACACCCTGGTGGGCGCGGTCTTGGGCGTCGGCATGGCCCGCGGCATTGGCTCTCTGAACCTGCGTGTAATCAGCACCATCTTCACCTCTTGGGTCGTCACCCTGCCCGCCGGTGCGCTGCTCTCAATCCTGTTCTTCTATTTCTTCAAAGGGCTGTTTGGGGCATAGCAAAAAAGGCTTCACGCACACAGAAAAGCCGCCCTCCGGGCGGTTTTTTTGTGTGGGCTCATACGCCCCGCATCTAGTATCCGGCACAATCTGCTCGCTATACTGGCCAATCAATCACTTAGAGCCGAGACGCCCGTGTCCACCAGCGCAGCCCCGAACACCGACAGCCAGGTTCACTGGTTCCGCAATTCGTCCCCGTATATCAATGCGCATCGGGGCCGAACCTTTGTGGTTATGTTGTCTGGGGAGCTGCTGGACGGCCCGCGCCTGCCTACCCTGATTCACGATCTGGCCCTGCTGAATAGCCTGGGAATCAAACTGGTGCTGGTGCATGGCGCCAGGCCACAAATTTCCGCCCGGCTGGCAGAATCAGACATTGAATCCACCTTTGAGCAACACATGCGCATCACCGACAGTGCCGCGCTGGATAGCGTCGTGGCGGCGGTGGGCGCATTGCGCCTGAAGCTGGAAGGCTTGTTCTCCATGGGGCTGGCTAACTCCCCCATGCATAACGCCAGCATCCGGTTAATTAGCGGCAACTTCGTAGTGGCCAAACCGGTAGGCGTGCGTGGTGGTTTCGACTACCAGCACACCGGCGAAGTGCGGCGCATCGACGTAGACGCCATTCGCCAGCAATTGGGCAACGGTAACGTGGTGCTGCTCTCGCCGGTGGGCGGCTCGCCCACCGGCGAACTGTTCAACGTGAACGCAGAAGAAGTGGCCTCCACTGCCGCCATCGCCCTGGGCGCCGACAAGCTCATCATCATGGGCGAACACCTGCGCCTCGCCGACCCGCAAGGCCACCTAGTGCGCGAACTCAGCCCCCAGCAAGCCGGCAAACTGCTGGCCGGCAACCAATACGAAGACAATGGTGTAGACCGGCAGCTCACCGCCGCCTGCCATGCCGCCAGTAACGGCGTGGCTCGGGCGCACCTGCTCGATGCCCAGGTAGACGGCGCTCTAATCAAAGAACTGTTCACCCGCGACGGCTGCGGCACCCTAGTTACTAGGGAAACCTACGAAACCCTCCGTGGCGCGCGCATTGAAGACGTGGGCGGCATTCTCGAACTGATCGAACCACTGGAAGAAGACGGCACCCTGGTGCGCCGCTCACGGGAGCTACTGGAAAACGAAATTCAGCGCTTCGCCATCATCGAACGCGATGGCATGGTTATCGCCTGCGCGGCCCTCTATCCCTTCCCCGAAGAAAAGACCGGCGAACTGGCCTGTGTCGCCGTTCACTCCAGCTACCGCAAAGGTGAACGAGGCGCCCAGGTCCTCGGCTATCTGGAACGGCGGGCACGGGAACAGGGGCTGCACAGCCTATTCGTGCTCACCACCCTCACCGCGCACTGGTTTCAGCAACAGGGGTTTGAGGCAGCGGGCGTAGAAGCGCTGCCGGGAGCCCGGCAGTCGCTGTATAACTGGCAGCGGAATTCGAAGGTGTTTGTGAAGGGGCTTTGACGGCTATGGCCAGATTTCTAGCGCTTGGCCTCAGCCGCCCCCAAAACACGCCAGCGTTTTTGAGTCGCCTGTAGCCCTTTGTTAGGTTTTGTTCATTCGTGGCGTCACTACTTTCGGACCAATGTGATGCCATTTGCGATTGAAAGCATGGACACATCTACACAAAGCCTGCAGCTTTAGCCAAAAAATTTCGGGGGCAGGCTTTGCGCCACCTCGAAAGCATCATCGGGTGGATATCCAACCCAGCCGCCACTTGCTGAACCTGAATGCCTTCCTGACAGCTAAGCTCAACGGCCTTTACTTTAAAGTCTGTCGAATACTGCCAAGTCTTTCTCGGATTGTTGTATTGGGGCATAAGCCACCTTCTCTGGTTAGGAGAAGGTGTCCACTAAAACGGGGGAACTACATTTTCCGAGTGCTGGTGCTTGTTATACGATTGTTGATACAACATATACACCCAGAACTTTGGAAAAGCCAAGGGCCAAGAAGCCTAAAATTAAAGCCCAATTTCTGACGACGAAAGTTGCACTAGAGTAATTAGAAAGCTTATCCAAATTAGTTTTTACTTTCGAGGCATTATCTTCAATAAGCTGCAGAGTATATGCAGCTTCATTTCTGCCCAATGCTTCACCAGTATCCGTATTTAGAACCTGGCCTGGCATAGACTGAGCCTGATTAAGAACGCCTTTCTTTTCACCCATATCCAGCATTTGAAAATTGATTTTCATGATTGATATATTAAGATCTAACCGCTTGAACCCAGCAATGATTGAAATAAAAAAAAGAGCTAAAGAGATCAGTTCGATGGTATTTTGAGAGAAGCTTATTGGCATAGGTTTGTACTGACCACCAACATACGCGAACAAAGCAGATGCTAGACCCAGTAGAAAATAATCAAGCTTTTGTTGGGCTTCTCTAATTCCCTTAAACACTTCGAGGCTTCTAGATTCTGCCACTGGCCTTCCTTATCGTATAACGCTCGCGTAATAGATGCGAGCTTGCGAGCGTCCTAATTGACGCGCTTGTTAGCAGCTCACGCCTCAAATCGAGAAGCAATTTCAATTTTCTTTAGCAAATAACCTAAAGAGCCAATGCCCCCGTTCCAGTCAATATCTCTGATGATTTCCAATATTCTGTGAGCACGTCGTTTCTCTTCTTCGCTTGAAGAACCGGAATCTATTACCCTTTGATACTTATTCGATATTTCATCGTAACTATGACTATGTGACTTACAAGTGACAATGTATGCCTCTAGCGCTGTACCATAATTATTCAAAAGCAAATCGGTGGCACCAGGTTTTGTCTTAAACCGTTCCAGCAGTTCAAAAACAGTGATCTCATCAGCAATCAATTCCTTGTACAAATCGGGCGATTTGACTTTCAATACAATAAGAAAACAAAGAAAAAGTGGGAACAATTTATAGTTTTCAGGTGTTGTTCTTATGGAAAGACTAAGAAGCGAACAGCAGTGCTCCTGCTCACGTAGCGTTAAACCATACAACTCAAATAACTCTGAGAACATCGCTAAAGACTGCTCTCCTTCGTATTGAACACCTCTTGCATTCTTCTTTGAAAAATACTCATTAAATGAATATTTCTTGAACAAGGCTTTTACAAAAAGCCCTTTGTCAGGCGGAGGAAGAACATAGTCAAAGTCCATAAACCTTCGCAAGTAGCCATCTACATTCAGTCCTTCACCATAAATTGCTTTAATGGATGAACCTAGTTGACTTTTGTCCGCACCGAGAACAAAGACGATGTTCTCCACGCTGAAGAAGTGTTTTGCTTTTTCCAAAATTTCAATTGCAAAGTTTGGCCTGCAACGATCAAGTTCATCGATAATAAACACCAATGGTTTAGGGTTGTCTGGGTCAGTTATACTATTTGCTAACTGGGATATGGCCTCCCGAAATGACTTTATGGACTTCTTAGAGTTTTCGTATTTTTCTAGCTGTTCTTTCGCTATCGATTCGGCTAAACCTGCAAGAGCCTGTTCAGTTACCTTATCAAGATCCAGAGCGCCAGCCGTTGCCAACTTGGCCGCTACGGGAACTGAACGCTTTAAAAGTGCAACACCGATATCTTTAGTTTTGCCAAGGTATTCTCTGGCTTTTGACTCGTCACCAGTTTTTGATAGTTCAGTGATCGATGCACTTATCTCCCCTATAAGACATACAAGAGCATCATCAGAAAAATCACTTTCCCAAGCATTGAAATAGATCGTTGGTATTTCGTTGTTCTTTAAATGCTGCTCCCACATTCTAAGGAAAGTTGTCTTTCCTTGTCCCCATGGAGCATCAATACAAACTACCACCGATTCATTTGCAGACAATACGAACTCTGTTAGCGCCTCTCCACTCTCCTTGCGACTCAGTGCGTCATTTCGATATGGATCATCTTCAATAATTTCAATGTCACGACTTTTTAGTATCACTCGATCTTCCCTTTGACTGCTAACGCCCGGCTCACCGGTAAATTTTTCTGGCGACTTTTTTGTCGCGCAGCGCTAAAAAGGTGGCAGTAAAATTTATCCGGTGGAGCTGCTTGTTAGCTGCTTGAATTACGGTACCTGTGCAAACCTTTATCACCCGCAACCTTACAAAAACGCGACATTAACCCCGCACATATTGCTACAAAGAAAGAGCCCAATATTGTTGTTAAACCAGCCTCTGCTTCGTAGGCATACATTGACACCCAAATACAAAAAAAAGCAGTTAACCCCATGAAAAAAGACATGGGATAGTAAAATATTATATCGATTACTGCTGCAAACTTAATGTACTTCTCACTACTTTCTAGTGGTGAGTTATTTAGTTGAGAAACCTTATCACTGATCAACTGCTTAACAGGCTTTAGCGATGAATAAATCTTAACAAACTGCCCTGACTGAAGGATTTTAAGCATACCTTTTAACAGTGACAGACCAACAAATATCGCAATTAATAGTTGAATTATCCCTTGGTACTCTGGTGCAACCAATTTATCTACACCTATTTCAATAATCTTACTTACTTTCATATTCTATCCATATATGGCTCTCTAATTTTTTTGCAGCTAACAGCGTATTCAGTCGAACGTTTCGACATATCTTTTTTCGACATATTTCTTAGCCGGCCACCGCATATAATTCCGATAAACCCATAACCTTTAGCAACTTACCCAAAAAGTGAGAACCTTTCCCATCTGACAAAAATCGAACGAGCGGCCTATTTCCGGGGAGTTCAGGCACATTTAAGTCGCAACCTGAACCAACGATCAACGACTTAGCGAGTTTTAAGCTCTCTCCTACACGCATTTGCGCCCCGTTCTGTTGAGCACGGGTTCCCATAGCCCCAGCCTGCTATGGGGAAGGAAAACGCTATGAGCAATAGAACCACAGATATTCCAGTTTCCATTCCTGCTAAGCCCGTAAGGCTTCTTGATCAGTTCCGTGCTTAGCTGCGCACTAATCACTATCGTTACCAGACTGAACGAAGCCTGAGATACAGTCCTTTCTGGGATTCTTGTATCGGGGGTATTTTCTTCCTCTGGTTAAGAGAAGGTGTCCACTAAAGCCGGGGAACCACACAACCCGGTGGGGCTACTTGTTAAACTTTCACACCTCAACGGTATATCCCAGCGCCAGCTCGTCACCCGGCAAACCGCGAATCCCCCAGTCCTCGTGGAACTTAACCGGTATTAGGAATACGGCTCGAACATCCAATGACCGTGCCGGCTTCATATCGCCGTTATTAACTTTGTATAACGAAGGAGAAAACCCCATTTCTCAGCTCTTCGTGCTTAACGGAAAAATTCACTCTATCTCAGCAATTTATAAAAATATGTAAGCCATATCCTACATTTCCAACTGGCGTGCGAGTGAAGAGCAGCTCTGGTTCTATGCAGGTTAGCTTCTGCATTACCGGAGCGCCTGAGCTCTTTCGCCGTGCGAGCAAGGCTCCAACAGTGTGGGTCTGTGGGTTACAATGCCGTCCCTATGTCCCGCTATTGACCATTAACGAGGTTCCCATGCCGCAGTATCGCTCCCGCACCACCACCCATGGCCGCAATATGGCTGGCGCCCGTGCCCTGTGGCGCGCCACGGGCATGAAGGACGGGGACTTCGGTAAACCGATTATTGCCATCGCCAACTCCTTTACCCAGTTCGTACCGGGGCATGTGCACCTGAAGGACATGGGCCAGCTGGTGGCCGGTGAAGTCGAGAAGGCCGGCGGCATCGCCAAGGAATTCAATACCATTGCGGTGGATGACGGCATCGCCATGGGCCACGACGGCATGCTCTATTCTTTGCCCAGCCGCGACATCATTGCGGATTCCGTGGAGTACATGGTTAACGCCCACTGCGCCGACGCCCTTGTCTGCATCTCTAACTGCGACAAGATCACTCCTGGCATGCTGATGGCATCCATGCGCCTGAATATTCCGGTGATCTTCGTGTCCGGTGGCCCCATGGAAGCGGGCAAAACCAAGCTGGCCGAGGGCAAGCTGGACCTGGTAGACGCCATGGTGATGGCCGCCGATGACAGCGTGGACGAAGAAACCCTGAACGAAGTGGAGCGTTCCGCCTGCCCCACCTGCGGCTCGTGCTCCGGCATGTTCACCGCCAATTCCATGAACTGCCTAACCGAGGCACTGGGCCTGTCGTTGCCCGGTAACGGCTCACTGCTGGCTACCCACGCGGACCGCCGCGAACTGTTCCTGGAAGCGGGCCGGCGCATCGTGGACGTTACCCGACGCTACTACGAGCAGGACGAAGAGGCCTTGCTGCCGCGCAATATCGCTTCAGTGAAAGCGTTCGAAAACGCCATGAGCTTGGACATCGCCATGGGCGGCTCCACTAACACCGTGCTGCACTTGCTAGCCGCAGCACTGGAAGGCGAAGTGGACTTCACCATGGAAGACATCGACCGCCTAAGCCGTAAGGTGCCGTGCTTGTCGAAAGTGGCCCCCGCCACCCAGAAATACCATATGGAAGATGTGCACCGTGCCGGTGGTGTGATGGGCATTCTCGGCGAACTGGACCGGGCTGGCCTGCTCAACCGCGACATTCCCATGGTGCACTCGGCCTCTGTGGCCGAAGCCCTGGAGCATTACGACATCATGCGCACCCAGGATGAAGGCGTGAAAAAGATGTTCACCGCCGGCCCGGCAGGCATCCCCACCCAGACGGCCTTTAGCCAGGAAACGCGCTGGGAAAGCCTGGATGACGACCGCGAAAACGGCTGTATCCGCAATTACGAAAATGCCTACAGTAAGGACGGCGGCCTAGCCGTGTTGTACGGCAACATCGCCGAGCGCGGTTGCATCGTGAAAACCGCCGGGGTGGATGATTCCATTCTCACCTTCACCGGCCGCGCCCGAGTATTCGAATCCCAGGATTCGGCGGTTCGCGCCATCCTCGGTGATCAGATCGTTGCCGGCGATGTGGTGGTAATTCGCTACGAAGGCCCCAAAGGCGGCCCGGGCATGCAGGAAATGCTCTACCCCACCAGCTACTTGAAATCCAAAGGGCTGGGCAAGGAATGTGCGCTGCTCACCGATGGCCGTTTCTCCGGCGGCACCTCCGGCCTGTCCATTGGCCATGCGTCCCCGGAAGCCGCAGAGGGCGGCGCCATTGCCCTGGTGAATGAAGGCGACACTATCAATATCGATATTCCCAACCGCACCATCCATCTGGATATCAGCGATGAAGAGCTGGCGCACCGCCGCACTCACATGGAAAACCGTGGCAAGCTGGCCTACAAGCCCAAGGAAATTCGCCCACGCCGTGTTTCCACCGCCCTGAAAGCCTACGCCGCACTCACCACCAGTGCAGACCGCGGCGCAGTGCGTGACTTGAGCCAAATCGGCGAATAAGCTAAATCATCAAGGCGACCATCAGGTCGCCTTTTTTAGGCCTCTTCGTCACGGCCCTACACAATAAGACAAACGGGTTACATCCCTCTTTGAGGCCCTGCTGTAGAAGTGTAGCCTAGCGGAATCTCGACGCCCTCTCGGCTAAAAGGAGCAGCCTAGCCCATGAGCATCAAACACAAGCTGATGCCCCACTTTGCCCGCCTGATTACCAGCGAAGGGCTACAGCAATGGCGCCGTCGTCTGCTGGAGTGGCGCCGAAAACTGAAACGCCAACCGCACCAGGCCACCTTCTATTTCCGCATTGATGACCCCTATTCCGTGCTAATGGCCCAGGTACTTCCACGCTTTTCTCAGCACTTCGGCATTACCGTTACCCCTCGAGTAATGCTGTATTTAGACCAGCAGATGTACCCAGCCGCAGACATGCTCGCAGAGCTTGCCCCTCGCGATGCGGTTCAGCTGGCCGAGCTGCACGGCCTGGATTTCCCTAAAGACTGGCGATTGCCTGCCCGGGAAGTCAGCCTGGCAGCAACTCGCTGCCTACTCAAACATGAGGGCGACGAGCGTTTTTGGAGCCTGGCCGCCGCACTGGCCGATGCCCTGTGGCGTAACGACCACAACACACGGGAAGCCCTGCTCAGTGAATATGGCCAGCAAGCGGCCGATCGAGCACAGCTCTCTCTGGAAGCGCGCCGCGACCAGTTTCTTAACGACGGCCACTACCTCACCGGCACCCTACATCACGCCGGTGAATGGTATTGGAGCGTGGAACGGCTGGACCACCTTGGCCACCGCCTTAACGCGCTGGGACTGGGCAGTGCAGACTGGCCGCTGCCCTACGGCCGCGCCAAGCGGGCACGCTTGAAAGATACCCCGGAAAGCCTGAAAGGCGCCCCGCTAACGCTGTACTTTTCTTTCCGCAGCCCTTATTCCTATCTCGCCCTCTCGCGGACCTATGCACTGGCCGATCATTACGGGTTGGCGCTGAAAATTCGCCCGGTGTTGCCCATGGTGATGCGTGGGCTCACCGTCCCCAAAGCCAAACGTTTCTATATTCTCAAAGATGCCGCCCGCGAAGCTCGCTTACACGGCGTGCCCTTTGGCAAGGTCTGCGACCCGGTGGGTGCTGGGGTGGAACGCTGCATGGCCATTTGGCCCTTCGCCGAGAAAGAAGGGCGCTTGCGCGAATGGCTGCGCGCCGCCGCCGTAGGCATCTGGAGCCAGGGCATTAATGCCGCCAGCGATAACGGGCTGAAATTTCTGGTGGAAAACGCAGGCCTAGACTGGAACCGTGCCCGCCGCTGGCTGGATGACGATAGCTGGCGCGACCTCGCCGAGGACAACCGCAACGCCATGATGGAAGCGGGTAGCTGGGGCGTGCCCAGCTTTATGACTCAAGATGACATGGTATGGGGGCAAGATCGTTTTGCGATCATTGAGCACAGCCTGCTAGCCTCACAGGCCGATGACAGAAACTGAGCTAAGCTGCTCTCTGTTTTAGTAAGAGCGCATGCTTATCACCTGAACGCGGTGCCGGCGAACTCAAGAGTGAAGGGTTTGCCGGCTCAGCACAAAATGCAGCCAGGGCCTTGTTCCGGTTCCAGCTTAAGGCTTGTCGCTTGCTTTGCACTGCAATCGTCATGTAAGCATAGCCCCTTAATTACATTAAAAATTACATTAAAAAACCTTGGAGATATCATTATGACCCTTGCCTATTGGTGTGTGCTTGCCGCCATCGTCTTGCCTTACCTGTCCACTTCACTGGCCAAGTTTCAAGGTGGTTTCGGCCCCAAACAGAACCATAACCCCCGCGAATTTCTAGAAACATTACAGGGCAGCCGCAAGCGCGCGCACTGGGCCCAACAAAACGGCTTTGAAGTCACCCCGGCTTTTGCCGCTGCGGTAATCATTGCCCACCTGGCGGCCACATCACCGCAGGGCACCATTGATGGCATCGCGCTGGCCTTTGTCGTCAGCCGCATCCTGTTCACGCTTTGCTACGTGGCAGACTGGGCCAGTGCGCGCACCTTGGTTTGGGCCTTCGGCATGGGTTGTATCGTTGCGCTGTTTGTTGGTGTTGGCGGCTAAGAGAAAAGCAATTGATAACGAACGCTGCCTCCAGCCTGCGCTGGGGGTAGCGTCAAGACTATCGAACTCTCCAATATCAATTCCCTCACCCATGACCCAGACCTTCACCATTACCGTCAACGGCAAGGGCGCCTTCCCCTGCCGCGCAGACCAGACCATTGTCGAGGCCGGGCAGCAGGCGGGCTTCGGCTTTCCCGTCGCCTGCCGTAATGGCGTGTGCGAGCGCTGCATGGGCCAGCTCCGCCATGGGCAAGTGCAGCAAAAAAACCGCACTATTCACGCAGGCGAAGACAACCCCTCTGGGGTGCTATACTGCGTCGCCCTGCCACTCAGCGACTGTGAGATTGATGTGCCCGAGGTAACTGCGCCCGGCGAATTGCCGACCCACCAGATTCACTGCCAAATTCAGCAGATCGACACCCTTAACCACGACGTGAGTCGAGTCTGGCTGCGCCTGCCAGCAGGCAAGAAAATCCAGTGGCATGCGGGCCAGTACCTAATGCTGAATCTGCACGGTGAGAGCTACCCCTTTTCTATTGCTAACCATTGCCATGGGCGCAATATCGAACTGCACATTCGCCACGGGGATGACAACAGCGCCACCCAAGACATCATGGCCAGCCTGCAATCCGAGCACACCGTCAGCACCACCCTGCCCGCCGGCCTGCGCTTTATCGACAGCGCCCCGGAACATCCGGTGTGGTTTATTTGCGGCTCCACCGGCTTTGCGCCAGTGAAAGCCATGATCGAGCGTCTGATCGCGCTGAATTTCTCTTTGCCGGTACGGCTGTTCTGGGGTGCCCGCACCGATGCAGACCTGTATCTGCCGCATTTGCCCGCCCAATGGCAGGAAGCCCTAGCCGATTTTGACTTCGTTACCTCCTTGTCCGACATACGCCACCCGGACCATGCCGAAGGGCTGGTGCACGAAGCCGCATTGGAAGCGCTCGGAGAACCCGACCTGCCGTTATTCTTTCTGGGTGGCTCGCCGCCCATGGGCTGGGCCGTGTTCGACGCACTGGTCGCCGAAGGTGTCCCCGCCGGGAATATTCATTGCGACGTTTTTGATTACGCGCCACGAGACTAGCAGCAGAGCTCAAGCTACAAACGGCATCACGCATTAGGCCCACGCTTCCCGGGCTGGCAACAACCGGGCTCGCGTTGTAGCTTGTACCTTGCGGTTTGTTGCTCCATTTTAGGGAAACAATACGATGGCGGACTCCCCCTCCTCGGCTCATGGTGATCAGGCTTTATTGTTGCCCTGCCACGAATGCGATCTGATTTGCGAGGTGACGATTCGCCACGACGGCCAATGGCGATACTGCCCTCGCTGCCAGCACCCGCTGATGCGCCCGGCGCAAGATGATCAACTCACCCCCGCACTGGCATTCACGGCTTTATTGTTACTCACCCTGTCACTTCTTTTCCCCTACTTGGGCTTTGAAAAGAGCGGCATTGAAAGAGCTATTTCCATCACGGACGCAGCACAGGAGCTGGCCGTTTATCACCACCCTGCGCTTGCGGTCATTGTTCTGGCTACCATCGTAGTAATCCCGGCCTTGTACCTGCTCTCGGTCTGCTGGATTCATATGAGCCTGGCTAGCCCCAGGCCGCTGCCCGGCAGCCTGTTCCTGGCTCGTTGGCTGCCGCGCATGCAGCCCTGGATGATGGCCGATGTTTTTGCCATCGCCGCCTTGGTAAGCCTGATTAAAATCATCGCCATGGCCCATATCCAGTTACTCTCCGCCTTCTGGACCTTTTCCGGCTTCGCCCTGATCCTGCTGATTACCGTTACTCGCATGAATACCATCGGCTTATGGCAGCGGTTACTCGGCGACCTGCAACAGCCGCCGCAGGCCCGCGCGGGTAAAACCGCCCAGGCTTTGGGGCTTATTGGCTGCGAATGGTGCGGACAGCTTCAGCCCCTAGGGCAATCCCACCGCTGCCATCATTGCCACAGCCCTTTGCATGAACGGCATCCTTTTAGCCTGCAACGGGTTTGGGCCCTACTGATCACCGCTATCTTATGCTGCATTCCCGCGCACCTGTTCCCCATCATGATCACCACCAGCCTGGGAAAGACCGAGCCGTCCACCATCATCGCCGGGGTGATGCTGTTTATTCGGCATGGCGACTGGCCCATCGCAGTGATTATTTTCACTGCCAGCGTGCTAGTGCCCTTCGGCAAGATCCTCGCTCTGAGCTGGTTATGTGTTGCCTCCCGACAACAACAAGCATTGGATATGAACAGCCAGATGAAACTGTATCGCCTCACCGAGTGGATTGGGCGCTGGTCGATGATTGATGTCTTTGTGGTGGCCATCATTGTCGCCCTGTTTCAGATGGGCAATATTCTTACCGTGATGCCTGGCATGGGAGGGGTCGCCTTCTCCGCCGTGGTCATTTTCACCATGCTTGCCGCCCACCAGTTCGACCCTCGGCTGATCTGGGATCAGCAACAACAGCTGCCCCCCACTCTTGAACCGGAGCATCAACCTTGAACCAACCTGACACGCCCACGTCACGCCGCCGGCTATCTGCGGTCTGGCTGATTCCTCTGATGGCCGCATTCATTGGGCTATGGCTGGTGTTCAGCTACCTTTCCAGCCAGGGGCCGATTATTACGTTGAAGCTGGAAGATGCAGAAGGCATTAATGCCGGCAAAACGGCGATAAAGATGCGTAATGTTCAAATAGGCGTAGTAGAAAGTGTCAGCCTCTCAGAAGACCTGAGCCATACTCTGCTCAGCGTGCAGATGCAGGCCGACACCGACCGCATGCTCTTTAGTGACGCCCAGTTCTGGGTAGTAAAACCCCGGGTAGGGCGTGAGGGCATCAGCGGCTTAAGTACCGTGCTGTCCGGGGCCTATATCGAATTACTGCCCGGCAGTAACGGCAAAAAAACCAAAACCTTTACCGTAAAAAACAGCCCGCCGCCGGAGAAAACGGGCGACGGCCTATTCCTGAAACTGGTCAGCGAGCCAGGCACCAACATCAACAACGGCGACCCGGTCAGCTTCCGCAGCCTGAAAGTAGGCCGCGTGGTCGAAACCCAATTTGATCGCCAAGCCAAACTATTCCGCCACCGTCTCTTTATCGAAAAGCCCTACGATGTATTGGTCAGCGAGAGCAGCCGTTTCTGGAAAGTCTCTGGCATCGGCTTCCAGCTGGATGCCAGGGGCTTTCAAGCCCAGCTCAGCTCGCTAGAAGCGCTGCTTGGTGGAGGCATTTCTTTTTCTGTGCCCGATTCCAGCATGGCCACCGGTGCACCGGTGGAAGATGGCCACCAGTTCGAATTGCATAACAGCCAGGAGAGCGCCCGAAGAGCACTTTATACCCAGACCTTAGACTACGTATTGCTGGTTGAACGCAGTGTGCGCGGGCTCAAAGCAGGCGCCCCCGTGGAATACCGTGGCATCCGCGTTGGCACCGTGGAACAGGTCCCCTGGGCTTTTGCCGAGCAAGGCCCCAACGCCATGACCGACAGCCCGATCCCAGTGCTAATCCGCCTGGAACCGCAACGGGTCAATCAACAATCCAACATCGCGTTAACTACCTGGAAAGAAGAAATCAGCCATATGGTTAACAATGGCCTTCGCGCCAGCCTCAAAGCCGGCAACCTGCTGACGGGCTCTTTATTTGTGGACCTAGCGTTCCACCAAAACGCCCCCACTACGGATACCTCTGCAACCTATAACTCCGTGCCAGTCATGCCATCCGTTGCCGGCGGCGGCTTGAGTAAGTTAGAAGACCAGCTCCATGCGTTGCTAAAAACGCTGAATGAACTGCCCATGAAGAATATGGCAGACAACCTCAATAACAATCTTAAACACTTGTCCGGCGTAACTGGGCGCATTGAATCCTTGCTGAATGACCCTGCGCTCAACACGTTGCCCCAACAAATTTCCAGCAACCTGGATGCACTGGACGCGACTCTACAAGGCTGGCAATCCGGCGGCGATGGCTACCAGGAGTTGCAAGGGACGCTGCAGAAACTGAACCGCTTGCTCGACAGCGCCGAGCCCCTGCTCGACACCTTGAATGAACAGCCCAATGCGTTGATCTTCCAGCGCCACCCAACCACCGACCCCCAACCCCGAGGCGCACAATGATCCGTCTGCTCGCCATCGCCGCTATTCTCTGCACACTGTGGAGCTGCAGCCACGCCCCCCAGCCATCGCCGCCGGGCTATGTGTTGCCTTCTGCCACGCTATCCGCGCATTCACCACTAACCATTAAGGTGGCGCTGGCTAACTACCTGAACCGGGGCGGAATTGTGATGCAACTCAGCGACAGCGAAATACAGGTGGCCCGCCACCATCGCTGGGCCGAGCCCTTGGCCACGCAGTTACAGCGCGCTCTGGAAGCCCGCATGACCACCGGTCATGAGCAAACTCTCACCGTGGAACTGACTCGTTTTCAAGGACTGCAAGGCGAAGACAGGGATGCCGCAGTTATTAGCGGGCGATGGACTCTGGCAGGAGACAACGGAGAAGTAGCAAAGGGCCGCATTCAATGGGAAGCCGCACTGGAGAACGGTGGCTATGCCAACCTGATAAGAACGTTGGATCGGGGCTGGCAGGCCGTGGCGGCAGAGATTGCCACCACCATTCATTGAAGGTGGGGCTTGCCTGCATTCCCTAATGCGTTGTCGGATTACGGCCTTCGCCTAATACGACCTACAAGGTGCTGCGGTTTTTGTAGGTCGTGTTAGCTGCGTAGCGGCGTAACCCGACAAAACGACATCAGAACACTACTGCACGCTTTTATCAGGCTGCGGCAGGGCAGGAAGATCCCCTGCAAGCTGAGCCAAACGTCGGTCGAAGACAGACATGGCCTTGCTGGTATCCCCCAGTGCCCGGTACAACCGCGCTAACTCAGCCAATGCCGTGGCACTCTGACTAGAGTTCGCCGCAGCCTCAAAGAAACCTTGAGCCTTACCCCACAGGCGCGCCTTCAACGCAACACGGCCAGCGGTGATCAAAACCGCCGCATTGCCGGGTCGTTCTACCAGCCACTTTTCTAGCACCTGCAACAGGTCATCGGGGGAAATATCGTCGATGGCTTCCAGCACCGGCGGCAAGCGATCATCCCATTGGCTAGCCAGTTGCTCGCGGACCAAATTCAGGGCACCACGGCCACCACCCAGCTGGGCCAAAAAACCCGCGTAACGGGCCACCATGGCCGGGTCGTTTTTCAGACGAACCGGCACGTCTTTCCACAGTTTGCGCAGCTCTTCGCGGCGGCTATCGGCATCGTTAAACCCCGGTTTGCGGGCGGTTTCTTGCAACCAGGCCAACCACGCTTTGCGCTCACGGCGGGCTTGATCGTTTTCACCAAAGGCGCGTTTCAAACGTGGCATCAGGCCGCACAGTGTTTGCCAGTCTTTCTGGCGTTCCAACACTTCGGCGTAGGTATTGAGAATGCGTTTGTTGCGCGGCGCCATGTCCGCCAGCACCTTCAATTCACTACGGGCCTGTTCCGGATGACCATCATCCAGTGCAAAGCGGGCTTTCATCAGGCCCGCCACCAGCCTTCCTCGGCGGTCGGCGCTAGCCTGCTCAAGGTACTGCTGCGAAACATCTACCTTGTCCTGCTCTTGGGCCGCTTCCGCCGCTAACAACCAGGCAACCAATGGCCAGTCGCCTTCTTCACCGGCCGCCGCCAGCAAGCGCTCAGCTTTTTCGAGCTCGCCATCCACCAACTGCAGAAAACCACTGCGCAAGCGGCGTTCAGCCACCTTTCTTTTCCAGCGACGGGTAGCGCGGACTGGCTCCATAAGGTTCCAGGCCGTATTACCCAGCAAAGTCAGCACCACCAATGCCACCGCACCCAGCAAGGCCATTAGAACCACGAAGCCCAGCGTGGTATCCACTGACATGGTGTCGCGGATAATCAGCACATAACCGGAATCCGCTGCCATCCAACGCCCCAGCGCCAACGCGGCGACCAACGCAATAATAATCAGCAGGACGAGTTTCTTCATGCCTCGCCCTCCTTGCGCTTGAGAGCTTCAATTGCCGCCAAGCCATTACCGATCTGCGGCAACGCTTGGGCCACTTGGGCGCCGCTCATTTCCTTCAGGGTGGTCTGCATTTGTGCGGCACGGGGATCGTCACCACGGAACCATTGCTTGAGTGTCGACTCGGCACTTTCAACCGCCTGACGGTAGGCGTCAGCACGCCCCTGCATCAGTGCAAGCTGCGCCTGCTGCAGGCTGCCATCCAAAGTCAGACGCACCAGTGCGGCCTGCTCCCCCGACAATGGCAGAGGTACCGCACTGTCATGGCGGCGCACGGTTATCGGCATCCGGTCGATCACACTCTGCCACCAACCCTGATCCACTCCCGGCTGGTCACGTTCCGATGGCAATGCTTCTGCCGGTACAGCCAGTTCGACTACCAGCTCTCGCAACGCGCCCAAACGCAACACCATGCCCTGCACATCCACCTGGCTGGCGCCACTGAGAATTTCCATATCCATGGCCAGTGCTTTGCGGGCCGGCAACACGGCTGGATCACCTAGGCGAGCCAAGACCTCATCTGCGGCCTTTAACAAACGGCGTGCTGCCAACGTATCTTGGGTAAGCAACAGTCTCTGGCTGGCCAGACTCGCCAGTGCCCGGGCCTCATTGATCAACCACAGTCGCTGCCCACCGCTTTTTATATCGGTCAAGGCTGCGCGGTCGTTGGTCATCTGCGCAGCTAGCTTGGCCTGCCGTTTTTCTAAGTCAGATAATGCGGCCTGTACTTGGCGATGCTGACTGGTCAGCTCACTTTTCACTGTCGCCACCTGATCGGCAAGGCCGCTCTTTTCGTTCTTCAGCCGGGTAAACTCCTGCCACCCCCACCAGCCAGCAGCGCCAAGTGCAACCAGCACCACCAATACAAGCAGCACAGCCAGAAGGCTTACCCCGGTTTGGCGGAAAAAAGGACGATCCTGCGTCATATCAGCTCCGTTGTTGTCGTAAGCGAGGCCAGCGCAACACTCAATTGCGCAGCGGCGATACCCGATCTCATTGCAAAAACCTTAAAGTGACCGCCCATTGCTGTCCAATCATTACCGTTACCGGCAAGGAAAAAAAGGCCTGCACACTATTTTACCTTTTGGTAAATGTTTATATCTTCTTCTTAATCTTTCGTGGCGACCGCAACAAGGGCAGACAACATGTCTTCATCGTGGGCGCTAGCGGCTACAGACACATCCCCGGAATGCTCAGCGCGCACCACGTCAGCCACTCGCTCCCCCGCAGCCACCACGCCACAGCACGGCGGCACCGAGCCGCCGATTGCTTGCCACCCCTGTACGCTGGTAATCATAACCCAGTCGGTCTCTGCCGGGATTAGAACTGGGCTTGCGGCCTTTCGGCGATAAAAAGCCAACGCATCCACTCTCGCCCCTCGGGACTGCAGCGTTTGCGCCAACAGTTCCCGGCCGCTGTCACCCCGGCAAATCAGAATCTGTTTTTCAACCAGCTGCTGCAGGCAAGGCAACGCCAGCACCGCTTCGGTATTAAACCCTTGCTGCGGCACGGTGGCAGGCAAGTGCCAGCTTTCCAGCTCTGCTGCAGTAGCACGACCCACCGCTAGCCAGTGCACCCCAACGGGCCACTGGGGCCACAGGTCAGCCATGGCCGACAGGGCCAGGCGGGCAGCATTTACACTGGCGAAAAACACCGCATGATAACCATCCAGCTCCATCAGGGTACGCTGCATGGTGTCATCCACCGTTATCGGTTCGATAACCAGTGCCGGCTGGTGAAGCGGCTGATACCCTGCCTCAACCAACAGGCCCATCAGCCGCTGCTGCTGACCTTCAGGGCGGGTGACGACAACCCGTTGCTGTCGGCCTTGATCGTTCATTGGCGAGCGTACAAGGCCTTCAAAATTTCATCCGCGCCCTGGGCCAATAACTGCTCAGCAATATCGATACCCAGTTCCGCGCCTTGGCCGCGGGGAGCGGTTCCTTCTGCGCGCAATACCCGGCTACCATCTTCTTCTGCCACCAAGCCACGTAGCCACAACTGGCCATCTTCAAGCAGAGCAAAACCCGCGATCGGCACCTGACACCCCCCTTCGAGGCGCCGGTTCATGGCCCGTTCGGCCACCACCCGATCCCAAGTATCCACGTCACTCAGCGGTGACAGCAACTCAATGGTGCTCTCATCACCCTCACGACACTCGATACCCACGGCGCCTTGCCCCACTGCGGGGAGCGATTCTTCCGGAGGCATTTCGTAACGAATGCGATCGTGCATTTCCAGGCGCTTAAGGCCCGCGGCGGCAAGGATAATGGCATCGAAGTTACCCGCATCCAGCTTGCCCAGCCGGGTCTGCACATTACCGCGGAGACTGTTGACGACCAAATCCGGGCGATTGGCTTTTACCTGAGCCTGGCGACGCAGGCTGGAGGTCCCCACGCAGGCACCATGGGGCAGCGAAGATAGGCCGTCGAACGTGTTGGAGACAAAGGCATCCCGGGGATCTTCACGCTCACAAATCACTGGCAACGCAAAACCCGGTGGCAATTCCATTGGCACATCTTTCATGGAATGCACGGCAATATCCGCGCGCCCATCCATCATCGCCTCTTCCAGCTCTTTGACGAATAATCCTTTGCCACCAATCTTTGCCAGCGGGGTATCGAGAATCTTGTCGCCCTGAGTCTTAATCCGCACCAGCTCCACGCGCAATCCCTCATGCAGGCTTTCCAGGCGCTGCTGAACATACTCGGCCTGCCAAATAGCCAACGGGCTGGAACGGGTAGCGATACGCAAGATTTCGCGGGACATGGGGCACTCTAAGGGTTGTGAATTTAGATCGACAGTCTATCAGTTTAACAAGCTTCAAGCCTCAAGCCACAGCGGCATAGAAAAGCGGATGCCATTTAAATGCGCGGCGCCAAGCCCTCCCTAGGCTCGACCCCATGCCTGCAAAAACAAAGTTTAAAACCACGCCGTCACTTACAGCTTAGCGGCTACCTGTTGCCATAGACGGCAACGGCAGACTCCGCCAACTCTAAAAGAAATCCTGGGATTAATAATCGACTCAGCGCCCCCTCCATTACGGGGACACTCATGCGCGCGTTCACATTGCCATACAGAAAACCAGCAACCAACGGAGCGGAAGCCTGTTGGCTCCGTCATTAAAGCCCGTTAAAGATTCTGCAACACTCGGCGCAACCCAGCCACATGGCGCCGGCTCACAGTCAATCGCTCATCCACCCCGCGCAGGCGAACCTGATGGTGGCCTGCGGTGGCCATTTCCATACCTTCAATAAAGTTCAGAGCCACTAGTGCATTGCGGTGAATACGTACGAACTGATCACCGAATTCGGCTTCCAATTCTTTGAGGGTTTCATCAATCAGCACTTCGCCTTCGCTAAAGCACACCGTCACGTATTTCTGATCTGCCAGGAAATAACGCACGCTGTTCACCGGCACCAGCTCCAGCCCCCGATGGGTGCGAGCGCTGATATGGCCTCGACGACGCGGCTTGTCCTCACTCACTTCGCCACTAATTTCTGCCAGCTGAATCCTATTGAGCGTTTTCGCCTTGTTAAGCGCGGCAGTCAAATCCGCGGCATTAACGGGCTTGAGCAGGTAATCCACCGCATGCACACGGAACGCTTGCAGGGCATGCTCGTCATAGGCCGTACAGAAAATCAGTGCCGGCGGGTTATCCATCTTGCTCAGATGCTCCGCCGCTTCCATTCCATCCATTTCCGGCATGCGGATATCCATTAACACCACATCCGGTTTACAGGACTGAGCCTCAATAATGGCTTCACGGCCATTGCCCGCCTCAGCCACCACCTCGGCGTTTTCGATCTTGTCGACCAGTCGTTTCAGCCGGTCGCGAGCCAGTTGCTCGTCGTCGCAGACAAGTACCCGCATAAGTCTCATCCTTTTATTGCAGCGGATATTGGATTTCGATCTCATATTCTTTTTTTTGCGGGCGGGATTCCACCGCCACATGATCACCGTATAGAGCTTCCAGCCGATGACGTATATTTTCCAATGCCATGCGATTGCCTTTGTGATGCCCATCGCCTTCCGGCTTGGGATTGCTCACCGACAGCACCAGATTACCATTGTGAGCGAGGGCACGGATCGTCACCATGCCCCCCGCAGATAATGGCTGTATGCCATGATAAATGGCATTTTCAAGCAAAGGTTGCAAGGTTAATAACGGAATCTTCAAGGATTTTGCATCCACCTGAATGTCCCATTCCACCTGCAAACGCTCCCCCATCCGCAGCTGCTCGATGTGGATATAACGCCGACACAACTCAAATTCTTCTTCCAAAGAAGCCTCGTTACCACTGTTTTTAAGGCTTGCTCGGAACAGTACCGATAGATCTTCCACTACCTGCTCTGCCGCATCCGGGTCCACCGCGATAAGGCTGGCAATAATATTCATGGAGTTAAACAAAAAGTGCGGGCGAATCCGTGATTGCAGCGCTTGGATGCGCGCCTGCAATTCCGCCTGGTCCTTCTGACGCAACTGCTCCTGCACATAGAAATAGCGCATAACCAAACCCGCGATAATCGCTGCGATTAAGCCGTTAACCAAGGTTTCAGTCGACCACAACCCTATATCCAGCCCTTCTCCACTGGCCCAGCCCATCACCAGCCGAGCTAAGAAACTGAACAGCAAGGTATCGATAACCACCAGCAACACCACCACAGTGGAGGTCCAGGCAGGCGGCAAGCGGTTAAGCCTGCCTCGCAGCTGACAGATCAGCGCGGCAGAACTCAGCCCCACCCATTGCACAAACAAGGAGGTAACCGCCAGCCGCCCAACGCTAAAATCGTCGTAGTAAGTGGCCACCAACGTCACCACCAACGCCATTAACTCGGCCACCACCACCACCACCAACACGGCACGGGTACTGCACAAGTCAGGCAGAAAACTGTTATTCGCCGGGACATCCATTGCCACCTGCGCACTCCTTTAATACGGAAAAAGGCCTAATTATGAATATGTTATACCTGAATGAACCGCCACTCCCAAGAAATACTCTCCCCCTGCTATACTTGCGCCCCCGCAAACCAAGCGTTGAGCAAGTACGATGACTGACAAGCAGCAGAACAAACTCTGGGGCGGCCGCTTCAGCGAGTCCACCGACCAGTTCGTGCAAGAATTCACTGCCAGTGTGAACTTCGACCGGCGCATGTACCGTCAGGACATCTACGGCTCTCAGGCTCATGCAACCATGCTTGCGGAAGTGGGCGTGCTCACCAATGAAGAGCGCGACGCCATTATTGTGGGCCTGCGTGAAATCCAGCTGGAAATCGAAAACGACGAGTTCCAGTGGTCCGTAGCACTGGAAGATGTGCACATGAACATCGAAGCCCGGCTCACCGACAAGATCGGCATCACCGGCAAGAAGCTGCACACCGGTCGTTCGCGTAACGACCAAGTGGCCACCGACATTCGCCTGTGGCTACGTGACGAATTGCTGATTCTGGAAGAACAGTTCCTGCACCTCATGCAAGGCCTGCTTAACCTGGCCGAGCGCGAAGCCGCCACCATCATGCCTGGCTTCACCCACCTGCAGACAGCCCAGCCGGTGACCTTCGGGCATCACCTGCTAGCGTGGTTCGAAATGCTCAAACGCGACCGGGAACGTCTGCTGGACTGCAAGAAGCGGGTTAACCGTATGCCGCTGGGGGCCGCCGCCTTGGCCGGCACCACCTACCCGATTAACCGGGAGCGCACCTGCGAGCTTCTCGGTTTTGACGGCGTCTGCGAAAACTCCCTGGATGCAGTGAGCGACCGGGATTTCGCCATTGAATTCTGCGCGATGGCGGCACTGACCATGACGCACTTGTCACGGATCAGCGAAGAGCTTGTGCTGTGGACCAGCGCCCAGTTCAACTTTATCAACCTGCCCGACCGCTTCTGCACCGGCAGCTCCATCATGCCGCAGAAGAAAAACCCGGACGTGCCTGAACTAGTGCGAGGCAAGACCGGCCGCGTTAATGGCCACCTGATCAGCCTGCTAACCCTGATGAAGAGCCAGCCGCTGGCCTACAACAAGGACAACCAGGAAGACAAAGAGCCGCTGTACGATGCCGTGGATACTCTCAAAGGCAGCCTGCGCGCCTTCGGTGACATGATCCCTGCGTTGGAACCCAACCGTGAAGTGATGCGCGAAGCGGCCCGCCGCGGTTTCGCCACGGCCACCGATCTGGCGGATTACTTGGTACGCAAAGGCATCGCCTTCCGCGACTCCCACGAGATCGTCGGCAAGGCGGTGGCTTATGGCGTAGAGAAGAAGAAGGATTTGGGCGACATGTCCTTGTCGGAACTGAAGCAATTCAGCGACCAAATCGAAGACAACGTGTTCGAAGTATTGACTCTGGAAGGCTCCGTGAGCGCCCGTAACCACATCGGCGGCACCGCCCCCGACCAGGTCCGCGCCGCTGTGGCCCGTGCCCGCGAGGCGCTGGACAACACCTAAGCCGGGCAACAGCAAGGCGGGAGCTTCAGTCTTTCCGCCTTGCTGTTGAGCTGGTGGCTAGGGCCGAGTTATTCGCCGCCCAGGTCCTCACCATTGGCTTCTGGCTGATACTCCACCGCAAGAATCTCCAGCTTCAAAACCTTGCCGTTGGGCGCCGGCCAATCAATGCTTTGGCCCACCGACAACCCCAACAACGCTGCACCCACCGGCGCCAGGATCGACACCCGCTGCGGCCCAGTATCGTGCGGATATACCAGCGTCAGGCACATTTCCCGGCCACGGCCCTGCTCCCGGCAACGAATCCGCGAATTCATGGTGACCACATCCGCTGGCATATCCTTTGGCTCAACCACCGTGGCGCGCAACAACTCCTCCTCTAGGCCATCAGCCACTTCGCCATCCACATCGGACAGCAGCGCCTCCAAACGGGCAACATCCAGACGAGACACGGTAATGACGGGAAGCGCCATGATTTTCTCCTTAACGTAAAACGCCCCACACGAGCACGGGTCCGTAATGCCGAAATCATTCAGGCACAGATTGGACACTCATGCGGAAGGGGCGAAAAGATCAACAGAAATGGGTCCACATTACGCAGACTATGAACCGATAGTAGACCTGATCTGTTTTTTCTCAAGCGGCGTTATCGGACACCCCCCTGCATTACCTCTAGAGTCGCGAACCGTTATACTTCTCCCCAGCAAACGGAGCCCCCCATGCGCACATTCAGCCTGTTACTGTTCCTGCTGTTGGCCGGTTGCGGCCAAAAAGGTCCGCTGTATTTTGACCAACAGCGCAACGCGTCAACGCCGGCCAGCAACGCCGAGCCGTCGCAAACCAACGCAGACAGTGACGACACACAAGACAAAGAGGACGCTGACGCGTCAGCACAGGACTAATCATGGATCATTTTCAGTACCGCGACGGAGAATTGTTTGCCGAAGAGCTGCCGGTAGAGCAACTGGCGGACCGCTTCGGCACGCCGCTCTATCTGTATTCCCGGGCGGCGTTGGAACGTCACTACTTGGCGTTCGACGAAGCGTTCGGTGATCATCCTCATCAGGTGTGCTATGCGGTAAAAGCCAACTCCAATCTGGCCGTGCTGAATGTACTAGCCCGGGTCGGCGCCGGTTTCGACATTGTTTCCGGTGGCGAACTGGAACGCGTGCTGCGTGCCGGCGGCGACCCAGACAAAATTGTTTTCTCCGGAGTCGGCAAAACCGCCAACGAAATGGCCGCCGCCCTGAAAGCCAACATCCACTGTTTCAACGTGGAATCCGCCGCGGAACTGGAATTGCTGAACCTGGTGGCCGGCGAGCTGGACCGGGAGGCGCCGATCGCCATCCGCGTGAACCCGGATGTGGACGCCCAGACCCACCCCTATATTTCCACCGGTTTGAAAGACAACAAGTTCGGCGTGGACATCACTAAAGCCCCCGCCTTGTATCAACGAGCCGCTGAGTTACCGCACATCAAGATACTGGGCATCGATTGCCATATCGGCAGCCAGCTCACCAAACTCGATCCATTCGAAGCGGCCTTGGAGCGGGTATTGAAACTGCTGGCCCAACTGCAAGAGCACGGCATCGAGATTCATCATTTGGATTTGGGTGGCGGCCTAGGCGTGACCTACGACGACGAAACGCCCCCGGATCGCTCGGACTATGTGCAGGCCTTGCTCAAGCACATTCCCGGCGAGCTTCCCGTGCACATCGAACCAGGGCGCTCCATTGCTGCCAATGCAGGAATTTTTGTTACTCAAGTGCTGTTTCTGAAGCCCACCGAGCACAAAAATTTCGCCATCGTCGACGGCGCCATGAACGATCTGATTCGCCCCAGCCTCTACTCCGCCTGGCAGAACATTGTGCCGGTAAAACCCCACGAGGCGGACTGCCGCAACTGGGATATTGTCGGGCCAGTGTGCGAAACCGGCGACTTCCTGGGCAAGGACCGGGCCCTGGCACTGGAGACCGGCGACCTGCTGGCCGTACGCAGTGCCGGCGCCTACGGCTTCGCCATGGCCAGCAACTACAACAGCCGCAACCGCCCCGCCGAAGTCATGGTGGATGGCGACCAGGCCTTTGTCGTGCGGCAAAGGGAAACCTATGACGAGCAATTGAAACTGGAATCGTTACTGCCATAGCAGTAAACGCAGCACGTTTCATGCGCAAAGGGTTTAAAAGAAAAGGCGGCCAGGCCGCCTTTTCTTTTTGTTCATAGTGATCCGGTTTTATACACCTCTTGAGGGGGCGCTAACCGCAGCACCTTGACCCCCAGCCAGGCATAAACCAACGCCAACACCGGGTTGATCAGATTAAAGAACGCGTAGAAAAGATAATCGGTCACCGGCACCAGCAATACCGATTGCATGTAGGCACCGCAGGTGTTCCAAGGGATAAGCGGGCTGGTGATAGTGCCACCATCTTCTAGCGCACGGGACAGATTCACTGGCGCCAGGCCCTGTTTTGCATAGGCTTCACGGAACATCCGGCCAGGCATAATGATAGAAATGTACTGGTCAGCAGTAAGAATATTGCTGCCAAAACAGGTGGCCAATGTGGCGGTGATCAACCCCGCTGCGCCCTTAACCGCCCCCAGCAGCCCTTCGATTAAGCGAGCAAGAAACCCTGCGTGCTCCATCACCGCACCAAAGGTCATCGCACAGATAATCAGCCACACGGTATTGAGCATGGACGCCATGCCGCCGCCAGACAGCAGGTTATTCAACGTCGCATCGCCGGTTTCCACGGTGATGCCCTGGTAAAAGGTCTGCCAAACCACTTTCAAAGACGCCACCCAGCCGGGTGCCGGCTCGCCAGCTTGCACCGCAATCGCCTGCGGCTGAAACATCAGAGCCCAGATCCCACCCAATAACGCGCCCAGAAAAATCGCCGGTAAGGCCGGCATCCGCTTGAGCGCCAGCACCAACAACACCAGCAATGGAATCAGGTGCAGCAAGGAAATATCAAACTGGCTTTCCAGCCCCTGTAGCAGCGGGGTAATTCGGTCCACTGTGTCGCCGGCAACGTCCGTATTCAGCCCCATCACCAAAAAAATCAGCAAGGCGATGACAATGGAGGGCACCGTGGTCCACAACATCAGGCGAATATGCTCAAACAGTTCCGAACCCGCCACCGCCGGAGCTAGGTTAGTGGTCTCAGACAACGGAGAAATCTTGTCACCAAAGTAGGCACCGGAGACCACCGCACCGGCCGCCACCGGCAACGACAACCCCAGCCCGCTGGCCACCCCGATCAACGCCACCCCCACGGTGGCCGCCACGGTCCAACTGGAGCCGATACTCAGGGCGATAATCGCGCAGATCAAACAGGCGGCCGCATAAAACAGGGCCGGATTCATCAACTCAAGACCAAAATAAATGAGCGAAGGCACGATGCCTGCCAACCGCCAGGTACCGATCAGGGCCCCCACACTGAGTAGAATCAGCACCGCACCCAACGCCACCGAAATACCCTTAATCATGGCGGTTTCGATTTCCCGCCAAGTCAGGCCATTTTTAAATGCGATTAATGAGGCAAGGCCGGCACAGATCAGCAAGGCAATCTGGTTGGGACCGGAGGAGGCACTATCGCCGTACAAATAAACCGCCGACGCCAGTAACACCACCAGTACTACGATCGGCAGCAGAGCATCCAGCAAGGAGGGGCGGCGGTATCGGGATTCGGTCATAGCGGCAACATTCAGCGGCTGAGCTTTCCGTTATACCCGACAGGCCACCAGTAAGCACTTACCATCGAGGCAGAAAGCGGCGCTAGCCGGCGATGCTGGCCAGCGCTTTCAGCGCTTCACCGTCCAACCGGTAGCGAACCCATTCTGCTTGAGGTTGCGCCCCTAGGCTTTGATAGAACTCCATGGCCGGGGTATTCCAGTCCAGCACGCTCCATTCGAAGCGGCCGCAGTCACTGTCCACGGCAAGGGCCGCCAGTTTCACCAACAGAGCCTTACCAACCCCTGCCCCGCGCGCTTGCGGTTCCACGAACAGGTCTTCCAAGTACAGGCCATTGCGGCCCTGCCACGTGGAGTAGTTAAAGAAATAGATGGCTAGCCCGACAATACGGCCGCCCTGTTCCGCGACCATGGCATGGGCCGTGGCGTCATCACTAAACAGAGTGGCAGCCAGCTGTGCTTCGTCAGTGGTCACCTGCTCTTCGGCTTGCTCATAACGCGCTAAATCGCGAATCAGGCGCAGCAGATCTCCCACGTCCTCACGGCCGGCCTGGCGCAGGGTGACGGTCATTGCGGGTTTTCGCCGGTCAGCATTTTCACCGTGGTATGGCCATTGGCATCGCACAGCGCCTCTTTCAACAGCGGCATAGCCTGTGCCATGTGCTGGGCCAACGTGTACGGCGGGTTAATGATCAGCATGCCGGTGCCGGTCATGCCACGGCCAGAGGCATCCGGGCGCACACAACATTCCACTCGTAGCAGATTGGGAATTCCCGCCTTTACGAAACGGCGGATAAAGCTCTCGGTGCGGTTGCGATCCAACACCGGATACCAGATGGCATAGGTCGCCGTAGCAAACCGCTCCATGGCCATTTGCACGGCAGGCAATACACCGTTGTAATCCGCCTCCATTTCATAGGAAGGATCAATCAACACCAACCCTCGTCGATGACGCGGCGGCAACAGGGCTTTGAGCCCGTGCCAGGCATCATCCTTGAGGACTTGCACGCGCTTATCGTCAGCGAACTCGCGCTTGAGCAGCGTAAAATCGGTGCTATGCAGCTCAGTACATTGCAGCACGTCCTGCTCACGCAGCAGGCTAGCACTGATTTGCGGCGAGCCGGGATAATCCATCAGCCGTCCCACCGGATTCAGCTTTTCCACCAGTGACACATATTGATCAATCACACCCACTCCGGTGCGCTTACCAAATAGCTTGGCAATGCCATCCTGGTACTCACCGGTCTTTTGCATGTGCTCGCTGGCAATGGCATAGCTGCCCGCCCCCGCGTGAGTATCGTGGACAGTGAAGGGCTTATCCTTCTTTTTCAGGTATTCAATGATGGCCACCTGCACAATGTGCTTGAGCACATCCGCAAAATTCCCGGCGTGGTAACTGTGACGATAGGAAAGCATGTTTGCTGCCTGCAAGAGTGTGAGGCCGCATTGTACACCTGACGAGCGGGCTCGCGCATAGCCAAGGCGCCCCATCGAGAATGATAGAGTGGAAAGTTGAAACACCGCTAATCGCGCACGCTCTCCGCCACCCAACCCCTGACGCCACCGCCACGGCAGAGTACAATGGCCTTTTACCCTGTAGCGGACACTTGCGATGAACCTGCGCTTTACCAAAATGCACGGCCTGGGCAACGATTTCATGGTCATCGACGGCATTCGACAGTCATTGCCAGAAACCGGCCTGCCTTTGCCTGCGGATGAAATACGCCGGCTGGCCGACCGCAAGTTTGGCGTGGGTTTTGACCAGATGCTAATTGTGCAGCCCGCCCAGGGCGATGCGGACTTCCGCTACCGGATCCTGAATGCCGATGGATCCGAAGTGAGCCAATGCGGTAATGGTGCCCGCTGCTTCGCCCGTTTTGTGCGCGAACAGGGACTCACCGACAAAAAATCTATTCGCGTGGAAACCGCTGCAGGGCAAATGACCCTGTCTGTGACCGACGATGATCAGATCACCGTAGACATGGGCGCCCCTCGCTGGGCGCCAGACGCCATCCCCATGACCGCCAAAGCCGAAGCAGACAGCTATTTCCTGGTGTCCGGCACGCAGGCCTGGGAAGTGGGCGCTGTAGGCCTGGGCAACCCCCACTGCACCTTACTGGTGGAAAATGTGGATACCGCCCCTGTAGATACCGTCGGCCCGCTACTGGAAAGCCATGAACAGTTTCCCGAGCGGGTGAACGTGGGCTTTATGCAGATCGTCAACCGCAACGAGATCCGCCTTCGCGTCTACGAGCGCGGCGCAGGGGAAACCCTGGCTTGCGGCTCCGGTGCCTGTGCCGCAGTGGTGATCGGCCAACGCCGGGGCTGGCTGGATGACACCGTCACCGTGCACCTACCCGGCGGCACCCTGCACGTCTGCTACGATGGGCAAGGCGGCATCCAGATGACAGGCCCCGCCAGCCATGTCTATGATGGCGCTATTGAGATCGCGCTTTAGCAAACGATTGAAAGCTCGGTGATGTCAGTGCCCACTGACCGGAACGAAAAACAAAGGACAGGATTGATGACGGATCAAACTCCAGCCAGCGCCGACCAGGTTGCCGCCTATCTGCGTGACCATGCCGATTTCTTTCAGCATCGCCCGGAGCTACTGGAATTGTTACGCCTCCCAGACCCCAAAGGCGAGGCGGTTTCCCTACTGGAACGTCAGGCCGCCATTCTACGTGAGCGCAACACCGAGCTACGCGATCGACTCAATGGCCTGCTGGATGTGGCCCGGGAAAACGATCACCTGTTCGACAAGACCCGCCGCCTGACACTGGCCCTGCTGGAAGCCCGCGGCCCCGAGAAGCTATTTCGCAATTTGCTCACCAGCCTGAGCAGCGACTTCCACTGTGACCAGGTAGCCCTGATGCTGTACGACCGGGAAGTGCCCATTCTCGGCGACCTGCGCAACCAGATCCGCTGCGTGGACAGCGATGCCCTGCCCAGCGCCCTGAACCACCTGCTGCGCAGCGGCAAAGCCGTGTGCGGCGCCATGCGCACAGAAGAAATGGACGCCCTGTTCCAAGATAACGCCACCGATATCCGCTCCGCCGCCATGGTGCCACTGGAATACCAAGGCCGCTTGGGCCTGCTGGCCATTGGCAGTAAAAGTGCCATGCACTTCCGCAGCTCCTTAGGCACCTTATTCATTAGCCATATCGGCCAGGTACTCAGCCGCAGACTCCACGAAGTGGTGCGCCAATACCCCCACCAAGCAGCCAAAAAAACCAGCGACATTAGCTGATAAAGGACCGTTAACCGTGGATAGCGATAGCCATAACACACTGCAAACGGTTAACGCCTTCCTAACCCACTTGGCCAGCGAGCGTCGCCTCTCACCGCACACCGTAAACGGCTATCAACGGGACCTGATCGAAGCCCGAACATTACTCGGCAGCCAACCCTGGGACACCCTCACCGTCCACGACATGCGCAGCCTCGCCGCCTCGCTACACCGCCAAGGGAAAAGCGGCAAAACTATTCAGCGCATGCTTTCCACCCTGCGTACGTTTTTCCGTTACCTGATGCGTGAAGGGCTTGCCCGCGACAACCCGGCCATAGACATTCGCGCCCCGAAAAGCGGTAAACGCCTGCCCAAAGCACTGGATGTAGATCAAGTCAGCCATTTGCTGGATGCCGGCACCAGCAACAGCGAACCCCTAGCCCTGCGCGATCAAGCCATAATGGAACTGCTCTATGCCTGTGGCCTGCGTTTGGCCGAACTGCTTAGCCTAAACCTAGACAGCATTGATCTGCATGAAAGCCAACTGTTGGTCACCGGTAAAGGCAACAAGACACGGCAACTACCAGTGGGAAAACCCGCCCTCACCGCCGTGCGCCGCTGGTTGCAAGTGCGTCCCATGCTGATCAAAAGCAGCGACCAAAACGCTCTTTTTATCAGCAAAAACGGCCGGCGGCTGTCTCCTTCCAGCGTACAACAGCGGCTTAAACGCCATGCTCTGGAGCGGGGGCTCGATGCCCATCTACATCCGCACAAATTACGCCACTCCTTCGCCACACACCTGCTGGAATCCTCCGGCGACTTGCGGGCAGTGCAGGAACTGCTCGGCCACGCAGACTTGGCCACCACCCAGGTTTACACTCACCTGGATTTCCAACACTTAGCTCAGGTCTACGACGGAGCACACCCAAGAGCCCAGCGCCGCAAGGACGATGACGAATAAGCCTTGGCGCCTAACGCTGGGCACACAATGCTTGGCGCCAGTGAACCTGTATGCTGCCATTAAGCGTTTTACGGTAAACTACCCACCATGAGCATGCTCAAGCTGATCACTTTTGATCTAGATAATACTTTGTGGCCCGTGGATGAAGTGATTCGTCACGCTGAAAAAACCTGCAGTGACTGGATCGCCGCCAACCACCCGGATGCCGCCGCTGCGCTGAGTGCCGAACGGGTACGTGCGGTGCGCACGGCGCTGCTTAAGGAAAAACCCGAGTATCTGGATAACTTAACCGCCCTGCGCCAAGACGCCATGAGTCGCGCCTTCACCGAGCACGGTTTCCAGCAAAAACAAGCCCGCCGCATCGCCATGGATGCCTTCAAGGTATTCCATGAAGCGCGCAACCAAGTGAGCTTCTTTCCCGGTGCCCGTGAGGTATTAGAGCAGCTCGCCGACAGCTACACCCTAGGTGCACTCACCAACGGCAATGCCGACCTGAAGATGATTGGTATTGCCGACCTGTTCGCTTTTCATCATTCAGCAGAGACCATAGGCAAGCGCAAGCCGGCGCCGGACATGTTCGCCGCCGCCCTGAGTTCCGCCGGGGTCCACGCACACCAAGCTGTACATGTTGGCGACCACCCCTTGGAAGATGTGCACGCGGCCCGTGAGCACGGCATGCATTCGGTCTGGGCCAACCTAATCAACCTGCCCTGGCCGGTTGAACTAGACCAGCCCCGCCACCATATTCATAACCTGCATGAGCTGCCAGATCTGGTGCCGCTCTTTGATGACTGACTGCGGAAACCCCAATGCCCCAACGCCAACAACTCGTTGCCCTGCTTGATGACCTGCAAGTAGAACTGGATCAGCAAGGCCTGTGGGCCGCACAGCCACCGGCACCGTCGGCCTTCAACAGCAGCACACCGTTTTTTGCCGACACCATGAATTTCAGCGAATGGCTGCAATGGGTTTTTGTGCCGCGCTTCCGAGCGATTCTAGAAGGAGACCACCCCTTGCCTGGGCAATGCGACATCGCCCCCATGGCAGAGGAAGCCCTGAAAGGCCTGGAGCAGGACGTAACGGAGGTCATCAGCCTGCTCAAACGTTTCGACGACCATTTCTGAAAATGTCACTGGCAGCCCGCATCATAAAATAGCCCGGACGGGCTCAGCCCCAGCAACGCTTCAACCGACACCGTCAATTATAGTCGTCGCTTTCAGAGTGCCAGTTGAGCATTTCGATGCGACCACACAGAGAAAATCATTCGTTCCGCTCGCCAATCAGCCGCACGGGACCGCGCCCGTCACCCCGCCTCGCTACGCGCCTATAGGGGCCCCGTAGAAAGCGCTGAAACCAAGGGACTATCGCGTCTTTCCAATCCCTCAATCCCTCAATCCCTCAATCCCTCAATCCAGTTGAGCGTGGCATTAACGAATAACGCTGTCTTTCAATAAAGCGCGCCAGCCGCTTTCGTTACTATCGCCGGCGGACAAGGTCCACAACCATTCGCCGCGGGAATCCAGCGCTTCCAGCGCCGTCACTACCTGCCCATCCCCGGGTCTACGCAGCCGCCATAAGCTATCCATTTTCGCCATATCCAGCGACACCAGCGCGCCGTTATGGGCTAAATGACAATGACTACCTTGCCAACGCGGCGACGACCAAGGGGCGGTCATGCACAATCGCACGCCCTGATTACCCACACAAAGAGTGGTTGCCGCATCCCTGCTAGCCGCTTCTGCCAACACTGCCGGCAATGTTTCTGGTCGTACCTGGCAAGCAAAACTGTCGCGCACCGATCGGTACAACACTGCGCGCTGCTGCTGACACCGCTGCAGCAACCCGGCAAAATCATCGTCGTCAGCACTGCGTGCCCAATCACTTTCCAGCTGACTCAACGAGCCCAGATCACGGTTAGCCATGCGCGGTAGCAATGTCGGCAAACTCAGGGTCTGCTGATCGGGATGAAGCATGGCGCACACTAGCTCTTCGAAAGCCAACCCACCGCTGGCCGGCGCCACCGCTATCTGCTGTAACGGCTGACCGTTACGATCAAAGAACACCAAGCTGCGAGCTGGGAGTGCACCGGTAGGTTCCAACACCGCCAGCACCGAATGCCACTGGCCAACCTGCAAACTCTGCCGTAAACGACAGCGCTCACCCACGGATTCCAGCCACCATTCACCAGCAACGTCCGATTGCCCATCCTTGAGTGCGGGATAGTGCATGCTCTGGGAAATTCTCGAGCCACTGGAGAAGGTGGTCACCACCAATGAACCCAACCGATACAACGCCTTGAGAATGGCCAGGGGTTCATCTTGTAAGCGCAAAACTCGATCACCGAGGGCCGCACCGCACTGGCGTAGTAGTGGCGATGTCGCTGGAGCCGAGGGCCACGTCATAACAGACATATTGCCTCCAAAAAATATCGCAGCAAACAACACGCTTTACGCCATAACGCGCCAACAGGATTCAGGTGATTGATTGCCTTTTGGCCGCACCGAACGGTTTGGGTCGACTGCAGCCATGACACTCACACAGATCCTGTGCGCGTTGTGGTCAGCGGCATGTTGCCGTGCCGAAGAACCTTAAATTAGGTGTGGAACGCTGGCTGCGGCTGGCTGATCCACGTCAGGGAGAACGATAAACAAACGCAACATGCGACACACTTTACGCAACACCCAAAAGAAAGCGTTTCCCCCGTGCTAAGCCCAGCTCACACGCTGAAAGGAACTGGCGCGAGAGCAAAGCGTTAAAACGGATAACGCAGCCGCCGTATTATTGGCCTGTTATTGATGTCGCGTGGCGCATCACTTTGTCAAAATCAGTTTATTGTTGGACGTACGACGCAACTGGTAACGCTCACCGGCATGTTCAATCCACAATTTGCCTTGATGGTTGAGCAACAGACTGCTTGCCACCGCACTTTCAGCATTAATGGCGACCTGTCGTGTAGTAGTGGTAACGTTCTTTTTTAGCTGAGACATACTGACCTCCATTTCGTATATGAGAATCATTATCATTATTGATTGGGTGTTCGTCAACGCCTGATTCTCATTTTCTGATCAAGACCTCATTTCAATGGCCAGCAGTGGCATTGCCCCGCCCCACTCCCCGTCTCACCCCTGAGAAACCACAATTCAAAAGACCGTCGGAGCATTCATTGCTGCATTACATCAAAAACCACAAATCGCTACTCAACCCTCTATCGAAAGCCACCGGCAATGGCGTTAAACTGAAGCCATGAATATTGCGACGACACACTCCATGACCGAATCTCCGCAGGAACGCTTGGCCGCTATTCTCGATAGCCACCAGCCCTCCTCCATTTTGACTGTCAGCCTCAATCCCATTCCTGTCGTTGCCCAGTGGTGCGCCGATCACAACTGCACTCTGGTGGAAATTCAGGAACAGAACCCCTTCCCCGCGTTGGGTGACATTGACCGGGTGGATATCGCCATTGTTGCAGACCAGCTGGAATACATGCCCCACCATGACGGCGAAGCACTAATGGGCTTGTTGCGTAACCTGCATACCGATTCCATGGTGGCGGTATACCAACCCACCTTGGCCCCACAAAAACTACGTTGGCCAACCAACGGATTTCTGGCACTAGGCTGCCGGGAGCAGGGGCACTTCGCCGAAGACGGTCGCGAACTGAATATCTACAGCTACGACCTGGACAACTACAATTTCGAGCGCAAGTGGAACAACCCCCGCTTCTGGGCCAACCCGGAAAATTGGGGAAAATACTGGTGGTAACCTTTAGGCCGCGCTGCAGTGTGGAAATGGGCGCGGCGCTGTCGTATGGTTGCGCCGTCGACTGAATTGATGGCTCACCATGATTGGACACCGTTTTCGCGAAATTCTTATTTTCTGGTGGCGGCACCTTGGCCCGCTGTTTCTGGTCACCGCGCCCTTCGCCCTGATTACTGAAGCCACACAGTGGATCTTCGGCCCCTCGTTCGTATTGCCGGACACCGAAGGAGCCGCCCTGCAATTCAGCGGCATCAGCTTGGCGATCATTTTGTTGGTGAGGCCTTTAGCGGAAGGGGCGCTTTATGTGCAGCTCTCTGCTACCAGCAACAGCAAACCCCGTGGGCTGCTAGCCTGTATCGCACCCGCACTGCTGGTTTACCCGCCCCTGCTGCTCACCTACGCACTGCTGGCCATTGGCGTATCGCTGGGCTGGATGGCGCTTTTTTTTCCAGCGGTGTGGGTATATACCCGCCTATGCTATGCACCTCTACTCGTGATCTTGAAACAACAAAGCCCGATCGAAGCATTGCGCCAGTCATTCCAAATGACACAGCCCCAGCAATGGCCGTTGCTGTTAACTCTGGTTCTAGTGTTCTTGACCTATCTGGTAATGAGTAGCGTGGTCGCCAGCGCCATTCTGGGTGTCGTTAGCCATACCACCGCCGCGTCACTACTGGCTGCACTGCCCATTTCGCTGATGAGCGCACTGGTCAATATTGCCGTGTTCCGTTATTGGTCACTGAGCCAACAGAGCGGCCCAAGCCAAGCCGACTAACCGCTTTCGCGACGACCGGCTTTGCCAGAGGCAAAGACATCCGCCCCGAGTCATCATGGCAAGCGCCTATTTTGATGGCATACTCTTCTAGCAGGTGTGCAAAAATCCTGCTAACGAGGCACTAACCGGGGATATTCTGTGCAACAACACACCATGCACCTCAGCTGGACCGCCCACGGCAACCAAGAACATTACCTCTGGCACCTTGCAGACGGCAATGAGGTGCGCGTGGTCGATGGCCACCATGGCCATCAGGAATTCATGGAACCGGAAGAAGCTTTTCTCGCCGCATTGGCCAGCTGTCACCTGCTATCGTTTCTCACTGAAGCCGCCCGTGAAGGGCTGGCGGTGACAAGCTATGATGACGATCCACAGGGCATCCTGGGGCAGAACGATCAGGCAAAAATTTATATGCAGACCATGGTACTGCAACCGCTGGTCACGTTTAGTGGCGAACAACCTAGCATCGCTACGATCCAGGCTTTACACCAGCGCGCCCATGAAAAGTGTTTTATTGCCCAATCGGTGAGAAGCGAAGTACGAATAGAACCGCGAAAATAACGCTAAGCGGCAACGCGAGCTGGCCCAAACGCCACACGATCATCAATGTGTCCGCAGAGGCTTGCGCTGAAAATAGACAAGGCTGAAAGCAAAAGGGCGCCCTTTTGCTGAAACCAGTAGCGACAGGGCTTTCGAGTTTTGAATCATCTAAACAAAGAGGTCACGTCCAGGCTCAGTGCGTAGCCTCTATCGGTTAGGGTAAGGGTCCCCCCCAACCTTTGGACGCGTGTAAACTTTCAACTCATTTGCGTTCGTATACCACAAAGGAATAATCGTAGGGGTTGGGCCCTTCAGCGGGGAAATCTTCACGAGCAATTTCTTCCCATTCGCCCTTGTCGTACTCCGGAAAAAAAGTATCCCCATCGACCTCAGCATGTACCTCAGTGAGGTAGAGCCGCTGGGTCTGCGCCAGCGCCAGCGCGTAGATTTCCGCACCGCCCATGATCACCGCTTCTTCCTGGCCTTCAATGAAGGCCACGTTCTCTGCCATGGTAATGGCGTCATCCACTGTGGCCACCACCTTGGCGCCCTCAGCTTGATACGCTGGCTGGCGGGTAATCACGATATTTGTGCGACCCGGCAGGGGGCCTTTCAGTGATTCCCAAGTCTTGCGGCCCATGATCACCGGCTTGCCGAAGGTTACCTGCTTGAAGTACTTCAAGTCGTTGGGCAAATACCAGGGCAACTTATTATTCCGCCCGATCACATTATTAGTGGCCTTGGCGACCATCATGGAAAGTCGAATGGACATGAACATACCTACGCTTGAACCCACCCCCTAACGCCGGACAAAAGCTCTGTTGCATCGAGCATCCGGCTTCAGGGAGGAGTCGTTAGATTGCCACCGGCGCTTTGATGTGCGCGTCGGGGTCGTAGTTGCTGACGGTGAAATCGTCAAAGGTGAAGGCAAACAGATCCTTCACCGCCGGGTTCAACGTCATTGTCGGCAGCGGGCCAGGCGTACGCGCCAGTTGAGTATCCGCCTGCTCCAGATGGTTGGAGTAGAGATGCGCATCGCCCAAGGTATGCACAAAATCACCCGGCTGCAGATCACACACCTGCGCCATCATCAGCGTCAGCAAGGCATAGGACGCAATATTGAATGGCACGCCAAGAAAAATATCGCCACTGCGTTGATATAGCTGGCAACTAAGTTTGCCGTCCGCCACATAGAACTGGAACAAGCAGTGGCAGGGTGGCAACGCTTGCTTGCCTGCTGCTGCATTGGCATCCGGTGAAATGGACGGATCCGGCAGCACCGCGGGGTTCCAAGCGCTGACCACCAGGCGCCGGGAGTCCGGATTGCGCTTGATCTCTTTCAGCACCTCGGTGATCTGATCAATCACCCCGCCATCCGCCGTTTTCCAACTGCGCCACTGCTCACCATAGACAGGCCCCAGCTCACCCTCCGGTGTCGCCCAGCCATCCCAGATGGACACGCCGTTTTCCTTTAGATAACGGATATTGGTGTCACCAGACAGGAACCACAGTAACTCGTGAATAATCGAGCGCAGATGCAGCTTCTTGGTGGTGAGCATAGGGAAGCCCTGGCTCAGGTCATAGCGCATCTGGTAACCAAACACCGCATAGGTGCCGGTGCCAGTGCGGTCTTCCTTATACGTTCCGTGCTCGCGGACGTGGCGAAGCAGATCAAGGTATTGCTTCATGCCTTCACTCCTCGCTCATCGTTTCGATATGCCCACACCAACACAGCGATACCGAGCACAACCATCGGGATGCTCAACAGCATGCCCATGGTCAACCAGCCGCCGGTGAGATAACCAATATGGGCATCCGGCTCACGGAAGAACTCCACAAAGGTCCGCGCGCAGCCATAACCGATGCTAAACAAGGCCGTCACCGCGCCCGCCGGTCGCGGCTTGACCGAGTACACCCATAGCACCAGAAACAGCACCACACCTTCCAACACCATCTCATAAAGCTGGGAGGGATGACGCGCAATCTGCAATGGGTCGGTGGGAAACACCATGGCCCAAGACACGTCACTGGCACGGCCCCACAACTCCGCATTCATGAAATTACCAAAGCGCCCGGTCGCCAAGCCAATCGGCACCATAGGCACCATAAAATCTGCTACCCGTAAGTAGCGCTTGCCTGTTTTACGAGCAAACAGCCAGAAAGCCACTAACACGCCAATCGCGCCGCCGTGGAAACTCATGCCCCCGGTCCACACCTGGAACAGCCACAGCGGATCTTGCAGGAATTTATCAAAGTTGTAGAAGAACACGTAACCCAAACGGCCACCAATGATGACACCCAGGGCCCCATAAAACACCAAATCGCCCACCTGGTCTTTGGTCCAGCCAGAGCCAGGCTGTTTGGCCCGGTACACACCCAACAGCCAGGCAGCGGCAAAGCCAAACATATACATCAGGCCATACCAGTGCACTTTCAGGGGGCCAATGGCGAACGCCACCGGATCGATATGCGGGAATTCCATAGGTTGTTATCCAAAAGCCAGTTTGAGGCCAAGCACAAAAAGCACCAGAGCGAAAACCTTCTTCAAGGTAGCGGACGGCAGCCGATGGCTGAGCCGCGCACTCAGGCGCGCAAACGGGAAACTGGTGAGCACTATACCGACTGAGGCAGGCAAAAACACATAGCCTAAGGCCCCCTCTGGCAAATGCTGCTCATTCCAGCCGGCCACCGCAAACCCCAGCGTGCCGGCAACGGCAATGGGCAGGCCACAGGCGGAGGAAATCGCTACCGCTTCCTGCATTTTCAACCGACACCAACTCAAGAACGGCACCGTCAACGAACCACCGCCGATACCAAAAATCGACGACCCTGTGCCGATGAGCACTCCCGCCAGTGCCAACCCAGGGGTACCAGGCACCCGTTGCGGCAAGCTTTCATCTAGCGCCTTGCGGCCCACCAGCAACATCTGCACAGCAATCAACATGGCAAACAGACCAAACAAACGGGTCAACAGTTCCCCTTTCATCGCATCGGCGATGAACGCCCCAGCAAAAGCACCCAACACAATGCCCACCCCCAAGCGCACCGCCACAGGCCAGCGCACAAACCCGGCCTTGTGATGGGCGCGTACCGCACTGATGGAGGTAACGATGATGGTACTGAGGGATGTGGCCACCGCCATCTTGGCAACCAGATCATCAGGAAAGCCCAGGCCACGAAACAGAAAAATTAGCGCAGGCACGATAACCACACCACCCCCCAAGCCTAGCGCTCCAGCCAACAGGCCTGCGCCCACACCCACGCCCAAACAAATCAAAAACAGTTCCAGCACAGCCACTCCAACACAACTCGGGGTAAGGCAGGTATGCTAGCACGGCTCAACACCTTGCGCCGGGGCTCATTGACGGACACTGAAAGCCCCTGGGCCTCAGCGCTGGAGCGGTTTTATAGCGGCGAGGATAACGGCAGGTGAGCGAAACAAAGAAAGGAAAAATCAATGTGCATTGTACTGTTTGACTGGCAACCAGGCTCTGCCACGCCCCTTAGAGTGGCGGCGAATCGGGATGAGTTTCACGCGCGACCCGCAGAACCTGCCCGCTGGCGTGACGGTATTTTTTGTGGCCTAGACCTAACTGCCGGGGGCACGTGGCTGGGGATTCACCGTAACGGCCGCTTCGCGGGGGTTACCAACTATCGCGAACCCATCACCGACCGCCAACCCGGCGAACGGTCCCGCGGGCTATTACCCTTCGCGTTCCTAAAAGGGGAACAGACGCCAGAACAGTTCAGCCATCACCTCGCCAAGGAACAACATCACTACGGTGCCTTCAATCTTTTGGTGGGCACAGTTAACGCGGACCCTGAACAGGATAGCCTCTGGTATTTAGGCAACCGAGGCGCAACACCAAGGGCGGTCCGCCCCGGCATTCATGGCCTCAGCAACGGCCTGCTGGACGACCCCTGGCCCAAAGTAGAGCGAGCCAAACAGAATCTGGCCGCCGCCGTTACTGCCGGTGGGAACCTACAACAGCTCCTGCAGGTGGTTGACGACCGCTATCAACCCAACGACAGCGAGCTGCCAGACACCGGTGTCGGCATCGACCTTGAAAGGCTGATCGCCCCCATTTTTATCCAGTCAGAAACCTACGGCACCCGCGCCAGTAGCGCCGTGATTTTGGACCGAAAACAAGGGCCGCAAATGCTGGAACAGCGGTGGCAACCGGACGGTAACGCGGCCGGCAATCCAAGCCAGAGTTTCACCAAGCGATAGCACGCTCTCAAGACGCTCCTTGCACGATCAACCTTTGCGGATGGTTCGTAATCAACCCATTCGAGGCACAACGCGATGTTAAAGGAGCGTGCCCATCTATCGATAAAGCGCAACGAGAGGTGCCGGTCAAGACGCTCTCTCGATTAGTTTTATTTAATTGGTCGATATGCATAGCGTTCGCATCAGGCCAGCACCTTTCGATTTCGCAACAGCTCGCCAAGACCAGCCTTGGTGAGCTGTAGATCCACGTAAGAACCGATTACTTCACCGTTATCCATGGCCAGCACTTCATTGAGAAGGCGGCGAACAAAGCTGATATCCACTTGCCGAATAGCGGCTTTTACCTTCAACAGGTTGGACGCATTCATGGACAGCACATCCACCCCCATGGCCATTAACAGCAGGGCGGCGCTAGGCTCCCCTGCCATCTCACCACAAACTGACACGGGAGTGTGTTCTTCTCGAGCCTGCTCTACCACATGCATCAATGCATGCAGGACCGCCGGGTGATAGGAATTATAGAGTGATGCCACCTGCCGGTTGTTGCGGTCCACCGCCAACAGGTATTGGGTCAGGTCATTGGTGCCAACGGACAAAAAATCCACCCGTTGGGCCAGCGCCCGAGCCTGGTACACCGAGGCCGGCACTTCGATCATCACACCCACCGGCGGCATGGATACATCCAACCCCTCGTCACGAACCTCAAGCCAAGCACGATGGATCAGGTGTTGCGCTTCTTCCGCTTCAATCACGCTGGTAATCATGGGCAGCATAATGCGCAGATTGTCCAGGCCTTCACTGGCTTTGATCATGGCACGCACCTGCACCATGAAAATTTCCGGATGATCTAGGGTGACACGGATGCCGCGCCAGCCCAGAAAAGGGTTTTCATCCTCTATAGGGAAATAACTCAGCGACTTATCGCCCCCGATATCCAGGGTGCGCATGGTCACCGAGTGCGGAGCAAATGCCGCCAGCTGCTCGCGATAAATCACTCGTTGCTCTTCTTCCGACGGAAACCGGTCACGAACCATAAATGGAATTTCCGTCCGGTACAGGCCCACCCCTTCCGCGCCCCGTTCCAGTGACCGGTTGATATCGGTCATCAACCCAGTATTCACTTGCAACGTGATGCGCGTACCGTCCAAGGTTTGCGCTGGCTCGTCACGCAGCTTTTCTAAACCCGCCTGGAGGCTCTCTTCCTCTGCGATAATTTCCTGGAACTGCTGTTTAAGCTCCGCCGAGGCATTGGCCACCACCCGCCCTCGAAAACCATCAACGATGATTTCCTTATCATCCATTTTTTTCAGCGGCAAATTCTGCGCACCCACCACCGTGGGAATGCCCATAGCTCTCGCAACAATGGCCATATGCGAATTGCGCGAGCCACGGGTAGTAACAATCCCGCGCACCCGTTCACGGGGCACTTCCATCAACATGGGAGCGGAAATATCTTCACCGAGCAGAATGCATTCATCTGGAAAAATAATATGGCGGCGAGTTTGGCTTTGCAGCTGAGCCAGCACTCGGCGGCCCAAATCACGCACGTCTGCAGCTCGCTCACGCAGGTACGGATCGTCCATCATTTCGAAATTATGCACGTGGACATCGATCACTGTACGTAACGCACCCTGGGCCCACTGCCCTTCACGAATGGCCGCAATAACTTCCGCGGGCAAAGCATGACGGTCCAGCATGCGCAGGTACACATCAAACAGCGCCTGCTCTTCAGCCCCCAGAGATCGGGAAGCCCGCTCGGCCAAATCACGAATTTCCTGACGCACCCGTACCAGGGCATCGTCCAAGCGGGAAATTTCTTCGCTCACATCCTCAACGTCTCGGTCCGGCACCGACGCCAAATCCGCCTCGGGAAACAACAGAACGCCGTAACCAATAGCCGCGCCAGGGCACCCCGGCAGCCCGTCGTAAAAACTAGGAAGATCCGCGCCGCCACCCAGCTGGTCAAATAGCACACCCGAGGCATGGGCATGAGCAATCACCGCTGATAATTGGGCAGAAATAGTCACCAGGAAGGCTTCTTCACTCTGGTCAAAGCGGCGCACATCGCGCTGCTGAACCACCATGATCCCCAGCACCTTGCCATGGTGCATCACCGGCACGCCCAGGAAAGCGTGGAACGCATCTTCCCCGGTTCCCGCCAGGTAATGAAATTTGGGGTGGGTAAAGGCATCTTCCAGGTTGATGGGCTCTTCACGCAAACCAACCTGCCCCACTAGGCCCTCCGACAAGCCCAAGCTCACCTTACCCACTGCCTCGCGCTTCAACCCTTCCGAGGCCATCAGCATATAGCGCTGCTCTTCCTCATCACGCAGGTAGATTGAACACACTTCTGTACCCATGGCATCGCGTACCCGCTTGGCCATCAAGTCCAGCGCGCTGGGGATATCCGCCGCGTTGTTCACTTCCTGAACAATACGTCGAAGAGTATCAAGCATCGGGTGAGTCTCCAGGCACAGTCTGATTAGTATGAGGAGTACGCTTTCCTTTCTTCAGAGCCGGCGCTAATTCCCGCAACGCTCGGGCATAGACCCCACGTTTGAAATGCACCACCTTCTGTATCGGGTACCAGTAGTTTACCCAGCGCCAGTCCTTAAACTCCGGACTATTACTGGTAAACAGGTCAATCGCTTCTTCTCCCGCTGTCAGCTGCAGTAAAAACCATTTCTGGCGTTGACCGATGCAATGGGGGCGGTTACGAGGCCGGCGCAAAAAGCGACGTGGCAACCGGTAGGTCAGCCAACCTTCGGTACTGGCGACGATATGCACATGCTCAGGAAGCAGACCCACCTCTTCTTCCAGTTCACGAAACAGTGTTTCTTCCGGGGTTTCCCCCGGCATCATGCCGCCTTGCGGAAATTGCCAGGCATCGCGGTTGCCAACCCGGCGACCCCAGAACACCCGACCATCTTGGCCAGCAATAATAATTCCGACATTCAGCCGAAATCCTTTGTCATCAATAATGCCTGTCATCTTGTCCCTTCGAGCCTCGCGCAATCGTGGACTCTGGCTCCTTATCAGCCCATTAAACCTTGCCGGGCAACCTGCGATCAATGCACAACCCTGCAACAAACACACCAAACCAAATGTAGAGCGTGATGAATCCACCGGTATGACTTGTCATCTGCTTCGCATAAAATGAGCTCTTCACGTAAGGAGAGGCCATGACACTCGCGATTTTCGACCTGGACAACACCCTGATTGGCTGCGATTCCGACCACCTGTGGGGAGACTGGCTGGTAGAGAAAGGCATTGTTGACGCCCAGCTTTATAAAGAAACCAACGACCAATTTTACGTGGACTACCAGCATGGCCGCTTGGACATCATGGCCTACCTGCGTTTTTCTCTGAACGTGCTGGCCGATAACGATATGGCCCAACTGCATTTCTGGCGTGAACAGTTTTTGGCAGAAAAGCTGGACAGCATGTGGCTGCCCAAGGCCGAAACCCTGCTGCAGAAACACCGCGACCAAGGCCATACCCTAATGATCATCACCGCTACCAACGACTTCGTCACGGCCCCACTGGCAGAGCGCCTTGGCGTAGACCACTTGATTGCCACCGTGGCAGAGTGTCGCCGCGAGCGCTATACCGGAAGCGTAGCCGGCACTCCCAGCTACCGCGAAGGTAAAGTTGAGCGGCTCGCCGAGTGGCTAAAAGCCAACGATGAAACGCTGGAAGATAGCTGGTTCTACAGCGATTCCCACAACGACCTGCCACTGCTACGTAAAGTAGACAACCCGGTAGCCGTGGACCCAGACAGCACTCTTGAGCGTGAGGCTCGGGAACAGGGCTGGCCCATTATCAGCCTGCGTTAATCCGGATTGCTTATGCGTTTTCTATTGATGGCTTTGCTAACCAGCCTGCTATTGGCCTGTGACAGCAGTATCGATGAACACGCTGACACAACACCCGGGCCGACCAGCGCCACCGACCTAGTAGAGATTCCTGCCGCACAGTGGCAACAAAGGGCCGATGAACGCTTTACTACCGCCGCCACAGAATGGCAGCAGGCGTTGGCTCAGTTTGAGCGAATCCCTGATCAACAACACCTGGCCGCTCTGCGCCAAGCGCTGTCCCATTGGTATCAGCGCTTTACCAGCCAATACTTATTACTAGCCAGCCGCGCCTGCCATCAAGACGGACGTGCCCGTCACCAAGTCAACCTCACTCAGCTGGACAGCTGGCCACTGTACCCTGGCTACTTGGACGTCTTACCTCAATGGCCGGAGTCTGGCTTAATCAGCGACCCAAGCCTAGAGCTGACCCGCCAGAGCCTGCGGCGCCAGCACGGCGCCACCGATCCAGCGGAAGCCAGCCTCGGTTTTGCCGCCATGGCAGTGGTACTCAACGGCACTGCCGAGGCTCCCAAAGCGCTGGATTCCTTCATCGGCCAAAAGGGCGCGCCGGCTCGGCGCCGCCAATATCTGAAGCTCGCCGGTGAGCAATTGGTGGCCGACCACCAGCAGCTATCGTTGAATCGGCCGCTGAATCAGCTAGCGCTGCAATGCGGCCTGACAGGAGTCCTGGCTCACTGGCAGCCATTGAGCAACTCAACCGATGAACAAGAAAGCGGGCTACTAATTCCCGAACTTAGCGCTGCCCTCAATAGCACCAACCTGCTTGCGGGCGTGCAGACCATGGACCCCGACACATTGGCCCGCTGGGATCAGATCAACCCGGGCATTGCCGATGCTATCAAGCACAGCGAAGAAAAGGGCTGGGCTCCGATCCAAGCCTGGCTCAGCACAGTGAGTTTCACCCGCCCGCTACCTGACACAAGCAAAAGTAGGTCGAGTTAATCTCAAAGGAATAATGCGACGTCCAGCACCAAGATAGCCCCCGGCTTACGGCCTTAGACGCCAGTGCCTTCGGCTAAAATCGGCCCACGAAACTGAAAGCCCGCAAACCACAAAAGAAGAGGGGCGCGCGGGCACAACGCCAAATCAAGCCAAGGCTTTTATCCGTGCTGTAGCTTGCAACTTGTCGCTAATCCACCACAAAAAAGCCCCACCGACGTCTCACGCGGCGGGGCTTTTTGCATCCAAGCCAAACAATCGACCTTAAAAGTTATAGCGACCGAAGACGCCGTAGGTATCACGATCACCACCAACAATGACTCGTGCACCCAAATCCACCGCCTGGCTCACCTTGAACAGACCCTGGCCATAAACACCCAAGTCATCATCATAGAGGTCCTGATAGGCCAAACCCGCGGACAACTCCAACTTCTCGGTAGTGGCATGACGCACACCACCACGCAGCTCGAAACCTATTTCGTCATCGGAGCGGCCCGGATCATAATCACGGTCATCGTAAATAATATCGGCGCTACCAACGAAATCCAGACCACGCTGCAGCGGTGTATGGAAACCGACACCACCGGACAAACGGGTACCGTCGAGATCGCCATTGTGGCCGTAATCACCATCGAAGAAGCCTAAAGCACCACGCAGAAACAGATGCTCATCCAACGCAAAAGAACCTTCAGCACTCAGTGCATCCACGTCCACATCGTTATCCAGGTCCCAACGGTCATAAGCCAATTGCCCGTAGCTGTAGGAGAAACCGTTATCGCGAACAGCGGTAGTTTGTTGCGCAGCCATGACGGGGCCAGAAACGGCAAGAGCAAGACCTGACATAAGCAGTGTTTTCTTAAACATAAATCGTCCTCACTGATATCAAAAAGTTCAGCATCACAAGATGGGGCACACTATGTGCTCTTATTGAGCGATCTGCATGGTTATGGTTCCACTTTTATGACGTTTTTATAAAAATTTTCAATGCAACCAGCAATTTGTAGCATGCGGTTGACCTTGGGGTTACCCACAGGTGTCACAATAATAACCTGACACGACACCCAGGGATTCAACCGCTTCACAGGAGCCTCCATGTCGACGCAAGCGCGCACCCAAACTCTGCCCATTCGCGGCGCGACCTGCAAAGGATGCAGCCGCACCATCACCGCTGCACTGGAAGCACTCACCGGCGTGGAGCGTGTGACGGTGGATTTGGAGTCCCAGCAGGTGTCCGTCACCGGCACCGCCTCGCACAGTGCGCTTCAAGAGGCGCTGGTACAAGCCGGCTACGGCGTAAACCCGGATGATGCTCACCATGAACACAATAATCCCGCCGACCATGACAACACCGCCAGTAAACCGATCGCCCAGGAGCCGCAATCAATACAGCTAAATATCAGCGGCGCCACTTGCGCGTCCTGCGTGCGCACCATCGAAAGCGCCCTGCGTGACACACCCGGGGTCGACAGTGCGGATATGAATTTTGCCGACCGCACCGCTCAGGTGAGCGGCTCCGCCAGCACCGCCTCCCTCATTAAAGCGGTAGAAGACGCGGGTTATGGTGCCAGCGAAGCCCGCGAGGAGGATAACGGAGAGCAGGAAGCCAAAGAGCGGGCACATTACCACCAGTTGCTGCGGCACATGGGGCTAGGGCTTGGGCTGGGCGTGCCACTAATGGCCTGGGGCCTGCTCGGTGGTGACATGATGGTTCGCCCCGGTGAAACCAGCCAATGGGTATGGCTGGGTATCGGTGTTGCCACCCTCGCGGTGCTGGCCACCGCCGGCCGACACTTTTTCGTCGGCGCCTGGAAAGCCTTTCGCAACCATAACGCCAACATGGACACCCTGATCGCACTGGGCACCGGTGCCGCCTGGCTGTATTCCATGGTGGTGGTATTACTGCCCGGCGCCCTGCCGGAAGCCGCCCGCCATGTGTATTTTGAGGCCAGCGCCATGATTATCGGCCTCATCAATCTTGGCCAGGCACTGGAAGTTCGCGCCCGCGGCAAGACCAGCGCCGCGGTAAAACGGTTGCTGGATTTGGGCGCCAAAACTGCACGGGTCATCCGCGATGGCGAGGAACAGGATATCCCGGTGGAGCAAGTTCAGGCCGGCGATCAATTGCGGGTTCGCCCTGGCGAAAAAATTGCTGTGGACGGCACCGTGGAAGAAGGCGAAAGCCGCATTGATGAATCCATGCTCACCGGTGAACCCATGCCGGTGAATAAAGCCCCTGGCGATAAGGTCAGCGCCGGCACACTCAACGAAGCCGGCACGCTACTTTATACCGCCACCGCCGTCGGCAAAGACACCGCCCTTTCACACATCGTCGCACTGGTAAAAAAAGCCCAAGGCAGCAAGCCACCCATCGGGCGACTTGCCGATCAGGTGTCGGCCATTTTTGTCCCGACCATTATGCTGATTGCCATCGCGGCGGCACTGGTGTGGTTCAACGTGGGCCCGGAACCGCGGCTAACCCATATGCTGATCAGCGCCACCACTGTATTGATTATCGCCTGCCCCTGCGCACTGGGCCTAGCCACGCCCATGTCGGTGATGGTGGGCGTCGGCAAGGCCGCCGAATACGGCATTCTGATTCGCCAGGGCGAAGCGCTACAAACTAGCAGCCAGCTGGACACCGTTGTCCTCGACAAAACCGGCACCATCACCGAAGGCAAACCTGCCGTCACTGATATCGTCTGCAATGAGGGCCAGCAAGAAGACACCGTGCTAACCCTTGCCGCCAGCGTGGAAAGCGGGTCGGAGCACCCGCTGGCCACGGCGATTCTCAACGAGAGCAAGCAGCGAGAGCTATCACTGGATAGCGCCAGTGAATTCCAGGCTTTAAACGGCAAGGGGGTTACCGCCACCATCCAGGGCAAAACCTATCGACTAGGAAACCGCCGCTGGCTAGAAAGCGAAGGGGTAAACATCAACCTCGATAGCACCTCTCTCACCGACAAGGGCGTCACGCCGCTGTTTTTGTCTGAAGCGAACACCCTGCTCGGCATCATCGGCGTCGCGGATCGTATCAAGGACGATTCCAAAGCCGCCATCGCCCGCCTGAAAGATCAGGGATTAAAGGTCATCATGATTACCGGCGACATTGCCGCCAGCGCCAACGCCATTGCCGAACAAGCCGGGGTGGATGAAGTGATGGCTGAAGTGCTACCGGAAGACAAGGCGAAAAAAATCCAGGCATTGCAGAGTGAAGGGCGCACCGTGGCCATGGTCGGTGATGGCATCAACGACGCCCCCGCTCTCGCCCAGGCCGATGTGGGCTTTGCTATTGGCACCGGCACCGACGTAGCCATCGAATCCGCGGCCATCACCTTGATGGGAGGCTCGCTACACGGCGTTCCCGATGCCATGGCGATTTCTTCTGCCACAGTCCGCAACATTAAACAAAATCTGTTTGGTGCCTTTGTGTATAACAGCCTGGGCGTACCAGTGGCCGCCGGCATCCTCTATCCACTCACGGGCAATCTGCTTAGCCCTGTGATCGCCGGGGCCGCGATGTCGCTCAGCTCGGTTACCGTCGTCACCAACGCCAACCGATTGCGGTTTTTCAAACCCAAACACCATCAGGGAACAAGCGCATGAGCCCGGAGCAACTTGCCGCACAACTGCGCCACCCTAACGGTGAAGATGGCAACAAAGTCGCAGACAATATGGATGTGCGAAACCGCCCTGTGATTCTCGCCGCCTACCAGGCGTTGGCCCCTGCTAACGGCGACCGGATTCTGGAAGTCGGGCCGGGAAGCGCAGGCCATCTCCCTCGCTTATTAGCGCAGGCTAACAACCTGCACTACACCGGATTAGATGCCTCTCGGGATATGGTCTTGCGTGCCCGCGAACGTTACCTAGGCGAAACTCGCGCTGCCTTCATCCACGGCGAACTGACGCAAGCACCACTTGCTCCTGCCAGTATGGACCGCATCGTTGCCATAAATGTGGTCTATTTCTGGCAGCCACTGCTCCCTGCTCTGCAAGTGCTGAATTTGTTATTACGCCCCGGCGGCACTCTGGTGCTGGGCTTTCGCGATCACAACAGCATGGCCAGCTTGGCGGTGTTCAAACACGGTTTTTCCACCTATCACGGCCCCGAGTTACAGCAGGCCCTAGAACAAGCCCACTTTACCAACACCCCGCTGCACACCTTCGCCGAAGACAGCGTCGATGTGCTCGGCGAGACCATGCACAAACAGTCGGTAATACTCACCGCTCGCAAACCCCAGGAGGCGACACCATGAGTCTTCTCGTCAATCTTGTCGGCCTGATTTTGATGGCCCTGGTGGTCTGGTGGTTCTGGCTATCGCACCGTAAAAGCTCCGCGCAAGCCACCACGCAAGAAGCCACCATTATCGTCGAAGACGGGGTCTACACCCCAGCATCCATTCGCGCTAAAAGCGGGCAGTCTCTGACACTGCATTTCGATCGGCGCGACCCCTCTCCCTGTGCCGAACAGGTGATCTTTCAGGGGCTCGATACCAGTGCATTTCTGGAAACCGGAAAAACCACCACCCTAACGCTGGATAACGTGCCCGCCGGGGAGCACCGCTTCACCTGCCAAATGCAGATGTATCAGGGCACACTGATCGTCGAATAATCGCGGCCAATCCCCCCAACAGGGGGATGCATTAACAACGAAGGAAACGATGATGAAATACTTGCTCACACTCTTCACCGCTCTATTGCTGGCCGCCTGCGGCGATAACACCCCACCCAAGCCCGACGTGGCACAGGAACAAACGCCCGCCACCGCAGCCAATGCCACCAAAACATTGGAAGTGTATAAGTCCCCCACCTGCGGCTGCTGCGGTGCCTGGGTAGAACACATGGAAGCGAACGGTTACACGGTGAATGTCCACGAGCAGCAAAACCTGCAATCCATAAAAGAAAAAGCGGGCATCCTGCCCGGCACCGGCTCCTGCCATACGGCTTTTATCGACGGCTACGCCATTGAAGGGCATGTGCCCGCCAGCGACGTGGATCGCTTGCTGAAAGAGCGTCCCGAAGGCAAAGGCCTCACCGTGCCCGGCATGCCCGTAGGCTCACCCGGAATGGAAATGGGCGACCGCAAAGACGCCTATGATGTGCTGCTGTTCGATGAAAACGGCGCCCAAGTGTTTAGCCACCACCCGGGGAATTGAGCAAAACCGCCAAGCTGCAAGCGACAATATGGGCACGGCAACATCCTCACTAGCCAACGCCTCGCGTGCCTTTTCGCTTGCAGTCTGTAACCCTTCAACCTGTCATAGCAACACGTTACAGTGCCCGCTTTCCCCTAACGAGATTCTCCATGCTCTCTTTGCACGACTGGCTTTTGCTGGCTAGCGTTTGCGCCCTTGGCGCCATAACCCCGGGCATTAGCCTGGCCGTGATCACTCGCCACACCCTGTTGGGCGGCCATAAAGCAGGCGTCACTGCAGCCATTGCCCATGCCATTGGCGTGGGTTTCTGGGCCACCGCCACCGTCACCGGCTTAGCCGTGCTGTTTCACCGTTACCCCAAACTAGAATTGCTGTTCAGCCTCACCGGCGCGCTGTTTCTGCTGTGGATGGCATGGAAAAGCTGGCAAGCGGGCCGCGCTCCCCTTAATAGCACTCCCTTAGATACCAACGTGGAGGCCCACCATGGCGCCGCCCGCGATGGTTTTCTTGTGGCCTTCCTTAACCCCAAAGTCGCGTTGTTTTTTCTCGCGCTGTTCAGCCAGTTTCTGCAAGCCGACATGGGCCAACTGGCCCGCGCACAGATGGTGCTTACTGCCATCTTCATCGATGGTGGCTGGTATGTGCTGGTGGCTATCCTGCTGGGACGCAGCCGTCTTTTGCCCTGGTTACGAGCGCATCACCACTGGGTGGAACGCGCCACCGCAATACTGCTGGTGATCATTGCCGCCAGTGTGGTCGTCAACAGCCTGCTTGACCTTGGGGTGGCCCCAAGGTTAATAATGCCGGCATGACCAGTGTGCGCCAACAACAACGTCGGGCAGCCATTGCCTCCTTGCTCGCCATCATTCTGATGGCCGTGAGCACCTTGTTGTCCGCCAACACCATGACCATGCCGCTGGGCACGGACAGCGCCATGACGTCTACCGCCACAACACCTTGCCACCAGGGGGCCGAACCCCAGGAAAGCGAACACCACATGGCGCCGATGCAAGACTGCGCAGGCGGCGATAGCTGCCAGTGCATTACCCTCTGCCAAATCACCGCCGCTAGCGATACGCTGTTTCATAGCGACACCTTTCTCTCTACACCCCCGGCCACAGCAACGCTGATCAGTGCGATTCACGCGGGCATCCACCGGTTGCCGTTACGCCCACCCTCCCTGTTCATTTGAGCTGACCTCTTTCTCAAACGAACAGGATTACGGAAATGAAAACACCATCGCAGATTTCTCTGCCACGGCGCCGTTTCGTGCAGGGCCTAGCACTGGGTGCCGCTGGCCTCGGCGTAGGTCTTAACGCCCGTCAGCTACTGGCCAGCCAGGGCCACACCGGTGCACCGGTTCTTACCGGCAACACCTTCCACCTCACGCTTGGCGGCGCCGATGTCAATATCACCGGCAAGGCTCGCCCGGCCACCACCATCAATGGCAGCATTCCCGGCCCTACCCTGCGCTGGAAAGAAGGCGACACCGTCACGATCAAAGTGACCAACCTGTTACCGGAAACCAGCTCCATTCACTGGCATGGCCTGCTACTTCCCTTCGAAATGGACGGCGTGCCGGGATTGTCTTTCGACGGTATCGCCCCCGGTGAAACCTTCACCTATTGCTTTCCGGTGAAGCAAAGTGGCACCTACTGGTATCACAGCCATTCCGGCTTTCAGGAGCAAACGGGAATTTATGGTTCCATCATTATTGATCCGCGCGAACCGGATCGGCACACGGTTGACCGAGACGAGGTGATTCTACTCTCCGATTGGAGCGATGAAGATCCTCACCATGTGTATGCCACGCTGAAAAAGCTCAGCCACTACTACAATTTCAATGAACGCACCGTGTTCGACACCCTGCGCGACTTTCGCAAAAAAGGTGTTATCGACACACTCAAAGACCGCCACATGTGGAACACCATGCGCATGAGCCAAAGCGACCTGGCGGATGTGACGGGTTATACCTACACCTACTTGATGAATGGCCAAAGCCCTGCCGACAACTGGACCTGCCAGTTCAAGCCCGGCGAACGTATCCGCCTGCGCTTTATCAACGCCAGTGCCATGACCTTCTTTGATATTCGCATCCCGGGCCTGGACATGACCGTGGTCGCCATGGACGGCCAACCGGTAAAACCGGTGGACTTCCATGAAGTCAGGCTAGGGGTAGCGGAAACCTTAGACGTAATCGTGGCGCCCCGAGCAGACCGGGCGTACACCCTATTCGCACAGAGCATCGACCGGAGTGGCTTCAGCCGCGGCACTTTGACCCCGGACCCCGCCATGACTGCCGCGGTCCCGAACATGGATGCACCGCCACCGTTAGGCCATACCGAAATGGGCATGGGCGCCATGGGTTCGCCGTCAATGAATGCAAAGGGAAGAGCCCACGGTGATATGCACCATGGCGATATGACCCACGCCGACATGAAGATGGACAGCATGGATCACCACACCATGGGCCACAGCGACACCAAGCCCGTGCCCTTTGCCGTTAACGACAACAACCCGGATTTACCGCCGCGCAACAGCGCCATCGAACATGCAGCCAGCGAATTCGGCCCCGGTGTCGACATGCGCGCCATGGCGCCGGGGGCGATGCTTAACGACCCAGGCATTGGCTTGCGCAACCGGGACTGGAAAGTGCTCACCTATGCAGATCTAGAAACCCTGAGCGACACGCCCAACAACACCCCTATCGACAGTCTTCATCCGGACCGGGAAATTGTATTGCACCTGACCGGTAACATGGACCGTTACATGTGGAGCTTTAACGGCATTAAATTTGCCGACTCCGTGCCCTTGACGCTGTTCCACCACGAGCGGGTGCGCATCACCCTGGTGAACGACACCATGATGACCCACCCCATCCACCTACACGGACTATGGAGTGACCTGGAACTGGGGGAAGGCAAACTGCTGCGCAAGCACACCATTACCGTCAAACCGGGCGAAAAACTCAGCTACCTAGTACGCGCTGATGCGCTCGGGCGTTGGGCCTATCATTGCCACCTTCTCTACCACATGGAGGCCGGCATGTTCCGCGAGGTTCGTGTGGTTGAAAACGCCCACCCGCCAGCGCCCAACGGCGACCACGCAATGCATGGGGCCCACCGCATGAACGGAGTGAAGCAACCATGAAAAAATCGCTCACTTTTCTTGCCAGTATCGTCATCCTTGCCACCGCCTCACCGGCCACGGCTATGAATAAAAAGGAACCACGCTTCACCCGCATAATCGTCGACCAGCTGGAAGCCCGCGATAGCGACGACGGCACCGTGATGGCCTGGGAAGCCAGCGCCTGGCATGGCGGCGACATCAACAAGCTATTCTTCTCCACAGAAGGAGAGCGATTGATGGTGCCGGAGCACGATGACGAAGACCCCAGCACCGAAAGCGCAGAGACCCGCCTGGCCTGGAACCACGCCTTCGCCCCCTTCTGGGACGGGCAATTAGGGGTACGCCGGGACTGGCAGCCGAACGACCCCAGTCGCGACTGGGTCAGCGTAGGAGTACAAGGCATTGCGCCGTATTGGTTCGAGGTCGATGCCAACCTGTTTGTAGGCGAAGACGGCCTAACCAACCTGCGCATAGAAGCGGAATACGAGCTGATGCTTACCCAGAGGCTGGTCCTGGTTCCCAACCTAGAGACCAACCTCTACGGCAAGGACGACGACAAACGGGGTATCGGTAACGGCCTGACGGATATCGAAGCAGGCCTGCGATTACGCTACGAAATTCGCCGAGAAATCGCACCGTATATCGGTGTGCATTGGGAAAAGTTATACGGCGACACCGCCGACATAGCGCAGGCCAATGGCGAGAAAACCGAACAGGGCATCATCGTCGCCGGGCTGCGCATCTGGTTCTGATATCGACAAGCTTACCGGCAAGCGAGCCTCGCAGAGCAAGCGACCGAAGGGGCAAATTTCAATCCTGGAATTTGCCCCTCTAACGTTTCGGGCAACCGCGACATCCTCCCTCTGGAAGGCAACGGCGACAGGTGCTCGGTAAAAAAACAGACGGGGAAACGTTCCAGTTTCCTATCGAGCTGTTTGTAGCTTTAGCCTGAACAGCTATCGTATTCTTCAGTTTCCAGAGTGCGCAGCTCGCTGTTGTCCTGAATCTGAATATCCAGATCCCGCAGATGGCCATCACCGATACCGTAAATCCAGCCGTGAATGGTCAACGCCTGATCACGGCGCCAAGCTTCCTGCACCACCGTGGTATTCGACACATTGATTACCTGCCGAGCAACGTTCAATTCGCACATCTTGTCCAAGCGTGCCTGGTCATCGAGCCCGGCCAGGTTCTTGCGATTACGCAAGTACAGTTCACGCACTTGGCGCAGCCAATTATCGATCAAGCCATGGGGCTCATCCTCCATGGAGGCCTTCACCCCACCACATCCATAATGGCCCACCACCATGATGTGTTTCACCTTTAAAACATCCACGGCGAACTGCAACACCGATAGCAGATTCAAATCCGTATGGTTAACCAGGTTAGCCACATTGCGATGAACGAATAGCTCACCGGGCATCATGCCCACCACTTCATTGGCAGGCACCCGGGAGTCCGCACAACCGATCCACAAATATTCAGGGTTCTGTTGCGCCCCCAGGGCTTTGAAAAACCCGGGGTGGCGCTCTTCGATTTCGTGGCGCCATTTTTCGTTGTTGGAAAACAAATCAGGTAGGGATTTCATCGTTCCTCGCTTTTTTGCGCATTCACTCTACAGGCAGCCCGCAACCTATCGGCGCGCTAGCCCCCTGTCATATTCATAAACCGTACCAACTGCTCACCCGGCTCCAGGCTGAAGTCGTGGCGCTCGGGCTTGATGGCCATGGCATCCACAATGGCTTCGCGAAGAGGAGTATCGTCATCCGGATAGGCGCGCAGCACCGCGCGTAAATCCACACTGTGCTCATGGCCTAGGCACAAAAGCATACGCCCCTCGGCCGTAATCCGCACTCGATTACACAAATGGCAAAAGTTTTGTGAGTGGGGTGAAATAAAGCCGATGCGACTGTTACTCCCGGGCGCTTGCCAGTAGCGTGACGGCCCTCCCGTTTTTTCTGCCAGCGGCACCAATTCAAGCCGTGCAGACAGCTGTTCACGCAGCTCCGCCGAGGACACAAAGGCCAGTTCCCGGTCGTGTTCGGTGATCTGCCCGAGAGGCATCTCCTCAATAAAGGAAATATCCAAGCCCCGCGCTAGAGCGAAATCTACCAGCGCCGGCACCTCGTCGTGATTACGGCCTCGCATGATCACGCTGTTGAGTTTGATGCGTTCAAAACCGGCGGCCCTGGCCGCATCGATTCCTGCCAGCACTTGAACCAAATTCCCGGTACGGGTAAGCGCCTTGAATCGCTCCGGATCCAGCGAATCCAGGCTGATATTCAGCCGATTGAGCCCGGCAGCCTTCAGGGCCACCGCGTGCCGAGTCAGCCCAGCCCCATTGGTGGTCATATTCAGTTCACGCAGGCCCTCGATGGCACCAATATCGCGCACCAAATGCGCCACATCACGGCGCACTAACGGCTCGCCGCCAGTTAACCGAATACGCTTGACCCCCAACCGCACTAGCACCCGGGCCAACCGACTCATCTCCTCCAGAGTCAGCACCTGAGCGCGGGGCACAAAGGTCATATCCTCCGCCATACAGTACACACAGCGAAAATCACAGCGGTCCGTCACCGACAGCCGCACATAATCAATGGCGCGCCCGAAGCGGTCCTGCAGGACTGGATTGTCGGTGGAAACATCAGCATTCATGCCGCTACTGTAGCAAATGCGGGGCCAACCTGGGCAAGCGACTCCTCCTAACGCCCGTCGGGCCAGGCTAGCTCCAGTTGGTCAGGCCCTTGCCGGTCTTGTTAGAATGTCCGCCGACCTGAATACAGAACGCGGTCAGGCCACTCAAGCGTCATGACCGACACGTTCCTTATTCCGAATTCATCTACCCCTAAAGGGTTTCCATGCAAATTTCTGAAAATGCCGTAGTGTCCATCCACTACACCCTGACCAACAACGCCGGTGAAACCATCGATTCTTCCATTGAGCGTGGCGAGCCCTTGGCGTACCTGCACGGCGCCGGCAACATCATTCCGGGCCTGGAAAATGCCCTGCTAGGCAAAGTCTCTGGCGACAAGCTGGATGTCACGGTTACTCCGGAAGAAGGCTACGGCGAGCGTCACGAGCAGCTGATTCAGCAGGTGCCGAAGACTGCCTTTGAAGGCAACGAAGACAACCTGCAGCCAGGTATGCAGTTCCAGGCGCAAACCGAAGCGGGCGATCGCGTTTTCACCATCACCGCCATTGATGGCGATGAAGTGACCGTCGATGGTAACCACCCACTGGCAGGTGAAACGCTGAACTTCGCCGTGGAAGTGACTGACGTACGCGAAGCGTCCGACGAAGAAAAAGAGCACGGCCACGTACACGGCCCGGAAGGTCACGATCACTGATCGCTGACGGCTCGCAGAAAAGAGGCTCCTACGGGAGCCTTTTTTTACCGCTCTACGGCGGCAACAGGTTGGCACTGCAGGCCTCCTACATCGTCCCGTCTTGGTATATCCTTGGCTCTTCGCTCCCACCCGAATATCCGTATGACCCACCCCGGCCCCATTGGCGTCTTCGACTCTGGCATCGGCGGCTTGTCCATCGCCCGCCGCATTCGCGAACTGCTGCCCCACGAAAACCTGCTCTATGTGGCGGACTCTGTTCATGCGCCCTACGGAGAAAAGGCCGAGCATTACATTCAGCAACGGGCAGATACGATTACCCGGTTTCTCATAGACAATAACGCGAAAGCCATCGTGGTGGCCTGCAATACCGCCACCGTCTCGGCTATTCGGCAGCTGCGTGCCGATTACACCCTGCCCATCATCGGCGTGGAACCAGGCATTAAACCCGCCGCCCTGAAAAGCAAAAGTGGCGTTATCGGGGTACTGGCCACCAGTCAGACCCTAAAAAGCGAGTCCTTCAACAATTTGAGCCGGCTATTCTCAGAAAGTGTATGTGTGGAAATCCAGCCCTGCCCCGGGCTGGTTGAACAAATTGAAGTGCTCGATTTGGACAGTGAAAAAACACAAGCACTGGTGGCCCGCTATGTGGCCCCACTGATTGAAAAAGGCGCAGATCATATTGTCCTGGGCTGTACGCATTATGCGTTTTTGGCACCGGTGATTCGTCGCATTGCTGGGGCGGGAATCCAGGTCGTTAACACCGACATAGCCGTGGCCCGAGAGACCCTTCGGCGCCTGCAAAACGCTAACCGCCTTTCTACCAGCGTGGCCCCCGGGCAAATGGCATTCTGGAGCAGTGCGGCCAACGAACTGGCGGATCAACAAATTAAACGCTTGTGGGACGGCAGCGTAACGATAAACACGATGCGCTAATCGGTGTATTGCTCGAATCTTTAGGCAACGAAACGTTACTGAAAAAATACAGGGCGCCCGGTTTGGCGCTGAGAAAAAGTCAGGCACGCTATTCGAGCTAGCTCCCCATGCATTGCTTTAACCGCGTCATATCCAAGTGTTCCTCCAGCATATCGGCCAGGCGATCCAGCTGTTGCTCTCGATGGACCGCATAATCCACACTGCGCTGGCTTTTCAGGCCCGCCCATTCGAGTATGGTATTGCAACTGTCGGGAACATCAAACAGGCCATGCAGGTAACACCCCATCACCCGCCCATCCTCGCTCATGGCGCCATCATCCCTACCCTCCAGAACCAGCATAGGATGCTTTAATGCTTCGCCCTGAGTAAGGCCATTGTGGATTTCATACCCGCGAATCAGGGTGTCAGCGGCAACAAAACGGCCTTCGACATTTCGTAGCTGTTTACCGGAAATCAATCGAGTGGTCATGGATAACCAGCCAAGCCCGGCACTACTTCCCGCATCACTTTCTAACCCCTCCGGGTCGTCGATGCGCTCTCCCAACATTTGAAAGCCACCACAAATGCCTAGCACTTTGCCGCCGTAACGCAGGTGCTTTTCGATCTGCTTGTCCCAGCCCTGCTGGCGCAGGAAAGCCAAATCCGCACGGGTAGCCTTGCTGCCCGGCAGAATGATCAGGTCTGCCGACGGCCAAGCCTCCCCCATCTTTACGAATTGCAAATTCACCTGCGGATGTAATCGCAGAGGGTCAAAGTCGTTGTGGTTACTCATACGCGGCAACAGAGGCACCACCACATTGAAAGCACCCACGTCATGCGCGCCCTGTTCATCCACCGCATCTTCCGCATCCAGAGTCAGGCCATGCAAATAAGGCAACACCCCAAACACTGGCTTGCCAGTACGCTCCTCCAACCAATCCAGCCCACCCTGCAATAAAGACAGGTCGCCACGAAAACGATTAATCACAAACCCCAGGGTTCGTTTTTGTTCACTTTCAGACAGTAAATCCAGGGTACCGGTAAGATGCGCAAAGACACCGCCGCGATCAATATCCGCCACCACAATCACCGGGCAGTCCACCCTTTCGGCAAACCCCATGTTAGCGATGTCGTTATCTCGCAGATTAATCTCCGCCGGGCTGCCAGCGCCTTCAGCGATGATCACATCAAACCGGGAAGACAAGTCCTGCCAGGCCGCCAGCACCGCCTCACTGGCGGTGTTCTTGTAGGCGTGATAATCCAGTGCCTGCATATTGCCCAACACCTTGCCACGAATAATAACCTGGGCGCCCATATCCGTTTGTGGCTTAAGTAATACAGGGTTCATGTCACTGTGCGGCGCTACCCCGCAAGCCAACGCCTGCAATGCGGTAGAACGACCAATCTCACCCCCATCCACGGTCACAGCACTGTTCAGTGCCATGTTCTGCGGTTTAAACGGCGCCACCGAATATCCACGCCGGGCAAACCAGCGGCACAACGCTGCGACCACCGTGCTCTTTCCCGCATCCGATGTGCAGCCTTGCACCATCAGAGTCGCCACGGAGAAAACCTTACCTTGAACGTTACAATCTCAAACTTGAAGCGCAACCCAGCACCTACAGTGACCTTGCCGGCCCACTCGCCCCGTATTTTTTCCGAACATTTGAACGTCAAAAGGCCCTTCACAGCTCGACGCCCTTCTGCGCTCGAACCCCTAAATCCTTAAACGCATGCTTCACCACTTTCATTTCCGTAACGGTATCGGCGAGTTCGATTAATTGTTTGGGAGCATAGCGACCGGTGACAATGGCGTGCTGCATGGCCGGGCGGTTTTGCAGGTCGTCCAGCACCCGGTCTAAATCCAGGTACTCGTAACGAAGAGCAATATTGAGCTCATCGAGTAACACCATGTGATAGCTGTCGTCGTGCAGCATGGCACGGGCAATCTCCCACGCAGCACCGGCTGCCGCCACGTCCCGCTCGCGGTCCTGGGTATCCCAGGTATAGCCTTCCCCCATCACGTGGTAATCCACGTTCGGCTGATCACGGAAAAAGGCGTCTTCTCCGGTACTGAACGCCCCTTTAATAAACTGCACCACGCCCACTTTCATGCCATGGCCCAATGCTCTGGCCAGCATGCCAAAACCGGAACTGCTTTTTCCTTTGCCCGGCCCGGTGAGCACCAGAAGAATGCCCTGATCCTTATCCGCGCGAGCAATCCGTTGCTGCATGATTTCCTGTTTCTTTGCCATGCGGTAAGCATGGCGCTCTGGGGTTTTCGCATCATCACGCATGGTCGTGTCCTGTTAGAGAAGGGGCATTGTGATCAGGGGAAAGTGTGTCGGTGCGGAATTGTCCGCTAAAAATATCCGCCACAACCTGCGGAGCCGAAGGGAAATAGCCATGAAAGAAACTCGCCACCAGGCCCTTGTCCTGATAAACCGCTTCGCCTTCTGTACCTGTTTGCTTGCGGCTAAAAATGGCCGGCGTCAGTGGCGTGGACAAACTGCCGTGGTGGAAAGTATGCCCGCGAAGTTCACCTCGCGGCGTTACCAGCGCCTGCATTCCCAGCCCGTGCCGTTTCTTGGTCAAAAACGCTTCACCCGGCAATAGCCCGAAACCGGCATGGCGCTTTTCATCACCGTCTACCAACGTTGCCATACAACTCATTAACCCACCGCACTCCGCCAGGATCGGTTTGCCCGCATGGTGATGATCTCGAATGGCCTCACCCATGGCCGTATTCATAGCCAGCGTTTCACCGTGCAGTTCCGGGTAACCGCCCGGTAGCCATAGCGCGTCCACCTCGGGCAATGTCGTGTCTTGCAACGGGGAAAAGAACGTCAGCGGGGCTCCCAGCTCACGAAGCAAATCAAGATTGGCAGGGTAAATAAACGCGAAAGCCGCATCCCGAGCGATACCAATGCGACACCCCTTCAGCAAAGCAGGCAATGGCGCAGGCGCGGCGGCGGAAAAACTCACCACGTGTGGAAGTCGATCCAAGCCCGCGTCTTGCAACACCGCCGCCGCCTCATCCAAAAGCATATCCAGATCCGCCAACTCATTCGCTTGCACCAGCCCAAGGTGCCGTTCGGGTAATGTCATGGCCGCGTGCCGTGGTACCGAGCCCAGCAAGGTCATACCCGCAGGCATCCCTTCACGTACCAAGTCACCATGACGCTGGCTCGCCACCCGGTTGGCAATAACCTCATTCACCACTAGGTCATCGCGGTAACTGGCCAGCCCCAAAGCGATCGCACCGAAGGTTTGCGCCATGCCCCAGGAATCAATCACTGGCAACGCCGGGATACCTGCCAACACCGCCAAATCAGCACTGGAGGGAGTGCCATCGAATAGCCCCATGGCGCCTTCTACCAGAATCAAATCCGCCTCTTCTGCAGCCTGGGCCAGGCGCCAACGGCACTCCTCCTCACCGGTCATCCACGGTTGTAGCTGGTAAACCGGCGCACCGCTGGCCTGTTCCAGAATCATGGGATCCAGATAGTCCGGCCCGAACTTAAACACACGAACCCGACGCCCCGCATTGCGGTGCAACCTGGCCAGTGCGGCGGTAATCAGTGATTTTCCCTGACCGGACCCCGGCGCGCTAATCAGCGCTGCCGGCACCGAGGCATTAAATAAGGTTGTCATCGGGTGGCTCATTCTCGTTTATTTTCCTCGCTCGTAAGGCGTTATCCAGAGGCGGCCTAACCCGGCACAAAGACCGGCGCACCATTCACGTGAGCCACCACCAGTTTCTGGTCGTAAAGACGCTCCAGAGCCTCCGGCACCAGCATCGCTTCCGCCGGGCCAGAACAGCACTCACCGTCCGGATAGAGCAGCAGTAAATGATCACACCAACGGGCCGCAAGGTTCAGATCGTGCAGGCACATAAACACCGCAGCACCGTTATCTGCCTGTTGATTGAGCAACGCCATGACGGCCACTTGATGATGCAAGTCCAGATGATTCGTTGGTTCATCCGCCAGCCAAATCGTCGGCTGTTGGGTGAGCGCCGTGGCAATGGAAACCCGCTGACGCTCGCCGCCGGATAAGGTGCTCACCAGCCGATCCTCGAGTAGCGACAACGACACCGCCGACAAGGCCTCATGGGCCAGGCGGATATCCTCGGCGCTCTCCCGCTGCCAGGCAGACAGAAAAGGGTGGCGGCCAATCAATACCGTTTCCATCACCGTGGCGGGAAAGCTGTCTTGACGCTCTTGGAACACGACAGCCAGCTGCCGAGCTACCTCCCGGCGCGACAGATGAGTTAACGGTGTGCCATTGAGAACCACCCGGCCGCGTCGGGGGACGCGCAACCCGGCCAGGGTATGCAGCAGTGTCGTTTTACCCGCTCCGTTCGGCCCCAGCACCCCCCAACGCTGGCCGGATTTCACCTGCAGACTAAGCGGATCACCATCCCCGCGACCGGGGATGTCGATAACCAGATGTTCAATGTCCAGCACCGCCATGGCGCTCTCCGTTTCGGTGACACAGGTTCCGGGCGATGCCGTCCCCAATCAATCAGCGATTGCGATGCAACAAGAACAGGAAAGTGGGCACCCCCAATAGGGCCGTAATTACCCCCACAGGCAGCTGCTCAGGAGCCATCACCGTGCGCGCCAGAGTATCGGCCACGGTCAGCAAGGTACCCCCCGCCAAAACACTGGCGGGCAAGATAATGCGCTGATCATTACCCAACTGTAGCCGCAGCATATGCGGCACAATCAGACCGACAAACCCCACACTCCCGGCCGTGGTCACCGCCACCGCCGTCAACAGACTGGCCAAGACATACACCAGCCACTCCAACGGCTTCACCGCAATACCCAAGGCCGCGGCCTGTAACGGCCCCCTCGCCAACACATTCAGGCTACGCCCCAGTGGCAGGGTCAGCAGCACCGCGAGAATCATCACTAACCAGGCGGCGTAAGGAGCGCGGGCGTAGCTCAAGTCTCCCATTAACCAATACAGCATGCCCGGCAACCGATCCGCAGGGCTCATGGTCAACATAAAGGTAATTACCGCGCCCCAACCGGCGGCCACCACAACGCCCGTCAGCAACAGTCTGGTCGGGGTCCAGCCGCCCCCGCCTTGCGCCAAACCAAACACCAACAAGGTAGATAGCAAAGCACCGGCAAACGCCGAGCCGGACACTAACGCCAAGCCGCCACCAATCAACATGGCACCCAGCGCGCCCACCGCAGCCCCCCCGGAAATACCCAGCACATAGGGGTCCGCCAGCGGATTACGCAACAACACCTGCATCAGCGCCCCGGCCAGGGCCAGCAGCCCCCCCGTGGAGAACGCCGCCAGCGCACGGGGCGCGCGCAACGACATAATCAGTTCCCGATGCAGGTCACTACCGCCACCGCTCGCCACAGCCCACAGATCCTGCAGTGAAATCGATACACTGCCCACCGCCACCGACAGTAATAACGCCAACAGCCCCAGGGCCGTCAGCGCCAATAAGGTAGCAAGCGTCGGCGACTTAATGGCGAGCACGGGCACTTTCCAAATGCCGACACAGGGCGCGGGCACCGATCAGCATTTGCGGGGTAGGCCGCTGCAATGTGGACGGCGCAACAAAAAACAAATTATCGTTTTTTACCGCCCGTAAGCTGGCAAACTGCCGCCACGGCGCCAGCCAGCCCGGATCATCTTCACCCATCCCCCCCGCAACAATGGCCTGTGGATTTTTCTCCAACACGGACTCCTGACTGATGCGCGGAGTCAGCGTGGGAAGGTCAGCGAAGACATTTTCCCCACCACACAGCTGAATCGCTTCACTGATCAAGTGCTTGCCATTTACCGTCATTAGCGGCTCTTTCCATACCTGATAAAACACACTGACTTTCGCTGCATCGGCATAACGTTCACGCAGGGCATCGATGCCCGATCGAAAAGCCTCCGCCGCACCCAGCCCTACCGACTGAGTGCCGGCCAGCCTGGCAAAACGCTCCAGCGAAGTGCTCACATCCTCAAACCGGCGCGGCTCGCTGTAATACACCGGCAGCCCCAAGGCTTGCAGGCGTTCCACCTGAGGTAACGGGTTGCCACTATGCCACGCGACAATCAGGTCCGGTTTTAGCGACAAAACGGCCTCTAAATCCAGACGTTTATAACTGCCCACCCGCGGTAATTTTTTCGCCGCAGGCGGGTAATCACTGAAGTTCACCGCGCCGACCATCTGCCCACCGGCCCCTGCCGCAAACAGCAATTCGGTGGCGCCGGGAGAGAGGGCAATAATGCGGCTGGCCGGTTTTTCCAAACACACCTCACGCTGGATATCGTCGGTGACACACACCGCCGCCATGGCCGTATCAAACATGGCCAACAACGTCAGCAACAACCCCCAGCGTAAAACGCGCATTCACTCACTCCATCTCATCTCGCAGCGCTATTCTTGCTCTACCTATCGTAGCGCAGGCTCAACATTACCGAACGCCCTGCGTTCATATAGTTCCAACCAGCAAAGTTCTGCGCCGTGGCGTACTCCTTGTCGAGCACGTTTTTCACCGCCAGGCGTGTGGACCAGTTCCGTGCGAAATTCCAGCCGACGCGCAAATCCAGCAAACCGAACCCAGACAGCCGCACGTCGTTTTGCGCATCGTTATAACGGTGCCCTTGCAAAACCACACTGCCTCCTAGGGAAACGTTCCCCATGGCTCGGTCCAGATCAAAACGGAAGCTACGCTTTGACTGACGCTGAAGCACCAACCCCGTATCCCGATCTTCTGGATCCTGAGCCGTAAAGGCCGCACCAGCGCGCCACTGGTTTATCTCAACACCGGTAGCCAGTTCGACACCCCGAATGCGCGCCCGGTTCACATTGAACGGCGCATAACGCCCACCCTGCAAGGCATAGGCAATCAGGTCATCCACATCGGTCTGGTAGGCGGCAATATCCCAGTACCAACGCTGATACTGGCCCCTCACCCCGAGCTCGGTGCTGGCGGAACTTTCCGGGTCCAGCTGGTCATTACCAAAGCCGGGGAAGTACAAATCATTAAAGGTCGGCGCACGGAAAGCGGTGCCATAGCTGGCCCGTAACCGGTGATGGTTATCGAGCTTGTAGCCCAACGCCAGTCCGCCAGTGGTTTCACTGCCATAGGCTTCGTTGTCGTCGTAACGGCCACTGGCCTGCACATCGAAGGCACCAAAGTTTAATAACAGCTGGGCAAAACCGGCGCTATTGTCACGCTCGTCTTCCAAATACAGCGTGGTGCTGTCCACTAGGTCTTGCAGGTAATCGGCACCCACCACTAGCTGGTGATCCCCCAAAGCAAACACATTCTGCCAGTTAGCCGCACGGCTACGGGTGTTAAAAATGCTGTCTCGGTTGCCGTCGGTGAAGTTCTCGTTCTCGTCGCGGGAATCGCTAAGAATAAGTTTGCTCAACCAACGTTCCGTCACCCACAACTGCCCTTTCACACCCGCAGTCTGCATGGCGTAGTCGGTCACTTTTTTCTGCGAAGGCGAGCTGCCTTCAAACTCGGTGCTGCCGGCTGCCCGAAAACCGAACACGCCGATTTCCGCATCGTTATCGAAGCGATGCGTTACCCGAGCCACCGCCGATGTGTTGTCGTAGCCACGATCATCACTGCCTTCACGAATTTCTGTGCCATCGGTATCAAAGCGGTCCACCGCCAAGTTATAGCGCGTACCGTCCTGCTCCCCCTGCGCGCCCGCTGCCACCCGGCGGCTATTAAACGAACCCGCTCCCAGCTCCACCCAGCCGGTTTGTTCATTGCTGAGATCCCGAGCCCCAGGTGTAAAAACCTGCACCACGCCACCCACAGCATCCGCGCCATACAAACTGCCACGGGGGCCACGCACAATTTCAATACGGTCAATCAAGGTGGGAGGCAGGAACTGCCAAGACGGGCTGCCGCCGGTTGCCGAACGCAGGCGCACACCATCAACCATTAACAACGTTGAGCTACTGCCCGTACCCCGCAAATAAACACTGGTGGCCTTACCGAAGGCACCATTACCGGTGATATCCACGCCGGGCTGGCCTCTTAGCATCTCGGTAATATCCTGGGGCTGACGCTCGCGTAATTGCTTCTCATCGAGCACCGTTACCGAGGCCAATGACGCCTCTGTAGTACGGCTGGCCAGCGTAGGCGTGACGACCACGGGATCGAGCATAGAAACGCGCAGAACAGCAGCATCAAGCGGTGAAGATTCCGCGTAGGCAAGCAAGGGCCACGCACACAAAGACATCGCAGCACACGCTGCAATGGGACGAAATACCATCGAGAGATCCCCCTCTGCCGTGCCCACCCGCACGGCCTGAATTTAGCCGCAGCAGAACAAGCACAGGGAGACAGGCGCAATCGCGCCAACACACCCCGCCATCGCCCACCGCAACGCCTGGTTGAAAGCCCTAAGAAGCTTCCTTACCTTTTGGCCGGTCTCCGGGCTAATGAGCGAGGCTTAGCCTCTCGACAGTCGCCTTCCCATGCAAAAGCACAGTGGCATTTCGACTATCGTTTACTCAATCACCGTTGCGGGGGCAGCGCCGGATTAGAGCCAAGGCTCTCACCGGCTTCCCGTTTAACCCGCCCTGTGTTCAGGGTGGGCACCGAAAGGTGGCGCGAAATTACCAATGGCAGCAGGCTTTAGCAAATAAATTCAACTCCTTATGAATTTTACTCAAGGAAAGTTGAGCACAGCTCTCGTTGAGTCAACCAGCGCTAATACTCAAGTCTGTGGCGATATGCCACATTCCAGCCAGCCGGCGATCTAAAGATAATCCCCCACCTACAGCGCAGACCTTGTCGCGTGCTTTGTTCAAAAAATCGGGGATTATCATGCGAATTCTGACTCTGGCCACCGCATCCTTAGCCACCATTCTGACAGGTTGCGGAGGCTCAAGTTCATCGGGCGACCGTGCTTGGGAGAGCAGCAGATCCAGCACCGCTCGCACCATCGAAATTCCAGTAAAGGCCGTGGCAGGGACGACTGACATCAGCTGCGATGCAACCTTGCAGTCCCTCGGTACCGCAGGTTCATCTACCAGCCTGGCTGATTTCCGCTTCTTCGTTCACGATCTGGCGGTGGTTACCGATGAAGGCCAGGTTATTCCCGTAGCACTGGACGCAGACGCCAAATCACAAAACGCCGACGTGGCCCTGCTCGATTTCCGCGACAAAGATGAGAACTGTGCCGGCGAAGGAGCCAACACGAATTTCAACGACACCATTACCATCAAAGTGGATGTGGACAGTGAGCTCGTCATTAGCGACCTGCAGTTCACTCTAGGCGTGCCGTTCGAACTCAATCATTTGGATCAGTCACTGGCGGAAGCACCGCTGGACAACCCAGGGACAGCCAGCGGCATGGCCTGGAGCTGGCAGGTGGGTTACAAATTTACCGGTCTGGATGTTAAACCGGTAGGGGGCATTACTCGCCCCGGCGAAGATACATGGAGCAGCAACCGCTGGAACCTGCATATTGGCAGCACTGGTTGCAGCGCCGATACGGCCAACGGTGAAGAACCCGAACCCTGCGACAATCCAAACCGCACAACGATTAAGCTGCCCTTGGAAGGAGCAAATTTAGAAGACATCGCCATTCAACTGGACTACGCCAAACTGGTGGAAGGAAGCAATCTATCCCAAGATGAAGGCGGTGCCAGTGGTTGTATGTCAGGATTCAGCGACCCGGAATGTCCCGCAGTTTTCAAGCGCCTGGGCCTGCCATGGGGTGACACCGAAGCAGTCGAGCAAAGTGTCTTTTCTATCGTACCGAAATGATGAAGAAGCCATTTCTCCTTTTGGCCGGGCAATCGCCCGGCCTTTTCCTTGTGCTCGGCACGCTGCTCCTAAGCGGCTGCCCAGAGCAGAGCGAAACCCGGGTAGATGATCAAGGCGCGTCCTACTCCGCCTATGACTGGCAACTCCCGGAAAACATTCCGCTGCCCCGCGAACCGGCGGACAACCCGATGACGGAAGAAAAGTTTCAACTCGGCCGGCATCTATTCTATGACAAGCGACTCTCCGTCAATGGCACCATCAGCTGCTCCAGCTGCCACCACCAGGACAAAGCCTTTAGTGATGGCGTTGACCGCCCCGCTGGCGCCACCGGCACACTTCACCCGCGTAACAGCCAAGCGTTGGTGAATGTGGCCTGGTACAACACCCTCACCTGGGGCAACCCAGTGCTCAGCACCATTGAACAGCAAATTATGCTGCCCCTGTTTGGTGATGACCCTATCGAACATGGCATCAATGGCGCTAACTCGGAACAGATTCTCATGAATCTGCAATCCGACCCTGTCTATGCGCCGTTGTTTGCAGCGGCCTTTCCTGAGCAGGATGAGCCGTTATTTGGCGACACTGCCTATAACAACATCGTCAAATCATTGGCTTCCTTTGTGCGCGGTTTGGCGTCGTTCAATAGCCCGTTTGATCGCAATGAGCTATCCGCCTCAGCCAAGCGCGGTTCCGCCCTGTTCAACAGTGAAAAGCTGGAATGTTTTCATTGTCATGGAACCTACAATTTCAGCGATGCCACAGTGGACCGTCGCACCAGTTATATCGAAGCACAATTCCACAACAATGGTCTGTACAACATCGATGGCCTTGGAGGCTACCCCGAACCCAATACCGGTCGCTACGAACTGACCGGCAAAGCCCATCACATGGGTCAGTTCAGGGCTCCCTCGTTAAGAAACGTAGCCCTCAGCGCCCCCTATAACCACGACGGTTCCGTGGAAACGCTGGAACAGGTGATACGCAACTACGCGGCAGGTGGGCGCAACATTACCAGCGGCCCTAATACAGGCGACGGGCGCATGAGCCCATACAAAGATAGCTTCATCGTTTCTTTCTCTATTTCCGATTCTGAAATAGCCGATGTGGTGGCTTTCCTGGAATCGCTCACCGACGAAGAATTCATTAATAACCCGCGTTTTTCCAACCCCTGGACCGAGAGCAGCCCGCAGGACACCACCCCATGAAATTCCGTTTTTTAGCTCCACTGATGGCTGCCAGCTCCCTGAGCCTGGCACACAGTGTGCCCAGCCAAAATAACCCCACCACCGTAGACGCCAGTCTCGCCGCCACATGGCGGTCCGCTAACGTGATTGGCGATTACGATTACTGGCAAATCCCTGGCACCATGATGGGAGGCGAAGCTTGGCCGGCGGAAAAAGGGGCGCAGATTGATGAACTGAACCTGGGTGTCGCTCACCGTATTGATGAGAATTTCTACGGGGTCATCAAATTCAACCACCACGCCGGCGGTGATGATGATCACGGCGGTGCCGAGCTAGAGCATGCGTATGTCGGCTGGGTCTGTTGTGACGATACCGGACCCTGGCTGGTGGAGGCAGGCAGGATGTCTGCCCAATTCTCCCCTGGGCTGGCTCAGCATTCCGTAGACCGGCTCGCCAGCGAAAGTCCGCTAGCGCTGGATGTGCTGTTCGGGCGCGATTTCCATGATGATGGCTTACGCTTCTGGTGGCATCAAATGGCAGGCTTTTCCCTTGGCGCCGAGGTCTGGAAAGGCAAAGCCTTCCCCGCTACCGACACAGAGAATGGCGGCGCCTGGGATGTATTTGGCCAATACCAGTGGCAAGGCGAACGGTTGGCGCTAACGCTGGGCGGGTGGTTCTACAGCGCAGAAGCGGAGTCACGTAGCGACCATCGCTACGGAGGCGGCCATCAACATGTACCGGTAGCACCTCCAGGCGAAATCGCCACCCTCTTTCCGGACACACGCTACACCGGCGAAACAGAAATCGCCGGCGCTCACTTCAAGCTGGGATATAAACTCAATCCGGATTGGGCATTAGCCCTCGACGGTGAGTGGATGCAGGCAAAACCCGATGGCGTAGTGCATGACGGCATCGGCCGTGAAGCAAACTTCACCGCCACCCAGCAAGGCGGCTGGCTACAGCCCTCCATTACTTGGCGAGCGCATACCTTTGGGCTGCGTGCAGAACAACTGAACACCGACAACAAGCTCACCGGTGCCGCAGCGCCACAATTAGCGCAGGACAGCGGGTTAGCCAATCCTCTTGAGCATGATCCGCAGCGCCTCACCGCCATCTGGCGGTGGCAATGGCGGAAAAATATCGCCATCCGCGCGGAAGCCGTTCAGGACGAGTCCCTGCCCGAAAAAGAGCATCGCTGGAACCTGGGAATTGTCTGGAAAGAAACCTTATGGTCTAGCAAAACGGGGCTGCGCGGTCATCATTAAAGCGCCGCGGCCAATTGCGCCCATCCCCGATCGTGCCCAGGCAAACCAAAACGCAATGCGGGCACATCGGGGAAAAGCCGAACCAACACGCCCTGCCGGGCCAGTGCCTCGGCGAGGGCGTTGGCCTTATCGGTCTTGCACCAAGCAAATAATCCACAATCGCCTTCTGCTTGCAGGCCTGCGTCACTCAGCACCGTCAGCAGCCGTTGGTGTGCCGTTGTAATCCGCTGATATTGACGCTGTTTCCAATCAGCATCGGTTAGCGCCTTAGCCATCACAAAACGGGCCGGGTGATTCACCGCCCAGGGCCCTAACCGCTGAGCCATTTGAGAACACAAATCCGGCGTCGCCGTGACGAGCCCCGCACGCAAACCGGCCAAACCATAAAACTTGCCCAGCGAACGCAGCACAATCAATCCAGCTCGATCACTCAGCGGCGCCAAAGACTGCCCCTCAGTCGCGTCCAAAAACGCTTCATCCACCACCAGCCAGCCACCTCGCTTCAGCAACTGCTGATGCCAGCCCAACAGCGTTTCACTGTCCGTGAGCTTCCCTGTGGGGTTATTGGGATTAATACACACCAGCACATCGAGCGTCGCCAAGGTGGCCTCAATGCGGTCGTAGGCCAGCGGTATGACCTCATGGCCTGCTCGCGCCCAAGCCTGCGCATGTTCCGCATACCCCACCGCAGGCACACCCACACGGCAACGGGGCCGCAATAAAGGCAAGGTTTGCAATGCCGCCTGGCTCCCCGGCACCGGCAGGCAATCGGCATTGCTGGGTAGCGCCAGCACCTCACGACAAATATCCACCAGGCCATCGTCATCTTCCGGCAAGCGCCGCCAAACATGCTCCGGCACTGCCGGTACAGGCCAAGACCAAGGGCTAATCCCCGTGGACAAATCCAGCCAGTGATGCGGGGGAATCCCCCAACGTCTCGCCGCGTTATGCACCCCGCCACCATGGTCCAGCTTTGCCACGCTCACACCAACGCTCCCGCTATAAAGACCAGTAACCACAACAATACGCTACGCCACACCAGTACAATGGCCGCGTCGATGCTGTCCGCATCCGCAGGCCGGCCCTCTCCTAACAACGGCTTATTTTTCCAGCCACCGTGGTACGGGGCGCCGCCGCCCACTTGCACCCCCAGCGCACCTGCGCCGGCGGCCATCACCGGCCCCGCATTGGGGCTATCGCAGCCCTTGGCTTGCTGCCGCCAGCAGCGCAACGCGGTCCAGAAGCGGCCGTGCAACCCGCCCACTAGCGCATAACTCAGCGCGGTCAGTCTCGAAGGCAACCAAGCAAGGCCGTCATCCAGCCGCGCGGCAGCCTTACCGAAGCGTTCGAAACGAGCGGTGCGATACCCCCACATGGCATCCAGCGTATTCACCAACCGATGTAATATCGCACCGGGCAGCCCCGCCACCACAAACCAAAACAGGCTGGCAAACACCGCATCGGCCCCATTTTCCAATACGGATTCGGTGGCGGCCCGTGCCACCCCGTTGGCATCCAGTGCCTGTGTGTCACGGCTAACAATTCTCGCTACCTGTTCTCTGGCCTCAGGCACATTCTGCGCCCGTAACGGTGCGGCCACCGTACGGCCATGGTCGGCCAAACTGCGCGCGCCCATCACCAGCCACAAGCCCACCACCTGCAACAGCCAGCAGGCCCACCCTGGCAGGGTCGACAACATCAGCACAGCCAACAGCACCACCGGTAGCACCAAGACCAGCACCGCTCCGGCCCCCTTGAACACACTACCCGGCGCAGCCGCATTCCAACGCTGCTCTAACCACCCGGCCAGCCGACCAAACCCCACCAGCGGATGCCAGCGACGCGGCTCGCCCAGCAGAAAATCCAGCACAATCGCTGCCACAGCAGCACTTATCAGGGAAACAGAAAGCATGATTTTGCCGTCATTGTCCGGTATCGATGGCGGGCAGTGTACTTGACACTCCCGGTTGCGGGGCAGAGGATTTGCCGCTTTCCGGCCCTGCGCCGCCCCAACCGGAGACACTCGTGAGTACGCCTTTGCCTTGGCAACAGCCGATTGACGCCCCCAGCGAACCCCATCGGCAAGCCGCCCTGCACCGCCAAGCCCAGCTCACCAAACCCGCCGGCTCACTAGGCGAACTTGAATCTCTGGCGGTCACCCTGGCGGGCCTGCAGGCGACAAACCTGCCACGCATTGAGCAGGTTTGCATTGCCGTTTTCGCCGCCGACCATGGCGTCTGCGAGGAAGGCATCTCCGCCTTTCCCCAAGCCGTCACCGGGCAGATGATTGCCAATTTTGTTGCTGGCGGAGCTGCCATCAGTGTCATGGCAAAACAACTAGGCGCCGCTCTGGAAGTAATCAACCTGGGCACCGTCAGCCCGCTGCCCATTGACGACGGCGTGATTGATGAACACATCGCCCCGGGCACCGGAAACCTAGCCCGCCAACCCGCCATGACCGACGCCCAATTGCAGGCCGCACTCGCCGCCGGAGATCGCGCTGCGCAACGGGCCGCCGATCGCCAAGCCGACGTGTTTATTGGCGGGGAGATGGGCATTGGCAACACCACCAGCGCCACCGCCCTGGCCTGCGCACTATTAGGCGAAGACGCCACCGCACTCACCGGCCCTGGCACCGGGCTGACACCAGAAGGCGTTGCCCACAAAGCCCAAGTGATTGCCCAGGCCCTAGCCCGTCACGGCACCCGGCCCGAACCGTTGGCCGTGCTGGCCTCTTTGGGGGGCTTTGAAATCGTCGCTCTGGCTGGCGCCTTTATCGGCTGCGCGGTACGCGGCATCCCGGTATTAGTGGACGGTTTTATTGTCTCCACAGCAGCCCTTGCCGCCTGCCAACTTCGACCACAATTACGCCCCTGGTTACTGTTCGCTCACCAGTCACGCGAGCCCGGCCACCAACGGCTGCTGCACGCCCTGGACGCCACCCCGCTGCTGGATCTTTCCCTACGCTTGGGCGAAGGCAGTGGCGCGGCTGTAGCAGTACCGTTATTACGCAATGCCTGCGCGCTACACAATCAGATGGCGACCTTTGCCGACGCCAATGTCAGCAACGAAAACTAATTTTGCCGGATTACAGTAACGCCGAAGCCAACCTACAAGAACGGGAATAGATACCGATGAGCACCACTATTTTTGACCTGATTCGTCATGGTGAGCCCGCCGGCGGGCAAATGTACCGGGGCCACAAAGATGACCCGCTAAGCGAGCAGGGCTGGCAGCAAATGCGTAATGCCATTACCGGCGACGATCAGTGGGACCACATCCTCAGCTCGCCCCTATTACGTTGCCGGGAATTTGCCGCCGAGCTGGCCAAGGAAAAGAATTTGCCGATGACCGTAGCGCACGATTTTAAAGAAATCAGCTTCGGCGACTGGGAAGGAAAAACCCGCGAGCAGGTGGCCCAGGAATACGGCGATCACCAAGCCAACTTCTGGCGCGATGCAGAAAGCCACCCACCGAGCAATGCGGAAACTATTCAGGATTTTCATCAACGCATCGGTGAAGCCTGGGCGCTGTGGCAAAACACATTGAAGGGCCAGCGGGTGCTATTGGTGTGCCACGGCGGCGTCATTCGCATGGTGCTAAGCCACGTACTCAGCATAGCCCCCAGCAAAGCCATGGCCGGCTTTCAGGTGCCTTACGCCTGCCGCTCACGGGTGCGGCTAGATGCCAGCGAATTCGGCACCTTGAGTTGCTTGATACGGCACGGGTAATTCTGGGTTGAAGCTTCCACGTTGAAACGCGGGTAAGCCCGGCTAACTGAGCGTTTTGGTCGCGACCTTTGAGGTGTATGTGATGAGGTGTATTTGTGATGCGGGCATCGCACACCCGCCCTTTAGAGCGTTGAATTACGCCCCTTTTAGCGTCTGCGTGAGCCCGGCCACCGACAGCAGCACCGTATCGCATTTTTCCGCTAACGACTGATTCAACCAGCCCAGCTCATCGGCGAAGCGACGGGTTAGCGGATCCATGCCGATAATCCCTAGCCCCACTTCGTTGCTGACTACCACCACATTGCCGGGGTACTGCCCCAGCGCCGCCAGAAAACTGTCTCGCTCGCGAACAAAAGTAGCGTCCCCTGCGTGCAGCAAATTACTCACCCATAGGCTCATGCAATCAATCAACACGCAGGGGAGCGGGGACAACCTGGCCTGGCGGTTCAGCAAAGCCCCCAGATGCAATGGCTCTTCCACTAGCCCCCACCCCGCCGGGCGGCGCAGGCGATGGCGACGAATGCGATCACTCATTTCACCATCGCCTGCCGTCGCCGTGGCCACATATACCACCGGTTCGCCTGACTCGGTAACGCGCTTTTCCGCCAACGCACTTTTGCCGGAACGAATGCCGCCGAGGATCAGGCTACAGGGCATCAGTTTTTCTTCACGAACTGAGTCAGAATAACAATCCGCTGGCCTTCAACCCGACCTTCAATGTGCTCAGGATTATCCTGCACCAAAGAGATATTGCGCACTGGGGTGCCGCGTTTGGCGGTGAAGTTGGCGCCTTTCACGTTCAGGTCTTTAATCAGCGTGACCGAATCGCCGGCTTCTAACACGGCGCCATTACTATCGCGGTGTAATTCCCCCGCTTCTTCATTCTGGCCCTCCCCTGTAGCCTGGGCCCAGGCGAGGGTGTCGTCCTCCAAGTAAAGCATATCAAGCAGATCCTGGGGCCAGCCTTCCCCCTGCAAACGCGTTAGCATTCGCCATGCCAGCACCTGCACAGCGGGCACCTGGCTCCACATGCTGTCGTTAAGGCAACGCCAGTGATTAACGTCTTCATTGCCGGGATTATCCAGCTGGGTTTGGCAGGTTTCACACAGCAGTACGCTTTGCTCGGCACTGCCATCGGATTCAGGGGGTACCGGATATACAGCAAGAGCATTGCTCGCCCCACAAAGCTCACAACAAGAATTGGCGCGGGCAAGCAACGAAGATTCCAGTGTCATGTAACGGCTCCTTTATCGGGGCCACATTATAACCGATTTGCGGCCCCCCAGCGGGCACCTTGAACGCCATTGCCGGAAAAAGTCGTCACTAACCATGGTCAAGCCCCCCCCCTACCTATGGCTCACCATGCAACCTACCCCGACAACAAATCAGAAAATGAAAAGAACGCCAAAGCATCTCCCGGAGCCACCGTACAGCCCACCGGAACCACGGCCAGGCCATCCGCCCACACGGCCGAGCTGAGCATGCCGGAACTCTGATTAGGGTGCTTTTGCAGCACCGCTTGAGCGGCGTCAACCACGCAGCGCACACGCAGGTATTCCTGTCGTTTGGCCGGCTTGTTGATAGTGAAGTCCGCCGGCAAAGACATGGCCGTTGGCAATACCGCATCCGCGCCACAACAGCGCCGCAACATTGGCAACACCAGCATCAGATAGCACACCAACACCGCAGAGGGGTTTCCCGGCAGCCCAAAGAAGGGGATACCGCCAAGGTTGCCGTAGGTAAACGGCTTACCTGGCTTAATCGCGAGGCGCCAAAAATCTAACTCCCCCTGCTCGGCAAGCACCGCTCGCAAATGATCTTCTTCGCCCACAGACACCCCGCCGGTAGAAATAATCACATCCGGGCGTTGCGCTGAATCGGAGAGTAAATCATTGAGAGTTTCGCGGATAATGGCCGGGTCATCGGGCAGATGTTCCCGATGCACATTCACAAAGCCGCTTTGCTGTAGCAACTGCGCTAGCAGGGGGCCATTGCTGTCGAAAATTTTTCCCGGTAACGGGGACTCTTCCGGCGACTGGATTTCATCGCCGCTGGTGAGAATCAATACCCTGGGGGAATACACTTTTACCGTCGCGATCCCAACGGAAGCAGTCAGCCCCACCGCCTGGGGGGTCAGCCTCTCACCCCGCGCCAGCACCACTTCGCCGTGCCGAGCATCCTGCCCCGCCGGGCGAATATTTTGCCCGGCCGTCACCGTGTCTCTACCCGGCAAACGCACCCGGTGTTCAGCAATTTCACAGTCTTCCTGCATCAATACCGTATCGGCCCCGGCAGGCACCGGTGCACCGGTAAAAATCCGCGCCACCTGACCTGAAACTATCGTGGCAGGCGCATCACCCGCCGCCACACGCAGCGGCATGGGCCGTGTTAGCCCCGGCTCGCCCAGGTCCGAATAGCGCAGCGCCACACCATCTACGGCCGCGTTATCAAACGCCGGCACATCTACCCGTGAGGTAACGGGCTCAGCCAAATACTGCCCCTGACAACCGGCCAACGGCACCTCGGTGATTGCCCGAAACGGGCGCGCCGAATCCAGTAACCGCTCCAGCGCTTGTGCCACTGGCATTAAGGGTTGCTTGCCTGCGTGCATTTTTCTCTTCCTTTCAAATCACCGCGACAACATTCGCTTTATCGGCGCACTTGGGCAACAAAGTTACAGGGCCGATGACGGGCATCCAGCTGCTCGACAATAATGCGATCCCACCCTGTGGCACACGCATTATTGGACCCTGGCAGGCAAAAAATCACCGTGCGGTTGGCCAGCCCGGCCAGGCAACGACTCTGAATAGTGGAAGAACCAATATCCTCCACGCTCACCTGCCGGAACAGTTCGCCAAACCCCTCAATGGTCTTGTCGAACAGAGGCGCCAGCGCCTCCGGGGTGGAGTCCCGCCCTGAAAACCCGGTGCCACCGGTAGTCACAATCCCTTGTATCCGATCGTCGGCAATCCAATCAGAAACCACCTTGCGCAGCTGATAGATATCGTCCTTCACTATCTGCCGCGCTTGCAGGGTATGCCCCGCCTCTTTTAACCGCGCTACCAGCAGGTCTCCGGAGGTATCGGTTTCCGGGGTTCGGGTATCACTCACGGTCAATACCGCCAGCGCCAAGGGCTCAAATCTAGCCGCAGGTTTGGACATACATTCTCTCCTTACGCAATCCGCCAATGCTAGCACGTGTCATACCTGGGCGGCTGGACAGCACAGCATGATTTGACCGTTGCCAACAGCCCCTGTTCTAGGCTACTCCCCAAAGGTAAATTCAATTTCTATCAAGAGTTTATCGGAGAACCGCCATGAACCGTATGGAAGTCGCCCAGCAAGAGGCTGCACAACTGCCCCGGATGCCACAACGCAAGCTCAAGGATATCCCTGGTGACTACGGCTGGCCGTTACTCGGGCATACCGTGCCGTTTCTGAAGGACTATCACAAAATGGTCACCCAGCAAGCGGCTAAGCATGGGCTGATTTTCAAAAACTCGGTGTTATTCCAGCACGGGGTGACGCTGCTCGGCCCCGATGCCAACGAGTTTGTTCTCAAGGACCCGGAACATGCTTTTTCCAGCCGGGCGGCCTGGAATCCGATCTTGGAAAAGCTGTTCACCGACGGTTTAATGTTGCGTGATTTTGCCGACCATAAATTTCACCGCCGCATCATGCAGCAGGCATTTAAAAAACCCGCCTTGGCCAGTTATCTAGGCCGCATGAACGGTCACATTGGCAGTGAGATCAGCCACTGGCCCACAGGCAAAGAATTGAGGTTCCAAGACCATATCAAGTCTTTGTTACTGGACGTGGGCGCACAAATCTTTTTCGGCTTGGAAATGGGGCCGGAGTCCAACAAGGTGAACCAGTCTTTTATCGACGCAACCGACGCCTCTTTGGCCGTCGTTCGTCTGCCCATCCCGGGCCTGCTCTGGCACCGTGGCATGAAAGGGCGCCGCTATTTGGAAAAGTTTGTCACCGGGCTGATTCCACAAAAACGGGCCAGTAACACACCCGATTTCTTCAGCGAGCTTTGCAAGGCCGCAGACGAAGAAGGGGGCCTCTCAGATAAAGACGTGATGAACCACATGATCTTCCTGTTGTTCGCCGCCCACGACACCACCACCAGCACCCTGTGCTCCATTGTCTACATGCTAGCCAAACACCCGAACTGGCAAGATATACTGGTGAAAGAAATAGAAGGGCTGAATAAAGAAACGCTAGACTATGACGACTTGGCGAAAATGGAAAAAACCGACTGGGTCTTTCGCGAAACCCTGCGCATGCGACCCGCGCTCACCACCTTCCCCCGGCGCACAGTCAAAGAGATTGAGTATCAGGGCTATACCCTGCCAAAGAACACCTTGGTAAGTATATCCACGCTCTACACACACTACATGGAAGACTACTGGAGCAACCCGACCACCTTCGACCCGGAACGCTTCAGCGACGAACGCGCCGAGCACAAGAAGCACTTTTACCAGTGGGTCCCTTTCGGCGGCGGCCATCACAAATGCTTAGGTCTGAATTTCGCTGAATTACAAACCAAGACTTTTCTGTTCCAGTTTCTGAAACGTTACCGCGTTAGCGTCAAACCCGGCTACGAACTGCCCACCCAGCAAGTACCGCTGATCATGCCAAAAGATGGATTACCCGTGGTGCTAGAAAAAAGAGCCTAACGTTGAAACGCAACCACACCCTTTCCACGCCAAAAAAAGGGGCCGCGATCATCACTGATCACGGCCCCTCTTTTTGGTATCACCAATTCACCTCGCGTTTTAGCGTCTAACTTTCGCCTCCGCTCTGCTGAAATAAATGCACATCCCGCTGGGGGAACGGAATGGTAATACCGGCTTTATCAAAGGCGTATTTCACCTGCTCGAACAAACCAAAATACACCGGCCAATAATCTTCCGAATTCACCCACGCCCGAGTCAACATTGTAATGCTGCTATCCGCATGGGCCGAAACAAAAATATCGGCGTCGAAACTACCACCATCCAGAATGCGATCATCGTTATCAATCACCGATTGAATCGCGGCCCGAGCCTGCTCAATGCTATCGCCATAGCCAATACCAAATTCAATATCTATGCGCCGTTGCGGCTCCACAAAAATATTTTTGATACAGCCATTGGACATGAGTCCGTTGGGAATCACGATGCGCTGGTTGTCGTAGGTCGTGAGGATGGTATTGAAAATCTGAATATCCCATACTTTTCCGGTATGCCCCTGGGCTTCAATAATGTCCCCCACCCGGTACGGTTTGAAGAGCAGGATAAGCACACCGCCAGCAAAGTTGCCCAGGCTTCCTTGCAACGCCAGCCCCACCGCCAACCCCATGGCACCCAGCATGGCAATAAAGGACGTCGTTTGTACGCCAACCATTCCTGCCACCGCCACCAGCAACAAAATTTTAAGCAGCACATCAACAAGGCTGGTCATAAACTTCTGTAAGGTATCGTCCACGGCCTTGAAGCCCAGCAGCCGGTTCATGCCCTTGATCACCCTCTTGATGATCCAGAAGCCCACAATCAATGTAATCACCGCTAGCAGCACCTTAGGCAAATAGGCCATGCTTAGCTCAATTCCCTTGTCCAGATACGGCTGTATTTGCTCCATATCCATGATTCCCTTCCTTTATGAGTTATGTAGACACTTAAAGTACCACTAAGAGGCCAACCGCAAACCTTAACTGCGTCTGAATCTGCCACTATTTATCCTTTCGGCCCAACGGTGGAGGTATGAATCCTTACCCAAATTAGCGCTATACTGCGGGCACATTCTCCACCGAATAGATAGCCATGAAGTACGCCATCGTGCCGGTCACCCCGTTCCAACAAAACTGTTCTATTCTTAAATGCGAAGCGACCAACAAGGTGGCTATCGTGGACCCAGGCGGCGACCTGGAAAACATCCTCACCGCCCTTGAGCAAATAGGCGGCACACCGGAAAAAATCCTCGTCACCCACGCGCACCTTGACCATATTGGTGCCGTGGCAGACCTGGCAGAGCGGCTATCTCTGCCCATTGAAGGCCCGCACCGGGACGATCAATTCTGGATTGATATGCTGCCCCAGCAAGCACAAATGATGGGCTTTGCTCCATCACGCCCATTCACGCCAGACCGCTGGCTGGAAGGCGGCGATAGCGTCACCGTGGGGGAAACCCGTTTCGAAGTGCGCCACTGCCCCGGGCACACTCCCGGCCACGTAGTGTTCTACCAGCCCGAAGCAAAACTGGTGGTGGTGGGTGATGTCCTATTTAACGGTTCCATAGGCCGCACGGATTTCCCCAAAGGCGACCACGACACACTGATCCAAGCGATCAAGGACCAGCTGCTAACCTTGGACGACGACGTGTCCTTTATTCCCGGCCACGGCCCCATGTCCACCATTGGCCATGAACGCAGCCACAACCCTTTCGTATCTGGCAAACACGGATAAACATGGATTCAGTGGTAATGAAGTGGCTGCTCACCGTGATGGTGCTGCTGGTCGGCTGGGTATTGTCCATCGCCCTGCGTGGGGCAACCAAACGGCTGGGCCGCCGCCGGGGCTATAGTCGCGCGCGTATTTTTCAAACCGCCGTGGTGATCAACAGCAGCAGCTTGCTCCTTTGCCTGTTGGCGCTAAGCATTTTGTGGGGCTTAAAAGGCGACGGCATCATGGTTTTCGCCACCTCACTGATGGCACTGCTCGGCGTGGCGCTGTTTGCTAGCTGGTCCATGCTGAGCAACACTACCGCCGCCATCATTCTGTTCTTCAGTGCGCCTTACCGGGTCGGCGACCGAATCCGCTTACTGGACGGCGACAACACTGTCACCGGCCAGGTCCGCCACATGGGGCTGATCTTCATTACCATTCAAGATGAACTGGGCCATCGCTACACCCTGCCCAACAACCTGCTGCTGCAGAAAACCGTCATCCAGCTACGCGGCGACACTCTGCCCCGGGATCAAAAACATATCAAAGCAGACTAACCCCCCGTTCTCGCCACATTCAGAGTCCGGTAAAGTAATAACAGCGAAGAAGCATCGGCCCAACGAATAGAGCACGCGGTCAAAAAAATGGCCATGCTCGCCCTGCTTCTTCCCCTTATTGCCGTAGCGACCCTACTGAGCGGCGGCCAACGTAATCGGGGGCTAGGCGCAGCATCCGCCGAAGGCTCCCGCCAGCAAAGAGGCCCAACAATGAGTAACACCAGCACCGCCAACCTGGCTCGCATCATCTATGTGCTACATTTGCTGGGTCTGATCACCGGCGGGCTTACCGCCATTGTCGGCGTGATTCTTGCTCACATTAATGTCAGCGATGCTCCACCACCGCTACGCGAGCATTTTCGGTTTCAGTACCGCACCTTCTGGATTGGCCTGCTGTACTGGTTTATTGCCGGCATCACCACCCTGGCCCTGATTGGCTGGCTGTTGATGGTGCTAATCTCCGTCTGGTGGATTGTACGGTGCGCCCGGGGCATGTCTGCCCTGAATCGCAACCAGCCACCTAGCAAGGTGGAGAGCTGGGGGTTCTAATACCCCTATCGATTTGTCACATAACTGACACAGGCGCAGGCCAGACTGGCCGGCCGCGTCATCAACCGCCCTAAGGAGAAGTCATGTTGCCCCTGCGCCTGCTTACCGTAACCCTTTGCGCCCTGTTTCTGGCCGCCTGCGCCCGCAGCCCCGTGGTACAGCTATACGATGGCCCAGCCAAAGCCGACAGCCAAGTGCTCACCGTTAAGGTGCCCAGCGAAATCGAAGTGTTCACCATTAACGGCAAAGAACTGGAAGGCGTAAACACCTTTTTCGCCACCGACTTTAAGGAACTGAAGTTAGCGCCCGGCCGCTATGAAATCCTCGCCTATTACAAAGAGTTATGGCAACTGGATGTGGACAATCATGAGATTGTGAAAACCAACCCAGCCAACTTCATCATCGATGGCAAGGCAGGCGACCAATGGCAGCTGGGCTTCGACAAACCCCAGAATGTGGAAGAGGCCCGCGCCATGGAAGACAGCTTTAGCGGCTGGGCCAGCAATACCGAAACCGGGGAAAAAGTGGCGGCCAAAGAATCTGATCTGATCCTTAACCGCGGTTTCCTGGCGCCAATCACCGGCGAAGAAGTCACCACCGCTACCAGCAACAGCATTGCCCCCCAAAATGCAGCAGGGGCCAATGCCGCCAATGCACAAAAGAGCACCAGCGTCGCGCCCGGGGCCAGCTACTTGGATACGCTTAAAGCGCAATGGAAACAGGCCACCCAGCAAGAGCGTCGCGAATTCCTGCAGTGGATCTCAGAATAACCCAACACCGCATGCGTTCACGCGGGCAGGCAAGCGGCACCGCCCGCGCCTTGCCCGCGCCTTACCCACACAAGGCTCCTTCAGGCTCGGCGAGTCACTCCCCCTGAATCGTCGCCACTAGCCGCCTTGTGCCAGCGTTATCGCGATGTTCGCACAGGTAAATACCCTGCCACGTGCCTAGCGCCAGCCGCCCGTTACTAATAGGCAAGCTCAATGAAGGGCCTATCAGTACGCTCTTAATGTGCGCCGGCATGTCATCCGGCCCTTCCAGAGTGTGCTCATAATACGGCGCGTTCTCCGGCACCATTACATTCAGGTGCCGCTCAAGATCACCGCGCACATCCGGGTCCGCATTTTCATTCACGGTGAGCGATGCAGAAGTGTGCTGAATAAACAGGTGCAGCAAGCCTATCTCTAGCTCAGCCAACTCCGGCAGCTGCTCCAACACTTCACGGGTCACCAAATGGCAGCCACGCCGTTTAGCGGTGAGAGTGATGTTGCTCTGTTTCCACATCGTCGTTCCCTCGCTGGCGGTTAAAAAGCCTTTTGCATGGCCGGCCTGAAAGCCCGCGCAGGCCTTAGACCCTAGCGCCTAATGCTGAACACGACAGACTGTATTTTGACCGCACAGCATTCACAGGCATGCATAAAACCTAAAGGCCAAACCATTGTACTTATCGGTGCCGTCAGTGGCATCCATGCCGAGGCTGCGGGGATCAGCGACAGATCAACACACCACGTTCATTGGCGTACCCGCCTGCCATTGGCGAATATTCTCCACCACACCATTGAGCAACCGTTGCCGGGATTCGCGGGTGCCCCAGGCATTGTGGGGGGTAATCAACAGGTTGGGGATACCGTCCGCCAGCAACGGATGCGCCATCGAAGGCGGCTCGCTGCTGAGCACATCCAACCCGGCCCCGCCAAGTTGCCCACTGCGCAACGCTTGCGCCAATGCAGGCTCATCAATCAACCCGCCGCGGGCGGTGTTCAGCAACACTGCGCCGGGTTTCATCTGCGACAAAAACGCCGCGTCCACTAGCTTGTCGGTCTGCGCTGTTAGCGGGCAATGCAGGCTAATCACATCCGCCGCCGGCAACAGCTCCGCCATCGGTACCCGGCCGGGCTGATTGCCCTGGGCCTGAAACGATTCGGCAACCAGCACCTGCATGCCAAACGCCTTTGCCAGCCGGGCAACTTCGCGGCCCAAATCGCCATAACCGATAACCCCGAACGTTTTACCCGACAGCTCCATCATTGGATGGTCAAGCAGGCAGAACTGCGAGGCACGGCTCCACTCCCCGCTACGCACCGCTTCATGGTAGGGAACCAGCCGAGCCGCCAGCGACAACAGCAGGGCCATCGTATGCTGTGCCACCGAGGCGCGCGCATAGCCCGTCACATTGCAAACCGTGATGCCCAGGGCAGAGGCCGCAGCCAAATCCACATTATTGGTACCAGTGGCGCAAATGCAGATAAGCTTAAGGGAAGGACAGGCTTTCAGCGTGGCGGCATCCAAAACGACCTTGTTGGTCACCACCACCTGCGCACCTTCCAGCCTAGCCGCACACTGGTCGGCACGGGTCTGCGGGTAGCACGCCCACGACAACAAAGTGTCGAAGGTGCTGAAGTCCAGCTCACTGGGAACCAGGGTATCGGTATCCAGAAAAACGCCTTGCATAACCTGTCACCGTTGGGGAAGAAGGGAGGCCTGCCATGCTAACGGATTTATTGGAAAAAATGGGCTTCGACCTGCCGCAGCAGGAGTGGCAAAAACCCATCATTGGCGTTAGTGCCTGCCTCACCGGGCAAAAGGTACGCTACGACGGCGACCACAAACACAATGCCATTGTGATCCACCAGCTGGCGCCCTGGTTACGCTTTCGGGAAACCTGCCCGGAGGTGGCCATTGGCCTGCCCGTACCGCGCCCCCCTATTCAGGTGGTGCAACTGGAGGGCCGCCTGCGGGTTCGGGGAGTCGATCAGCCCCAACAGGATGTGACCGACGCACTGGAAAACGTGGCGGCCACATTGCAACAACCCTTGAGTGGTTTCGTCCTCAAAGCCCGCTCGCCCAGTTGTGGTTACCTGAACACCCCGGTACATAACCCCCAAGGCCAACAAATCGGCATAGCCTCCGGCGCCTTCGCCAATAAGCTCCACCAACACTTCCCGCGCATTGCGCTGGCCAACGAAGAAGACATGGAAAAGCCCGCTTGCCTGCAGGCCTTTGTGCTACAGGCATACTGCTACCACCAGTGGCGCCACAACGATCAGCAAGGCCAATGGCTACATCACATGCAGCAGCAAACCGAGCAGTTGGATGAGCCGCTGCGCAGTGACATGCGCCAGTACCTGGAGCAGCTCGGCCAGGCCATGCATTAAGAGGGTCGCTCAGGCTCTCGTGTTACGTCTTTCAAGCGAATTCGACTTACAAAACCGCACGGTTCATCGGTATGGCGAATTAGGCCGAAGGCCGTCATCCGACTCCACACCGAGAATCGTTTTGGCAAAAAAAACGCACGGCCCTAAAACCGTGCGCTTTTATTTATCCGTACCGTATTCAGGACACCTTGCTCAACACCGCTTCATTACGGTACGTCACGTCATAATCATCAAGATCAAACACACTCAGCCGTCGCTTCAATTCGGCCAATGACCAAGGCCAGGCGGCGAAGTTGCGGCCGTTCTGGTCCAGGTAATAGCTCTTGCAGCCACCACTATTAAACACCGTGCCTTTCAAGTGTTTTTGCACCTTGGCGTTATGCTGTCTGAGCACATCAGAGCGAATGGAGATTTTGCCAATATCGTTGTCCTTCACTTTTTTCAGGCCATCGATAATGTAATCCAGCTGCGCCTCGGCCAGCCCGATAAAGGAGTCGTAGACCAAAACGTTGGGGCCCAGCACCAAAAACGCATTGGGCGTATTTTCCAAGGCCGCGCCCAGATACGCTTCCGGCGACGTGTCTTTCCAAAGGTCCGACAGGCGATCACCATTGGCATTCACCACCTTGCTGCCAATCGGCGGGTGCGACACTTCAAAGCCGGTACCCCAGATAATCACATCCACTTCATGGCGTTCACCGTTGGCCGCGACCACAGTATTGCCATCCACTTCTACCAACCCGTGGGGAATCAGGTGGGTATTGTCTGCCTGCAAAGCCGGGTAGTAATCATTGGCGAACAGCACGCGCTTGCAGCCCAGGGTAAAGTCCGGCGTTACCGCCTTGCGCAAGGCCTTGTCACTAATCTGTAGCCGTAGCAGCTGTTTTGCTGCAGTACTAATGGGCCTCAACACCTTAGGGTTACGCAGGCCAAAGTTAATCACATTCAGCGATCTGGACACCGCATTGCGCCAGCCACGCTGAATCACCGGCAGCACTTCAATCGTCTGTTTGACTCTATCCCCCAGTGGCAGGTCCGGCTTGGGCAGCACCCAAGGCGCCGTGCGCTGGAACACAAACAACTCTTTCACCTTGGGCTGAATCTGCGGCACGAATTGAATGGCTGACGCGCCAGTACCGATCACCGCCACCCGTTTCCCGGTCAGGTCGTAATCGTGGTTCCACTTGGCGGAATGGAACATTTCCCCGCTGAAGCTTTCCAGCCCAGGGAGCACAGGGGTCTTGGATTCGGTAATCGGCCCGGTGGCAAAAACCACCGTCCGCGCCAAGTGCTCTCCGTTAGAGGTTCCCAACACCCAAAGGTAACGACTTTCATCCCAGGTCGCGCTCTGCAAATTCGTATTGAATTCAATCAGCGGCGTAATATCAAAATTGTCACTCACCTCTTCCAAGTAGCTGAGAATTTCAGGCTGCTTAGCAAACAGGTGGCTCCACTTGCTGCTCAACGCAAATGAATAGGAATACAACGATGACGGCACATCACAACCACAGCCGGGGTAGGTATTTTCCCGCCAGGTGCCTCCCACTCGGTCCGCTCGCTCGATGATTTTGAAATTGTTATAGCCTTCTTTCTTCAGCTTGATCGCGGCGGCAATACCGGAGATACCGGCACCGACAATAAACGAATCATAAATTTTTTCCGCAGGGCCCTTGGCCGCTGAGGGTTTGGTTTTTTTTGCTGCGGCCATGTTATGCCTCCTTGGTGCGAACAAAGCGGTAAGAGAAACTCATGAACTTGGCGTAAAGACGGGGCGACGCCCGCTTCATTATCCAAAACAGTTTGGCGTCCACCTGGGGGGTGGTGTACAGCTCGCCCTTATCCAGGCGGTTCAGGGTCAGCTTGGCCACGCTCTCACTGGTGGTCATGGCGTAGTTCATTAGCGCATGATCCGCCAGCTTGGCGTACCGGTCGGGGATACGGCCATTCTTAATAATATTGGTGGGCACCAGTGTCGGGCACAGCACATTCACCCGAATATTATCCTTGGCCAATTCCGAAAACAGGGTTTCAGACAGGGCACGTACCCCTGCCTTGCTCACGTTATAGGCGCTCATTTCTGGCGCCGCTGTGTACGACGCCGCAGACGCCACATTGATAATGGCGCCGTGCCCCTGCGTCTTGAAACCGGGTACAAAATAATGGCACCCGTTGATCACGCCCCACAGATTCACATGCATGCACCACTGCCAGTCTTCCAGGCTCAGCTCATCGAACTTGCCCCCCAGACCAACGCCGGCGTTGTTGACGACCAGGGTTACCGGGTGCCCCAGCAACGCTGCGGATTTTTCGGCCAAGGCAGCGACCTGCTTGGCATCGCCCACGTCACAGTGAACGGCAAACCCCTTCGCGCCCTGCGCGTTCAGTAACGCCACCGTTTCTTCGGCAGCCTTCAGATTCACATCGGCACAGACCACCGCGCCACCGCGCTTGCCCAGCTCCAGTGCAAAGCTGCGACCGATACCACTACCGGCGCCGGTCACCACCGCATAGGCATTTTTACTGGGCTTGATAAAACGCTGCTTCAAAAAATTCATCATTACGATTATCTCAACAGGTTATGGCGACACGCTCGATTAAACAGGCGCACCGGCAACATCACGCTCGCAGTGTCGGCACCCATGCCTTAATCAGATTCCGCGTCTTAAAGTACACAGTGGCAAGCGCGGCATCGTAAAAAACAGCATCGAGCCCCCTAACATACAAAGTGGAATTCATATGCCAGCGGGAGGCCTGCGGGGGGTTTCCCCGGTTTTCGGCGCGAATGAATTAATGGCACGATAAAGCGAATGCTTGTTCGGGTTCAATTCGGATTGTTATGCCGCTAAGGCCCGGCCCAGCCAGAGAAGAGCGACGAAAGAGGAAAGCCCGACTTTAAAGGCTCTCATAGATAGTAAGCGCACACAAACAAGGCAGTTTCAGGTCGCCTGATTATGCAGCAGCACCGCCGCTATTAGCGCACCAGGCAGCGCAAAAAAACCGGCGCAGGCGCGCCGGTTATCGATCACAAAATCAGGGTCAGGCCGCCAGTAATCACGGCAAATAGCACCGTCAGCCAGACCAGTGTCCACCACGGGAACGGCGGTGGCGGCGGCTCCACTTCCAGCTGCTTTTCCAGGTAGTTTCTCAGCAGCTGGGTGTTACGGGTATTGGCTTTGTAAATCGCATCAAAGGCATCGCCTACCACCGGCAGCAAGCCACCCAAGAAGTCGATGCCCATGTTGCGCAGCATACGCAGCTTCACGCCCTTACTGGCGCCGGCCCGCTGGGCCTCCACCAGCACATAGCTGCCAAGCACTAGGCCTGCCGCATCACCGACTATCGGCACCAAACCAATAATCGCCTCGGCGCCAATTTGAAACTTGGTGAAGGGAATGCCAATACTGCTGTCAGTGAAGCGGCTGAATTTTTCCAACCGCTCCAGCGCGGCTTGCTGCTGCGCCTTGCTCCGATTTGCCATTAGATCTCCACGTACAGCTGGCCGCCTTCTTCCGTTACCGGCCAAGTTTCCAGGGCTTTCTCACCCCGCACCACATTCAGTATTTGCACCCCCGGCGGGAAGTTCGCCCACTCGGTGACGGCACCGGTGCGGATATCAAACTTGGCCCGGTGCAGCGGGCACTGCACACACTGATCTTTAAGAATTTTGCCTTTGCCCAGCGACACAAACATATGGCTACAACGGGCCTGAGTGGCATAGAAGCCATCACTCAGGTGGTACACCACCAGCTTGGTGTCCCCCGCCTTCATGGCGCGGCTTTGTCCTTCCGGTAAATCTTGGCTGGCACAGAGTTCATAACGCATGGTGGTCTCCTTGCTGGCTGAGAATCAGTAATGAGTTGACCGTTCAACTCAATCATTCCAAATAGGTATACCCGCCCAACCCTTCGCGTACCAGTTCGATGAAGCCATCTTGTTCCGCTGCGCTTAAATGCGCTTGGCGACAATGCTGCTCCAAAGACGCCAACAGCCGGTCCGGGTCGTAATTCACGTAGCGTAACACCGAGCTCACCGTATCGCCTTGAATGGCGTGGTCCAGCACGATATTGCCCTGCGCATCCACATCCACATCCACGGAATCCGTATCCCCGAACAAGTTATGCATGTCGCCAAGGATTTCCTGGTAAGCGCCCACCATAAAAATGCCCAGGTGGCCGTTGAGCTGTTCCGGCAGCGGCAGGGTGGCTTCCACCCCTTCACCATCCACAAACTGGTCGATGCGGCCATCGGAATCACAGGTAATGTCCTGAATCACCGCACGGCGGGTCGCCGGTTTATCCAAACCGGAGAGCGGCAACACAGGGAACACTTGATTAATGCCCCACACATCCGGCACCGATTGGAACACTGAGAAATTCACGAACAACTTGTCCGCCAGGGTTTCGTTAAGGCTATCCAGCAGCGCCCGCTGCTGTTTGCGCAACGGATTCAGGCGGCCACGCAACGCCAGCAGGCAGTTGATGTATAACTGCTCGCCCCGCGCCCGCGCCGCCAGCCCTAACTCGCCTGCAATATAGCGCTGGTGAATATCCTGCCAGGCGCCGGCCACTTCCGAGAAGCGTTCCAGCAGGTTGCCCGGCTCGCCGGCCAACACCTGTTGCAGGCCCCACAGCTGCTGCAGCTCCGGCGCATCATGCTCGGTGGGTGCATCCACCGCCACCGGCGCCATCTGTTCCTGGTCGGTGATATTCACCAGCAACACTGCGTGGTGGGCGGTCAGCGCGCGGCCGGATTCAGAAATAATATGCGGCTCCGGCACGCCGTGCTCCGCACATTGCTGTTGCAGGGTCTGCACAATATGGCGGGCGTAATCGGCCACCCCATAATTCATGGAGCAGTAAGAACGAGAATGGGTGCCTTCATAGTCCACCCCCAGGCCGCCACCCACATCCACGGTTTCCACCGCCGCGCCCAAGGCGCGCATCTCGGTGTAGTAACGGGCCGCTTCGCGCATGCCCGCTTTAATGTCCTGAATATTGGCCACCTGGGAGCCCAAGTGAAAATGCAGCAGCTTCACGCAGTCCAGCCGCCCGGCGGCGCGGCAATGCTCAATGGCCGCCATCAGCTGCGGCGCACTCAAACCAAACTTGGATTTTTCACCGCCGGTGTTCTGCCAGTTACCTTTGCTGATACTCATCAGCCGTACCCGCAGGCCAATGCGCGGCGACACCCCCAGTTCATCGGCCAGTGCCAGCAGCGCCGGCAGCTCGGAGGTTTTTTCCACCACGATCTGCACATGGAACCCCAGCTTTTCGCCCATCAACGCCAAACGCAGGTATTCCGCATCCTTGTAGCCATTGCAGACAATGGTGTCGCCGGGGTTGGACAATGCCAGCACCGCCAATAACTCAGGCTTGGAACCGGCTTCCAGCCCTACCCGCTCGCCGTCATCGCGGGCACGGAGAATTTCGTGCACCACCCGGCGCTGCTGGTTCACCTTAATCGGGTACACCGGCGTGTAGTCACCCTGATACTGGTGCCCCTCGATAGCCTCCCGAAAGGCGCCCGCCAGCAGCTTCACCCGTTGGCGCAAAATGCCAGAGAAGCGCGCCAGCACCGGCGCCCGCAGGCCAGCCGCCCGGCAGCTTTCCAGCACCGCTTCCAGCGTGGCTTGGCCGCCTTGCTCGCCATTGGGGCGCACACACAGCTGGCCCTGGCCGTCGATACGGAAGTAACTGTCGCCCCAACGATCCACGTTATAGATATCGCTGGCGGGTACGGGAGAGTTATCGGTCATTGCGGGTCCTGAAAAAACGCCTGCACGCAACACGCGGGCAGGCCATCATGCGGTTAATGGTCGCCATTATGCCTGCCGAAAGGCCGCGCTAGCACCCATTTTTCATGCTTTCACAGGAGCCGTTCTGGTCTTACAATCGCCCCTATTGTCCACCACGGAGCTCGCCCGCTCCCAGCCACCGGAATCGCCCATGAGCAGCACCACAAAAAACTGGTTTTACGAGCACTTCGACTCCGCTGGCACCGCCTTCGGCCTGCGCCTGAAACAAAAACTGGAAGAAGTACAAACCGAGTACCAGCACATTGAGATGTGGGAAACCGACACCTTCGGTTACCTGATGACCATCGATGGCGCCACCATGCTTTCCACCCGCGACAACTTTCTCTACCACGAGATGATGTCGCACCCGGTACTGTTCAGCCATGCCAGCCCAAAGCGTGTCATCATTATTGGTGGCGGCGACTGCGGCACCCTGCGTGAAGTGCTGCGCCATCCGAGCGTGGAAAAAGCCACCCAGATCGACATCGACGAAATGGTCACCCGCTATTCCGAGAAATATTTCCCAGAATTGTGCGAGTCCAACGATGACAGCCGTGCCGAGCTATTGTTCGAAGATGGCGTGCAATACATGCGCAACTGTGAAGACGGCAGCGTGGACGTGATCATCGTCGATTCCACTGACCCGGTGGGCCCGGCGGAAGGTTTGTTCAAAGCCGACTTCTTCCGCGATTGCCACCGCGTGCTGGCCGACGGCGGCATCATCGTGCAGCAATCTGAATCCCCGCTGCTGCACAGCGACACCATCATTAAAGACCTGCACACCAACATGCGCGAAGCGGGCTTCACCACCACCCAAACCCTGCCCTTCCCGCAGCCGGTGTACCCCAGCGGCTGGTGGAGCTGCACCCTGGCGGGCAAGAACACCGACGTGAGCCGCTTCCGGGAAGCCGATGCCACCGGCAAAGGGTTTGATACCCGCTACTATTCAGCGGCGATTCATAAAGGGGCGTTGGTGATGCCGCCGTTTATGGAAGCGGCGATTAAGCGCTGAATTGAACGTTAAAAAATGCCCTTGTCTTCGCTGGAAGAAAGGGCATTTTTATTAAAAATTTTAGAAACCTACGAGCCGTTATCGACTAATTTTCGGGGGGATTACAGTTGTACCAGTTCACCCCGATACGCTGACCATTCTTCAATGTCAGCGTCAGGCCAGGAATCTCACCATCTTTCGAGTCGACCTTTACTTTTGAGAGATCAGGAAAAACACATTGCTACCGGTGTTTTTATAGTGGAAGCGCAGTCCTTTCGGTATTCGCCCAACCCCCCAGTCCCGCCACTCATCCACATCATCAAGATAAACGGTCAATGCATCCCAAAATGTGTGGGCCGCCAAGGGATAGAGGGGAATAACAGAAACCGCCCAGAAACTCTCAGTTATCAGGTAAACCAGAGCGGCGACAGCAAAAAAAAACGCAGGCCGAAGTGATTTCGACTTGCTTTCGGTATCTTTCGATTACGGCTTCATCGATCCGTGCTTCATCAATTTCTCATAACGATGCTCATTGCTTAATCAGTATCTTTTCTTGGAGCGCACGGGGCAAGACCTGCCCCCTATCCCATTCACGCTTCTTTGCATCAAGCTACAGCGCTTTCGTTAAGCATTCTTTTGAAATCAAATATCCGCCTATCTTTTTTATCTAGCATTTTTGACAAATCAAGAGATATAGATATCGCCAAATCAAAAACCTGAAAACAGGTAAGAAAAAATCTTTCAACTTCTGATGCAGACAATAAAGGATCACCGCAATCCACCTCAGCAACTCGCCACCTCTTAGCTGATGACATCAAATGATTAATCGTGGGGGCATGCTTAGGAAATGGATACCATACGCCATGCATAGACTTATAATTAACCTCATTCCTAAAAACTGAAAGCCAATTCCCTAGAGGACAACTGCCGCCATGGCGCAAGGCGGAAAGCATGGAGCTAAAATAACCTGAAAGTTCTTGCCTTCTTCTATCTGGCGCTCTTAACGAGAGCGAATTAGATGCCATTTCAGCCAAAAGATCCGAATAATTTCTCCATAAATCTTTATGGCTATCATTAAAGTGCTCAAATGATAAATCACCCCTTTCAAAATCAAAAGATGCAAGGTAATTACCAGACTTCAGCCTAGGATTAAAGCCAGCCTCTGTTCTAGCTCTTTCGCCCAAAAAATTAACATGACCAGGCTCAAGATAATTAAACGACTTTCCAAAAAGTCTAAGAGTAGCATGCGCAGAAAAGTATGCTGCATAATAAAGCTTTATAACCTTCCATGAAGAGGCAGCCCTATACGCCCCCTCACTTTCAGCCTCATTAAAAGTCTGAGCTGCATGCAACAAAAATTTAAAGGCATCGTAAGACATTACAGAAACCATATTCTCTTTATCCATCACATACAAAGAGAACATATTCCCTTCCGAGTTTATGTAGTAATCTCCGTCTATCAACCACTGCTTCAAAGAAATCGAACAGGAAGAATCATTAAGGAATTCCTTCCGATACCAAAGCTCCCTAATAAGATCGATATTTTCTGACTTCAAAGCGTAAACTCGCTGCGAAAGCTTTTTTCTAAATACTCCAGTATTCTCGTTTGGGATGTACCAATTAACTTATGGGATTGGACCCTATCAAAAAGAGAACCCAGAACCTGGCTAAAGTTTTCAACTGTATAGTCACCGCCAAAGCGATCCTTAACCCTTGATGCAACATGAACAAAAAAAGCGACAAATGCTCTAAATGTCGTACTCTGGACCAAGTTATCATGATCTCCATCGAGCCTAACCATTCCATCCTTAACCGCAGAAAGGTAATTGGAAACAATATCAAATATTTCATCTTCGCTACGCGTCACAAGAACCGGATAAACACTCCGCATTGCCGCATTAAACGTTACCCTTGATATTTTTTTCTTGGCTCTTTTAGCCGGTGACAACAAACCGAAAAGTGGGCTTCCAGGGTCCTCGTTCATTCGATCAAAAAGCTCTCTAAAAAGTTGCTCTTCAGTATTTTCATACTCAGCCTGCTGCTTGATATCCAAAAGAAGCTCTGAAGGAACTCCTCTTTGCTTAGAATTAATATCAATAAAAAGTCTTGATTCATCACGCCGACTCAAAGCGTCGTAAATAATGACAGGAACACGAATTTTACTATCTGACATCCTAAATCCATACACCCTATGCTGCCCGTCAATTATCAAAAATGACTTAGGGTTTACATCAAACTTGACAGTTTTATTTCTTGAGTCGTACTCAAGATCAGCAATTTCTTGTGCAGAGAGAATTATCGAGGTTGGAATCGTTCCGTGACCTGTATCAATATAGCCTGCTATTTCCGAAGCTCTTTTTTTGTCAAGCAGCCTTTGAAATCCTCTTTCAGGATCTTCATCTCTCGTCGATACGAAGGTGCACAAACCTAGCGTATCACTAGGCATTGCTAGCTGGTAAAATTTATGCTCGCCTTGGGTAATCAAAACTGCAGAAAAGCTTTCTTTAGCCAATTCACTCACCTTATTGGTATTTTAACTTAACAAGGATATGGTATTTCCCCGTTGACCACGCCGAAGAAAATAAGTTATTGCAGGCGCCAGCCACAGACTGGCATAAAGATAAACAGATAGGCATCCCTTCCCCCGATTCGCTTTCGCAGGCCGTGCCACCCTGGCTGGCCGATTTTCATTTGTGATCCTATTTTGAATCTACACAATCCACTCGCACAAATAAATGCACATGAGGAAAAGTCTGTTTACGGCTTACACTCCGCGTTGTAGGCGGCGATGAAGGTATCGGCGAGCCAGGGCCTCTACACAGCAGAGGCGCTGAGCTGAATGTCGTTTTGCATGACTTCCAGTTGCGCCAGCACCCGTTGGCGCAGCCAACTGTGAGCCGGGTCGGCACTCTGGTCGCGGTGCCAATACAGGTGCATTTCCAGCCCCGGCAATTCCCCAGGGAACGGCTTCCATACCAGTCCCTGATCGCTCAGCTGCCCGGCCAGGCTGGCGGGCATAGTGAGCAGCAAGTCGGTTTGTTGCACGGTGCTCAACGCGGCCTGGTAATGCTGGCAGCGCAAACGAATGTGCCGGCGATAGCCTTGCCGTGCTAGGCCAAAATCTTCCAACCCCGGCCCTTCGCGGCGGGATGACACCAGCACATGCTGGGCGGCGAGATAATCGGGCAGGTCCATGCCCTGGGCCAACGGGTGCGATTCACGCATCAGCACCACCAGCGGCCCTTCCAATACCACCTGATGCTCAATGGCTTCGGGCAGCGCCAGCATCACATCGCAGGCTAAATCCAGCCGACCACTGGCCAGTTCCGTGGCCATTTGCCGGCGGCTCACGGTTAACGATTGCAGTTTGATGCCCGGCGCTTCATCCATAAACTGGCTCATCAAGGCGGGCAGCAACCGCGCTTCCAGCCCATCGCGCAGGCCCAATACAAACGTACGCTCCGCTTCACTGGCATCGAAGCCGCCCTCTTCACTGAGGCAACGCTGAAAACCGCCCAGCGCGTGGCGCACCGGGCTCACCATGGCCCGAGCCCGAGCGGTGGGCACCATGCGGCTGCCCTGGCGAACAAATAGCGGGTCGTTTAGGCGGGCGCGCAAGCGCGCCAAGGCATGGCTAACCGCTGGCTGGGTGAGGTTGAGCACCTTGGCGGCGCGGGTCAGCGACCCTTCGGTATAGATGGCGTCGAAGACCACGAAAAGGTTCAGGTCGAATCGCGAAACATGCATGAAACTTATCCAAAATAATTGCCATGATTCATTGGATTTATTGAAACGCGCTCTCTAGCATCGGTCAATGGATAAGTGCTGGCGGCGCAATGGCCTACGGGTACGGATTGGCTAAATAATGCAGCTCGAAGCGGCTAAACATCTATTTTTCCTGCCGCCCCACGAAAGCGGCCGCCCGCCTTGGATAAAGCGGCTCATGCCGTTTGTGTTCAACCGGATGATGCGAAAAAGCGCCGAGCGCCTGCAACGTTAATGGAAACAACCTGAACAGAAAAAGAGCACTGATGTATGCCGGTGATTTACCTTATACGCCACGGCCAAGCCAGCTTTGGCAAAGAAGATTACGACCAACTTTCTGAGCCGGGCTGGGAACAAAGCCGGCTTCTTGGGCGCGCCCTACAAAACCAGATGCTGGGCCTCCCCCGTGCCCTCTGTGGCACCATGCGCCGCCACAGGGAAACCGCAGAGGCCACCCTGGGCGAGCTGGGCCTACCCAAAGAATGGCACACCGACACCGGTTTTAATGAGTACAACCACGAAGAGCTGCTGGCCGTCGACTGGCCCCTGGCCACCGACCGCCCCGCGCTCACCGCTTGGCTGGCGGAGCAGCAACAGCCGCGCAAGGTTTTCCAGGCCCGCTTTGAGCAGGCCCTGCGCCGCTGGCAGCGAGGTGAAGGTGACTACAGCGAAACCTGGCCCGCCTTTCGTGAGCGTGTGCTGGCCAGCACCTACAGCTTGGGTAACAGCTTAAGCAGCGGCGACAGCGCCTTGGTATTCACTTCCGGCGGCGCCATCAGCGTGATTATTCAACAGCTAATGGCCCTGGATAACGAAGCGCTAATTACTTATAACCGTAACCTGATTAATACCAGTGTGACTCGGGTACTTGTGAATGCAGGCACGTTGCGGCTAGTGTCGGTAAATGAGCACCTGCACCTGCCGAGCGATCAAGTAACTTATCGATAAAGAACAAGCGGAAAGTTCAATGTGTGAAACACGCGGCACAAGCATAGCCGATGGCTACACCGTGAAACTGCGTTTCAATTTTAACTGTTGAGCTTACTTTCATTCGAGCAACACGACACCGAGCGGAGAAAACAATGCCGACACGTCAAAACATTCTCATCACCGGCGCCAGCTCAGGGCTTGGCGAAGGCATGGCGCGCCTGTTTGCCGCCATGGGCCGCAACTTGGCGTTGTGCGCTCGGCGTATGGATCGGCTGGAAGTGTTGAAGGCCGAGCTGGAAGAAAAACATCCCGCCATCAAGGTGCTGATTAAACCGCTGGACGTGAACGACTACGACCAAGTGTTTGCGGTGTTCGATGCTTTCCGTACGGAAATGGCCGGCATCGATCGCATCATCGTCAACGCGGGCATGGGCAAGGGCCAACCCTTGGGCACCGGTTATTTCTATGCCAACCGGCAAACCGCTGAAACCAACTTTGTTGCTGCCCTGGCCCAGGCCGAAGCGGCCATGGAAATTTTCCGCGCCCAGGACAGTGGCCACCTGGTAATGATTTCTTCCATTAGCGCCATGCGCGGCATGAAGAAAAATTTGACCACCTATGCGGCCACCAAGGCCGGCGTGGCCATGCTGGCGGAAGGCCTGCAAATGGAATTACAAGATTCGCCTATCAATGTAACCACTATTTTTCCGGGTTTTATTCGCACCGAGATCAACGAAAAACTAAAGAACACGCCCTTTATGGTGGACACTGAAACCGGCTGCAAGGCGCTGGTTAAGGCCATAGAGAAAGAAGGCAAAAATGCCTCCGTACCTAGCTGGCCCTGGGGGCCACTCGGCTTCGCCATGCGCACCTTGCCGCTAAAAATGGTCGGCAAGATTATGTAGTAAATAATGTAGTAAGCGGCGCACCACGCTGCAGGCTTTTCGCTTTACCAACGCAAGAGGCCGCGCCCAAACATTAGGCGCGGCCTCTTGCGTATCACAACGTCAACACGATGCCCTGTTGCGGCTTATCTTTTCTACAGCTATTTCCACTTCATGATCGGTGCCCATTCGTGCCAGTCATCTTCTGGCTGGCTGTAAAGGTCAAATCGCTCGCCCTCTTTGGCTAAGGGCCCCGCCTCTGTTGGCGTGGCAAAGCTGATGCCACCGCGTAACAGGTTTTCCAGAGAGCTGGCTTGGATTTGCGCACCTTTGAATAATCCCACATCGACGCTCAGCCCGGAGCTATTCCAAAAGCGGGTATTGCTGCGCACTAACCGGGTGTATTTCGGCTCAATAATGGCCTGAACTTCCACAAAGCGGCCGCCCTGACTTAACTCACTTTCACCAATGGTGCCCACTTGCACATCGCGGTAGTAAATATGCCGGCCTTTTTTCAAGGAGCCCAGCTGCTTGGCCACCAGGGTGACTCTGAGACCCAGGTTGGGCTGCTGCTCAGGGGGTGTTTCCAGCCCGTCAAATTCCTTTACCGGCTCCCCCTCACCCGGCGACACCGCGATGTATTTTCCCGATACCAGGGTGTCCAGATTACGCGCACCCGCGATGCCCAGTTCCGGCTCTACAATCCAGAAACGGCTTTTCTTCCGAGCCAGCTTTTCCGCATCACGATTCAAGCTAGCATGGACCGTGACATGATTCAGATCGTCGCTGAGTACGATTTTATCTACGCTACCCACAGGCACGCCCCGGTAGCGAAGATCAACCCCTGGCTTGATGCCTGCTCCGTTATCAAAGGTGATTTCAATTTGCACGTCACGCTGTAGCAACTGGTCGTACAGCAACCAGCCGGCCACTAGCAGGCTCACCAAGGGCACTAACCAAATGGGGGAAGGCCAGCGGGAGTGTTTCACTTCGGGGCTATCCATGGTCTGCTCCGTCAGGGTTTTGGATCCATAATTGTTGGGGCGAAAAGGCATGGGCAGACAACATGGTCAGCACCACGGCCAATGCAAAGGCGAGAATTCCCGGCCCCGGTTCCACTCGGGCCAAATTGCCGAATTCCACTACCGCTGCCAGTAATGCCACCACGAACACATCGAGCATGGACCAGCGGCCAATCCAATACACCAAACGATAGGCGCGGGTACTGGTGCGTGGATTACTTTCGTGGGGAACGCGCCAGTAGATTACGGCCAATACCAGCACTTTAAAGAACGGCACCAGTAAGCTGGCAATGAACACAATAATGGCAATGCCGGGCATGCCGGCTTCAAACAATTGCCAAATACCATCGGCAATAGTGCTGGCTTTTCCTTTGCCGGTTTCGATAACGGTCATGATGGGCAGCAAATTTGCGGGCACCAGCCACACCACAGCCGCGATCAATAATGCCCAGGCCAATGGCCGATGGCCTGGGGTCGCCTCAGTGGCCATGCCGTGCCTCCAGCAGCCGTTGCAGCTGATCCGGTTGTGCCAAGGTTTCCACAATAAGACGCAACAACACCGCCACCACCAAGCAGAACAAGCCCGCACCGGGGGTCACTGTGGCCATATCACCCAGCTTGGTCATGGCGATAAGAATGCCGAGCAGAAAAATATCCGTCATCGCCCATTCCCGGCTGTGCCGATACGCCTTCATCCAAAACGGAGCTAGCGATGTCGCCGCAGGCGTATCGGTACGGGCCGCCCATAACAGACGCCCCACTGACAATAAATTTAACAGCGGCATAAGCACCAGGGTAAACAGCAGCAATAGGCCCACCGGAAGGTAGATGCCTTGCATGAGGCGCAGTACACAATCCAGCAGGCTGACTTCACGGTCCAAGCCCAGGTTTTCCAAACGCATTAACGGCAGAATCAGGGCGGGCAACCACAACACAGAGGTGGTCACCGTTAGCGCAAGCAAAGAATCTGGGCGCAAGGTCCAGGCGCCACTTAACTGGCACTCGCAGCGAGGGCAGCGCCATGTGCCACGGGCGCGCTGGGGCTGGGAAGGCGCAGCAAGCTGAGTACCGCAATCCGGGCACTGCAACGCATCAGTAGACATCAACTCCCCTCCCCTAAGCTCGGACACCGCTAGCTCCAGCCAATAACCGTACCAGAATGCCTTCCCCTGTGCGGAAAGAACGTGAACGAGAGGCGGAATTTTACGGGGTTTTATAAACCCCGTTTAAGGTGGAAACAGGCTCCGTGTTTTATGGATTTCAAACAAAAAAGGCCGCGCTCAATTTTTAGGGCGCGGCCTCTTGGATTTATAAAACGATGCTAGGCGTAGTGCCTTTTCACGCTCTCAATCTAGTTACGTTATCAATCTAGGGGGCCGGGGGTCTTTTTGCGCTTCACTGTGGCAAACCCGCCTTTGGTGTCTTGGCTCGGCGGCCTGGCATTGCGCTTGGGTTTAGCGGCGTTTTTCTTGGCTCCGGATTTCTTGATACCTTTTTTAGCATCTTCTTTTTTCTTCATTTTTTTCTTTTTATTACCGGCAGCCTTACCGTTGGATTTCAGGTTTTTCGGCCCCAGGAAGTTGCCCCGCAGGGCTTCCACCAAGCGGTATTCAAAATTTTGACGCAGGTAACGTTGAATACTCGCCATCAAATTCCATTCGTGGGCGGCAATCAGGGAAATCGCGGTGCCTTCCCCCCCCACTCGCCCGGTGCGACCAATACGATGCACGTACTCGTCGCCACTGCGAGGCATGTCGAAGTTGATCACCAAGTCCAGGTTATCCACGTGGATACCTCGGGCAGCCACGTCTGTGGCGACCAGCACTTTCACGGCGCCGGTTTTAAGACGATCCATGGCCAGCTTGCGATCTTTCTGATCTTTCTCGCCGTGCAGCACAAACACTTTCAGGTTAGAGGCCACCAGCACACCGCAAAGCCGATCGGCTTGTTCACGGGTATTGGTGAACACTACCGCTTTATCATAGGTTTCATTGGCTAGCAGCCATTGCACCAACCGTTCTTTGTGCTTCACATCGTCGGCAGTGATGATCTGCTGGCTCACAGATTCATTCAGGTCACGCACGGAATCGAGCACCAGCGAGCGGGGGTCGCGAAGCACACTGCTGATCATGTTTTCCATGGCGTTACCGCCCGTGGTGGCGGAGAACAACAGGGTCTGCCGCTCGGGCCGGCATTCCGCGGCCAGGCGCAGCACGTCGTCGTTGAAGCCCATGTCGAGCATGCGATCGGATTCATCCAACACCAGCATTTCTAGATCCTGCAAAAGCAGGTTGCCGGCATCTAGATGCTCGATGAGGCGCCCCGGGGTGCCAATAAGAATTTCCGGGTTCTTGCGCATTTTGGCCGCCTGCACTTTGAAGTCTTCACCGCCGGTGAGTAGCTCGGCTTTAATGAAGGTATAACGGCCTAGCGCTTCTACTTGCTTGAGGGTCTGCTGGGCCAACTCGCGAGTGGGCAACAGAATCAAGGCGCGGGTGTCGGTACGCGGGCGGGAATATTGGAGCAGCTGATGCAGCATGGGCAGCAAAAATGCCGCGGTTTTACCGCTACCGGTGCGGGCCACTACGCGCAAATCGCGGCCTTCAAGCGCCGCAGGAATGGCTGCCGTCTGAACAGGGGTCGGGGTGGTAATTTCCAGCTCACCAAGCGCCTTAATTAAGCGCTCATGCAGGTTCAGGTCGGCAAACGAAGACATAACAGGCTAACTCCATGAATAAGGCGAACATTGTAGCATCCAGAGCCGTTGAAAGTTCACCGTTAAACGTGGAAACACAGTGATCGGTGCAACCCGGGCCTGAACGGTTATTGCTTCGCGCTGGCCACATGGAAGGCCGGGCGCCACGCCAACAGCCCTGCCCTCGCCTTTCTACTTTGAATGCTCTCCTTTCTGCTCAATCCCCCACCCGAGCAAAGCGGGGCTGCACTTTGCCATCTCGCTCTACGGTCTCGATAAACATGGCCAATGGGCGCACCCACAGGGCCTGATCCCCGTAGAGCGGGTGGTAAACCACCACGGTTTCGCCGGTCTCAGAATGGGTTGCCAAGCCAAGCACTTGGTATTCGTTACCTTTGAAGTGCCGGTAACGACCGGGTTGCAACTCGCTCATGGCACATCTCCTGGTAGCGGGCTGCGCGGCAAACGCTCGGCAATGGCCGCCAGCACTTGAGGATTCCACGGTAGCCCCACATGGGTACCCTGCACTTCCACATTTTCAGTCATTGGCCCGCTTTCTTCCTGGCTGCACTGCCAAGCCACGATGCCGTCTTCACGGGTAAAGATGGCTGTGCACGGCACGGGTGGGGCCGCAATGCGTTGGTTAAAGGCCTCCCTGTCGGTTGGAGGCCGATTCGGATTGAACCAACTAAAAAGCGTGGACACATTATTGGCATCTGGATCGCCATTGATAGGGCTACCCAGAGTAAAAACCTGACTCACCAGATCAGGAAAGGCCCGTGCCAGTTCCCGAGCAAACACTCCGCCCAAGCTCCAACCTACTAGCGCGACCGGTTGCTGGTGCCGCCCGCTGATTTCTTGCAACTGGGTAACTAACAGGTTTTTACGTTTGCTATTCATGCCCAGATTCGTGCCCTGGGCCCAGCCATACACGTTATACCCCAGCTTACCCAGGGCCATGCGCAAGGGCCGAGTGCTCAAGTCGCTGGCCCCAAAACCGGGCAAAACAATCACGGGCTGCCTTTTACCTAACGGCAGTTGCTTGTGCTCCAAGCCCCGTAAAAGGTAGCGCCCATAGGCCCATGCTGCGCGGCTTTCGCCTAGCAGAAGTTTGATTGATGGTGGTGCGATAACAGGTGTCATTACTGGCCCTCGGGCTGTTTCCGGCGCCATTAGCAACGGCGCATTATGGAACAATGGTAACCTGTCTGAATGGGGTGGGGGTGGCTGACTGGCGACCGGCAGCAGCCAGACGGTCAATGATTTGCCGGGGAACGGTCTGCAGCGAATACAGTCATACTCTGCCAGCGGGGTCGGACGACTCACCCTTTTACGCAACCTATTTTTATCAACAAGGAGCGCCCATGAAAAAAGGATTTATCGCTTTCATTACTGCCTCATTACTCAGCAGCACTGGCATGGCCATGGCTACCCCCCCAAGCAGCCCGAACGTATTTGGCTGGGTGGAAAAGTCCATGTTGATGCCCTGGGGTGTGGAATTGAAAACCAAGCTGGACAGCGGCGCGCTCACTTCGTCTCTGCACGCCACCGATGTGGATGTTTTCGAGAAAGATGGCGACGACTGGGTACGCTTTACCGTGGATGTAGTGGATGAGGCCACCGGCAAAAAAGTGGAAAAAACCTTCGAGAAACCACGCTACCGTAAAGTGGTGATTCGGGGTGCCGGCGGCACCGAGCGTCGTCCGGTGGTATTAATGAAAGTGTGCATGGGCAACACGGTATATGAAGAACAGTTCACCCTGAATGACCGGTCTGACATGATTTATCCGGTTCTTCTCGGCCGGCGCACCATTTCTCACTTGGGTTATCTGGACGTGACACAGACCTTCCAGCATTCACCCCAATGCGATGAGAATTCGCCGGTGAAAATGGATAAAGACCAACAGGACGATAAGGACATTGAGGACTGAGCAGCAACGCGCATCGCTGTCATCAAATGATTAAACGCATTACCCGCGCCCCTGAATGGGGAGCGCGGGCAAAGCCTTTGCGAAACGGCGGTTACGCCGGATTCACTTCAAAATAACCGTACAGGCTGTCAATGGCATCGCGTAGCACCTTGCCCTGCAAGCTAATACGCGCCTGCAATTCGGCTACCGCGTCTTCTGCGTCCAGTGCATCTATGTTTTCCTGTAGCAGATCCAGCGGCTTAATACGCTTGATCTCCAGCTTGTCGTTGATATCCAGTTCTAACGAATCCTGCCAAGCCAAGTTGATACGGGTGGCGACCATGCCCGTTTCCAGGTGTGCGAGAATTTCTTCCTGCCCTAGGTCCACGGCGGTGAACTTGACTGCGGCCCCTTCATCCTTGATGCCTTTCAGCTCACAACGGTCTCCCAGAGTGAAGCCTTCCGGCAGCAGTTTGGTATCGCGCAACCAATTGCTAAAGCTTGTGTAAGGGGCCGAGTTTGGCGCCGGGTACGCTACGGGCAGGGTGCCGATGGCTTTACGCAGGCAGGCGATGACTTCTTCACCGCGACTGGCGGAGGAAGAATCCACCATTACCCGCTTACGCTCAGTGTCGATAAGCAAGGAGGTGCGGCGCGAGCGAGTAAAAGCCCGAGGCATCAGCTCGAAGGTAATCTGCTCTTTAAGATCGGCCTTTTCTTTGCGCCCAACCTTGCGACCTTCTTCTTGCTGAATGTGCTCCACTTTTTCATCCAACAGTTCCTTGATCACCGGCCCAGGCAACAAGCGAGCGGTTTCTTGATAGGTGCAAAAAATAAACCCATCCACCGCGTAGGCCATGGGGTCTTGCCCCTTGAGCGGCGGCACAAACCCTTCTGTGCGCTCCGTCTGCGAGCCACAGGGTTGGCAACGGTTCTGGTCGAGAATTTCATCCAGTTCGGCCACGGAGCAGGGGAAGGCTTCTTCACCCACAAAGACAGTCAGGTTCTTGATCCACATAGAGTTTTCCAAAAGCAGGGGCAGTGAGAAAATGCACTGCCGATAATGAGGGCGGCCAACGCCGGTCGGCCACAGTAGCGAAATGCCGAGGGCGGCTCAAGCAGGGAAGCACCCCAGCCTGCCGGGAATCAAACCAGGATTCATCAGGAACCCAACCGCCACTGGCAAAGTCCCACTATCAGAAACGCAAATACACACAGGCTTAACAGGAGCAGACCATGAAAACGCTGACTTTCGAAAATGGTGACACCCTACCCATGCTGGGCCTGGGCACCTGGAAATCCGCTCCCGGCGAGGTGTACAACGCCGTCAGAAGCGCCATTGAGATGGGTTATCGGCATATCGACTGTGCCCATATTTATGGCAACGAGGACGAAATCGGCAGAGCCCTAAGCGATGTATTGTCCGCCGGCACAGTAACCCGCGAACAATTGTGGATTACCTCAAAACTGTGGAACAGTGACCATGCCCCCGAGGATGTTCAGCCCGCGCTGGAAACCACCTTACGTAACCTGCAGCTGGATTATCTCGACCTTTATCTCATGCACTGGCCGGTCGCTCTGAAGCCGGGCGTATCCTTTCCTGAATCTGCCGACGACATGGTGTCACTGAACGATTTACCGGTGGAAACCACCTGGACGGCCATGGAAGCGCTGGTGGACAACAATCTGACTCGGCAGATCGGCGTGTCGAATTTCAGCGTAAAAAAACTGCAGGATTTAATAGGCAAGGCACAACGCAAACCCGCCATGAACCAAGTAGAGCTGCATCCTTATTTGCAACAACAGAGCATGCTCGATTTCTGCCAACAACAAGGCATCCATCTCACGGCATATGCTCCACTGGGCTCATCCGATCGCCCCGCTGGCTTAAAAGCTGAGGGCGAACCGGCACTGCTGGAAGACCCGATTATCCATGAGATTGCTGACCGTCATCGTGCCAGCCCGGCTCAAGTGTTGATCAGCTGGGCTCTACATCGCAACACAGCGGTAATCCCCAAATCGGTTAACCCGGAGCGCCTAAAACAAAACCTGGCTGCCGAGGAACTGACCCTCAGCGACGAGAACATGGATGCCATTCGCTCACTGGACAAGCATCGCCGTTACGTGGACGGTGGTTTCTGGGCACAACCGGGCAGCGATTACACTGTCGCTAATCTTTGGGATGATTGACGCTAGCAAAAAAATCGAGGGGATTTTGTAACGCCGTGGCCAGCACCTGCATCTACTGGTATTGATTTCCCACACTCCATTATCAGGGAGCCACTGAAAAACGCCTTACGTGCTTAACGTGGCCTTACGCGTGCAGCGGTTGTTTCTTGCCTTCACGGGCGGGGGCGCCCCTTCCTAGGGATTGGGTTCAACCGATGTGCGCTTAAGGCCCAGCATTCACGGCGCTTTTTAGCGGCGCCTTAATAGCAAAAAGGATCGACCATGGATTACTTGCGCACCCCAGATTCCCGCTTCGAGCGATTGCTCGACTACCCTTTCGAGCCAAACTACGTAACCGTGGACGGGCTGCGCATGCATTACGTGGATGAGGGGCCAGCCGACGGCAAGCCCATTCTGATGCTGCATGGGGAGCCAACGTGGTCCTATCTATATCGGCACATGATTCCGATTTGTGCGGCGGCGGGCCACCGGGTGATCGCCCCGGACTTGATCGGTTTCGGTAAATCCGACAAGCCAACGGACATCAATGCTTATAGTTACCAAAACCACATGGACTGGGTTAAGTCCTTACTCGACCAGCTTGAGCTCACCGAAATCACCTTAGTGTGCCAGGACTGGGGCTCACTGATTGGGCTGCGGATGGCCGCGGAGAACGAATCCCGATTCCGCGCCATTGTGGTGGGTAACGGCATGCTGCCCACCGGAGACGAGCAGGCCCCAAAGGCGTTCCATATTTGGAAAGCGTTCGCGATCCACAGCCCGGTACTGCCAATTTCCCGCATTCTCAATGTCGCCACTTTCCGCAAACTCGGCCCCGACGAAATCCGTGCCTACGAGGCGCCATTCCCCAATAGAAAATACAAAACCGCCGCACGTGCTTTTCCCAAGCTGGTGCCGGTGACACCGAACGACCCGGCCACGCAAGCTAACCGTGCAGCGTGGAAGGCGTTGGAGCAATGGAAAAAGCCGTTCTTAACGACCTTCAGCAACGGCGACCCGATTACCCGCGGAGGGGATAAATACATGCAAGAACGCATTCCCGGCGCCCAGGGGCAACCACACCAAACCCTGGTGGGCGGGCATTTCTTGCAGGAGGATTCGCCGGTGCAGTTTGCCCAAGCCGTGAATAATTTGCTGGCAGGCATGGACTAATTAAGGCTACCGCGGCATCAAATGGAGGGGGTGCCCGCCCGCGCGCCCCCTCTTTTGGGCGATCAGGCGGCTTGCCTGCTATGTCGGATTACCTCGCTAGGCTCATTGGCCTAATGACTATCGTGGTCAGCGCGGCTCACGGGGAAAAGGTGTCGACAAATAACGTTTCCACTTTCTCCCTCGCCCAGGGGGTTTTGCGTAAAAACTTCAAGCTGGATTTCACTGAGGGATCACTGATAAAGCAATTAATTCGAATGCGATCACCCAGCTCTTCCCAGCCATAATGTTCAACCAGGCGCTTCACCACCGTTTCCAGGGTGACGCCATGCAAGGGATTGTTCGGCTGATTCATCAATATCCCCTTCAGTGAGCCTTGGACAACACGTAACCCTCGCGGGGAAAGTGCACATGAACCTGCCCCACCACGGGGTCGTTACGGCGCAACACCAGAGTGTTGGCATCGCAATAGCAGAGCTCGCCCAATACGGGATCACGGCCATAATCGCACGGGGCTACACGCACAGATTGCCCGAGCAAGGGGGCTTGCTCAACCTGTACCGGCAGAGCCCGCGGCTCGGCCTGGCGTGCAATATCCAAGGCCTTATCGGCGCTAATATCCTTTCGTAAGCCCTGACCGAAAGCCTGCATCCTGTTCATCCAGGCATCCACTTTCGGGTGGCTACTGGCTAGCGGTCGGCCCGCTAAATCGCGGCGAAACCAAAGGCTGTGATAGGCGGAAAAGTCCCCAGCATTGGGGGTATCGCCAAACAGGAAATCCCCTGTTAGCAAAGTTTCCATATGATTTAGGTGCGCCGCCACTTGGCGCCGCATTGTTTTCGGGCTACCCGTCTTCACTTTCGATTTACTGCCCATTCTTACCCGGTCCACCAGCAGGCGCCCCAAACCCAGTAAGGACGATTCTTTCAAAACCCGGCGCAACAGGGTGAGATTCCCTGCCGTGACAATAGACGCCAGGAAAATCGACAGGTCCACTTCGCTAACAAAGTTTTGTACCTCTTGGCTGCAATTTTCCACGACCAACTCAGGCTTGTTTGCCAACCGGGCAATTTCGCGACTCAGCGTGCGGGTATCACAAAAAATGTCGGCGCCGATTTGAGCCACCGGAATTTTCCGATAACCACCCGCCAGCGGCGCGAGTTTAGGCCGCGGCGGCATTTCTGGCACCGTGACCGACTGCCACTCTAGGCCCGCATAGCCCAACATGGCCCGGGCCTTTTCGGAAAACGGCGAGAGTGTGTAATGGTGTAGAATCAGTTCCGACATAAAGGCATCCTATGCTACGCCAACAATGTGCCGGCAAGCCTCGCCCCCACGGGCGTGAAGGTCAAGCGCGCATTGCGTTCCCCTTGCATTGGAAACGCCATAATGGGCGAAACGCTTTGCTGCTGGTGCGTCATCCTCGTGTTGTACGCCGGGTCGCACCTCTAGACGACCGGTCTAATTTACTGTTAGGATAACCGCCATGACCGCACACGTCGCCACGCCACAGCCTGACAAACATCGCGATACCCGCCAGCACCTGCTGGATACTGGCCGCGAGATTCTCGCTGCACGCGGTTTCAGTTCTGTGGGTTTGAGCGCCATTCTGCAAGCCGCCGGTGTACCGAAAGGGTCGTTCTACCATTACTTTCAGTCCAAAGAGCGGTTTGGCCAAGCCTTACTGGAAGATTACTTTACCCACTACCTGCAGGATCTGGATTGCCGTTTTGCCGATGACAGCACTCCAGCCATCGGCAGGCTGATGCAGTATTGGCAAGACTGGCAAGAAAACTACTGCGGCCCCACCGGCCTAGGTGATTGCCTAGTGGTCAAACTCAGCGCCGAAGTTGCCGACCTCTCTGAAGCCATGCGCCTCACTTTGCGTGATGGCACCGAGCAAATCATTTCACGCATTGCCGACTGCATCGACGCCGCCATTGCCGATGGCTCTCTACACTCGCAACCTGCCCATCAAACCGCAGGCAACCTTTATCAATTATGGCTGGGCGCCAGCCTGCTCACTAAGCTGCACCGCAATGCGCAACCCATGAACCAGGCCATGACGCTGACCCAAAACCTGCTCGCTCGCTAACACACAAACACAAAACGCCACAGGCCCGCGGTTTAGCGGGCTTTTTTACCGGCCATCTATAGACGACCGGTCTAATTTAAACACATCACCGACCAAGGATACCGCATCATGAACAACTTTGATTTCTACAACCCCACTCGTATCGCCTTTGGCGAAGGAAAAATTGCGGCTCTCGACACCCTGGTTCCCGCCAACGCCAACGTGCTGATTCTGTTTGGGGGCGAAAGCGCGCGCCGCACCGGCACCCTGACCGAAGTGGAAGCGGCATTGGGTGATCGTCGCGTACAGCTCTTTGGTGGCATTGAACCCAACCCCAGTTTTGAAACCCTGATGGAAGCGGTGAGCGTGGTACAGCGTGATGGCATCGATTATCTGCTGGCTGTGGGCGGAGGGTCCGTAATCGACGGCACCAAGTTTGTCGCGGCGGCTTCGCTATTCGAGGGGGATGCTTGGAACATCCTGCTCAAGGGCGGCAGCAATATTCACCGCGCCCTACCGTTCGGCTCGGTACTGACCTTGCCCGCCACGGGATCGGAAATGAACAAGGGCGCCGTGGTAACGCGCAAGTCGCTGCACGCGAAGCTCCCTTTCCACAGTGAGCATGTGTTCCCGCAATTTTCCGTGTTGGATCCCACTAAAAGCTACACCTTGCCGCCCCGGCAAGTGGCCAACGGTGTGGTCGATGCCTTTGTTCATATTGTTGAGCAATACCTGACCTATCCAGCCGACGCTCCCGTGCAAGACCGATTCGCGGAAGGCTTGCTGCAAACGCTGATTGAAATTGGCCCGCAGGCCTTAGCGGAACCAGAACATTATCAGGTACGCGCTAACCTAATGTGGGTGGCCACCCTAGCGCTGAATGGCCTGATTGGCTCCGGCGTTCCTCAGGACTGGGCTACACATATGCTGGGGCATGAGCTCACGGCCCTGCATGGCCTCGATCATGCTCAAACCTTAGCCATTGTCCTCCCGACAATGCTGGCTGAGCGCAAGGAAGCAAAACGCGACAAACTGGTGCAGTACGCGCAGCGGGTTTGGGCTATCAACGAAGGCAGTGATGAACAGAAGGCGGATTTGGCCATTGAAAAAACCCGTGATTTCTTCGAAGGCCTAGGCGTGAAAACCCGGCTAGCGGACTATCAATTGGCTGCCGAGCACATTGAGCCGCTTATCGACAGCCTTGAAGCGCATGGCATGACGGCTCTGGGGGAACACAACGACGTCACCCCTGAGGTATGCCGCCGAGTACTGCACGCCAGCCTTTAACAAGGGCGCGAGCACTCCCTTTACAACACCATCATCCCGACCCGGGGTGATGGTGAAATCACAGAACGGAGATCACCCAATGAATATTCTGATGATTCTTACCTCCCACAATCAACTGGGCGATACCGGCCATAAAACCGGTTTTTGGCTGGAGGAGTTCGCCGCACCCTACTATGTTTTCAAAGATGCCGGTGCGCAGATCACCCTGGCTTCGCCCAAAGGCGGTCAGCCCCCTCTCGACCCAAACAGCGCCACACCGGACGCACAAACCGCAGCCACGGACCGATTCAACCAGGACAGCGAGGCTCAAGCCGCACTGGCCAACACTCGGACTCTGGCGGAAATACACGCCGATGCATTTGATGCGGTGTTCTATCCTGGCGGGCACGGCCCGCTTTGGGATTTGGCAGAAGATGCCACCTCTATTGCCCTGGTTGAATCGTTTAACGATGCGGGCAAACCTGTGGGCGCGGTCTGCCACGCACCGGCGATTTTCCGTCACACGCGCCACAACGGCCAACCACTGGTTAAAGGCCGTACCGTTACCGGCTTCACCAATGGTGAGGAAGAGGGCGTACAACTCACCCACGTGGTTCCTTTCTTGGTGGAAGACATGCTCAAAGCTAACGGTGGGCTCTACAAGAAAGGGGAGGACTGGGCCAGCCATGTAGTCACTGACGGTAATGTGGTGACAGGGCAGAACCCCGCCTCATCCGCAGACAGTGCTAAAGCAATACTGGCCCTTTTAGACCACTCCAGCCGGCATTAAATGTCCGAGCCCGACGCCAGGAACGCAAAAAAAATGAGCCTCACGTGAGGCTCATTTTATCAACCTGCCAATTGGCAGCCGTTGTGGCCGGCAGGCGCCCTTTTAATCGCAGGAGGCAGGAGGCACTGCCTCCCCTGCCTTATTTACTCGTAACTAAGGTCTGTTGCCTTCCCACGAAACACCCGATAAATGAAGAACGTATAGCCAAGAATCATCGGCAATGTAATCACCGTTCCCCAGAACGTGAACAACAACGACTCCGTGGCTGAAGCTGATTCCCAAATCGACAACCGACCCAGCACAATATCCGGAAATAAACTGTAGGCCAGGCCAAGACTCGCCAGCACACACATCACAATCAGAGACAAGAACGCCAGCCAGCCATAACCATTATCCAGAATCTTACGGCTGTTAAATACCCAGATCAGTCCCGCATAAGCCAGTGCGGTAGCAATCGGAATGGGCATCAAGCCGATAGCGTTTGGCAGAGTGAACCATTTGTCTGCAATGGCGTCACTGACCAAGGGCGTAGCAACGGAAATAAGCAGTAAAAAGCCGCCCATAGGCAAGACTGCCCGACGCCCCCAACGCACTGCCTTGTTAAACAACGCGCCTTCCGTCTTGATTAGCAACCAAGAGGCACCCAGCATGATGTAAAGTGCCGGTAACGCCAGTGCGATCAGGATAGCGAACATAATATTGGTGGCATCCCCGGTAAGCCCCGTCACAAAAGCACCCAGCATCCAGCCCTGCGATACTGACGCGACCAGCGAACCCACTGCAAATAGCGAGTTCCATTTGCCCTTATGTTTGTCGCCAGCCTTAACGCGGAAGTCGAACGACACACCGCGAAGTATCAGCCCCATCAACATCAGCGTTACAGGCAAGTAGAGAGAAGTGAGCACTAACCCGTGGGCCTGAGGAAAAGCAATTAGCAAAATACCAACCCCCAATACAATCCAGGTTTCGTTGGCATCCCAAAACGGGCCAATGGCGGCCACCATGACATCTTTCTCTTCTTCATCGGCAAACGGCAATAGCAAACCGATGCCCAAGTCATAGCCATCGAGCACCACATAAATCAGCAGCGCCAACCCCATGGCGCCGGCAAAGAACAACGGAAGCCAATATCCAATATCCATCACGCTTCTCCTTCTGCTTGTTCATCGTCGGCTCGTTCAGCTTTCATAGCCCGCTGCTGTGGGGTCAGAGACAAGGAGCGCGCCGGCTTGGTGGCCATGTAGCGCAATGCCGCGATGTAAGACACCAATAGAAAGACGTACAGCAATACGTAACCAAACAACGTGCCCATAACCGTGGCGCTACTGTGATCTGCTACCACCTCGGAGGTTCGCATCAGGCCACTGACCATCCACGGCTGGCGGCCAATCTCGGTGACATACCAGCCAGCCAAGACCGCCACCCAGCCCGAAAATGTCATCACCGATAGGGCCCGCAATAACCATACTTGAGCATCCCGGTTTTCATCACGTCGCCGGAACAATCGCCAAGCGGCCCACCAACCGACCAACACCATCAATACCCCTACGCCCACCATGACCCGAAAAGACCAGAACACGGGCGCCACCGGCGGATGGTCGCCCTCAAAATCGTTCAACCCTTTCAGTTCACCATTCCAGTCATGGGTCAGGATAAGGCTGCCCAAGCCGGGCACTTTAATGGCCATATGAGTAGTACGCTGCTCCTCATCAGGGAATCCAAATAGGGTCAGCGGGACATTGCTCTCGGTCTCCCATACCCCTTCCATGGCGGCAATCTTTGCCGGTTGGTGTTCTAGGGTATTCAAGCCGTGAAGATCGCCTATCCAGACTTGCAAGGGAGCCAGTACCGCAGCCATCACCGCGCCGGTGCGCATCACTTTCCAGGTAGCTGGGCCATCGACCCTGCGCATGGCCCGCCAGGCACTAACCCCCATAATCAGGAACGCGGCGGTAAGGAGAGAGGCATTAAACATATGCGCCAGGCGATAGGGAAACGAAGGATTAAAGATCGCCGTCCACCAGCTATCCACGTAAAAAACGCCATCCTCCAAGCGGAACCCTGTTGGCGTCTGCATCCAAGAATTAAGGCTGAGAATCCAAAATGCGGAAAAACTGGTGCCCACAGCCACTAACGCACAGGACGTCAGGTGGAGGCGATTGGAGACACGGTTTTTACCGAACAGCATGATGCCAAGAAACGAGGCCTCAAGAAAAAACGCGGTCAGCACTTCGTACCCTAGCAATGGCCCGGCAATGTTCCCCGCCTTTTCCATAAAGCCTGGCCAGTTAGTGCCGAACTGGAAACTCATGGTGATGCCGGACACCACACCCAATGCAAAACTGAGTGCAAAAATCTTCACCCAGAAAAAATAGGCATATTCCCAAGCCTTATCTCCGGAGAAGGTGTAGCGCAACCGGAAATAAAAGAGCACCCAACACAGGCCTATGGTGATAGTAGGAAACAAGATATGAAAGCTGATGTTGGCGGCAAACTGAAGCCGGGCCAACAGGAACGGATCAAATTCCACCGAAGCAACTCCTTCGCTTAATTGAATGGCAGGGGTTCACTCCTAGAGACAATATCATAGAAACTTGCAAGCTAAATGAGACAAATGGTCCATGTTTAACCTCGATCAACCGCAAAATACACGACAACAAATTCCGCAGGTGTTAACATGCTGTATACAGTGGCAACATTTCTATACCTCGACCACTACACGTTATGCACAGCATGTATCCACTTTAGCCAACAAAATGCATGCCATGAAACTGGTAGTTCAACCAGATCATGCATAATAAGTTCACTTTCGGAGAGCATTACATGAAAAGAAGAATGGGGCTGGTAGCCCTAGCCACCGCAGCCATGTTATCCCTAAGCGGCAACGCCATGGCGTTAACCAAGCGCAGCTTCTGCGTCTTTGATCTCATCGGTGCCAATGGCGACACCTTTAATATCATGCGCGACTACAAAACTGCCGCTGTAGCTTGGGGCGTAGATGTTGAACTGAAACCTTACACCGATGAGAAAATCGCTTCCGAAGACCTGAAAGCCGGCCAGTGTGATGCTGCCGTTCTCACCGGTATCCGTGGCCGTCAGTTCAACCGATATACTGGCAGCATGGACTCCATCGGCGCTATTCCTACCTACGACGCCATGAGAACTGTCATCGCTGTGATTGCCAGCAACAGCCCCAGCGTCAACAAACATTTGGTTGCCGGCCCGTATGAAGTGGGCGGTATTGTTCCGCTTGGTGCCGCTTTCTTGTTCCTCAAGGACCGTGAAATTGACACCGTGGAAGAACTGGCGGGTAAATCCATCGCCGTACTAGAATATGACAGCGCCCAAGCCCACATGGCCTCCCGCGTTGGCATGTCCCCGGTTATGTCTGATATCACCAACTTCTCAACTCGCTTTAACAATGGCTCTGTCGATGTCTGCTTTGCCCCGGTGATGGGCTACTCTGCGCTTGAGCTTTATAAAGGCATGGCCCCCGATGGCGGCCTTCAGGATTATGTGCTCGGTCAGCTGAGCGCCCAGATTATCCTCAAACATGAAAAATTCCCTGAAGGCTTTGGCGAGAAATCCCGCGCCTTTATGTTCGGCCAGTTTGACCGCGCCATGAAGCTAATCGATAACGCCAGCAACGAAATCGCTGAGCGCTGGTGGATTCGCATTTCTAAGGAAGGCAAGCTGCGCTACGACGAAATGATGCGCGAAGCGCGGATTGGGCTGACTGAAAAAGGCGTCTACAGCAAAGACATGATGTCCCTGCTGCTTAAGGTACGCTGCAAACAGGAGCCATCACGGGCGGAGTGTGTAAACCCACAAGAATAACCCCTCCTCCTCACACACCGTCGCCATGTATTCTGGCGGCGGTGCGCTTTACCCCTTTCCCATCCTCACCTTAGTTCCACGCCAAACCCACATCACGGATGCGCCGGAACCTGGCTGTTATAAATCTAATCTATAGCAATTTATGGATCTGATCTCGGCAGGTATTCGCACTGCTGCCCTTTAAAATAATAAGCCCCAGAACGACAAGAGGCCCTTACCTAGGGGGACAGTAAAACCCTTAGCAAACGTTCTCGCACGGTTCCGTTAACTCGCAGACCCACCAAGAAAAGCACCGTGAAATGCTACAGGCTGGGCGAACGACCAAATCGGCAAGGTCTCCCGTCCGTACAGACTCTGATACTCTGTAGGCGACCACATTACTGCCACCATTCAGGATATTGCATGCCAAGCGCGTTCGGCTTCCGTTTCGACAACACCTACCGTCGGCTGCCCGAGGCCCTATTCTCAGATTGCCTCCCGCAACCGGTCAGTACACCCGCCTTTGTCTTGTTCAACGATAATCTAGCCCAAGAGCTGGGGCTGGATAGCGAAGCCCTGTCGGAGCACCCCGAATTTTTCAGTGGCAATGAATTACTGGCAGGCAGTGAACCCATCGCCCAGGCTTATGCGGGCCACCAGTTTGGCAGCCTGACCATGCTCGGCGATGGCCGCGCTGTTCTGCTGGGTGAGCAGCTGGATGGCCACGGGCAACGCCATGACATCCAGCTTAAAGGCGCCGGCCGCACTCCTTTTTCCCGAGGTGGCGATGGCCGTGCAGCCCTTGGCCCCATGTTGCGCGAATACATTGTCAGCGAAGCGCTCCACGCGCTGAATATTGCTACCACTCGCAGCCTGGCCGTTACCCGCACCGGCGACAGAGTGCGCCGGGATACCCTGCTTCCCGGGGCCATCCTGACCCGGGTGGCGGCATCACATATTCGTGTCGGCACCTTCCAGTACGCCGCCGGACAACAAGACCCTGTGTTGCTGGAAAAACTGGTGGATTACACCATCGCGCGCCATTACCCCTCCTTGGAAGGGGCAGAGAATAAAGCCTTGGCTCTATTCGAAGCCGTGATGGATCGGCAAATAGACTTGGTGGTCGACTGGATGCGGGTAGGTTTTATTCACGGTGTGCTCAACACCGACAACGTAACCCTATCCGGCGAGAGTATCGATTTTGGCCCTTGTGCTTTTATGGATCGCTTTGACCCGAACACGGTGTTCAGCTCCATCGACCACCAGGGCCGCTATGCCTATGGTAACCAACCCAGCATTACCCAGTGGAACCTGGGCCGCTTTGCGGAAACGCTGCTCAGAATGATGGACGACAACACAGACATCGCGATCGAAAAAGCCACCACATCACTAAAATCATTTAGCCTGCGTTACGAAGAAAAGTGGCGCGCCATGATGAACAAGAAGCTGGGGTTGTTCGGCAGCGAAACCGAGGACGATACGCTGATTGCCGATTTGCTCACCTGGATGCATGCGCAGAACGCGGACTACACCAATACCTTCCGTGATCTAATCCAGGACGGCCTGCCTGATGGCGAGCAATACCAAAGCGAAGCGTTCCAGCACTGGCACCAACGGTGGCGGGCTCGGCTGGCCCGCAACAGCAAACCACTGGCCTCATCGTTGTGCCTAATGCGTAATCACAACCCGGCGGTGATTCCACGCAACCACTTGGTGGAGCAAGCCCTCCAGGCGGCCAGCGAGGATAACGATATGGCACCCACCCATGCCTTGCTACAAGCACTCTCCGCCCCCTATGCGGACAGGGACAGTGATGACCGTTATCGGCAACCCGCCGCACCCGGCGAACAAGTCCACCAGACTTTTTGTGGCACCTGAACGAGGCAGCGTCTTAGCATTCTGTCGGATTACAGCTGAGCGTAATCCGACATTCAGCGCTCGATGAACACCATCAGCTCTGCACTTTGTCCTGCGTTTTCAACTCGAAGTCGCTAGCATCATGACGCTCATGCAACTGGCTGGACGGCTCGCCCCAGGCCCGGTTCACCATGAGGCCACGCTTTACTGCGGGACGCTCGCCGATTTGGTTAGTCCAGCGCAGTACATTGGTGTAAGTGTGGGCTTCAATAAACTCCGCCGCTTCATACACTTTGTTAGTCACCAGAGCGCCGTACCAGGGCCACACCGCCATATCCGCGATGGTGTATTCATCACCGGCCAGGTATTCGTTATCCGCCAAACGCCGGTCCAATACATCCAGCTGACGCTTGATCTCCATGGTGTAACGGTCGATGGGGTATTGATACTTTTCCGGCGCGTAGGCATAGAAATGGCCGAAACCGCCCCCCAGTAGCGGCGCACTGCCCATCTGCCAGAACAGCCAGCTCAGGGTTTCGGTGCGGGTCGCCAGCTCCCTGGGCAAAAAGGCACCAAACTTTTCCGCCAAATAAAGCAGAATACTGCCGGACTCGAACACCCGCTGGGGCGGATTGACGCTATGGTCCATCAGCGCGGGAATCTTGGAATTTGGATTCACGTCCACAAAGCCACTGCCGAACTGATCACCCTCCGTAATCTTGATCATCCAAGCATCGTACTGCGCACCGGTGTGCCCCTTTTCCAGCAGTTCTTCCAGCATCACGGTGATTTTCACCCCGTTGGGGGTGGCTAGCGAATAAAGCTGCAAAGGGTGCTCACCAACCGGCAGTGCTTGGTCGTGGGTGGGGCCGGCAATAGGACGATTAATATTGGCGAATTTGCCACCGTTTTCCTGGTCCCATTTCCAGACCCGAGGCGGGGTGTAGGTATCGTCAGACATGCGGGCTCCTAAAGAGAATCAATGCCGCTACTATGGCCAGCAGCGTGCAAGTGAACAAGGGCAATCATGCGATCCATTTTTTCAGCTGAATGAATCAATCCGCTTGCTGCCCAAGCCATACCATCAACCCCTGGCTGTTGAGATTAATATCAAACCCCAACGCATCTTGCAGGGCTTCATCCGATAGCGACACACCATGGTCACGGGCTTTGTCGAACATATACGCTCGCATCGCCGCCTCCAGCCGTTGCAGCAAGGTCGCGTCATCGCCCGGTGCCGCTTTTTTTGCCAATGCCACGTAATCATCCACCATAGCCAGTAAACGCTCCCCCGGCTCCTGAGGCGTCTCCAGCACACCGTAATGGGTCAGGAACATGCGCTTGGGATTCAGTGCCAGTAATTTACGAATCGACAGTTTCAATGCGTCCGGATCGAACTGCACCGGGGTGGTGGTGGGTAAAATGAAGGGCCCTTTTTCGGTAGTCAGTGGCGGGTAAGACAAACCAAAGGTATCACCGGTAAAAATACCGCAAGAAAGCGAATCAAAAACACAGAAATGATGACGGGCATGACCTGGGGTATCGTAAAAGTCCAGGCGCCGGTCACCGACCAGAACATGGTCACCTTCGTTCATCTCTCGCACACGGTCAGCCTGCACGGGAATCACATCGCCATAGGTTTTGGCAAAGGCGTCTTCACCGTATACCGCGATGGCCCCCGCCTTGAGCTTGGAAGGGTCAATCATGTGCCGGGCGCCACGGGGATGAATCAACAAGGTGGCGACCGGCAACGCCTGCATCAACCCTCCTACGCCCCCCGCATGGTCAAGATGCAAATGGGTGGGAATCACGAACTTGACCTGTTCACGCTCGATCTCCCGCTGTTCCAGCAGGGCGAGAATAATCGGTACGGTATTATGCGTGCCCGTCTCGATGATGACGTACTCATCACCGCCCTGGAGCAGATAACAGGCCGCCAGCCCATCGCGCATCAAGGCGGTATCAATACGGGTGATATGCTGGCCGAGATCGGCATAAGGCTGGAAGGGCATGAAGCAACTCCTGGCAGGTCAATCGCAGCCCTGACTATAGAGGAAGAGGCAGGCCACTTGCATTCGACCCTAGTCGCAATCGCCAAGCTTGCCTGACACCGCTACACCAGCTCCAGCGTCTTCCCCGTTAAACGGGAAGCCAACTCGCTCGCCACAAACCGGGCGCGGGCCGACAGCGTCCATTGCGCACGATAAATCAGCCACAATGAATCGACCACACGAGGGTCCATTTCCACCACCCGAATTGCATCAGGCCAGGCATAGGCTTCGCGGGCATAGCGTGGAAGCACTGTAAAACCAAACCCCCGCGCCACTGGATCCAGAATCAAACCAATCTGATTCACAAACCCCTTGCACGCAATACTGCGAATGCCGCGATTTCCCGGAAAGACTCTGCTCAATAGCCGTGACGCCATGGCCTGCCCATCCGGATGATCAATAAACCCTAGGTTTTCAAGATCTTCCCAACAACTCACCATAACTTTAGCTGGTACGACCAAATCCAGTGGTTCCTGCGCAAAAAGACACGCCGCCAGTCGCGGGTCGTCTGGCTTGATGGTAACCAGACCTAACTCAAAGTCATTATTTCCCACAGCCTTAAGAACATCATGATCGGGAGCAAAACGATGACGCATCGTCAAACCAGGGTATAAGGCCTGCAAATCCAGCAGCAAAGGATACAGAGACAAACCAATGCTGCCGGGGCTGATCAGGCTGATTTCACCCTGCCGATCATCCTCCCCGGACAAGCGCAAATTTAGCCGTTTTTCTGCCTGCTCCAGGTCTGCGCAATACATCAACAGTGCCTGACCTGCCGGCGTCAGCTCAATCTGGCGAGGCCGGCGAATCAACAGCGGCCCCAAGGTCTCTTCCAGGTGTCGAATATGCTGGCTGACCGCCGCCTGAGTCAGCCCCAGCTGGTCTGCCGTACGAGTGAAACTGCCCCGCTCCGCTAACACCACAAAAGAACGCAACCATTGAGGGCTGATCATAAGTAAACCTTATCGAGGCAATAAGATGAGCTCCATTTATCTTATAACACAACCCTTTTAGGCTTTCCTCATGCCGTAGCCGCAATCGCCACCAGCCATGAGGCCCCACCATGAACCAGCCCTACCCTCGCAACTTTTCCCACATCGGCCTATCCGTTACCGACCTAGATGCCGCCGTACGCTTCTACACCCAGGTGCTTGGCTGGTATTTAATTATGCCCCCCACTGCCATCACCGAAGATAACAGTGCTATCGGCCTGATGTGCACCGACGTATTCGGAAAGGGCTGGACATCATTACGCATTGCCCACCTTTCCACCGGAGACCGTATTGGTGTGGAGATTTTCGAATTCAACCATGTTGAAAAGCCGGAAAACAATTTTGAGTATTGGAAAACTGGCGTGTTCCATTTCTGCGTTCAGGACCCCGATGTGGAAGGCCTAGCAGAAAAAATTGTGGCCGCAGGAGGCAAACAGCGAATGCCAGTAAGAGAATACTTCCCTGGCGAGAAGCCTTACCGCATGGTGTACATGGAAGACCCTTTCGGAAACATTCTTGAAATCTATAGCCATAGTTACGAGCTGACGTACTCGGCAGGCGCGTATAATTGAACGCCCCTAGCCACAGCGACGGTGCTCGCCCTATAACTACGCTTGCCTATCCCTTGGCCAGCTGCAGCAAATCGCGAGCGTAAGCATTAATATCAAATGGCGTTTCGTCTTCCATGGTTGCAGCTACATGGACGGCCAACACATCAGCCATTTTTTCCAGTGCTTCATCATGGTCCAGGCCATTTTTTGTCAACGCCATCATCACCATGCCGGTCTCGCGGGGATGGCCGTCAGCGATCTGATTCTCCACCGCTTCAACCATCGCCTTCTGGGCAAATTCGTCTTCCGCCTGTTCCATTTCATTCATAACAATATTCACTTGCTCTGCTTACTTTATTGTTTGCCACAGATTCAGTATTACTGGACACCGAAGCAACGCCCTAGCTTAATGCCCCATGATAACTCGAGATCGCTGCTCGCCTGAACAAGACAGCCTATTCTTCATCAGAACGCTGCATCGGCAAGGGCCGGCTGTCGCCTACCGGGCCAACAAACGTTACCGGCGGCGAATCCGCCAGTGAGCCAACGCAGAGCATGCACTCCCCTTCAGGCGGAGTCGAACTTTCCACATAACGCACCGCATGGCGGGCCCCGCCCCGGTTGCTGGAATATTGCATTCTGCGTTCCGCAGTTTTAGCTCTGCTCATATCTGCCCCCTGTTTTATGTTAACAACAATTCACGCTCTCAAAATTTACTAACGGAACGGACACATTGGAGTAAATTTAGGCGGCGCATTTGATGTCTGCGCTGCGCCGCCCCTAATCCCTTTCACTCATATCAAAACCCAGGCAGCGAGACCAGCAGACATGACAGCCGCCTCAGTGATGAAACCATCGCCCAGAGAAAGCCTAGGTACAAGCTACCAACTTCAGCACAGAAGGCCACACTACTGAGCGCCATGCCGATAGCACTGGCTAGGACAAGCGATTGCGGCAAATCTAAGGTACCGTTTTCCGCTATGTATACCCGTGACTTTCTGTTTACCGCTGGGGTCAGGCAACCGCTGCGACCTTCTGCACATCCTTGTCATTTTCATACAGGGCATCAAGACGATCGCTCTGTGTCAGCAGGTATTCAAAAGCAGCCAGGGAAGCCTTAGAGCCTTCGCCCATACTAATAACAATCTGTTTGTACGGCACGGTGGTCACATCACCAGCCGCATAAATTCCCTCTTGCGATGTCTGGCACTTCTCGTTGATTTCAATTTCTCCAAACCGACTACGCTCAACCACCCCTTCTAGAAAGTCACTGTTGGGCACCAGTCCGATCTGCACAAACACCCCATGCAAGGGCAGTCGATGTAATTGCTCAGTATCACGGTCAATGTATTCAATGGCATCTACCTTGCCGTTACTGGCCATTATCTGATTGGTTGCCACGTTCCTGTGAATGGTAATGTTGGCTTTGGCTTCAGCCTTGTCCACCAGCACCTTGTCCGCTTTCAGCTCTGGCATGAACTCGAATACATTCACTGATTTAACGATACCGGCCAAATCCAGCGCAGCTTCGATGCCAGAGTTGCCACCACCAATGACAGCGACATCCTTGCCCTTGAAGAAGGGACCATCACAGTGTGGGCAGTAAGCCACACCATTGCCGATATTTTCCTTTTCACCAGGCACACCCAGTTCGCGCCACTTGGCGCCGGTGGCCACGATAATCGTCTTGGTGTCGATAGCTTCACCGGAAGACAAAACCACGGTCTTAATATCGCCTTTCTCCACACGAGCCACTCTCAGATGCTCTTTTACTGTCACATCGTATTCGCTCATATGCGCCTGCAGCGCACCAGACAGTTCCGGGCCGGTGGTTTTCTTTACGGAGATCAGGTTTTCGATATCCATGGTGTCTTTCACCTGCCCACCAATACGATCGGCGATCAGGGTGACCTTCAAACCTTTACGGGCGCTGTAAATTGCGGCGGAAACACCCGCCGGGCCGCCCCCGATAACGGTAACATCCTGCAATGGCAGTTTTTCTCCGACACCGGCTTCAGCGAGGCTTGGGTCGTAGGCCAACAGCTTATCGATCAACTCAGCGGCGGTAACCTTGCCATTGGCGAACAACTCGCCGTTCAAGTAAACGCTGGGCACACCCTGAATGTTCCTGTCACTGACCACATCCTGAAACAACCCCCCGTCGATCATTTCCGTACGGATATTGGGGTTCAACAAGGCGAACTGATTCAGCGCCTGAACCACATCTGGGCAGTTATGGCAGCTCAGGCTAATAAACACTTCAAAATGCATGTCGCCTTTGGCCTTAGCCACCATGCGCTGAAGACCCGCGTCCAGTTTAATTTCGGTCCCAGATGCATGTAGAAACGCTAACACCAAGGAATTGAATTCATGGCCTGCGGGAATACCGGAGAAACGGATACCGGTGTCTTCACCATCGGCTTCTAACAGAAAACTGATTGGACTACGGAGCCTGTCACCCAGATCCCGTTCTTCGAACGCGAGATTGTCACTGACACCCGCGATACTGGAAAGAAACGTTACCAGTTCCTCGCGTTTGTCATGGGATCCGCTTTGCAGCACAAAAGAGACTTTCTTCTGCATGTTGGCGGCGTAGCCCTTAAGAGCCTGCAAAATTTCATTCGTGAGCATGGGTATCCCCTCACTATAAATAGAGTGTTCATTAACTTAAGCATTCAAGGGGTAACAACCCCGGCACTGTCGCTAGGGTTGTTACAATCGGAAGCGAGATTAGATCTTGCCGACCAAGTCCAGAGACGGGGCAAGAGTGGCTTCACCTTCTTTCCATTTCGCCGGGCAAACTTCGCCAGGGTTGTTGCGAACATACTGGGCCGCTTTTACCTTGCGCAGCAGATCGTCCGCATCACGGCCGATACCTTCAGCTGTAATTTCCATTGCCTGGATTACACCATCTGGATCAATCAGGAAGGTAGCGCGGTCAGCCAGGCCTTGGCCTTCACGCATTACACCAAAGTTATTGGTGATGTTGCCGGTCTGGTCTCCCACCATGAAGTAATTAATCTTGCCGATGGTGTCGGAGGTGTCGTGCCATGCTTTGTGGGTGAAGTGGGTATCGGTGGATACAGAGAAGACTTCTACGCCCATTTTCTGCAGCTCTTCATACTTGTCGGCCACATCGCCCAACTCAGTAGGGCAAACAAAGGTGAAGTCGGCGGGATAGAAAAAGAAGATCGCCCACTTTCCCTTAACATCCGCTTCTGAAATGTCTACAAATTCGCCCTGCTTGAATGCGGTGGCGTTGAACGGTTGGATTTCGCTGTTGATCAGTGCCATGTGTCCAAGACTCCCTAAGTTATCGGTAAAACGATTGCGTTAATGTTTTCGTCGAGAACAAGAATGGGGCCTTTATGGCGATTGGTAAATTTGGATGCTTTCATTGAAGCGATAGGAAATAACTAACGAACTAGCAAACCTGTAACAAGCCTGCCTCACTCACTAGCTTGCCTAACTGGAGAGCCCCATGCCGCACAGAGAATGGCAACGGACCGTACTGGCTGCAGGGTCACTGCTGGCATTCGCTGCCACACCCCTCCGGCTTATGGGGAGCGCTACGATTACATCCGTGGGAACGATGTGTATGAACAGGATTACCAGTATGGGCTGGATTATGACGGCCTAAGCCGCATCCCCCAGACCGACCTGAAAAAAGACAGTACCGGAAGCACGAAAAACGCCGAAAACCGGCTCCAGAGGCGGGCATTGGAATTGCAAGAAGAGACGGCCCAACCTTCCATGACCCAGAAGTTGAAGCACTGGCAGGCAGATATCCAACTGAAAACACCGGGGAAAGCTTCCCCCTGACTGAAAGAGTGCCAGCGGCTCTTTATTATTGGAGTTGCACGCGGCGCCCCCATTGCTAACGGCCAGCCAATACCTTCCCGCTAAGCCCAAGCCCCTCTGGTTGCTGCTGCTCAAACAACGCACTTAATGGTTGGGGCCTACCGATAGCGTAGCCTTGCACAAAATCAACGCCGGCTTCTTCCAACACGGGAATCAGGGCAAGCTCCTCCACATATTCCGCCACCGTTTGCACGCCCAGCCGATGGGCCACCTCGTTAATGGACTCCACAATAGTGCGATCCACGCTGGAGTGCAGCAGGTTGCGCACAAAGCTTCCGTCAATTTTGATGACATCAACCGGGAAATGTTTCAGGTAATTGAACGAACTGAAGCCGCTACCAAAATCATCCAGCGCCACCTTGCAGCCTTGCTCACGAATACGCCCAAGCAAGTCACTGGCAGAGGATAACTGATTGACCACGGTGGTTTCGGTGATTTCGAAGGTGAGCCGCTCAGGAGACAGCGGAGTCTGATTGAGCAGAGATTCCAGAAATGGAATAAACGTCGGATCGTCTAGCGAGGTAGCCGATAAATTGATCGCGAGATTCAAGTGCGGCAAGGCAGCCAAGTCTTCGCTGAGCGTGATCAACAGTTGAGTCAACACCCAGCGGTCAATGTGCGGCATCATTTGATAGCGCTCTGCCGCCGGAATAAAGGCGCCGGGGCTAAGGATATCGCCATTGCGATCTCGCAGACGCAACAACACCTCGTAATGCGATTGTTCCGAGCGGGGGTCGATGGGCCGAATTTCTTGTGCGTAAAGCAGGAAACGATTCGATTCTAGGGATTCGCGCAAGCCCGCGGCCATCTGCAGTTCCAGGTGACGGCGAGAGGCCTCACTGTCGTCAGAGGTATACACAGAAACCTGATTACGGCCCCGATGCTTGGCCGCGTAGCAGGCCACATCTGCCCGGCTCATAGCTTCTTCCACAGTACTCACGTCAGCATCCAGCTGAACCAACCCAACACTTGCGCCAATGTCGTAAAGTGATTCATTCCAAGCAAACCGGATCTCGCCTAAGGCGGCAATCACGCTTTCAGCAATCTGTGTCGCGCACTGGGCTGGGCAGTGGCGTAGCAACAAACCGAACTCGTCGCCGCCCAGGCGAGCGACCACATCCCCCTCACGAACCTGACGGCCGATCACCTGCGCGCATTCACGCAATAGGGCATCACCCGCCACATGGCCAGCGGTGTCATTCACCACCTTAAAACGATCCAGATCGATAAAACACAGTATGTTGTTCTCTGGGCCTTCTTCGTCTAGGGATTCCAGCAGGGTATTTTCAAATTCCCGTCGATTGGTGAGGCCGGTCAAGGCATCACGGGTAGCGTGATAACGTAACTTTTTCTGCATAGCCCGCCGAGTGGTAACATCGCGAAACACCATCACGGCTCCGGTTACCTGGCCCTCTGCGGACTTGAGCGGAGCCGCGGAATCCTGAATTTCGTAGCGGCTGCCATCGCGATTTTGCAACATACTGCCCTCGCGCAAGAAGCAGACATCTCCGCCGTTCAACGCCACCGTGATGGGGTTAGGGGACGGGCCGCTGACATTATCTTCACTCAGCTTCAGCACATCGCCCACCGGCATCCCTTCTGCTTCTTCTTCTCGCCAACCCGTCAGAGACTCTGCTACCGGGTTCATAAAGGTCACGCGGCCGGCTTCATCCGTGGCGACCACCCCATCGGCAATAGAGGTCAGCGTAACGCGCAAACGCTCTTTCTCATGGGCCAGCGACTGCTGCATGCTCTTTTCTGCCGTCACATCCCAGTTGGTGCCCAGCACCAGCGCGTCCCCTCCATCGGCCCTAGCTACGGTTTCCGCTCGCACACGGATATGCCGAATTTCGCCCCCCGGCCAACAAACACGAAACTCCGCATCCAAATCTTCCCCGCCATCAATAACACGCTGGAATGCTGTAGTGATCTCAGTGTAATCGTCCGGGTGCACACTATTTCGCCAAATATCCAGAGAGCCATCCCCTGGCGCCCCTGGTTGCAGGCCATACAGCTCATACATGCGCTCATCCCAGAACAACACGTTATTTTGAGGGCTATACTGCCAAATGCCTACACCACCCACCTCCAGCGCCATTTGCAAGCGCTGGCGACTCTCTTGCAATGCCTGTTCGGACAATTTAGCCGCATGGATGTTCTCCACCTGAGCAACCAGATAACTGACCGCCCCCTCAGCACTAACGGACGACACCGACAATCGCACCCAAATCGACTCTCCGCCACTAGCTATAAATCGTTGTTCCAGCGAATAGCCCTCGATTTCGCCAGCCAACAGGTCCTCTAGCATACTCCGGCTCTTGAGCTGGTCATCCGGGTGGGTAATAACCTGATAACTGGAGCCCAACAGCAACTCTTCGTCATAATTCATCAGGTCACACAAGGCATGGTTAACCGCTTGCCACTCTCCGCGAGGGCTCAGCAACGCCATACCTATAGCAGAATGCTTCATGGCCAGCCGAAAACGCACTTCACTGTCTTTTACCTGAGCCAACCTCAACCGGCTACGCTGAAACAACAACGCCCCCAGCAGCACGATTGCAACGGTAACAGCCCCAACTAGCACACCCTGCATGGCATTTGTCCAAAATAATGTGTATCCCTGGCGTCCCCGCCCCATGTTCACTTTTTGAACGCCTTAGCCCCTCGTAGCTAGCGCCACCTGACAAAGCAGGAACTTTCACCGACAATTGGAGCCTGTTAAAGGGCTTCCCGGTTAACATAGCATCCGGGACCTTAAAAGCTCAGGGAGAAGAAAAGCTGACCCGGTCAGCGCCAATCATGACGTTTCGACGACGCTTGTTACAGTTTCTCGCCCTGCTATTTGTGGTAGCGACACTGGCCCAGCTCTGGTATTTGGGCCAGGTGCTGCGTCTGCAACACCACAATCCAGACAGCAGCGCCTATATGCACCGCGCCCAGAAGCAGGGCAATGTGCAGCAAGACTGGCGTGATTACGATCAGATCAGTGATTACCTGAAACGGGCCGTGCTGATTTCCGAAGACGCCCATTTCACGCAGCACACCGGTTTTGACTGGGAAGGTATCCGCTATGCGCTGAAGCGCAATATGGAAGCAGGCAAGCCTGTGGCTGGTGGCTCCACCATTACCCAGCAACTGGCCAAAAACCTGTACCTGTCCGGCGAGCGCACCTATACCCGCAAAGCGCAAGAAGCGGTTATTGCCCTGATGCTGGAAATTGGCCTGAGCAAACGCCGCATCCTTGAGCTCTACCTGAATGTGGCCCAATGGGGGCACCAAATTTACGGTGCCGAAGCGGCTGCCCAACATTATTTCCAGATCAGCGCCGCGCAGCTATCGCCCTTACAGGCAGCACAGCTAGCCGCCATGCTGCCGCGTCCCAATCTTTACGATTTCAAAGGCCCCACCGACTACGTACAACAACGGGCAAGCTGGATTCAGGCGCAAATGGCGCTGGTGCGCATTCCCGACCCGGGAACCGTGCCCCTGCCACCGCCACCTGAACCCACCGCGCCCCCCGAAGGAAACACACAATGAAGCAGTATGCCGTCCCCTTTGCCGCTCTGTGTTTTAGCGGCCTAGCCCTACTGGGCTGTAGCGACAATGACAACAACCAACCCTCCTCCGCCGGCAGAGACAGCAACAGCACCGATGGCATTGCCGGAGTGTGGCAAAGTGACCAGCAAGTGCTGGTACTTGAAGCCAATGGAGACCTCTACCTTCCCGCCGACACAAACCTTCAGGGGCTGCGCTGGGAGCAACAGGAGGACAACTTCACATTCCACTACTTGGACAATCGTGAAAAAAAAGTCACTGAGGCCACCGCCAGCGGCCAACAACAAGATGACTTACTGACCCTTACGCCGACTACCTCATCGCCATCAAACCTAAAAGAAGCCAATAGCGAAAACACAGAAGAGTCCGGCTCAGATATCGATGAAGAAACGGACAATGCCTCCTCCTCGCCATTGTTCAGCGGCGACTACCAGCGTGCTAACTTGGCCGTGGCCCATATCAGCGGTACCGCCACCCGCCCGCAGAACAGTGAGCTGCCCGACAATGCCGTCCTCACCGTGGCGCTGCTGGACAACCAGATCAATACCAGTGACCCTACCGCCCAGCTCATTTCCAAACGCCTGATCCGGCTGGATGAAGACAAAACGGACGTGCCCTTCCGCCTTTATTATCTGCCCGAGGATCTGAAAACAGACCACGAATACCAGATTATCAGCCAAATTGTGGCCGATGGAGGACTCTTCTATCAGTCCGACGCGGTAACCCTGAAAGGTAACAAACAAGGTTTTGTCGATATTATCCTGCCACTCAACGAAGTAATGACGGACAGTGAAACCCTGCGCGGCGCCATTACCCGCGGCAAACCTGGCCAGCACCGGGATATCTTCACTCTATGCAACAGCGATCAACAACTGCTCATTCGTGGCCCGCAAAGTGGCGATTTACTGTCAGCCTACGACAACGCTATCCGCTACCCGCAGCAACCCCGGGTCGCCATCGTTAGCGGCTTGGTACGCAAGGTCCCCGGCCAACAGGCAGACAGCACCGAGACCGCTTTAATTGTGGAAAGTTTCGAACTGGAAACAGGTATGGATAATTGCCAACTCCCCACCGCCGAGCTAATCAATACCCGCTGGCAGTTAACTCACCTAGGTGAAGACCGCATTATTCTTGGCAACTCCGCACACGTTCCCACCCTCACTTTTAACGCCGAGGGCAACGTCAAAGGACATGGCAGCTGCAACAGCCTCAGCGGCAACTACCTGCTCGACGACCATCAACTGGCATTGTCCGATCTAGCAACCACGCGCAAAGCCTGCTCCACCAGCGTCATTGAAGATCTTTTCTTTAAAGCGATCAAAGCTAGTGATCACTTCCGAATTGATGGCGAATGGTTAACGTTATTCGATGAAAAGGATGAGCCTCTAGCCAGCTTTCAAACTGTGTACTTGTAGACGCAACGTCAACTGGGGATTGCCAACAATACAAAGAAGGAACAGCCATGCGTGTTCATTACTTGTCTCATGTTCCGTTCGAGCAACTAGGCGCCATGGAGGCCTGGTTTCAGGAACGGGACATCAGCATTCGTCACTCCCTGTTGTTTGCCGATGGCGCCCTGCCCACCCCGGCGGATTTTGATGTACTGGTCATCATGGGAGGCCCCATGGGCGCTGATGATGACCTTCAATTCCCCTGGATGAGCACAGAAAAAGCCCTGATCCGCGACAGCATCGCGGCGGGCAAAAAAGTGCTCGGCATTTGCCTAGGCGCTCAACTGATCGCCCGGGTACTGGGCGCTCCCGTGACCCCCAGTTCTGAAAAGGAAATTGGCTGGTTCCCGGTTTACCCCACTCCTGCGGGAAAAAGTGACAGCATTGGCAAACTGTTCGCCGAGGCGCCCGCCGTGCTGCACTGGCATGGCGATACCTTTGCCATCCCCGATGGCGCCGTACATTTGCTGGAAAGCGAAGGCTGCCGCAACCAGGCATTCCGCTACGGTGATAACGTGTTGGCACTGCAATTCCATCTGGAGCTGGAGGCGAGTAACGCTGCAGACCTATGCGATGCTTGCTCTGATGATTTGGCGCCGGGCCGTTGGGTGGAAGACCGTGAGGCTCTGCTCGGCGACCCACAACGCTTTGTTACAACCCGCGCCTTACTGGGGCGTGTTCTAAATGCTTTTCTTGCCTGATCTTTCATGTGCATCAGGTCAAATTACAACAACGCCGAGTCTGACATTCGACCTGCGCGCTGCCCCTTCTACAAAACAAGAAGCCGCGTCTCTGACCGGAGCGCGGCTTCTCGATTGCCCAACAACCAATGCGGCGGCGCCGCGACTAACTGTTAGCGATTAACTGCTCACTCGTTTCCTGCATTCGCCCCACCGCAGAAAGAATGGCCTGCAAGGCCGCAGCGGTAGTATCCACCGCCATGGCTACAGCACTTTGCGTGGAGTCACCCACCTGTACCCGCACACAGGCCATGGCGTTGGCTTCGGTGTTATCGCCCAGCGAATATTCATCGAAAGACACCACCTTCACCTCACCACCGATACGCCGGTTAAGCGCATCCACCAGGGCCGACATGGCGCCGTCACCGCGGCCAGACAACAGGGTCACCGGCTGACGATCATCACCGATACTGATCTGCGCCTGCACCTGTTCGTTGCTGCGGTTCAAGTCGTAGGAACGCAATACCCAACCCATGGGCACGTTCAGATAATCGCTATTGAAACGGCGGTGCACTCGTTCGCTGGTTATCTCGCCACCATCTTCTTCGGCGTCACCCTGCACCACACCGGCAAGCTCCTGCTGCAACCAGCGCGGCAAATCGATACCGAAATCCCGCTCCAGCACGTGAGCTACGCCACCCTTACCGGACTGGGAGTTAATCCGTACCACTTCCTCGTAGCGCCGCCCCACATCTGCCGGATCGATGGGCAAGTAAGCCGCTGTCCAGATATCGCCTTCCTGATAGCGGGCCAAGCATTTGCGGATGGCATCCTGATGGCTGCCGGAGAAAGCACTGAACACCAGATCACCCGCATAGGGGTGGCGGGGATGAGTTTGGATGTCGGTAATCTCTTCCACCAACGCCACAATCTCTTTCATGCGCGAGAAGTCAATTTCCGGGTCTATTCCCTGGCTGTACAGGTTCATGCCTGCAGTCACCAGGTCCATATTGCCGGTACGCTCACCATTACCTAACAAGGTCCCCTCCACCCGGTCAGCCCCTGCCATTACCGCCATTTCCGCTGCAGCCACACCACAACCACGGTCATCATGGGTGTGCACGCTGATGATCACATCATCGCGATACTGAATATTGTCGTGCACCATCTCTACCTGGTCCGCGAACACATTCGGCGTGCTCACTTCCACCGTAGCCGGCAGGTTAATGATTACTCGCTGCCCCTGATCCGGTCGCCATACCGCATTCACCGCATCAATCACTTCAATGGCGAAATCGGTCTCCGTGGCACTGAACGTTTCCGGGGAATACTGGAAACTCCAGTGGGTATCCGGCTGCTTGGCCGCGTTCTCTTTCACCCATTCAGCGGCCCGCACGGCAATAGCCTTACAACCGGCCTTGTCCACGTTGAACACCTGCTCGCGGAAAGTGGGCGAGGTGGCATTGTAAATATGCACAATGGCGTTCTTCGCCCCTTTGAGAGAGTCAAAGGTACGCGCAATCAAGTCTTCTCGGGCCTGAGTCAGCACTTGGATATGTACGTCATCGGGCACCAGATCTTCTTCAATCAAGGCCCGACAAAAATCAAAATCGATCTGGCTGGCTGACGGAAAACCCACTTCGATTTCCTTGAAACCCAGCTCCACCAACATTTGGAAAAAACGACGCTTTTGCGCCACCGACATGGGCTTGATCAGCGCCTGGTTACCATCGCGTAGGTCCACTGCTGCCCACAGCGGTGCCTTCTCAATACGCTGGTTAGGCCAGCGACGGTCGGGTTTGTCGATAACGGCAACAGGACGATATTTACGGTGATCAAAGCTCATGACAATTTCCTTAACGTAAAAAGGGGCATGTCCTGCCCCCCGAAAGTGAATTCCTAACCTGATCGTTCAGGGGTACTGTCTGACTTGGTTAACAACTCGCATTGTGATCTCGGGTCTAGATCAGGGCCCGGTAGGCACCGGTAGCAACGAAGAGTGGCGGCCCACTTTTGGCGGTTCGCATCATCGCCCCACAAGAGATACTTTACGGTAGCTGACCCGCAATTTGGTTGCTTTTTTAATCTAATTGCCGCCATATACGCAATAATATTGCTCAAAAAACCAAGATGGCGAGAAATTTATTATGAACAAGCAGGCGCTAGCAAAACTGGATCGCACCGACCTGCGTATTCTCGATGCACTACAGCATAATGGTGGTCTCAGTAACCAGCAGCTGGCGGAAACCGTAGGGCTCTCGCCCTCACCTTGCTCCCGGCGGGTACAAAAGCTGGAAGCCGCCGGCATCATTGTCAAACGGGAAACCGTACTGGACGCCCGAAAATTGGGGCTCGACCTGACAGTAATGATCCAAATCAGCATGGATCGCCACACCCCGGAGCGCTTCGCCAACTTCGAGGAAAAGGTGGCCAGTTTTGTAGAGGTGCAGCAGTGCTACCTGGTCACCGGTCAAGACGCGGATTACTTGCTCAAAGTGGTGGTGCCAGATATTGATGCTTACCAGAGTTTTTTGCTTAACCGTATTACCCGGATCGAAGGGGTGAGCGGCGTGCACTCCAGCTTTGTAATGCGCCGGGTAGTCGATACCGCAGCCTTGCCGTTGAATTATGTGAATGCGTGAAAAACCGTTGAACGTACAAAACTAAAGCGCGGAGAGGTGTGGCGAAAAATGCCCGCGATATACCATCGTGCGTGGAGGGTTCTTCAGAACTCATCGGCCCTATGGTGTGCATTTAAACTTTCAACTGATTCCCTGCCGCCAGACACACCTACAGATACCCCTGTCTTACCTGCTATGCTGCCCCTATCGACCCCGTTGATTTGCGAACCATGAAGAAACTGTTGATCGTTGCCCATGCCCCTTCACCCAATACACTCAAGCTCCGCGACGCTGCCGCGCGAGGGGCCTGCCATGATGATATCGAGAACGTTTCGGTAACGGTAAAGGCTCCGTTGGATGCGGGGCCTGAGGACGTGATGACCTGCGACGCCATCCTGCTGGGCACCACCGAAAACCTAGGCTATATGAGCGGCGCATTAAAAGACTTTTTTGATCGAAGCTATTATCCAGTACTGGAAGAAAAGCAGGGGCTGCCTTGCGCACTCTACATTCGTGCCGGCCACGACGGCACCGGCACACGCCGGGCAGTGGAAACCATTGTCACCGGCCTGCGCTGGAATTGGGTTCAAGACCCTCTAGTGCTAAAAGGCGCATGGCAAGACGCATTCGAGGATCAGCTGGAAGAAATGGGGATGTATCTGGCCGCGGGGCTGGATGCGGGGATTTTTTGAGTTGAACGTTCAAAGCAAAAACAAAAACGCGCTATAGCACTGATACGCTCTAAAGGACCCTCCACACACGATGGTAAATCGCGGGCAGGCGCCTGAGCCCTTACCACGCGATTCCGTATTTCAACTTACCCTTTACTTCGAGCCTTTACTCTTGTTCACCATAGCCGCAATAACGCCTTTTGCCTCATCGCCCTGAAGCATTTCGGCAAACAGCGCCAGGTCTTCCTTGATCACCTGATGCAAAGGCTTATTGATGGATTCTCGCATCAATCGTTTACTGGCTTGCAATGCGCGAGGAGGTTTCTTCGCCAATATCGCCGCCATATTACGCGCGGTGGCATCCAGCTCTTCACGCTCGACAACCTTGGCCACCAGGCCTATTTCCAGCGCTTCCTGAGCCAGCATGGGCTCACCCAGCAATAGCATCCGCGCGGCACGCTGATAACCGATCCACGCAGGTAGCAGCTTGGAGGAACCCGCTTCTGATGCCACCCCCAGATCCACAAAAGGAGTAACCAATTTGGCATCCGCGGACGCCACCACCAAGTCCATATGCAACAACATGGTGGTGCCTAGGCCCACCGCATTACCCTGCACCGCCGCAACGACCACCTTGGGGAAATCATGAATGGCCTGAATGAAATGGGCGGCCCCGCCGGCCTCACCCGGTGTCGCGTTGAGGAAATCCACCAAGTCGTTACCCGCACTGAAGGACTTTCCCTCACCACGGAACAGCACGACATGAATAGCCTCATTCTGCTCAGCGGCTTTCAACAGCTTAACCAGATCCCGATACATGGCATTTGTCAGCGCATTCAACTTGTCCGGCCGGTTCAGGGTAATTTCCATTACCGATTCGGTGTTATTCACCAGAACCAGATCACTTTCCAGTGTCGGCATCGTCACAACAGCTCTCCCAGTATTTTTCTTTAGTACTTAACCGCAATCCGCATTACCGTTAACTATGTATCCGGTAAGGCAGTGCATAGGTCGTAGGCAAGCAAGGCTAGCGGGCGTACCACAACCTGCCAAGGGTGAATAACGACAAAGACAATTAAAAAACGTACCTTCGTCGCGATCCCTACATTGAAACGGGTTACTTACAACCCTTTGCGTCGCCTCGTACCCCGAGTGTTCACTATAACAAGCCATACACAATTACTGACTGGCCTCAACACTGCCACCGCCCTCAGACAGCAAAGTTTGCGCCTGAGTGCGTAACAGCGACTGATAGCGATGGGCTAGCTGCTCCACCGGCTGCAAACGGACCCTGTGATCCCCCGCACAAACGACCTGAGCCTTCTCTGGTTGGTAGAGCGCTTTCACATCTAGCTCGGCCAGGGTCAACTGGCTATCCGGCACATTCAGACGACCGGGCACGCCGGCCACACATAAAGCCCAAGCTTCCTCCTGATCCGGCTCCGCGGTTACCAATGCCTTGAACTCGAGAGAGATTTTTCCCGCTTGTTTACGCTGCGGCGCCAACAAGCGCACCACACGCAGAAACAATAAGCCCGCACACAAAGCCGAAAACGCCGCTTGAGAAACCGGGGTTTGATAGAAATACAAACCCGCCTGTTTGCCAATTACCGGCCCTTGATGGCCTCCGTAAAGGGTTGCCACCTGGTCCAACAGTTGCTGGTATTCCGCCAGCACCTCTTTCAGAGCGTCTTCAGTGTAGCGTTGCTTGATATGGGGAAAATTCACAACACTAAGGCGCAGCTGGGCCTGTATTTCTTCCCCCTCTGGCACCGTCCATTTCCCCATTGGCGAGGCCGGGGCACCCATAGGCTGAAACAGAGACGGTGAGTCCATAGATTTCACCGTCTCAGTGGTCCCTGGTTGGACTGGCAAAGGCCGCAGGCGCTGCTGAATCAGTGCCGCGGCTAACCGAAGCAGCAGCAGACTCAACACCGCCAGCACAAACCCCGCTTCAATCTGTTTGCGCGGCAATAGCGCATCGTTACCCAGTAAGATCAAGGTACCCGCCAATTCACCGTCCGGTAGGGCCGCCGGCACCGTGACGCGCAGCGAGGAGGTTTTCCTACCGCTCGCTCCCACGTTATCTCCAGCCGTATTTTCGAAACGGATACCCGCCACCGGTTTCAGCTGTACGGTTTCCCGGCCAATCAAGTTGATGCTAATAGAGTCGTCGCTGGCCAGCGCCTCTGCCGCACGACGCGCCGTTTGTTCGGCTAGTGCCTCCAGCTGCACTTTACGCTCCTGCTCCAGGCGGGCAGAAAAATGCTCAAGAAAATAAACGCCGACCACCAGCATCGCTAGCAACATTAGAATCAGCTCACGTAGCAAACTCCGTTGCTCACGGATCCATGGCCGCCATTGTTCCCACAGGGACATAAATTCGGTTTCCATATCTTGGCGCCAAGGGCTCACTCACTGCGCGCTCCGGGTGACCTGCAGTGACACCGGTTGCCCCGTGCCGTCTTGGGCTCACTGTCATCATTATGATTGCGGCAGCAGTATACCGTGCTCAGCAGAACAGGACTTGTCCCATTAACGTACTCGTATGACGCTGGGGCCGCTTTCAAGCACAAGAACCTCCCTCTCAAGCCGCTATTTCTGCTACTCTTACATCGCCGTTTCGGCTCGAATACGACGCCGACTATCTAGCTAACATTTTTCACCTTCTGGCACTTTTTATTTTCTGGCACTGGGAGCCCACGCGTGCGCGAGATCATTCTGATCCAGGTATCTGGTAATGACCGGCCGGGTTTGACCGCCGCCTTCACCGGCATTCTTGCCCGTTATCGGCTCAACATTCTGGATATCGGCCAGGCCGTCATCCACGACACCTTGTCGCTGGGGATTTTGGTGGAAACGCCTCAGGATGCTGACTCTTCATCAGTCCTCAAGGATCTGCTTTTCGAGGCGCACAAGCTGAATATCAATGTGCGCTTCCGGCCCATCGACGAGGACCGCTACGAAGAGTGGGTCGCAGGCCAAGGCAAGGACCGCCATATCATCACCCTGCTAGCGCGCAAGATCACCGCCGAGCAACTAGCCGATGTCACCACTACCGTGGCCGACAATGGACTCAACATTGATAGTATAGCTAGGCTATCTGGACGTGTTCACCTAGAAGGGGAAGCCCTTAACGAGGACAACCGCGCCTGCATTGAAATTTCCGTGCGCGGCGAACCCCAGAACGGTGAGGCTATGCGTGCAGCCTTCCTGAGCATTGCCAACGAACGCAACTTGGATATCGCTTTCCAGCGCGACAGTGCCTACCGGCGCAACCGGCGCTTGGTGGTATTCGATATGGATTCCACCCTGATTCGCTCCGAAGTGATCGACGAACTGGCGACAGAAGCCGGCGTCGGCAAACAAGTGGCCGAGATTACCGAGCAGGCCATGCGCGGCGAGCTAGACTTTAATGAGAGCTTTAAAGCTCGCGTCGCCCTGCTTAAAGGCTTGGACGAAGGAGCCTTGGAACGAGTGCGTGAACGCATCCAGCTCACCGAAGGTGCTGAACGGTTAATCTCTACGCTACGCGCCCTAGGCTACCGAACCGCCATCCTTTCCGGCGGTTTCACTTGGTTTGGGCAATGGCTACAAGAACTATTGGGGATTGATTATATCCACGCCAACGAGCTGGAAATCGAAAACGGCCAGGTCACGGGTCGGGTGGTAGGGCAGATCGTCAACGGCCAGCGCAAGGCGGAACTGTTAAGAGGTATCGCGGCTCAAGAAGGTATTAGCCTGGAACAGGTTATCGCCGTAGGTGATGGTGCCAACGACCTACCCATGCTTGGTGAAGCAGGCCTGGGTATTGCTTTTCGCGCCAAGCCCTTGGTCAAACAGAATGCGGAACAGGCCATTTCCACCCTAGGTCTGGACGGCATTCTTTATTTAATCGGGGTACGCGACAAGGACCAAGCGGAACTATTGAAGGGTAACTGAGAATAGCTGAAACTCGATCGCGCTCGCCAGCTTAGGCCTGTGACTATAAGTGTAAGAGGCCGCGCCCATGTTTTGGGCGCGGCCTCTTACGTTGCACAATCGTCTTAGCGTTTTTCACACGTTATCCGCTATCAATACATTACGCCGACTCAGGAATCTCAAGTACATCCATGGGGGGCTGCAGGTAATACCCCTGCAAATAATCCACACCGCCCAAGGTCCACAACGCCTGCATCTGCGCCGCAGACTCAACAAACCCAACCACGGTTTTACGGTTGCCCTCTCTCACCTTTTGAATGATGGCAGTAAGACGCTCACGACCTTCCGCCTTGGACAGCTCCTGGGTAAAGGACCCTTCAAACTTCACCATGGTGACAGGAATATGCTGGAACAGCTTGAACGGATCTAACCCGCCACCAAAACGGCTAATAGAAATACCACACCCCAACGCCTTGACCTTCTCGGCAAAGGCGCCCGCCTGTTTCAGGTAAGTGGCCGCATCTGCTTCGCTAAACTGGAAAGTCACCCGAGACCCGTCCATCTTGGCCGCGCGCATGGCCTTGGCTAGCCAATCGACTAGGGTCGCGTCAGCCAGAGAGGCACCGTTAAGGTTCAACACCAGATTTACCGGTTCGCTGAAAACCGACGCTGCCCGCATGGCGTTAAGCACCACCCAGCGGTCGATTTTACCCACCAAACCCTGCTCGGCAGCCACCGGCATAAACTCTGTCGCCTCCATGTCATCACCCTGTTTCTGGGGCAAATTAACGAACACTTCAAAGGTATGGTCGGATTGGTCTTCCAGGCACACCAGTGGCTGATAACGCAAGCTAAATTTGGCCTGTTCCAGCGCTTGGCGCACCTGCATGGTTACCGCTTCGGAAGAACCCGCTGCCACGTCATCCATGGGATCGTGAACCTTAACACTGCTGCCTTTGCCCCCGTTTTCACGCTGGGCTTGATTACAGCATTTCAGCGCGGTGGTGAGAATCCCCTGACTGCTACGAGCATCTTCACGCACAAAGGCCACTCCCACACTGGCAGTAACATGAACGGTCTTCGCGGCAACTTCTGGCATCAGGCTTTCGATACCCGCACGCAGGTTTTCCGCCATCTCTGCCGCTTCCTCCGTATCGTCAACCGGCTGCAAAATCGCAAAATCCTCACCATCCACTTTGGCCAACCGTGCCTCACCCACCTCCGCACGTAGCCATTCGGCCACGCTTTTCAAGATGCCATCCGCGCCATCAATACCCAACTCAGACTGATGATGCTCAAAGTCATCCAGACGCAAATACAACACGGTAGCCAACCGTCCTTCGTTAGCGGCCAGTGCCACACTTTCATCTAGGCGATCCATAAACCAGCTGCGACTGAACAACCCGGTCACTTGGTCTTTCTGGCTCATTTCCTGGAGCCGTTCTTCCATTTCGCTTTCATTCACACCCGTGGTGCGAATCACGATTTGGGTGCAAGCCTCACCGTCATAGGTGCTGGCTGAAAAAGTGAAGGTGGCGTCAAATTCGCCTCCCTCAGTGTTCACTCCCTTACACTCCAGCTCCTGGGTCTGGCTCTCATCTTGCGCGCGGCTGCGCAGCAGCTGCTTAAGTTTGGCATGGTCCGAGGCCGAGACCATATCCATAATCGGCACGCCGGCCAAATCATCGGCACTCTCATAACCAAACATTTCAACGTAATTATCATTCGCGTGAATATGCATGCCATCCAGCACATAGGCGATGGCATCACGGCTCTGGTCCATCAGCAGCGACAGACGCTTCTCGGCATCGTGAAGTGCAATTTCAGAATGTTGCAGCTCTTTACGCAGACGAAGATTCTCAATGACTCTGTCCACCATCAGAGATAACAATTCACGATCATCATTTGGCACGACACCACGGGCACCCAACGACATGCCCACTTTAATAGTATCGGCACTGAAATTATCTTCGAGAAGGATCACGGGAATCGCTTTACCCAAGCGATTGAGGTGACTCATGGCATTTTTAAAACTGCTATCGCCGAACGTGGGGCGACACAGCATCAGTTCCCAGGCACCGCCTTTCAAGGCCCGCAACAGATCATCCTCACCCAACGCCAATTGCGCCCGGGTTGCGCGGCCAGCGTTGCGCAGGCTATTCATCAACTGTTCAGCTTCATCCTGTGAATCATGGGCGATCAGAAGACGTAAATTATCCAGGGCATAGCTCATGGGGCGATGACTCATACAGTTTTCTTACGGCCCACCATTGTGCCTGACTACCCTGCCTTGGCAACCATCAAAGAGAGTGCAGAAAAAACGCCGCACTGCAGCCGTTATCCGACTCGCAGACCGCTAATGAAACATTACGACTCAACCGTGGGGGCATAGGCATTTCGCGACATCCTGACAACAATATCGTTGTTGTTACCCTAATAGCGGATATGGACAACAATCCGTGAAGCCGAATTATCAATAAGATTGCCTGATTCCACACCTGCGCCTACAAACTGGACCAGATGAAGTCTAGAGCATCATCCTCTTCCGAGGGATTAATCGGCGCCGGCGTAGCCAGATCCTTAAACGGATACTGGTTGAACCCGGATACGCTCTGGATACTGCGCAGCAATTGCACCCTACGCAGCTCTTCTCCCTCCAGCAGCTCGACTTTCATGCCCTCATTAAAGCCCACCGTAGGCAACAACAAGGTTGCTGGCTGCCCAGTAGCAGCCAGTTCAGACAGAATCACACCGCGCATATAGTCACTGTCGACCCCTAACTTGCGCAGCGCACGCGCGGCCACAGGGCGCCCACCTGGGGCCAACAACTCCACGCCGAAGCGCGCACCATAGTTCGGCAACTGCGTCACCCAGCGGACCACCGCCACAGACCAATCACTGTCTGGGCAGTCACGCAGGGCCAGCAATTCTCCTGTGCGCATCAGGCTCGGTGTATTGCCCTGCCAAGACAGGCAATAGCCGCCCGGGCTCACATTGACTTTCTGGCAGTGATAGCTCACAGGCAAGGGCGTCTCTTTACGCTGCCCACCCGTCTTCACGTTCATCTCAATAGCTTCATCAGCATAATGGGACTGATAGGCCGTGGCCCAAGGGTCCGCATTTTGCTGTTTCTGTTTAGTGCTCTTCTTGATGTTGGCCAGGAAGGGGTTGCTCTCGTCTTCAGACCGCAACATCGACAGACTGCCCCGCGCCACAATCGTTTCGAAAGCGACTTTGTTAGACAGAAAGTAATGCACGCCCACCAAACCAAAACACAACTCCACTTCACCGCTTTCCGGCATCCGCTTAAACGCCCGCTCGGTCAAGGCTCCCCACACCTGCTGCAGGTGGTTAAGCAGCCTTTCATCCAGGCTTTTGGGAACGATCAGCGTGCTCTCATCAGAGGCGGCCAACCAACCAGCAATGGCTTCTACCAAGCGAGAGGAATCAATATAACGCCAGCTCTGTGATGCCTGGGACGCATGGGTACGATAAATGGGGGGGCGATCCGCCTGCAGATCAAAAACGAACAGGTCATCCTCATCACTGGCAGTGCTGATTTCAATCAGCGGTGCCCAAGCGAATGCAGCCTTGTAGATCCCCGCCAGTTCCTGCTGGCGCAACTGGTTAGGTTTTGCCGTAGCCAGTAATAGGCAACGGGCATAAGCAGACTCAATACTGCTTTCGACTTCGCCATCCAACACTGCAATGCCGCTGATGCCGTGCTGTTGAGCCAACAGAAACAGTTGATGGAGCTCCAGCCACAAATTGCTAGGGCTGGGCAAATAGAGTTGGTAGCAACGCAACAATGTATCGCCTAGGGCCGTTACCGCCCGATGAACAGCAATTGCCACCGCTCGCCTTACGGCTTTGTCCTTGATCTTACGAATGCCTCGCACCGCCACCAGCTTGTAACCATTCGCTAGGTGCCCTTGCAGGGCCTGGGCAAGGCTGGCCACACGACGAGCCTTCTCGGGCAGTACCAGTGACTGGTTCAGGTAATGTTTTTGTAGCGACTCGCTGACTTGAAGAATCGATGGGCGCACAACTTCCAGTAACTGAAAGCGGAGTTTGGAATCAATCTGTAGCCGGTTAAGTTCCTGAATAAACTTATACAACTGGCGAGCAGTTTCTCCCATATTCATGATTGGGAGAGACTCAACCCACTGTTCCAGCTTTTTCGGCTGAGCAGCGCCAAGTGTCAGGTGCGGCAGATCCTGCTCAGGCAGTTTCAATCGCACCGTCGGGTCTGGTTGCTCCATGAAGGCAATCCTTATCTTGGCCACACCTCGGCCACTGTCATTATTTGATATTAATTATTTTTACTTATGTGCCCTATGTCACATTACCCTACGATACTGTTGCAATTCTGTAAACGCCATGGAGACCTAGACGTACGGTGTTCATTGGCCGGCAGGCAGCAGGCTACTAGCCCGCTAATACCGTCTTGGCGGGCTCCCCAGGCTCTTCCCGCGTTAGCCTGGGGACCAGGAAACCCGGCAGTCGAGCACGCAAGGCCGCATGGATCTCCCTGGCGGCTTCATCAGACACCGCGAAATGCGCCGCTCCTTGCACCGCATCCAGCTGGTGCAGGTAATAAGGCATCACCCCAGCGTCAAATAATCTGTCGGACAGCTCTGCCAGCGTGTCGGCCCGGTCATTCACTCCGGCCAGCAGCACGCTCTGGTTGAGCAGGGTGATGCCAGCACTACGCAAGTCCCGACAACGCTCTACCAGCGCCGGGCTAATTTCGCGGGGGTGATTACCATGAAGCACCAGCACGGTCTGCCAACGACGCCGTGTCAACAGCGCTTTTAGCCCCACCTCTAGCCGCTCGGGGATCACCACGGGAGTGCGGCTATGAATCCGTAACCGACGCAGGTGCGGAATGCTCTCCAGGGCATCCAGCAATTGCTCAAGGCGCTGATTACTCAAAGTCAGAGGATCTCCACCACTGAGTATTACCTCATTAATATCCGGCCGGGCCGCTAGCCACTCCAGGGCCTGCTTCCAACGTTTGCCGCTCAGATGTGTCTGGTAGGGAAAATGACGCCGAAAACAGTATCGGCAATGCACCGCACAAGCCCCGGTGACCACCAACAACGCCCGCCCATGATATTTGTGCAACAACCCCGGCACCGCCGTATGTTCAGCTTCATCTAGCGGGTCAGCACTAAACCCGGGCTGCGCTACCATCTCATCGGCCACACTCAATACCTGACGCAACAGCGGATCATGGGGGTTGCCCCGCTCCATCAGTGCCACGTAGCTACGCGGTACCCGCAGAGGGAAATCCGTAGCCGCCGACAACGCATCCGGCAGGCTCTCCACCGGCAGATAAAGCATCGCCAATAGCTCTGCCGGGTCGGTTATCAGGTCCGCCTGCTGGCGCTGCCAGCTGGGCAACTCCCAACCAGACGCTTCCTGCGTTATCATGAGGGTCTGTTGATGTTTCATCTGCGTCTCTGCTGGAGTTTCATTTTTTCGCCCGACAAGGCGGAGTGAGTGCAGCATAGTCATGCTTATGTCAGCGACCGACAATACAGCTGGGCGGAAAAAGGGGCCCAGTTCTTCGGGTTGCGCCTGCACGCTCGCCACTCGTCGTTACACGTCGCTCATTTGATGCAACCAAACATCTCTTCCTTTGCCTAGATTGGCGAGCGTGCAGGCGCAACAGAGATGCAGATGAAACATCAACAGACCCTATCAACCGCTCAAGTTGCATACATCAACTCTTTGGAAAAGTTTTATGGCCAACTATTCTACCAGCGAATTCAAGTCTGGCTTGAAAGTGATGCTCGATGGCGATCCCTGTTCCATCATCGAAAACGAATTCGTCAAGCCGGGCAAGGGTCAGGCGTTCAGCCGCGTAAAGCTACGCAACCTGCGTAACGGTAAGGTTTGGGAACGTACCTTCAAGTCTGGTGACTCCTTGGAGGGTGCTGACGTAATGGACGTTTCCATGCAGTACATCTACAGCGACGGCGAATTTTGGCACTTCATGGACCAAACCTCCTTCGAACAGAAGCAAGCCGACGAAACCGCGGTTCGCGACGCCAAGCAGTGGCTCAAGGAAGAAGACATCTGCGAGGTTACTCTTTACAACGGTGAGCCCTTGTCCGTTAGCCCCCCCAATTTTGTTGAGTTGGAAATCATCGAAACCGACCCAGGCCTCAAAGGCGACACCGCCGGCACCGGTGGAAAGCCCGCCACACTGAGCACCGGCGCAGTGGTACGTGTCCCGCTGTTCGTACAGACCGGTGAAATCGTCAAAGTCGACACCCGTACCGGCGATTACGTGGGCCGCATCAAACAGTAGCCATGAGCAACTGGCAGCCCACCGCCTCTTTGCAGGCCATCAAGGCGCGCGCTGAACTACTAAGCACAGTGCGCGCCTTTTTTGATGCCCGCCAAGTACTGGAAGTGGACACCCCGCAGCTGGCCCGTTACGGCGTCAGCGACCCACACATCCAGTGTATTGCCGTGCCCGGCTACGGTTATCTGCAAAGCTCGCCGGAATACCATATGAAGCGTCTGCTCGCCGCTGGCAGTGGGCCTATATACCAGCTGTGCAAAGCCTTCCGCGAGGGCGAGGCTGGGGGGCGCCATAACCCTGAGTTCACCATGTTAGAATGGTACCGGCCCGGTTTTTCCCTGAACCAGTTAGTTAGCGAATGCCTAGCGTTGTTTGCTGAACTGTTTCCCGGCATCAGGGCAAAGAAATACCCCTTTCGTGACCTGTTCAAGAACATTACAGGCTTGGACCCACTTACCGTCGATGACGCAGAGCTAATCCATTACGCGGTATTCCACGGCGCCCCTACTGGCCTGAACAAAACCGCCGCGGCGGACTATCTGATGGCCACTCAGGTGGAAACGGCCCTCCCTGCCGAACAACTGTCTGTGGTGACCGACTTCCCCGGCTGGGCCGCTGCGCTGGCCCAGACCCATAAGGACAAAGACGGTGCCATCGTGGCCAAGCGATTCGAGGTTTACTACCGGGGCCTGGAGCTGGCCAATGGCTACCAGGAACTCACTGACGCGCAAGAGCAGTCACAGCGCTTTCAACGGGACAATGCTCTGCGGCTCGAACAAGGATTGCCCCCCATGGCTCCCGATGCTTATTTGCTCGACGCCATGACATCCGGACTTCCAGAATGTAGTGGTGTCGCCGTTGGCGTTGAGCGGCTACTCATGGCCCAGCAGCCGCCCCTGACCATCGACCAGGTGCTGACGTTCCCCCACCCAAGAGCGTAACGTCGCCCTCTCGCTTTTTGCTTAGTCATCGAACCCAACACAAGGAACGCTTGGCCATTGTGATAAAGTAGCCATCAATGTCCGAACCGGTAAGCACTATGCATCTGTACCTCCTCGTCGCCTGTGACCGCCTTGATGAAAAGCAGGAAAAAAAGCTCAAGCGAAACCTGCCCGATTTGCAAGCAGCCCTACAGGCCTATGCGGACGCTAACGAAGGCGTAACACTGATAAATGAATGTGAGAGCGAGGGCTGCGAAGACTGGCACCTGGGCATCTCTCAGCCGGTGAAGAAAAAGGCTCAACTCAAGCTTCCGGTGAATCTTTTCAACGATCTTGCCCGGCAATACAACATTGATTGCGAGGTGGGCGCCATCGAGAATGAGAGCTTTGATCCGGTCAGTTATTTTGGCAAAAACGAAGGGCAGGGAGATGCGTTTTTGATTGGTGAGTACCTGGGCCTGTAGCCCGCTTCAGCTTTTCCGATTTTGCTGTATCGTGCCGCCAGCCATACGCTTATCGCAAAATAAAACCATCAGAAAGTCATAAAAAAACCGCGCCCAATTTCTGCGCACGGCCTCTTTTTATTTAGCCCGTACCGCTCCCTGCGTTGCGGCTGTTAACTTTTTGCTTACAACGGCATTTCACCCTACCGCCGGCGGCACTACGGAATTGGCTCGCCCGGCAGTTTCCGCAATCAGCTCACCGATGCGATCAATCACCGATGGCGGAAAATCATGGCCCATGCCGGGAATAATAACCAGCTTGGCACCGCGAATAGCGCGGGCAGATGCCTTGCCACCGGCAGGACGAATTAACGGGTCAGCGCCGCCATGGATCACCGTGGTCGGGCATTGGATCTGCTTCAAGGTTTTGCTTAAAGAACCGGTGGCCGTGATCGCCAGAAACTGGTTGCGGATACCTCTCGGGTTAATGCCTCGCGCCCAGGCAGCCCGATACATGGCCGCCAGCTCCTCCTTACCCTGGGGCAAGGTACCGGCCAGCTTACTCATCATTTCCAAGCCGAAGGTAACGAACTGCTCTTCGGTTTCCACTTTCACGCGCGGGGCAATTAAAACTCTTAACGCCGAGGGTTTCGGCGGTGGCAGTAATGAGCTGTTATTACTGGACATGATTGAGGTGAGGGACAGCACCCGCTCCGGGTGAGTGCCCGCCATCAACTGGCTGATCATCCCGCCCATGGAGGCACCAACAAAATGCGCCCGCTCAATATTTAATGCATCTAGCAGGCCCACCGTATCGGCAACCATATCGTGCAAGGTGTAAGGACTCTCCACCGGCAGACCGATTATGCGGCGCAGGATCGCCGACACCGGCCCCTGCTTTATCGGCTTGCGGATTTGGGTGGATTTACCCACATCACGGTTATCAAACCGGATCACCCGATAGCCTTTTGCCGCCAACGCATCCAGCAAGGTATCCGGCCAGAACACCATCTGCGCCGACAGCCCCATGACGAAGACCATGGGTTCCCCGTTTTCCGGACCACGGCTCTCATAAAAAAGCTCGATGCCATTACTCGCGACCGTACCTGACTGCATATGCGTACCCTTTATGCTCGCCTATTCTTGTGATGCAGTGTCGAAACCGAGCCACCGCCAATAGATCAACATAAAAAAGGGTGCCTCAAACCTCAAGCGCCAGCATGAGAATTACGCGGCGATTGGCCTGTTCGGCGGTTCAAACCGTGATTGCCCGCCACAACATATCAAACAGCACACCGTGCTGATCTGCCATACGCCCAGGCCGACCACGCAACAGGTGCATCTGAGCAATACGCAACAACACGCCATAGAAGAAATCCAACAGGATCGGAGCCGTCACCTGATCATTCAGAATGCCCGCCTCCTGGCCTTCTCGTAGCCCGCTGAGAAAAAGCTCCGTGAGCCGTTGCTGCCCCGAGGTAGTATCACTGCCCCAGCGACCCGGATAAACCGAATTGATCATCATACGGCCCATTTGCGGGTTGCGGTCAAAGAAATCCAGCACCACCCAAAACACCTTGCTGAGCCGATCACGAAATGTATCGATACCGGCAAGGTGATCCAGCATGCGCTCGGCCAGCTGCTCCAGGCCATGATGCAAGCAGGCGTTAAGTAGTGCTTCCTTACTGCCCAGCCTCTCATCCCCGTAATACCGATAAATCGTTTGCAAACTGCAGCGGGCCGCCCGAGCTATCTCCTGCAACGTCACTTGATGGAACGCCGAATCGGCAAAAACCTGCACCGCAGCCCACTCAATACGCTCTCTTACCACCGGATCCTGCCGGGACAATGCCATTGTTCCAATACCTTTTTGCATAATCAGACCCTACGCTCTCTGATTATTCATTCGCCTAGCCAATGCCTATCTGTAATCCATCTTACACCCATGTCGGACAGTGTCTCCTCGGCAATTGACTCAACCAGTGCAGCCTTCTAGGCTCCACCCACGTTATCACCAATGAATGTCACATTAGGTGTAAAACAGATTACACCGTGACCGGCACCCTGCAAGGAGTCTGCAATGCCTGTTCGCAAAATGAAGCTGGCTGGCCGTGGCGGCCGCGTCGCCATCGTAGATGGTCTGCGCACCCCGTTTGCTCGCATCGCCACCCATTACCGAGATTTGAATGCCATCGATCTAGGCGCAATGGCCGTCAAGGAGCTGATGGCCCGCAATAACCTGAGCCAAAATGAAATTGAGCAGCTGGTGTTCGGGATGACGGTGATGATTCCCGAAGCCCCCTTTATTGCCCGCGAGATCGCTCTGGCGCTGGGCATGGACACGGTGGATGCCTACTCCATTACCCGTGCCTGTGCCACCAGTTTCCAGACCACCGCCAGCGTGGCGGACAACATCGTTGCCGGTTACACCGACATGGCCATTGCTGGCGGGACTGACTCCACCAGCTGCGCTCGAATTCCCTTGTCTGCCAAGCTAAGCGCGGTACTGCGCGATGTGAGCTTCGCCAAAACCCTAAAAGATCGCATCAAGCTGCTTAGCCAGCTCAAAGCCCGCGACCTGCTTCCCCAAGCCCCGTCTATCACCGAATACTCAGTGGGGGAAACCATGGGCGAGAGCACCGAGAAAATGGTGAAAAAATGGGGGGTTAGCCGTCAAGAACAAGACGATCTAGCCCATGCTTCCCACAGCAATGCAGCCCGCGCCTGGGCCGAAGGCCGTCTGGATCGCCAGGTGATGACTGCCCATTTACCCGATGGCCGCGCCTTGAAAGATGACAACCTGGTGCGCAAACAATCCGAACGTGAGAGCTACAGCAAACTCAATCCGGTGTTTGACCGGGAGACCGGTTCCGTTACCGCCGGCAATAGCAGCCCCCTCACCGATGGTGCCGGCGCCCTGTTGATGATGAGCGAGAAAAAGGCCGCCGCACTGGGTTACACCCCGCTAGGTTATATTCGCTCCTATGCCTTTGCCGCCCGCACGCCCCAGGACGACCTATTAATGGGCCCGGTACTGGCCGCCCCCGCCGCCATGACCCGCGCCGGGCTCACCTTGAGCGACCTGACCCTGGTAGACATGCACGAAGCGTTTGCCGGCCAAGTAGCCTGCAACCTGCGTGGCTTGGCCGATGACGACTATGTACGCAGCCAGACTGGGCTCGCGGCTCTCGGCGAAGTAGATCGCAGCAAGCTCAACGTCAACGGCGGCTCCATTGCCTACGGCCACCCCTTTGGGGCCACCGGTGCCCGAGTCATCAGCCAGACCTTACACGAACTGCAACACCGCGGCGGCGGGCTGGCGTTAACCACTGCCTGTGCCGCCGGCGGTATCGGCGCCGCCATGGTGCTGGAAACCGAATAACCCGCGTTAGCCACATTACTTAGCGCACCACACAACCACCCACAGGAACAGACCCATGTTTAACCTACTGATGAATTGGATGCGGGATAACAAGATCCTGCCACAGATTTCCGATACCGAACGCCAAGCGCTAGAAGCCGGCGACGTGTGGATCGACGGGCAATTTTTTGGCGGCAAGGTCGATTTTGAAAAAATCCTCGCTGAAAACTACGACACCCTTCCCGAACACGAACAAGCCTACATTGATGGCCCTGTGGAAGAACTGCTGAGAATGGCCGACAGCTACGCTCTGTCGCGCACCCGCAAACTGCCCGATCATCTGTTTACCTTCATGGCAGAGAATGGCTTCTTCGGCATGCAGATCGCCAAAGAGTACGGCGGCAACCCCATGTCCACCCAGGCGAAGTCCTGCATTATGGCCAAAGTCAGCTCTCATTCAGGGCTCATCAGCGCCATGGTAGTGATTCCCAACTCCCTCGGGGCAGCGGAACTCCTCGGCCATTACGGCACCGATGAGCAAAAGCAGTATTACCTGCCAAAGCTGGCCAACGGCGAATTCATTCCCTGCTTCGGCCTCACCGAGCCCACCGCCGGCTCTGACGCGGCGTCCATCAAGGCGGAAGGCGAAGTATTCAAAGACAGCGACGGCGAGATCAAATTCAAACTTAACTTCCGCAAGCGTTACATCACCCTTGCACCGGTTTCCAACCTGATCTCGCTGGCCGTGCGCCTGCACGACCCGGAAAACCTGCTGGGCAAAGGTGAAGACGCAGGCATCACCGTCGTGCTACTGGAAAAAGGCTTGGACGGGCTGCATATCGGCGACCATCACCAACCCATTGGCGAGCACTTCCCCAACGGCCCCATTGTCGGTCGCGATGTAATCGTACCCGCCAGCAATGTGTTGGGGGGCGTGGAACACACCGGCATGGGCTGGAAGATGTTAATGGAAGCTCTGGCAGGCGGGCGCATGGTGTCACTGCCCGCCACCGGCATTTGCGGCATTCGCCATGGTGCCATGATCGCCGGCGCCTATTCCATGGTGCGCCAACAGTTCGGCATCCCCGTGGGCCGCATGGAAGGTGTGGAACACAAGATTGGTAAAGCCGCCGGCATGACCTACGCCTTTGATGCTGCCCGCGTGTTTGGTTGCTCCGCCGTGGACAAGGGTATCCAGCCCCCTGTGACCTCCGCCATCATGAAGGCCTACTCTACAGAAATGGGACGCGATACCGGCACCGACGCCATGGATGTGACCGCCGGCTACGGCGTCATGCAGGGCCCCAACAACACCATGGGTCGCCTTTACAACTCGGCCCCGGTGAGCGTCACCGTGGAAGGGGCCAACATCATGACCCGCACCCTGATGATCTTTGGCCAGGGCGCCACCCGCTGTCACCCCTACGCTTACAATGTAGTGCAAGCCGTGGAAAACGACGACGCTGACGCCTTCCGTAAAAACCTCACCGGCTGGATGATCCAGTTCTTGCTGGGCTTCGTTATGAGCCTGGTACGCGGCGTCACCCGCGGTTTCTTGACCGTAAAAGTGCCCAACGTGGAACCAAAAACGAAAAGCATTTATCGCCGCCTGGGCTGGGCCGCCACCCGCTTCGGCCTGCTCACTAACCTGGCCATGTTCTTTGTCGGCGGGAAACTGAAAGCCCGTGGCAACCTGACTGGCCGTTATGCCGACGCCGTTGCCTGGTTGTACATTACCACCTCGGCGCTGCGCCGCTTTGAAGCGGAAGGCCGCAAGGCAGAAGATCTGGCGCTCGTGCAATACGCTGGTGAATACGGCCTCACCCAGATCCAGCAGGCCTTCGAAGGCATCTATGAAAACTTCGACGGCCCGGTGGGCGTGATATTGAAAACCATTGGCCGTATCGGCTTGGGTCTGAACCCGCTGGCCAAGCTACCGAACGATCAGCTTAGTCACCAAGCCGCGCAAGCCCTGCAAAGCTATGGCGACCAGTACAAACGCTTAGTTGGCGGCAACTACATGCCAGAGGAAAGCGATCAAGGACTGGGACGCCTACTCAAGGCCTTCCGGCTGACCACCGAAGCCGAACCAGTACGTGAAAAAATTCGGGCGGCGCAAAAAGCTCGCAAACTAGGCAAAGGCAAAGTAGAAGCGTTGGCCGCCGAGGCCGCTTCACTGCAGCTAATTTCCGACGCTGAGCTGGCCACGCTGAACGCCGCTACCGAAGCGTGCCTACTGGCCATCGAAGTGGATGTCTTCACTAAGGATGAGTACTACGGAGCAGGCGGCATACCCGCCATGAGTGCCACCGGTGATGGCGGCCTGCAACCCGCCGCCAACTCCGAGCCGGCAAAAACTTCCGGCGAATAACCGGCCGTCCTCACGGGCCAGTGCCAACTGGCCCGATCAACCCTGCCAATACGCCCCCTCACTCGCTAGTGTTGGGCGCCATAACACAACAACGAACCAGATAACGGACAAACTATGAGCCTTCAAGCCCGCCTCATCAAAGCCGTGACCAAGCGCACCATCAAACGCTCCGGTCTCAACCAAGACCAACTAGTACGGCATCTGCGTAAGGTATTCAACGAAACCCCTGTTCTGACCCTATTACCCCGTGGAGTAAAACTCAGTCGCGTGGAGCACCCCGCTTTTACCGGTGATCGAATCAGCGTGCAGCGTCCAGAAATGGCGGTGCTTTACCTGCATGGCGGCGCCTACATTGGCGGCATCACCAAGACCTACCACAACTTAGCCGGGCGGCTGGCAAAAAAATTAAACGCTGAGGTATTTTTACCCGTCTATCCGTTTGCCCCAGAGCACCCTTACCCGGCCGCAGTGAATCGAGTCATGGAGGCCTACGAATACCTATTAAGCCTAGGCAAGCAACCGCAGGATATCGTTATTGCCGGCGATTCCGCCGGTGGTGGGCTCACCTTGGCCACGCTGCTGCATATCCGCGACAAAGGCCTGGAACAACCCCGCTGCGCGGTGACATTTTCGCCCGCCAGCAACGCCTTTCCTGACGACAGCATCCTGGAGGCCCTAGACCCCAGCGATGCGATGCTGTCTGCAGACATCATTCGCACTGCTATCGAGATCTATACCCCCAACCCAGAAGACCGCAGCCAGCCCTACGCCTCCCCCTGCCTAGGAGACTACACCAACATCTGCCCGCTACTGATCACCGCCAGCACCGACGAACTGCTTTATGCGGATGGCAAGCGAGTGAAGCGCGTGGCGGAAAAGGCGGGCGTCAAGGTGACATGGATAGAGCGCCCCGGCGTATTCCATGTATGGCCGGTCATGGTGCCCTTCCTGCCAGAGGCGAACAAAGACCTGAAACGGATTGTCGCATTCATTAAAGAAGCATAGGCGCGAGCGCTTAAGGCGATAAAAACCAAGCCCGCAGTGCTCCAACCCTGGTTGAAGTTTTCGGCATTAATCATTGAACGTTTCTGTCATTGCTCTGCCGCCTTCAACCTTTTTTACTTGCGTTTACTCACAAGGAGGTGGCATGAGCGACTTACTGCCCCGTATTCACCCAGACGATTACTGCAACGAAGACCTACCGACCCTCAGCCAACCCTGGTGGCAAACGTTGCCGTCCAGCTTTCACAGCATGCCGGATCATTTCCTAGCAGATAACGATACCAGCTGGCGCATCAGCAGTACCGCGGCTGTCGATACAGTGGCCCGTACCGGCCTGGCCTTAATGGCCGGCGTGGCTGCTCTGCCTGCCACGCTCAACGCCGCACGACTCAACGACGAGCGGGCGCTTACAGATTTCTATCGCCCCTTCCTAGCTGAGAGCGATCCCAATACTTTTTTCACACCGCCCACCGTATCGGCAAAAATCAAGCACACGCCGGTATCCAGTTACCATTTTCAACCGGAAGACGGCGACGCCCATACCCTACATTTCACTTCGCCTTTTGTGCCTAAAAACCCGGACCTAAGGGAGCGTTATCTGGACCATACCCGTAACGGCACCGCCTGGGCGCAGCACTGGCGTCACCACGACGGCCCACGCCCTACACTGGTGATGATTCATGGGTTTGTGGCCGACCCTTACTGGCTGAATACTCGCTGGCTGGCGCTGCCCTGGTTCTACAAGCAGGGCTTCGATGTGCTGCTCTATACGCTGCCGTTCCATGGCCGGCGCAAAAGCCGTTTCGCTCCGTTCAGTGGCGCCGAGTTTTTCAGCCAAGGCATGGCATTACTCAACGAAACCTTTGCACACGCTATTCATGACTTGCGTTTGTTCATGCAAATGTTACGCGAACAAGGATCACCGGCCATCGGCGCCACCGGCATATCACTGGGCGGTTACACTACTGGCTTACTGGCCGCACTAGAAAAAGACTTAGCCTTTGCGATCCCCAATGTGCCGTTGGTCAGCGTGATTGATTTGATGAAGAGCTGGTTCCCGATCAACCAACAAGTGAAGCTGCTAAACCGCATCTATGACACCGATACCGCAGGCCTTCGTGAAATCACCGCCCTGCACTCGCCCCTAACTTGGCCCTGCCAAATACCGCAAAGCGGGCGCATGATTATCGGCGGTGCCGGCGACCGATTCGCTCCTCCCAAACATAGTCACCTGTTACGCCAACACTGGAACAACTGTGATGTGCATTGGTTCCCAGGCAACCACCTGCTACATCTGGATCAAGGCTTATACCTGAAAGCCATGCGGGACTTTATGCGCCAGGCGTTTGCCGCAAAAGGGGTGAGCTAAGCACCGGAAGCCCGCAAACACCACTTGTTTTATAGGAGCACGTGGCTTTCGCGTGGCAAACCAGACTCGGCGTCCTAGCGGCTTCGATGAAAATGCTAGGGCGCTTTGGGGGTATCCGTCTTGAACAAGTGCGCGGTACCCGCCCCGCAAGAGACCACCGTTTTCATCATGCTTTCCACACCGATTTCTGGATGCAGCTCCACCAGTGATGCATCTAGGTGGTAAATGAATCCGCTGGTGGGGTTGGGCCCAGTGGGGACGAATACAGTGACGTGACCATCCGCGTGCCGGGACGTGACCAGCGCAGTAACAGACACGTCCGTATCTCTCCCATAGAGCCACACCCGCGCCACCTCGCCCCGGCTGAATGGGCTATCTGCGCTACTCCCCATCAACTGGGCAATCACTTCACGGACAGTGGTGTATCCGGGTAAGCGAGTCATCACATGTTCTTCCCACTGCTGCCAGGCCCAGCTTCCCACTCGGGTTGCCACCAGAGTGCCAACTAGAAAACACAGCACCATGACCGCCAGCACCGATAGCCAATCTGCGACAAACTTTGGCAACCCGAAAGCACTGATAAACACTGAGGTAAAAGGAGAAATCAGCTCGGTCACGGTCTGATAAATCCATTTGAAGAAGAACACGATAATGGAAATCGGCAACAGGATGGTGAGCCCACCCAGCAGCGACTTACGAATAAAAAACCAGATACGGTTGTTAGCGCTCATCGGCGGAGAATTCCTCTATTATTTCGGCAAGCGAGCCTGCCCACCAGCTCATACGCGCCTGTACAAGCCTAGGCTCAATCCCGACGTGCAGGCTCTTCGTACCAAATGCGGTTGATAAACAGACAACGCTCGCCAGCAGGGGTTCGCACCTCCACTTCGTCATCCACCTGTTTCTTGAGCAAGGCTCGCGCCAATGGCGCATCAATACTGATATAGCCTCTTCCCGCATCGGTTTCATCTGGCCCCACCAACCGGTAGGTTTCAGTGTCCCCTGTGTCATTTTCCAGCTCTACCCAAGCACCAAAGAACACCCGACTTTGGTCTTCCGGCACCCGATCCACCACCGTCATGTCATCCAGGCGCTTGCTAAGAAAACGCACCCGCCGATCAATCTCCCGCAGCTGTTTCTTGCCGTAGATGTATTCTGCGTTCTCCGAGCGATCGCCCTGGGCCGCCGCCTCCTGCACCGACTGGGTGATCTCTGGGCGCTTCTGCTTCCATAAATATTGCAGCTCATCGTTGAGCTTATGGTATCCCTCAACGGTGATGTACTTGGAGGCAGGTTTGCCCTTCGGTCGCCAGCGGCCCATGGGTTATACCTCGAAGATCCGGTGCAATTCGCGCAGCCCCTTGAACTCCAAGGTGTTGCCAGAAGGGTCCTGAACAAAGAACGTTCCTTGCTCCGCGGGCTGCCCCGCGAATCGCTCACGAGGCTTAAGCAGAAACGGCCACTGGTGCTGGTAAATCCGCTCCACTAGGGCCTCCCAGCGGGCAAAGCTGAGCACCACGCCAAAATGAGGCATCGGCACTGGATGGCCGTCCACCTCACTGTAGCCCTGGATCGGCGTTAAATTTTCGCCTTTATGCAAGGAGAGCTGATGTCCGTGCAGGTCCACATCCACCCAGTTCGGAGCATCGCGCCCACGACGCCCACCCAGCACGCGGCAATAAAAATCCGCAGCGTCTTCCAGATCATTCACCAGAAAAGCCAAATGAAAGGCCGGTTGTTTTTCCATCGTCTACCGCTCTTGCTAAACTCACGTGATTCAGCCTGATGCCAACACATCCATAAGCGTGTTGTTTGTAATGCGATTGGATGCATTGAAAGTTCAAAAGCGCGCAGCCCAGAAAGCCAAGATGGCATTGGCATGCTTCGCGTTTTAACGTTGAACTAGCTTACCCCAGCACCAGGCGCGCCCATACTACTAGAGGAACCCTGCGCATGTCTGTCACCCGTGCTTCCTGGCCCGCCACACGTATGCGCCGCATGCGCCGCGATGATTTTTCCCGCCGCCTGATGCGCGAGCACACCCTCACCGTTGACGACCTGATTTACCCGGTGTTTGTACTGGAAGGCAGCAATCAAATCGAAGCCGTTCCCTCCATGCCCGGTGTGGAACGTAAAAGCATTGATCTGCTGGTGGAAGAAGCCCGTGAGCTGGCCGATCTAGGCGTTCCCGCCATGGCCTTGTTTCCAGTCACCCCAGGCGATATAAAAACCCTCGATGGCCGTGAAGCCTGGAACCCTGAGGGGCTAGCCCAGCGTGCCGTGCGCGCGATCAAGGCAGCCGTTCCCGAGATGGGAGTCATCACTGACGGCGCCTTGGATCCGTTCACTACCCACGGCCAGGACGGCATCATTGATGACAACGGCTATGTACTCAACGACGTGACCGTGGATGCACTGGTCAAGCAGGCCCTATCCCATGCCGACGCCGGCGCCGACATGGTTGCCCCTTCAGACATGATGGATGGCCGCATCGGGGCCATTCGCGATGCCCTGGAAGCCCACGGCCATATCCACACCCGTATCATGGCCTACTCTGCCAAGTACGCCAGCGCCTACTATGGCCCTTTCCGCGATGCGGTCGGCTCCGCCGGCAATCTCGGCAAGGCGGACAAGACCACCTATCAAATGGACCCAGCCAATTCCGATGAGGCGCTGCATGAGATCGCCTTAGACCTGGCGGAAGGCGCCGACGTGGTAATGGTGAAACCGGGCATGCCTTACTTGGACGTGGTCCGCCGAGTGAAAGACGAATTCAAAGTCCCTGTGTACGCCTATCAAGTGAGTGGCGAATACGCCATGCACATGGCCGCTTTTCAAAACGGCTGGCTGGACCAAGACAAAGTGATGATGGAATCCTTGCTGGCATTCAAACGCGCCGGCGCCGATGGCATCCTCACCTACTTTGCCAAGACGGCAGCGCAAGCACTGAAAAAACAGCGTTAACCGAAGGCGACACGCGCTTCAATGTAAGCAAAACAGGAACGACCCGTGCTTGCCGTTCCTGTTCTGCCTGCCTTTTTAACACCCTGTGGCCTGCCTATTGATCGTGCTCGGCCTTTCGGTATCCGCCCTAACCTGCGACCACCGAAATCCGCACCCCGGCGAAAAAGATATACCCTCCGACTTTTTTGTTTTTTTGTCTCCTACCGAATTTACTTCCTCCTACAGCCTTTCCTTAGCAGCCTTTCCTTAATCGCGATAGTCTTATTCATGGCTCGTCACGGACAAACGGGCCCAACAGCCGAATCGCCGATTCATTTTCCGGCTGTCATTACTGCGTAACATTAATGTCATGGAATAGGGCCTACATGCCGGCTCCAGTCAGGACGACACTATGAATGCTTTATCCAATGAACAGGGTGACAACGAGCACAATGTCATTGATTCCAGCAACGGCGAGTTCAGTAATCCGGACTATTATTTGAACCGGGAACTTAGCTTGCTGCAGTTCAATCTGCGTGTGCTCGAGCAAGCCTCGGATGAAAACCACCCATTGATGGAACGGCTGAACTTTTTATTGATTTTTTCCAGCAACATGGACGAGTTTTTCGAAATTCGCGTAGCGGGTTTGAAGCACAAACTGGAAACCCATACCGGGCAGCCCGGTCCCGATGGCCTGCTGCCCGAAGAGCTGCTGGAATCCATCAGCGCCATTACGCACGAAGCGGTAGAGCGCCAGTATCGTATCCTCAATGACGTACTACTCCCTGCCCTGCGTGAAGAAGGTGTGGATTTTCTGCGCCGCGAAGATTGGACCGAAGCCCAAATAGAGTGGGTAAAGAAGTATTTTCGCGAGCAGATATATCCGGTTCTCACTCCAATCGCGCTAGATCCTTCGCACCCCTTCCCACGCTTGGTAAACAAAAGTCTGAACTTCATCGTACCCTTGGACGGCAAGGATGCGTTCGGTCGCTCCACAGGGCTCGCCATTGTACCGGCACCCCGGTCCCTGCCCAGGCTCATTCGCATCCCCGATGAAATCAGTGAAAGCGGTGACGATAACTTCGTTTTCCTCTCCTCCATGATCCACGCTCATGTGTCCGACCTGTTTCCAGGCATGAAGGCCACCGGCTGTTACCAGTTCCGAGTAACCCGCAATGCGGACATGGAAGTGGACGAAGAAGCAGAGGATTTGGCCAGCGCCCTGAAAGGTCAGCTGCTATCACGCCGCTATGGAGACGAAGTGCGCCTGGAAGTAGCCGACAATTGCCCACAGCACCTGATGCACTATCTGCTAGAGCAGTTTGAGCTTACCGAAAAAGACCTGTACGAAGTAAATGGCCCGGTAAATCTGGCCCGCATGTTCACCAGCGTAAACCGGCCGCGTCTGCACTACCCACCCTTCACCCCCAAATTAGCGCCAGTGGTGAAAAAGAGCGAAACCATTTTTGATGCCATCGACCAAGGCGATATCCTGCTGCATCACCCCTATGAGTCCTTTCAGCCGGTGATTAACCTGCTGGCCGAAGCCGCCCGCGATCCCAAAGTGCTAGCCATCAAGCAAACGCTATACCGCACTGGCACCAAGTCAGAAATCCTCGACCATTTGGAAACCGCTGCCCGCAATGGCAAAGAAGTCACCGCCATTGTCGAGCTCCGCGCCCGCTTTGATGAAGAGTCCAATATTGAAGGAGCCCGCCGCCTACAGGAAGCCGGCGCCATCGTGGTCTACGGCGTGGTGGGTTATAAAACCCATGCCAAAATGCTTCTGGTGGTGCGCCGGGATGGTGACGGCATCAAACGGTATGTGCATCTAGGCACCGGCAATTACCACACAAAAACGACCAAGCTATACACAGATTATGGCCTGATGACCTGCGAAAAGAGTATGGGCCAGGACGTGCACAAGATATTTCAGGAATTGACGGGTATGGGTAAGGCGGCCCGGCTGAAGCAGCTCAAGCATTCGCCGTTCACCCTACACCCCTCGATTATCGAGTGGATCGACTTTGAAACCGCACAAGCCCAGGCAGGTAAACCTGCACGCATTATTGCCAAGTTCAATTCCCTGACAGAAAAAAATATCATGCAGGCCCTGTACCGGGCCAGCCAAGCGGGCGTGGAAATCGACCTAATCATACGGGGCATATGCTGCCTGAGGCCCGGAATTCCTGGCCTGTCGGAGAACATTCGCGTGCGTTCTATTATCGGCCGCTTTCTGGAACACACCCGCATCTACCATTTCCACCACGGCGGTGACGAACTGGTGTATTGCTCCAGCGCCGACTGGATGGAGCGCAATCTGTTCAACCGTGTGGAAACGTGTTTTCCGATCAATGACCCCGCTCTCAAGGCACAGATCTTAGAGCAGGGCCTGCATATCTATTTGCGAGACAACTCTCGCGCCTGGGAACTGCAGCCAGACGGCCACTACCAGCGGGTGCAACCACAAAACGGCGAAGAGCGCTTCATTGCCCAACAGAGCCTGCTCGATACGCTAGGGGGATGAACAAGCTTCTAGCTTTAAAGGGGTTGCGCCGGCTAAAGCGCGCACCCCCATTTTAAGGCTATTTTCCTCATCGCTAGCGGCTCGCAGCGATTCCTTTCACGCCAACACCAGCTGGTACCCTGCCGCCTGAAAGTAATCGAGTTCCTGCTCCAGGTCCGCTTGGGTAAGCGGGTGCTGCTCCAACCAGCCAACCGGAAAGGTAATGGCAAGACGATTACCCGTTGCCTGCACGTGAATTTCAGGCACCTTTTCATCACTACGGGCATGGTGCAACCGCACCGCTAAACGCAGTACCAAACATAGTCGCAGCAAGCAGGTTTGTTCATCCTCCGGCAATTCCGCCAGCGCAGCCAAGGGCACCTTGCGACGATGACCGCGCACCATCAACGCCACCATTTGCTGCTCCTGACGAGAAAAACCGGGCAGATCCGAGTTAGTCACCAGATAAGCACCGTGTTTGTGAAACTGGCTATGAGACACCGCCAATCCCACCTCATGGAGCAAACAGCCCCAACGGAGCGTATCCGCGGCCTCGGCTCCCTCGATCTGCCAATCACTGGCTACCTGCTGGTATAACGTCTGGGCTGTGGCACACACGCGCTCTGCTTGGCTGCTTTCCACATGATGGCGATTCATCAGCGCTTGAATACTGCGATCACGCACATCCTCGTGACCAAAGCGCCCCAGTAAGTCGTACAGTAACCCTTCACGTAAAGCGCCACTGGAAACATCCATTTGTTCAATGCCTAACTGCTCGAAAATGCCGTACAAAATGGCCAGACCAGAAGCAAAAATAGGCTGTCGATCCTCACGTAACCCCTTCAATCCCAGCTTGTCCGCGGCACCAGCTTTAATCACCCGTTTACGGGCTTTTTTCATCCCTTCCATGCTAATGCCGAATTCCGACCAACCGTTCTCCACACACACAAGGCTGATTGCCTTGATCGTGCCCGAGGCCCCCACCACCTGCTGCCAACCAAGGCGCTGATAATTGGCATGGATTGATAACACTTCCTGGCGTGCCGCCGTCACCGCCCGATCAAAGGCTTTTTCCGTGATCTCGCCATTGGGGAAAAAACGCTGGGCAAAGCTAACACAGCCCATATGCAACGACTCGGTTTCCGTGGATTCAAACCGCTCACCAATGATCAGCTCAGTGGAACCACCGCCAATATCCACCACCAGCCGCTGCCCAGCGTCATCAGCCAAGGTGTGGGCCACCCCCAGGTAAATCAGCCGCGCTTCCTCTCGTCCGGCTACCACCTCAATATCGTGGCCCAACACGGCTTCCGCGCGGCGGATAAAATCCCGGGCATTACGGGCTTGGCGCAGGGTATTGGTCCCCACCACCCGCACGCTACCGCGTGGAATTCCGGCAATCCGTTGGGCAAACCGGCCAAGGCACTCCAGCGCCCTCTCCACTGTGTCCTCATCCAAGCGATTTTCCCGGTCTAGGCCGGCCCCCAATTGCACCTTCTCCGACAACCCGTCGAGAATCTGGATTTCTCCCTGCGCTTGTCGGGCTACCACCATATGAAAACTGTTCGACCCCAAATCAATGGCAGCCAGATGTTCGCCATGCTCCATAGTCACTCCTTCTTTTGGGCCAATTCTATCCAAAAATCATGGCGTTACGATGTCATAGGCAGCGACTACAGCGATAATTAACGACCTCGCTTGAAATTCTTCACCCGCAACCTGATATTATTCATCATCACAGAGGCCGGTAAGCAACCGTGACAGGTCTTTGAAACCTTTATATCAGGAGAATTCAATGAGCGGCGAGATTATTAACGTGACCGATGCGGACTTCGAAGCCAAGGTCATCAACGCAGACGGCCCCGTGCTGGTCGATTACTGGGCTCCTTGGTGTGGCCCCTGCAAAATGGTCGCGCCGATCCTTGAGCAACTGGCCGGAGAGTACGGCGACAAGCTGACCATTGCCAAAATCAATATCGATGATAATCCGGAAACACCGAAGAAATACGGCGTTCGAGGCATCCCTACCCTGACTGTTTTCAAAAATGGCAACGTGGAAGCCACCAAAGTGGGCGCCCTGTCTAAAAGCCAACTGACCGCATTCTTGGACAGCACGCTTTAAGCACGGATGTAATAACCTGTTACCCCTTCGTCGCCCGGCGAAGGGGTTTCCTTACCCTGCCACGACCGACGGGCTAGACAGCCCCAACCATGAGTGATAGATTCCAGAACCAGCTTTAATAAAGCACCCCCTTTAGTTAGTCCTCGGAACCTCTGGTTACCTATTTTCCTTATGGCCCCCTTTAGGCTTGCCGGGCCAGATTCCGAAAAAACCGGATTATCAAAACAACTGCAACACTGCGGTGGTGCATCCTCTCAATTCATCCAAAGACACCAAATTAGACGCCAATGAATCTTTCTGAACTGAAGCAGAAGCCGATTGGAGAACTTCTGGACATTGCCAAGGAACTCGGTCTCGAGAACCTGGCAAGAACCCGTAAACAAGACGTTATCTTTTCCATCCTTAAACGCGCCGCCAAAAATGGCTCCGACATTTACGGCGATGGCGTGCTGGAAATCCTGCAGGATGGTTTCGGTTTCCTTCGTTCCGCTGAAGGATCTTATCTTGCCGGCCCGGACGACATTTACGTTTCGCCCAGCCAGATCCGTCGCTTCAATTTACGCACCGGCGACACCATCGCCGGAAAAATCCGGCCTCCCAAGGATGGCGAGCGTTACTTCGCCATGCTCAAGGTCAACGAGATCAACTTTGACCGCCCGGAAAACGCCAAGAACAAAATCCTGTTCGAGAACCTGACCCCGCTGTTTCCTACTCAGCGATTGGTCATGGAAATCGGTAATGGCTCCACCGAAGACATTACCACTCGGGTAATCGATCTGGTGGCACCCATCGGTAAAGGGCAGCGTGGCCTAATCGTCGCGCCGCCCAAAGCCGGTAAGACCATGCTGCTGCAGAGCGTGGCCCAGTCCATTGCCCGCAACAACCCCGAAACTCACATGATTGTGCTGCTCATCGACGAGCGCCCGGAAGAAGTGACAGAAATGTCCCGAACCGTGCGCGGTGAAGTGGTGGCCTCCACCTTTGACGAGCCACCGGCCCGTCACGTTCAGGTGGCTGAAATGGTGATCGAGAAAGCCAAGCGGCTGGTCGAGCACAAACAGGACGTGGTAATCCTGCTGGACTCCATCACCCGTCTGGCGCGCGCCTACAACACCGTGCAGCCCAGCTCCGGCAAGGTGCTCACCGGTGGTGTTGACGCCCACGCCCTGGAAAAGCCCAAGCGCTTTTTCGGTGCCGCGCGGAACATCGAGGAAGGAGGTAGCCTGACCATCCTCGCCACCGCTCTGGTCGACACCGGTTCCAAAATGGACGAAGTGATCTACGAGGAATTCAAAGGCACCGGCAACATGGAACTGCATCTGGACCGCAAGGTGGCAGAGAAGCGTGTGTTCCCGGCCATGAATATCCGCAAATCCGGCACCCGTCGTGAAGAACGTCTGGTGAGCGAAGACGAACTGCAGAAGATGTGGATCCTGCGCAAGGTGCTGCACCCCATGGACGAAATTGGCGCCATGGAATTCCTCATCGACCGCATGAAGCAGACCAAGACAAACCTGGAATTCTTCGATTCCATGAAGCGCAAATAAGCGGCGCAACGCGCCGCACGCTTCAAGCAACATGCAAAACCCCGCTTCGGCGGGGTTTTTGTTATCCGCCACCGGCGCTTGCCTGCCGATCAGCGGCTACGCTATCTTTCTATTAATCTCGTGACATCAGCACTTTCAAACATCATGCCCCTGGGACCTATATCTTCAGGTGCTGGGGGAAGCATCACATGGACACCTACTTACATGTATTGCGAAAAGCGGCCTTTATCCTGCTCTCTACGCTACTCCTGAGCAGCTGCCTGACTTCCGCCGTTAACATCTCCAGCACGCCTCCCTTCGCTGCGCAAACACCAGCCCCAGGCAAAGCATTGCTTTACGTTTTCTACGCAAAATACTGGCAAGAAAACATCAGGGAATACGAGCTACAGTTACTGGTGGATGACGAAATCATTGGCACGATTGGTACCTCAGATTACTACCTGCTGGAACTCTGGCCAGGCGATTACGATATCACTGTCGAGCTACTGCCCTACACCGCACTAGGCAAACACCGCCAAGGGGGTGAGATGGCAACTAAAGGCATTAGTATCGATGCCGGTGAAATCAATCTGCTTGGAATGGGCTATGTCGACGCCAGCAGCAACCCCCTGAATTTTTACACGGCCTGGCCATTCAAGGCCGGTGCGCTTGAAGGTCGCACTCTGACAAGACAGGTTCCCCATACCGAAACCGCACAAGCAATAAAAACCTACGGCGGGCAATGGCAGGGGCCTGCACGCAAGCTCCTCGCCCACGGCGAAGGCACGCTACGCCTGCCGAACGGCATGACCTACCAAGGACGCATGGAGCGAGGGGATTACACCACTGATGGCGTGCTTATTTACCCTGATGGCAAACGCTATAAAGGGGAGTATTCCAGCTATTTTGGCAAGCCAGAAGGGAAAGGTTTGCTCACCGACGCCGATGGCAACGTAGTCTTTGCGGGCACCTTCTACGACGGCAAGCCCTATGAAAAAGGCGTCAGCTCTCGCAATGGCCAACTCCATTACGAAGACTATGGCCGCTATGGCACAAAGCAGGAAACCGACCCCGCGACCCTCGCAGAACAATCCATCACGAATCAGGACAAGCGACGCCTTGCCTCGATAAGCAAAGAAGCCGAGCCCTTCAATGCAGAAGTTTCCCGGTATCAACGCATGCAGCGTGATGCCCGGGAAGAGTTCGAGGAAAAGGAAGCCAGCTACCCCTCTCAATGCACCTGCGCGTTCAAGCTTTGCTTGGAGAGCAACCCTTCAGATGAAAGCCTAGAAGAACGCAGAGCCCGCAAAAAAGCGCAATCTCGCCGCGATGCAGCCTGCCGAGAATGGCGCGCCACAGGCGGAACCTACGCAGAACGCAAGGCCCAACTGGACCGTGAACTGGCAAACATAAGCGGGAACCTGGCAGACGCACTGGCACAACTCAAACAAGCAGAACAGCGCGATGCCGCCGTCCGCAAACAGAAAGCCGCGGCACTTGCCCGCACTAGAGCAGCCAGAACCGCTGAACTAGAGCAAAAAATCCGGCAACAACAGCGTGACAACCTGGAAGAACAGCGTCTGGCCTGCCAGGGCAAAGAAACCTACTGTAGCTGTTATGCTTTTCGTCCCCCCTCACAAACGTCTGGCAGCCTGACCTGCACCCAATAAGCCTGCCGCTGATGAAAAGCGAATAGGAAAAAACACGGCAGGCTTCGCCTGCGGTGAAGTCTGCCGTGTTTTGTTGGCTCCCTTCCCTCTGTTTATTTGTTTTTCTTTGCTTCATGTTCCTGCCGTCCAGCGTTTGCCGTCCTTACTGTTATACTCGCCGCACAACCCGCTCGGTTACCGGATCAAAAGGAAGGCCATGAAATACCGCGATCTTCGAGACTTCATTAGCCAACTGGAACAGCTCGGCGAGCTTAAGCGCATCACTGTGCCGGTGGATCCTAAACTGGAAATGACGGAAATTTGCGACCGTACTCTGCGAGCCGGCGGGCCAGCCTTGCTGTTCGAAAACCCGGTGGGGTTTGGCACTCCGGTGCTGGGCAACCTGTTCGGCACTGAACGGCGGGTGGCACTGGGCATGGGCCGTGACTCGGTGGCAGAGCTTCGCGAGCTGGGTGAGCTGCTGGCGTTTCTCAAGGAGCCGGAGCCGCCCAAGGGTTTCCGTGATGCCTGGGAAAAACTGCCGGTATTTCGCAAGGTCCTGAGCATGAGCCCCAAGGTGTCCAGCTCCGGCCCCTGCCAGGAAAAGGTGCTGGAAGGCGACGAGGTGGACCTGTACAAACTGCCCATCCAGACCTGCTGGCCTGATGATGCCGGCCCCCTGGTGACCTGGCCGCTAGTCATCACCCGCGGCCCTAACAAGGAACGTCAGAATCTGGGGATTTACCGCCAACAACTGATCGGCCGCAACAAGCTGATCATGCGCTGGCTGAGCCACCGGGGCGGAGCACTGGATTTCCAAGAATGGCAACAGCAACATCCTGGCGAACCGTTCCCGGTGAGCGTGGCACTGGGCGCCGACCCGGCCACGATTCTGGGCGCTGTCACCCCAGTGCCGGATACCCTCAGCGAATACGCCTTTGCCGGTTTGCTGCGCGGCTCCAAGACCGAGCTGGTGAAATGTATCGGCAATGACCTGCAAGTGCCCGCCAGCGCCGAATTCGTTTTGGAAGGCTTTCTTTATCCAGGTGACATGGCTGACGAAGGCCCCTTCGGCGACCACACCGGCTATTACAATGAAGTGGAGCGTTTCCCAGTATTCACCGTGGAGCGCATCACTCACCGTCGCAACCCGATTTATCACAGCACCTATACGGGCCGGCCGCCGGATGAACCCGCGGTACTCGGCGTGGCCATGAATGAAATCTTCGTGCCCATCCTGAAAAAGCAGTTTCCCGAGATCGTCGACTTTTACCTGCCGCCGGAAGGCTGCTCCTACCGCATGGCCGTGGTCACCATGAAGAAGCAGTACCCCGGCCACGCCAAGCGCGTGATGATGGGCGTTTGGTCATTCCTGCGCCAGTTCATGTACACCAAGTTCGTGATCGTCTGCGATGACGACGTGAATGCCCGTGACTGGAAAGATGTGATCTGGGCCATGACCACCCGCATGGACCCGGCCCGCGATACCGTGATGATCGAAAACACGCCCATTGATTATCTGGATTTCGCCTCTCCGGTGGCCGGCCTTGGTTCCAAAATGGGAATGGATGCCACGAACAAGTGGGCAGGCGAAACCACCCGCGAGTGGGGCCGCGCCATCGCCATGGATCCCGCTGTAAAAACCCGGGTGGATGAAATGTGGTCCTCACTGGGCATCGACACCCCGGAATAATCCTAGAATGGGCGCCGGCTCACAGAGCAGGGTGGCGCCCAAATTCCATCGTGGTACGATCGTACGAAAAATACAACAAGGTCGCCCATGCCTGTTTTTTCGTCACTGAACCGCCGTGCTTTTTTGAAATCCCTGGCCGCCACTGGCGCTCTAGGCTCAATGAGCCCTAGCCAACTGCTCGCCGACACGAGCAAAGCCGCCACCTGGCAAAATTGGTCAGGGAATCAGCAAGCCAAGCCCAGCCAGTTACTGTTCCCCCGTAACCAGGACGAACTTCGCGATGCGGTTACGTCTGGCACCGGTACCCTGCGCGCCTTTGGTGGCAGCCACTCATTCAGTGCGGTGGCCCCCTCTAACGACACCATGATTTCGCTTGAAGCCATGGGGGGACTACGCCACCAAAATGAAGACCTGTTTACCTGGGGCGGCGGCACCCGGCTGGCCATAGCCAGCGCCCAGGCCCATAGCCTGGGCTACAGTTTCAGCAATGAACCGGACATTAATTTGCAGTCCCTTGCTGGGGCCATTGCCACCAGCACTCACGGAACCGGTACCGGCCTTACCAGCATATCCGGGCAAGTGGATGCTATTCGCCTGATGCTGCCCAGTGGCGAACTACTGGAATTAAACGCCGATGGCGGGGATCACTTCCTTGCCGCCTGCTGTAACGTCGGCGCACTGGGTATTGTCTCAGACATCACTTTGCGCCATCAGCCAACCTATCGACTCAAGGAGCGAACCTGGACTCTGCCCCTTCGTGACGCCATGGATTATGTGCAGAAGGAGAAAGACAACTACCGCCATATTGAAATTTTCCCCTTCCCGCTCGGCAAGCAGGCCATCGTCAAAACATTGGAAATCACCGACGACCCGAAGAATGGCCCGCCACGCCAGAATGAAAATGACATCCTGGAAATGGCCTGCAAACTGGCCATGCATGCCGGCTGGCTGACCCCAACCCTGCAAACGCTCGCCACGAAATTTGTCGAAGAAGCCACCTTCACCGGGCCGTCGCACAAGGTGTTTGCCAACCATCGCACCTTACGTTTCAACGAGATGGAATACAGCGTGCCTGCTGAAGACGGCATGGCTTGCCTGGAAGAAGTGTGCGACGCCATTCGTCAGCATGACATCAATGTTTTCTTTCCCATTGAATTTCGCTATGTGGCCGCCGACAACAACCTGCTATCCATGTTCTATCAGCAACCCAGCGCCAGCCTGTCTATACACCAATACTACGAACAGGACTATCAGCCCCTCTTCGGTGTGGTTGAACCTATTCTGCGCCGCTACGCCGGACGCCCCCACTGGGGCAAAATTCACAGCCTGGAACGCGAAGAATTGACGGAGTTGTACCCCGCTTTTGAGCGCTTTCAAGCGGTACGTCGTGAGCTGGACCCACAAGGACGCATGCTGAATGACCATCTCAAGACGCTGTTTACGTAGTGCGAGGTTTGCCTGCACCGTCTTCATTGATAGCAAAAGGGGGCGTTTATGAAACGCCGTGGACTTCTAATCGCGATGGCCACCCTGGCCGCCAGTGGCTGGCTGCTAAGGCCGAGCAATCAGGGCCAACCCCACGGCGATTACTTTCAAACCATCAACGACTACCTGCGTCGCGCCGGACCGGGCCGCCCCTTGATGCTCATCGATCGCCAACGACTGGCCGCCAACTGCAAGACACTGATGAGCATGATGCCCCGCCACTGCCAGCTTCGCATCGTGGCCAAATCCCTACCCAGCGTCCCCCTTATTCAGGAAGTAATGACCCACACCGGCAGCCGGCGGATAATGGTATTCCATCAACCTTTTATGAACGCTCTGGCCGATGCCGAACCCGACTGTGACATGCTACTGGGTAAACCCATGCCGATTCGGGCAGCACGACGTTTCTATTCTGAGTTGAGCCACAATGAACAGAGCCATCCCAGCCCGTTCAAACCGGACCAACAACTGCAGTGGCTGATTGATTCCTCCACTCGTCTAGAGCAATACCTGAGCCTTGCCCGCGAGCAGCAACGACGTCTCAACATCAACATTGAAATCGATGTGGGCCTGCACCGGGGCGGGCTTACCGACCCCCAGCAACTGGACGTCATGATCGCGCTGATTGAGGCCCACCCCGAACAGCTACGCTTTAGTGGCTTCATGGGCTACGACGCTCACGTGGGTAGACTACCCGGTTTTGTACAGAGCGCAGAAGAAGGCCACCGGGAAACGGAGGCCCTCTACCAGCAGTATATCCACAGGTTGTACCAACTGAATCCGGCCTATCGAAAACAAGACCTGTGCTTTAACGGTGCCGGCAGCCCAACGCTAGCGCTCTATGACGACAGCACCGTGGTCAACGAACTCAGTGCCGGCTCCTGCCTAGTCAAAGCCAGCGACTTCGATCTGCCACTACTGCAACGCTTCCAACCCGCGGCCTTTATTGCCGCCCCGGTGATCAAGCAACTGAATGGCCTCGCCCTGCCCGGCCCACTACCACTGGGCGAACTCTGGCAAAGCTGGGACACCAATCGCCGGCAAAGCTATTTTATTTACGGGGGTTACTGGAAAGCCGAGCCGATCTCTCCGCCTGGCATCCAGGCCAACCCGCTATATGGCGCCAGCAGTAACCAGATGATGTACAACGCCAGCAAAGACACCGCACTACAGGTCGACGATCAATTATTCCTCCGCCCCACACAAAGCGAATTTGTATTGCTGCAATTCGGAGACTTGGCGGTATGGGAAAACGGCGCCGTTAGCGACTGGTGGCCCCCGCTTCCCCAAGCCAACGGGGCCTGATGGCCAGGCCGGTCTCCATACTGCAAAGTGAACAAGAACAGCTGAAGGGCAAGACCGTCCACGGCGTGCTGCCTCCTTATGATCCTCCCCCACCCCTGTGTGACAGCTTATCCCCCCCCCACCCATAGCATGCTTTAACTGAACTTTTACAAACACCGGGAACGATCCCCCCTTATCCGCCACTAACTTAGTGAGACATCTACCAAGGAGGATGATTCATGAAGAAATTGATTCTTGCATCAATACTATTGGGTGCTACCGCCACCGTTACCGCTGGCGAGACCATTACCACTGACAGCGCAGCGATCACTCAGGGCATCAAGGAAGGTACTGAGGTGCGCATGGAAGGTGAAGTAGTTCAGGCACTCGGTGATGAGCGTTATTTGCTGCGCGACATCAAAGGCCAAGTCGAGATCGAGTTAGATGAAGATCTCACTGCAGAACGTCCGCTGAAAGCCGGCACCCGACTTTCCTTTACCGGCGAAGTGGACCATGACGATGGCCGTAGCATCGTAAAGATAAACAAGGTTCATTCTGTAAAAGGTGCGCCTGACAGCGCCCCAAACGCAACGATCAGTAATTAATCCCTGATCCACTGCTCCAACCTTACTAACGGCGGCCTACGGGTCGCCGTTTCTATTTTCTCACCCCTTCATTTCGCACCAGCCCACCTTCCAGCGTCTTTCCCCGCCAAGCATTCATTCTTGTGTCATAAGGCGCATATTGACCGTTACACTGGCCACGGATACATTCCCAACTTGACGTCGTCTAGATACGGCCCCGTCCTGTTTTGGGAGCCCATATGACCACCACCGTTCACAGCCAAGGCGCTTAGAATGCCTACACTATCGGCGATGACGGAAAATGGGGAATGCAGCTGTATCGAGCTAACGCTGGGCACAAGCGAATCAATCCAAAAAACACGAAGCAGGCTGGCCGGTACAATTGGTCGTGCCTACCCACGGTAATTATGTCGGTACACAGTTATACACTCTCACGGAGACCGGACATCATGAACAACGCTGTTCGCCATCAAATTAAAGCTCGGCGGGTGCAATTCGATTTTGACGATACACCGCTGCATTGGCTGCGCGATGACCCGTTCTCTACCCATATCATCAACGGTATTCACTTGTTACTACCGGAAGGTGAGCTGTGGTTCTGCCGAGTTTATAACCAGGCGCTTCCTTTAATTAAAGACGATCAACTTCGAGCAGATGTAGAAGGCTTTATTCGTCAGGAAGCCGTGCACTCGCGTGCCCACAGCAAAGCGCAGATGTATCTTGAGCGTCATGGCTTACGTGTGGCGCCCTTCCTGAATAAAGTGGAATGGTTGTTTGGAACGGCTTTGGCAGATGCGCCCTTCGGTTTAACACTGCTACAGCGCAAGCCCCTGAAAAAAAACTGGCTGGTATTGCGTGTTGGCATCATCGCCGCCATCGAGCACTTCACTGGTGTGCTTGGCCAATGGGCCATGGATAACGAAAGCTGGGAACAAAACGGCGACGCCACCATGGTCGACCTATTCAAGTGGCACTTGGCCGAAGAAGTAGAGCACCGCACTGTTGCCTACGACCTGTTTGAACATCTGTGCAAGACTCAACTAGGCTTTTACGTCAGCCGCCAGGCATTAATGGCACTGGTATTCCCCTTGTTCATTTATTTCATTGCGGAAGGCGGCAGGAGCCTGGCAGGTCAAGACCCAGATAAAGAAACCCGTAAGTTAGCTCGCAAGCTGCTTCCTCAGCTCCTCATTCAACTGCAGCAAGTCGGCCAGAAAACACAAAACGTGCCCACCTTTAGTTTCTTATTCAACGCCACCCTGCGTTGGGTATCGCCGCGGTTTCACCCAATCAATGAAGGCGATACTCAACAGGCCCTAGATTATCTGGCACGCTCTCCGGCAGCCCAGGCAGCTGCCGTTTTGTAACGGGAGTATTAGTCTCCAGCTTCCAAGAGAGAGGCTGTCGCGCAATAGTAAAACGGCATGGCGAATTCCTTCACCATGCCGTTTTATTTTCAATCTCACGACGACACTTGAGTGCAGCCCAGTTTTCGGAACATCACTTAGAAGGTCGCTTGCAGACCCACCCAGAAGTTACGACGGGCATCCTTATTGTTGTAGTCATCGTAGTACTCCACATCATAGCCACCGCTACCGTCATCCACGAAGCCCACATCATAGGAAGTAAAGTCTTCATCCAGCAGGTTGTTAATCCGGGCATGCAAGGTAACAGATTTGTTGAGCGCCAAACGGGCACCAAGGTGATAAATCTCATAGTCCTTCCAGTATTCACCACCGCTGGCATCTGTACTGCCAAAGCCCCGGAAGCGATCTTGGCGCCCTTCTACCGTCAGAAACATGGCAAACGCCTGGGTGGTTTGCCAATCCAGTGTGCCGTTAAACATATGCCGTGCTGTACCGGTGAGGGGGTAGCCTTTCTCTTCCCCGCTTTTCTGTTCACTGTCGATATAGGTGTAATTGGCACGTAGCGACCAACGCGGAGAGATCTGGTAGCGCCCTGCCACTTCCACACCTTGAATCACCGCTTCATCCACATTCATTGGCTGGGTAACAATACCGCCCACCGTGTCATAGTCCCCTAGGTCCACACAGGGCGTTTGTCCACCAGTGGCTGAACACAACGCGCTGTCTTGGCGAACAATCTTGTCTTTAAAGTCGTTATGGAACACCGTCAGGTTAGCGCTATGTCGGTTCGGACTTTCCCAATAAAGAGCGATTTCAGAATTGACGCTGGTTTCCGGCTCCAAATCCGGGTTGCCCACCCAGGGGCGTGTGCCCTGCCCGCCAAAGCCGGTAATGCCGTCGTATAAGTCAGTGGTTTTGGGGGTCTTATAGCCCGTGCTGACACCGCCTTTCACTGTCCAGCTTGGTGAAAGCGTATAAACACCATAGAGGCGCGGGCTAATCTGATCGCCAAAGGTTTCATGGTTGTCGTAACGCACACCCGCTGTCAGCGTAAACGGCTCCACCGGCGTCCAGTTATCTTCGGCATACAGCGCCCAGAAATTATTCTCAAACACCTTGCCCGCGTCACCACTCTCTAGGCCGAACACGCCATCTTCCAACTCACCGCGAAGAATCTGGGTACCTACCACCACAAAGTGCTGATCATTGATGGGCAGGTCCAGCTTACCGTCCAGGCGCAGCTCGCTGCTTTCCAAAGTCCGCTCCGGGCGTGGTAAGAAAGTGGAGCCTAGCACGGCAAGGCAGGCGTCACTGCCGGCATCCGCAACACAATCCGCATTGGTCGCAACGATATCGTCATATTGCTGACGCTCATCCGCGGTTAGTGGCAAGGTGCGCCCTTCATTATTGGTGGACAAATAGGTCAACGAAACATTGCTCAAACCAAAGCCCCACTCGCCCTCGTGAGTCAGCGCTATTTGCTCACGGGTGAATTCCTGGTCTTGTGCATAGCCCGCCCGAGGTAGGCGGTCAGCGCTATCATGGGTACCCAACTGGCTCTCTGAGTTGTCGTAGGTTTGCACGGAATCATCATAATCGAGCGAGATACGCTGATTATCCGTGGGGGTCCATCTCAAAGTGAAACCCAGAGCCGTGTCCTCATTGTCTACAGTACGACCACCACTGCCGAAACCCAGTTCTCGCTCCTGAAGTACCCCACTAGGATCGGTCACCGGATCGTATTCCGGGCTAGATGCATCCTGGTCGTAGAGACTGCCTCGCAACGCCAGGCCAAACTGATCGCCCAACGGGCCAGACACGGAGAAATCCGTTGAGGTCGCATCACCGTACTGGTCATATTCCTGAATAGTGCGACTCACGTTGATGCTGCCGCCCCATTTTTCATACTCTTTTTTGGTGATGATATTAATCACCCCACCAATGGCATCCGCACCATAAAGAGTGGACGACGGCCCACGGATAACTTCGATGCGCTCAATGGCTTCTAGCGGCGGCATATGATTAAACTGGTTGCCGCCAAAATTGTTGGGGTAGATATCACCGTGGTTATTTTGCCGGCGGCCATCAATGAGGATTAGCGTATAGTCCGCCCCCATGCCGCGCATGGAGATAGTGGACTGGCCCGTCTTGTCACGGGTTTCCCCCACGTCGACCCCTTCCAGCTCACGCACCGCATCCACCACGGAGGTGAAAGGCCGGCTATGCAGTTCCTGTTGGCTAATTACCGAAATACTGGCTGGGGCATCGGTAATTTTCTGCTCGAAACCAGCGGCAGAAACTACCGTGACCGCACCCAGTTCATGGACCGTATTCTCTTGCGCAACCGCCGGCATAGCTAAGCCGTTAGCCACAACACCTACCAGAATTGGCATTCCCAAAGACCGCTTCATCCTCTACCCCCGTATTGCCATATCAATCAAAACGGGGGAGAGTATTCCCTAAACAATAACCATTATCAAATGCGAACAATATTTATTTCGTGATGTTTGTAAGCTTTCCTCTGATTGTTGACCAACGAGGAGAGCAACATTCGGGAACCTTGCGAACCATCTCTTGCGATACGTTCCGACAGGGCATTACATCGGCACCTTATTGAACCACGGAGCCGCCTCTTCCAGTTGCGCCGCCAGCGCCAGCAGCTTGCCTTCATCCCCATGGCCACCAACAAACTGGGAACCCAGCGGCAGGCCCACGTTTCCTGAAGAAGAATCACACCAGTGCAGTGGCACCGACATGGCAGGCACACCAATGACATTGGCAAACTGGGTGAACGGCATGTATTTGAAGTTCTCTATGGCCACCTGCTCAATCATGCCGGTCTTCATTAACAGCTTTTCCCCGCCGACCTTGAGCAACACCTTCAGAGCGGTCTGCTGCCACGGCGGTGTCGCCATAGCGCCGATACCGACAGGGGGGGACGCCAGAGTAGGGGTCAACCAGAAATCGTACTGCTCCAAGAAGGTATCCATGGCGATCATGTATAACTGCCAACGGGTCTGGCACTTCACATATTCATGGGCCGGGGTAGCACGGCCAAAAGCGGCAATGGCCAAGGTATCCAGCTCAAAGCCCTCATCACCGCAACCGGTCATAGTTTTCACCTCATCCACCTCGGCAGCACACTGGCCAAACCAAACCGATAGCCAATCCATGCACATCTGTTTGGCGTCCATCTGTGGCTCAGCCTCTTCCACTTCGTGGCCCAAGTCCCGTAACAACGCCACGGTTTTCTCCACCGCCCGGATCGCCTCCGAATCCACATCGGTGCCTAGCGGCGAGCGAGTAGAAAAACCGATACGCAGCTTGCCGGGGCGGCTAGCCGCAGACAGGGCGTAAGCTTGCTCCGGCGGAGCAATCTGAAACAGACTACCGCGCTCGTCACCCTGGGTAATATCCAACAGCAACGCACTGTCACGCACGCTGCGGGTCAGCGCGTGGTTTACCGCTATTCCATGCATGGCCTCAGTGAATTCGGGCCCCCAGGGGGTGCGCCCACGGCCCGGCTTGAGCCCGAACAGACCACAACAGGCAGCGGGAATCCGGATACTACCGCCACCATCATTAGCGCCGGCCACCGGTACCACACCTGCAGCCACCATAGCCGCCGAGCCCCCGGACGAACCACCGGGAGTGTGATCTACGTTCCAGGGATTACGCGCCGGCCCGAACGAATCCGGCTCGGTAACGCCCTTGGCGCCAAACTCCGGGGTATTGGTGCGGCCGAATGGTACCAGCCCGCCCTGTTTCCAGCGTGCCACCAGGGTAGAATCTCTTTGCGCATGGACATCACGAGCCTTGCGCGCTTTATTGCCCTGATAGTTGGGCGCACCGCCGATTTCCTGAAAAAGATCTTTTACCAGCATGGGCACACCCGCCAACGGTCCGCTCAATGGCCCCGCGGCGCGTTTTCGGGCCATGTCATACAATGGAATAATCAAACCATTTAATTGCGGGTTCACCGCATCGGCACGGGCAATCGCCAGCTCCAGCAATTCCATTGCCGTGACCTCCCCCCGCGCCACCAGCTCGGCAAGCCCGATGGCATCAAACTGGCGGTATTCTGCAAACTTCATTGTGCTCTCCCTTTCACTATCCCGAAGCGCAGGAATGGCCTGCTACCAGACGATCAATCCATACTGTGGCATAGTCTGCGCAGCCAAGTATGCTTAATCATTGTGAACAGCATTTGAAAGAATACGTTAGCGATCCACGAGGGAGCCAGAATGAAAGCCATTGGATTCAATCGGCCCAGAGCCATAGAAGATGTACACGCCCTGGAGGACATCCAGCTGGACCTTCCCTCGCCCGCCCCCCGGGACCTACTGGTGGCCGTACACGCTATCTCGGTCAACCCCATTGATACCAAGCTTCGCCAACGCCCCCTGGAGCAGCCCGATTACCGGGTACTGGGGTTTGATGCTGCCGGCGTGGTGGAAGCGGTGGGCGAGGAAGTGGAAAACTTCAACGTCGGCGACCGGGTCTGGTATGCCGGCGCCGTGCAACGCCAGGGCAGCAATGCCCAGTACCAGTGTGTTGATGAACGGCTAGTGGCAAAAAAACCGAATAGCCTGGGCATGCAAGAAGCGGCTGCACTCCCCCTCACCACACTAACCGCCTGGGAGGCCCTGGAAGATCAGCTCGGTTTTCGAGCCGGAGAGTGTGAGGGGAAAAGTGTGCTGGTGATCGGTGGCGCAGGAGGAGTGGGGTCCATCGCTATCCAGCTAGCCGCCCACTATTTTGGTCTTAAGGTGATCACCACTGCGGGTCGCGAAACCTCTGCCAACTGGTGTCAAAGCCTCGGCGCTCATCATATTGTGGACTACCGCAAGCCATTACTAGCGCAGCTGGACGCCATTGGTTACCCGCAGATTGACGGCATCTTCATTACCCAAAATCTGGACGACTATTGGGCCACTGCCTGCCAAGCCGTCGCACCGCTGGGAGGCATCTGCGCTATCGTCGACGCCCGTGCGCCTCTCGACCTGAACCCCCTTAAGGCCAAGAGTGCGCGCTTCAGCTGGGAATTCATGTTCACCCGCGCCATGTTCGCTACCGACATGCAGCATCAAGGCGACATCCTTTCCCGGCTCAGCGAACTAGTGGATCAAGGCACAGTCCAGACCACCGTCAGCGAAGGCCTGGGCACCATTAATGCCGCCAACCTGAAAGAAGCCCACCGGCGGCTGGAGTCTGGCAACACAGTGGGGAAACTGGTTCTTGCTGGCTGGGACTAACCCCGATAATGCCCGGGTTGAATGGCTCTGCCACCATCACCAGCGACGAAAGAAACCGTTACAGCCGCATCCATGAGCGCCTTTACTGTGGGATTAACGGCAACCGCGACCATCCACCGCCGCTGACAAGGTAGACAAACACAACCCCGGCGGACGCGACAGGGTGCGAGACAACAGTGCCGGCCAGGCCTGCGGATGTGTCATCGGTCGAAGTACCCGGCGGGTGGCCATTAAGGGCTGCCACTCTGCCCCTTGGCGGGTAGCCAAAACAAACTGGAATGGATGCAGCCCAGGTAGCCCAAGACGAATATCCGTGGCCAGCAGCTCATCACCATGCACCTCTACCGCCACAAAACCTCGGGTAAAGTGCAATAGAGCTTGCCCCGCGGGAAGCGCCTCAATCGCTGCCAACCGTGACGCATCGCGGGGAAATGATTCCACCTGCAACGGCACATCCTGATCGAGAAGGCCGGTGAGAATTTCTAGCCTCTGTTGCTCACCCAGCACGGTGATCCGCCACAGCAAAGTGGAGAACGGCATTGGCTGCACTAATCGTGGCGCCTCTGAAAGTCCGCGTTCAGCCAGGGCCGGCATGACTCGCTGGGTCATCGCATACTGGGCAACCAGGCTCCAGACCAGATACAACGAGGACAGCACCAAGCCGCCGATCAGCACCCGTGACGACGACGGTTTTGCTATCGTCCACAGCACGCCAATCAGCAGCGGCAAGGTATAAAACGGATCGATAATGAAGACACTACTAATGGCCACCGGGTCACCTAGGGGCCAGAATAGTTGCGTGCCATAGGTAGTGAATGTATCCAGCAACGGATGGGTTATCAGGCACAAGCCGGTGAATAACCACCAACGCCATAGGGAAATCCGCGTCTGCCAGCGAGCGAGGCAAACGGCCAGTAAAAAAGAGACGGGCAGCAACACCAACAGGGAATGACTGAAGCCGCGATGTTCAGTGAAATTAACCACCGCATCGCCGTAGTCAATCAACACATCCAGATCGGGCAAGGTCCCCAGCAGTGCACCACCGAGTAAAGCCCAGCGACCCAGAGGCCGGGAAAGAACGGCGCCGCCCACAGAGGCGCCCAACACGGCCTGTGACAATGAATCCATGAATTACTCAACAACGCAGACAAGGCGAAAGTCCCCACCCTGCCTGCCAACAGCCCGTCAATACGGCATAAGGCGCCGCTCAATCACACCTTAACCTGCCACACCCCACACACCTTTCAGGCTGTTCAAGGCAGTGGCGCCAACGCCTTCCCCATCCAGAAAGCCGAGAATTTTCGGTGCGAACTGGGAGATCATTTCCGGGCTCAGACCTAGGGCGCTAAAGGCTGTGGATACGCCCTGCAGGGACGAAATATTACCCAGCATGGAAGACGCCACGCCACCACCACTACCCAGCAGCGAATCCAAACCCGGCACCTTGTTCATGATGCCGCTGAACTGATCATCTGACAGGTTGCTCTGGGCCATAGCCAGCAAGGCACCGGCACCGCCTGCCGCCTGTTGCTGCGTGACGCCTAGGTCGGTTGAGAGAGAGTCCACTAATGCCTTGGCTTCACCGGTCACTGCCAGCTGACTGTTGGCGCTATCCATGGCACCGGTGGCAGCTTCATTGGCCTGATTCACGCTGGAGGAAGCCTTGTCAGAGGCGTCACTCACTGCCTTGTTAGCCGAATCAGTTATGGACTTCAGGTCAAACGCCTGGGCCGGCGCACTCAAAACCAAACACAAAGAGGCCCCCATCAGGCCAAAACGGAAAGCGTTCATAGTTACTCCTTAATTATCGTCAATCATCTCTATTCAGAGAGGAATAGTATGGCAAACCTTACCCATGCAAAAAGGCGAGGGCCATCACTTTGTGGCAGGGCTTCTGCGCTTATCTCCGCCGCTACAGCGCCTACAGCATAATCATCGTCCCGGCCTCACAGATAGCTCCATGGCTACTTTGATTTAAAAATGTAAACCATTATCATTTACATTAAGTGATTCTCGCCAGGCCCCCCCCAGCTATCACCTTCCCGATGTCCGCATACCCTGCGTGCATCGCTACTGCATACTATTCATTACTGGGGGAACCATGTTTGATTTGCGTTTTTCCACCCTGGCCAGCCTTATGCTGGCATCCGGCGCGGCATATTCCGACACCATAACCGATAGCGAGGCACATACACTGGACGATATCCATGTCAGCACCAGAGGCATGGATAAGCATGATGCCAGTATGACCACCGAAGGCACCGATCGATATGGCACCAACGCCACCAATACCGCGACCCGCATGGTGCTGTCACCCCGTGAAACACCGCAATCCGTTTCCGTGATAACCCGCCAGCAAATGGACGACTTCAACCTCAACAGTGTGGCTGATGTCATGCGACGCACCCCGGGGGTGACCGTAAAAATACTGGACACAGAACGCCTGCAACTGTCTGCCCGTGGCTTTGACATCACCAACTTCCTCTATGACGGCATTCCCTCCACGCGGGCCGGCCAGGCGAAACAAGCCGTCCTTTCCGATACGTTCATCTACGACCGCATCGAAGTATTGCGCGGCGCCAGCGGGCTGCTCAACGGCATTGGCGAGCCCTCTGCCACCGTGAACCTGGTACGCAAAAAACCTACCCGTGATTTTACTGGCCAAGTGGGTGTGGAGCTAAACAGCTGGGATGGTTATCGCGGAGAATTCGATGCCAGCGGATCACTGTCCAACAATAGCCGGGTTCGCGGCCGCTTCGTCAGCGCCTACGAACAGGGCGACTCTTTTTTGGATCACTACGAAAACGAAAAACAGATCTTCTATGGGGTGGTCGAAGCTGACCTATTCGACAACACCTTGCTCACCGTAGGCATGGACTACATGGATCATGACCCCAGGGGTTCCACCTGGGGCGGCATCCCGCTGTTCTACAGCGACGGCGGCATCGCTGACCTGGACCGCGACCTGAACCCGGCCACCGACTGGAGCCGTTGGGCCCGGGATACCCAGACGATTTTCCTGAACCTGGAGCACCATTTCGAAAACGGCTGGTACAGCAAGTTTGCCTACAATAATCAGCAGAGCAACTACGACGCTCAGCTAGCCTCCGCCGGTGGCGGCCAGCTTAATCGCGATGGCAGCGGCAAGACACTATGGGCCGGACGCTATGTAGAAGACAAAACCCAGGACACTTTCGATGTCTACGCCAACGGGCCCTTCGCACTGTTTGGCCGCCAACATGAACTGGTGGTGGGTGCCAGTTATTCGGACGCCGAGAGTGATTACACCGGCCAGTCACCGGTCAGTATCAATAACGTGGTACCGGACCTGCTTAATTGGAATGGCGACATTCCAAAACCGGCCTGGGCCGCGCCAACCACCGTGGAGGACCAGAGCAGCAGCCAAACAAGCCTGTACGCCACCGCCCGCTTCAAACCCACTGATCGTCTTGCTGTTATTGCCGGCGGGCAAGTTGTGGACTGGAAACAAGAAACCACAGGCTTTAACGGGCGAGGCCCGATTGACGACGAATCCTATCAGGAAAATGGCGAAGTGGTTCCCTACCTGGGGGTGGTCTATGACCTAACCGATCACCACTCGGTGTACGCCAGCTACACCCGCATCTTTCAACCGCAAACCGTGCGCGACATCAACAATCAAATTCTTGCCCCGGAAGAAGGCAACAGTTACGAAGCCGGCCTGAAGAGTGAGCTCAATGAGGGCCGTCTAAACACCACCGTCGCGGTGTTTCGTATCAATCAGGATAACCTGGCCGAATCCACCGGCCAGCCCATTCCCGGCGGGCCAGCCAACGCCGAGGCCTACCGCGCCGTGGATGGCGCCGAAACCAATGGCGTTGAGCTGGAAGCAGCCGGCGAGATTCTGCCTGGCTGGCAGGTACAGGCAGGCTACACCTACCGCATTACCGAAGACCCGGATGGCGACGAGCTAAACACCACCTCACCGGAAGACATGATTCGTCTGTCCACCCAGTACCGTTTCCGCGGTGACCTGAACGGCCTGACTATCGGCACAGCAGTATCTTGGCAGAACAAAACCTATGCGTTCGTAACCCGCCCCGGGGCCAGCGCCGACTACAAGTTCGTTCAGGAAAGCTACACGCTGGTGGATTTGATGGCCCGCTACCAAGTCACCGCCGCCTTGTCCGTGGGCGCCAACGTGAGCAATCTGACGGACGAAAAGTACTTCAATAACCTGGGGTTTTATAACGGGGGTTACTACGGAGATGCTCGCAAATACAGCCTGAACATGGACTATCGATTCTGATTGTCACGCGGATAGCGCCCCGGATGGAATACGCCGGGGCGCTATCCACTATTCGCCTTCAGGAAAGAAGATACGTTCTTTCTCAATGACAATCCGGCGGGCCTTGTAGAGGCCGCCAATGGCTTGCTTGAAGGCATTCTTGCTGCAACGGAAGGTCTGAAAAATGACTTCCGGGGAACTCTTGTCACCCAGTGGCAACTCGCCGCCGGCGTTTTCCAGCGCCGCCAGAATCTGTTCCGTTAGCCCATCACTCTTGGCCGCCCCCGGCGCATTCAGGGAAAGGCTCAGTTTCTGATCCTCACGCAAACGCTGCACATAGCCGGTCACCCGCTGGCCCGGACGCAGCGGGGCGCGTAACTCGCTGGCCGCAATCATCCCCCAGGCATGATCATCCACCACCACCTTGTAACCCAGATCGGTGCTGTGCGCCGCTACCAACGACACCTCATCACCCTGCTGATACGCCTGGCAGGTATCTGATAGGAAACGGTCCAGTTGGGCGCTGACCATCAGTCGTCCTTCCCGGTCCGTGGTCAACATCACCAACACCCAGCTTTCTTCCCGCACTGGACCTTTCTGTTCGGCAAACGGCAGCAGCAAATCCTTAGGCATGCCCCAATCGACAAACGCACCGATCTTGCTGGTGGACACCACTTTCAATAACGCCACCTGCCCAAGCTGTATTCTCGGGGTCCGCAAGCTCGCCATGGGGCGAGCTTCACCGTCACTGTACAGCGTCACCATGACACTGTCCCCGGGAGCCAGAGACTGGCTTTCCACTTCCCGCGACGGCAGCAGCACCTCGCCCAGCTCGCCACCATCCAGCAGCAAACCATTGCGGATGACCTTTAGGATTTCAAGGGAATGGCGGGTGCCCAGTTTAGGGGTTACGGTCATGGCTCTGGCCTGCTTGGTTGAAAACGTGAGTGGAGGAATCTGCGGAACCCTGGACTGTCGCTTGTAGCAGGTACAGCACGCCTTACCACATCAAATCGTCAGGGATCGGAAAGTCCTTATAGGGATCATCTTCGTCCACCGTTTCAGTGCCACGCTCATTGAGCAACAACACCGCAGCTTCGTCCCGTTGACGAATCTTTTCCGCTACCACAGTGGGCACCAACTCGAAGCTCTCACCTAAGGCGACAATGGCGATCTGCCCCCGTTCCAATTGCTTCTGCTGGTTACCGGTTACGTAGGCTTTTTTTATCTTCTTGTCCTGCACGAACTGGAAGGCGACCTCTCCATTTCGCTCTAGCCGACTTTGCTCGATCATCTGCTTGATCTGTGCGGCGATTTCTTTCTTTTCACGCTCGGCCTTACGCTGGGCCTCACGCTGGCGATCTGCCTCGGCCTTTTCCTCGCGCAGGCGGCGGGCACGATCTGCTGGATCTTCCATCTCGATTTCGCCGCGCTTGGCTTTGTTTACATCCTCGCGCTTCTGCTGCTTGGCCTTGCGGGCTTTTTTCTCGTCCGCCAGCCCCGCTTTCATTAATTGCTTCTGCAGTGAGTTCGCCATGATGCTCTCTCTTTCTCCATAAACAGATGCCCCCTCTCAGGAAGGGCCGTCGACAGACTATTAACGCTGGCCTAGCGGCGAGGCCGGAGCCTTACCCAGCAACGGCTGAGCACGATGAAAACGCGCATCATAACCGGGCTGCCAAGGGAACACGCCTTTCGGATCTGGCCAGACCATCTGCAACGCCGGATACGGTGCCGGCAGGCTCTGGTAGAACCAGTTAGCGAAACCCAGATATTCCTTGTAGTGCGGAAAAGCCACCGGCAAGAACATCACTTCAAGACCATCGGCAATGTCGTTATACAGGCGGTACGGCTGATAAGGTTTTTTCAGCCCACGAATACGAACCGCCGCGCTATCCAACAATTTGCTGGCCAGTGCGTCTTTCAGGCCGACCACAATCAATTCCGGGTGATTCAGATTGAGAAAGTGCCCCACGCTGAACGTATAACCGGGCAGGCCATCACCGCCGGAAACGGCAAAGTGGTGCCAGCCCTTGCGCTGGATATCGGCCAACAGCGTTTTATCTTCAGCATCTTCCGGCTGCGGGTAGCGAAATTTGCCAGGCATTTCATCAAGGAACATAGGGTCATCATCGGTTCAGGCAGCACCTTAAGGCACTAACAAACAATTAACACGGTATGTTCGTAATGATAGCAGACTCCGCATGGACTTGGTGCCACCCTCCACACCTGCAATACTGGAACAAATTCAGAATAATGAGGGCTCCTTCATGAAACGTGCCAGCTTACTCCTAACCGCGCTATTGACCACCGCCCCTTTCGCCCATGCAGCCCCCGGCCTGACCATTTATGGGGGTGGCTATACTTGGGACACCGAACTGGAAGGCCATGTAGCGTCTGGAGGATCGGACATCAGTATGCAAGATGAGCTAGGCTTCGATGAGGCGGACCAAAACGTACTTTATTTGGGCGTGGAACATAGCGTACCGCTGGTGCCCAATGTTCGCCTGCGTTATATCGATCTATCCGATAGCGCCAGCAGTATCATCAGCAGAAACATTGAATTCAACGGACAAACGTTTGTTGCCAATACTCGGGTAGCCACTGATTTCGACCTGGAAATGGTAGACGGAACCCTTTATTTCAGTCCTCTCAACAACGCTATTAAGGTCGACCTTGGCCTCACCGTGCGGCGTATGGACGGCGATCTTCAACTCGACGGCCCAACGGAAGAAACCAGCCTGAGCATTAATGAAACCGTCCCCATGCTCCATGGCGGCATCCGAGCGAAGCTGCCCCTATCCGGCCTGTATGTGGGAGGGGAAGTAAACGCCATTGCCTATGATGGCAGCAAAATGAATGACTATAACGCTCGGATAGGCTGGCGCTCGGATTATCTGTTAGGGCTGGAGCTGGGGTACAGCCGCATGAATATTGTGCTCGATGACGTGAATGATCTGGATACCGACCTGGATATTGGCGGGCCCTACCTTGCCATTTCACTGAGTTTCTAAACCGTTAGCCGCCCACGCCTGGGGCCTGAGCGGCCCTTGGCGTGCAAGCCGAATGAAACCTAGCATAACCGGACTGACAGCCGGCGTTACCCAAGAGCACGCTAACCTCAAAGACGTAACCCGACATCAGGCGGTAGCGCCGACGCGAAGGCAGGCCGAGGGCTGACACCTACGCCACCTACGGATGGCACCGCTGGCGGTTATTGAGCGTCTTGGAGCTCGCGACGAATCGCATCAATGCGCGCATCTTTTTGCTGCCAGAGTTCGCTCACCCACTGCTGAATTTCTTCACGAAACACTGGATCTTCCTGGTAATCACTACGCCACAGGCGCGGCTCTAACGGGCAGGTTCTCACGTCCACAATGACCCTTCGCACCTTGCCACTGAGCAAATCCCAGAACCCCGGTGTCTCGCCATCCGGGTACACCACCGTCACATCCAGCAGCGCATCCAGGTTATCGCCCAGCGCAGCCAACACAAACGCTACCCCACCCGCCTTTGGTTTGAGCAGATTACGATAAGGGGACTGCTGTGCCGCATGTTTCGCTGGGGTAAACCGGGTGCCTTCCAAGAAATTCACCACGGTCACCGGGATACCCTGGAACTTCTCACAGGCTCGCCGGGTAATCTCCAAATCTTTCCCTTTCAATGCGGGGTTCTTTTTCAGGAACGCTTTGCTGTAGCGTTTCATGAACGGGTAATCCAACGCCCAGAAGGCCAGCCCCAAGAACGGCACCCAGATCAGCTCTTTTTTCAGAAAAAACTTAAAGTACGGTGTTTTGCGATTGAAGGTCTGCACTAGCGCCGGAATATCCACCCAGGATTGATGGTTGCTGACCACCAAGTAAGAAGTATCCTTGCGCAATGCTTCGGCTCCACGAATATCCCAGTGGGTCGGTGTGAGCAGCGTAAAAATCCCCTTACAAATCTCCGCCCAGCTTTCCGCAATCCACATGACCGTAGCTGAACAGGCACGCTTTGTTGCAACACCAGGCAGCACCAGCTTTAAAAGTGCCACCAACAACATCGGGCCAATTAAAATCACTGTGTTGAGAAACAACAGAACAATGGCAAGAATTCCCGTCAGCATGTCGCGAAAACCTCGTTAATACGATTAATCTTTATGCGTTCGCGCTAAATTACCCCGGCGAACCTTTACCATTAAGGGAGCACTCACCACAGCAGCATACCCTGCGCACAGCGAGAAAAGGCCGATCGCATTTCCGACCTTATCCCGTCTACACCCGCACGATCAGCCCTTACGCTCCACGGCCATGGCGTCCACATTCTGGAAACCACGGGGCAGCTTCGCGCCACGGCGCCCCCGCTCACCATAGTAGTGTTCCAAGTCATTGGCTTTCAGGGTCAGGTGGCGCTTACCCGCATAGAGGGTCAACGCGTCATTCGGCCCAACTACTTGAACATCCTGTACGAACTCCACCCGATCCGCCACGCGGGCGCCGGGAATCGACATCATCTTGTTGCCCTTACCGCGGACCATTTCCGGCAACTCGCTTACGGGGAATACCAACAACCGGCCTTCGTTTGACACCAGGGCAATCAAATCATCTGTGGTTGAGGCAATCGGTTGTGGCGACAAGACCCGCGCACCTTTAGGTACATTAAGTACCGTCTTACCGGCTTTCTTGTTGGCCAACAAATCCGCATAACGCACCACGAAACCGTAACCTGCATCGGTGCTCATCAAGTACGCGTCCTTGTCTTTACCCATCACTGCTGCCACAAAGCTGGCACCGGAGGGTGGGCTCACTCGGCCAGACAGTGGCTCACCCTGCCCCCGCGCACTGGGTAGAGTATGTGCGGGCAAAGAATAGGTTCGCCCAGTGCTATCGATAAAGCACACCGCCTGGTTAGATTTACCTTTGGCGCAGGCCTTGTACTTATCACCAGCCTTGTAACTCAGCCCTTCCACATCCACTTCATGGCCTTTAGCGGCTCGCACCCAGCCTTTTTCCGAGAGCACTACCGTTACCGGATCGGCACTGAGCAGATCGCTTTCATCCAACGCCTTGGCGTCCTCACGCTCCACCAAAGGAGAGCGACGGTCATCACCATATTTCTCGGCGTCGTCCTTCAACTCCTTGGCAACCAGCTTCTTCATTTTCGCCATGGAGCCCAAAGTGGTTTCCAAGTATTCGCGTTCTTCGTTGAGCTCATCTTGCTCACCGCGAATTTTCATTTCTTCCAATTTCGCCAGGTGGCGCAGCTTCAATTCCAGAATTGCTTCTGCCTGGCGATCACTGACACCAAAGCGCTCCATCAATACCGGCTTTGGCGCATCCTCGGTACGGATGATGTGAATCACTTCATCGATATTAAGGAATGCTGCCAGTAAGCCTTCCAAAATGTGCAAACGTTCCAGTACTTTATCGAGGCGGTGTTGCAACCGGCGACGCACCGTCACCATGCGGAACTGCAGCCATTCGTTGAGAATCATGTCCAGGCTTTTCACCTGGGGGCGGCCATCGATGCCGATCATGTTCAGATTAACCCGGTAGTTTTTCTCCAGGTCAGTGCTGGCAAAAAGGTGGCTCATCAACTGTTCCACATCCACCCGATTAGAGCGCGGCGTGATCACCAGTCGGGTGGGGTTTTCGTGGTCGGATTCATCACGCAGATCGCTGACCATGGGCAGCTTTTTCTTGTTCATTTGGTCCGCGATTTGTTCCAGCACCTTGGCGCCAGACACCTGATACGGCAGCGCCGTCACCACAATATCACCCTCTTCACGCTCATACACCGCGCGCTGCTTGAGAGAGCCTTTGCCCTGTGCATACATGCGAATGATGTCGTTGATTGGGGTGATTACTTCTGCTTCGGTAGGGAAGTCCGGGCCCTGAATGTATTGCATCAAATCATCCAGCGAGGCGCCGGGATCTTTCAGCAAATGGATGCAGGCATTGGCTACTTCGCGCAAATTATGCGGTGGAATATCGGTACTCATGCCCACCGCGATACCCGTAGTGCCATTGAGTAACACATTGGGCAAGCGAGCTGGCAACAACTTAGGCTCATCCATGGTGCCATCAAAATTAGGCAGCCACTCCACTGTCCCCTGCCCCAACTCGGACAATAGCACTTGCGCATACGGTGCCAATTTGGACTCGGTATAACGCATGGCAGCAAAAGATTTTGGATCGTCTGCGCTGCCCCAATTACCCTGGCCATCCACCAGCGGATAGCGATAACTGAACGGCTGGGCCATCAACACCATGGCTTCGTAACAGGCCGAATCACCATGGGGGTGATACTTACCCAATACATCACCCACGGTACGGGCCGATTTTTTGTATTTGGCCGTATTTTTAAGACCCAGCTCGCTCATAGCGTAAACAATGCGCCGCTGCACCGGCTTCAGACCATCGCCAATATTGGGCAAAGCCCGATCTAGAATCACGTACATGGAGTAATCCAGATACGCTTTTTCGGTGTATTCCTTTAACGGAAAACTTTCAAATTCGTCAGCCATTTTTGCTCGCTATACTCGCTGGCCTGCACGCTAATAGCGTCACGCAACACATTTTCTGCATTGCCTTTCTGCAATCAACGCAGCACGTCAGCTGCTCTATTTTTAAGTTCGAACCCATTTAAAAGCCAGCACAACCATCATGCTTACATCTTTCAGCACATGCAGCCTTAGAGCGCGGTGGCGTGTCGCGTGTCAGCGTCTATATCTCTGCCAGGTTGCCTTTTTCTTCCAGCCAAACCTTGCGATCAGAAGCCCGTTTTTTGCTTAGCAGCATGTCCATCAGCTGGTGAGTGCCGTCGTCGGTGGACACATCCAAGCGCACCAGGCGGCGGGTATCGCGGGCCATGGTGGTTTCGCGCAATTGCAACGGGTTCATTTCACCCAGCCCTTTAAAGCGGGTTACGTTGACCTTGCCGCGTTTTTTCTCCGCCTTGATGCGATCCAGCACGCCATCACGCTCTTGCTTGTCCAGGGCGTAATAGACTTCTTTGCCCACATCGATGCGATACAACGGCGGCATCGCCACAAATACATGGCCCTGTTTCACCAATGCGGGGAAATGACGCAGAAACAGCGCGCAGATCAGCGTGGCAATGTGCAAACCATCAGAGTCCGCATCCGCAAGGATACACACCTTGCCGTAACGCAGGCTGCTGAGATCATCACTGCCCGGCTCGATGCCAAGCGCCACCGCGATATCGTGAATTTCCTGGCTACCCAAGACCTCGTTGGAATCCACTTCCCAGGTATTCATGATCTTGCCTCGCAGCGGCATAATCGCCTGATAAACCCGATCTCGGGCCTGCTTGGCACTGCCGCCCGCCGAATCCCCTTCCACCAGGAAAATCTCACTCTGGGAAGGGTCATCACTGGTGCAATCTGCCAGTTTGCCGGGCAAAGCCGGGCCACTGGTGACTTTTTTTCGGGTGACTTTTTTGGCGGCCCGTAGTCGCTTCTGGGCATTATTGATGCACAGATCCGCCAGCTTCTCGGCCTCATCGGTATGTTGGTTCAGCCACAGAGAGAAGGCGTCTTTTACCACCCCGGAAACAAACGCCGCGGTCTGACGGGAGCTCAACCGTTCTTTGGTTTGCCCGGCGAATTGCGGGTCCTGCATTTTCACGCTAAGCACGAAGGCCGCCCGGTCCCAAATATCTTCCGGCGTCAGCTTGACTCCCCGGGGCAACAAATTTCTAAATTCACAGAACTCGCGCATGGCCTCCAACAGGCCGGAACGCAGCCCGTTTACATGGGTGCCGCCCTGGGCCGTGGGGATCAGGTTTACATAGGCTTCCTGAACCAGTTCGCCGCCTTCAGGTAGCCAGGTGACAGCCCAATCCACCGCTTCTGTTTCCGCGCTCATGGCACCGTTAAACGGCTCCGCAGGAACCCGTTCCCACCCGGTACTGGACTCCAGTAGATATTCAATCAAGCCATCATCAAACTGCCAGGCATCGCTCTCACCGGTTTGCTGATTATCCAGCGTCACCAACAAGCCGGGGCAGAGAACCGCCTTAGCCCTCAGCAAATGTTTGAGACGGCTCACCGATATTTTCGGCGAGTCGAAATACTGACTGTCTGGCCAGAAGCGCAAGATGGTGCCGGTATTGCGCTTACCAACCGTATCGATTACTTCCAGATCACTGCGTTTCTCGCCATCACCGAATTCCATACGGTGCAGTTGGCCATCGCGCTTGACCAGAATTTCCAGCTTAGTGGACAAGGCGTTAACCACCGACACACCTACGCCGTGCAGACCGCCACTAAACTGGTAGTTGTTATTGGAGAACTTACCCCCGGAGTGCAGGGTGGACAGAATCACTTCCACGCCGGGCTTTTTCTGTACCGGATGCATATCCACGGGCATGCCGCGACCATCATCCTCCACTTCCACGCCGCCATCTTTGAATAGGGTGACTTTGATCGATTTGGCGTGGCCTGCCAGCGCTTCATCCACCGAGTTATCGATCACTTCCTGGGCAAGGTGGTTGGGGCGCGAAGTATCGGTGTACATGCCCGGGCGCTTACGCACCGGGTCCAAGCCCGACAACACTTCAATATTTTCGGACGTATAGTTATTGGTCATAGATTTTCCAGCAGCACCTCACGCAGTGCGCCAGAGGCGAGACATGCTCTACCGCATGTCCCGCCCCTAGCGTCGGGCATCAGGCGTGTATTTCAATCCCACAAAACCGCAGCATCAGCGGAATGAAGGCGTCAAAGTTATCAAAGCCGTGACTGCCACCCAAGCCACAATAACGGTGACAGTCGCCGTAATAGTCCCAGCCATCTTCCCAGTCCAGGGTTTCGTCACCCTTCTGGGTCAGCAACAATAGATTTTCCGGCTGGGTGAGCTCTGCTACCTCATAGCGGCGCAACTGCTCCAGCCAAGCCGGATCGAACTGATAGGCTTCGCCAGTATGGTAGTTATGCTGGATACCTGTGTATTTGTCCAGTAGTCGCCACGGCCTTACCGCAGGATTTACGATTGCAGCCTTCAAACCATGGTGCTCCGCCAGCCAGGTGGCGTAGAAGCCGCCCAACGACGATCCCACTAGGGCCACCGGGCCAGCCCCAGCAATGGCTGCATCCAATTCCGCCATGGCCAGCACTGGCGAAGGCGGCAATGCGGGCACGACCAACCGTTCCGGGCAGCCCGCTTGCTCAAACACTGATCGCAACAACCCGGCTTTATGGGATGCTGGTGAGCTATTGAAACCGTGGATATAAATAAGAGACGTTTCGGGGACCGGCATAATCTTTCCTGATGACTGCACTATCCGGAAGTGTGCCGGGATGGGGAAGAGTTGCAAGTTCAAAGTTAAAAAGCACGAGCGTGATCCTCAAGAGTATCTCTTGAGTGCCCGTTGTTCAGATTATCCCTGCAACGCGAAGAGATGACCGATAAATGGTCTGCCCTAACCCCACGTTTCAACTTCCAACGTTAAACTCAATACCCTTTGATGGTGAAATCTACCTCGAAGGGAATGCCCTCCACCCGGCTCACCGCCGTGTCGATCTGGCCATTCGGATGCAAGTCCAGCCAACGGTAACCGGGGCTGGCATCATCCACTGCGAAGTCTTCACTTTTGGGTTTGAACTGCACACAGGTGCTAGGCACCGCCATCATCCGCACGCCGTTGCGGTGCTTATCATATTCTTGGTGCACATGCCCCCAGATAATGGCACGCACTCGCTCATGGCGATCAATGACTTGGAAAAATTTGTCGGCACTGCCCACCACCTGAGCATCCAACCAAGTACACTCCATCGGTACCGGGTGATGATGCAGACATACCATCAGATGGTCTCCGGTGGCGTCACGCAAAGCACTATCGAGGAATGACAGATCCCCGTCGAATAACTCACCTGGGACCTCACCAGGAATGGTGGAGTCGAGCATGACGATGGTCCAATTACCCACGTTAAGCACACAGGGGCTCATTTTTTCGCGGTGGGCACCCAGCGCCTGCAACATGGGAGCGGGCTTATCGTGATTCCCTTCCAGCCAGTAAACGGGCACATCAAAACCCGACAAAGTGCGATCTAAGCGTTGGTAGGATTCGTAGGAAGCATCCTGAGACAGGTCCCCGGTGGCCAGAATCAGATCCGGATTGGGTTGCTCCTTGCGGATTAGTTCCAGCACCTTGTCCAGGCTGAATTGGGTATTTAAGCCCAGCAGCTTACCTTCCGGATCGGCAAACAAATGGCAGTCTGACAACTGCACAACGCGAAGGGGTTGCAACTGCTGCGTCAAGATCCCCGCTCCCTTAACTATTTATATAATGTCTTTTGCCTGTTCCTCCCTGTACTCCCCAGCACCGCGGAACAGCTCTGCTTGACACTTATAACCAAGATGATGGCACTTTTCTAGGACACATGTCCAAGAGCAGGAATTGGTTACCAATTCTCCACATAGCGTGACACGAAAGGTTGTTTATTGACTAAAAGCATGCAAGCAATCAGCCACCGGTGACTTGTTGTCGCCAAGCTTGACCACTGTCGCGGCCATGATCGTGTAGGTGACGCAACCATTCTGCCAAAAAGCGGTTCCACTGCACTTTCTCGTCCCGCTGGTGCATGTTCCGATTGGGGTAGGCATAACGGGCATTTACCCGCCGAAAAGGTCGAGCTTCGGTAACTTCTGCTAGGCGCGCATCATGGTACATGCGCACGGTAAGGCGGGACGCCGGCAGCGTAGCCAGCAGCTCCTGATCCTCCAGGCGCACCGTAGTGGTATAGGGGGAACGCTCCAACACGCTCATCTGCAAAGTATGGGAATGGTGATCATGGCCCACTTCCACAGCCATGCTGTCACGCTCCCCCAACGCTTTCATCAAGGGCAACAGCCGCGCATAGTTTTCCTCGCACTGAGTCATCAGCGCACGGAAATCCAGCTGGTAGCGATCGCGGCGGCTCACTTACCTCCCCAACCCGCATCCAACCGGGCACGATTCAACAGCAACCATTGCAGGGCAATCAGCGAGGCCGCGTTATCTACCTGGCCACCATTCAATAACGCAGGAATGTCATCAGCACTCATTGTCACGGCACGAATGTCTTCACCTTCGTCTGGACAACCAAAAATACCACCCGCACCAGCCAAGTCCGCATGGCCCACAAACAACTGCAAGCGCTCATTGGTACCACCCGGGCTGGGCATGTAAGCGGCAATCGGTTCCAGGGTGCCCAAGGTCAGCCCCGCCTCTTCCACCGCTTCGCGACGAATCAGGTCGGCAGCGCTCTCGCCATCCTTGTCTGCAATGCCCGCGATCAACTCCAGGCACCAAGGGGTATCTCGCCACTCCAGCGCGCCGACTCGAAACTGCTCCACCAGCAAAATCTCGCCACGCACCGGATCATAGGGCAACACGGCCGCTGCCGGTGGGCGCACAAACAATTCCCGGCGGACAGGCTCGCCCCAGCCCCCGTTATAGTGCTTGTGGCGCAGGGTCAGGGTATCCACCCGGAAAAAGCCTTGGAACGGGGTCTCCCGCGCCAACACTTCCACGTCCTGAGGGCCAAATGGCGGTGTTAACGAATGATTACTCATGGGCCTCATGATATAGCGCGGAGCCCTGCTCTCGAAACTCCTTGGATTTTTCTTCCATGCCCGCTTCAGCCTGAGCCACCTGGGCGGTGCCGTCACCATAGATCTCGCGGACTTCTTGGCTGATCTTCATGGAACAGAACTTGGGCCCGCACATGGAACAGAAATGCGCCACCTTGTGGGCCTGCTTTGGCAGAGTCTCATCGTGATACTCGCGGGCACGATCCGGATCCAGCCCCAGGTTGAACTGGTCTTCCCAGCGGAACTCAAAGCGGGCCTTGGACAGCGCATTATCGCGCAACTGGGCTCCCGGGTGACCCTTCGCCAAATCCGCCGCATGGGCTGCAATCTTGTAGGCGATGATGCCTTCTTTCACGTCTTCACGGTTCGGCAGCCCTAGGTGCTCCTTGGGCGTCACGTAGCACAGCATGGCAGTGCCATACCAACCGATCATGGCCGCGCCAATGGCACTGGAAATGTGGTCATAACCCGGAGAAATATCAATGGTCAGCGGGCCAAGGGTGTAAAACGGCGCTTCCCCGCAGTGCTTCAGCTGCTCGTCCATGTTGGCTTTGATCATGTGCATGGGCACATGGCCCGGCCCTTCGATCATCACCTGCACATCATGCTTCCAGGCAATTTTGGTCAGCTCGCCCAAAGTGCGCAGTTCGCTGAATTGGGCTTCATCGTTGGCATCTGCCAAAGAACCCGGACGCAAACCATCACCCAGGCTGAAGGTCACGTCGTAGGCCTTCATGATTTCGCAGATATCTTCGAAATGGGTGTAGAGGAAGCTTTCTTCATGGTGCGCCAGGCACCACTTAGCCATAATCGAACCACCCCGAGAGACGATACCGGTAACGCGATTAGCGGTCATCGGCACATAACGCAGCAGCACACCCGCGTGAATGGTGAAGTAGCTCACCCCCTGCTCCGCCTGCTCGATTAAGGTGTCGCGGAAAATTTCCCACGTCAGGTCTTCGGCTACGCCGTTAACCTTTTCTAACGCCTGATAGATCGGCACCGTACCGATGGGCACCGGCGAGTTACGCAGAATCCACTCGCGGGTTTCGTGAATGTTGTCACCGGTGGACAGGTCCATCACCGTGTCGCCGCCCCAACGGGTGGCCCAGGTCATCTTCGACACCTCTTCCTCGATGGAGGACGTCACCGCCGAGTTGCCGATATTGGCGTTGATCTTGGTGAGAAAGTTGCGGCCGATAATCATCGGCTCAATTTCCGGATGGTTGATATTCACCGGAATCACTGCTCGACCACGGGCCACTTCATCACGGACGAATTCCGGCGTAATTTCCGCCGGAATCGCCGCACCAAAACTCTGGCCGGGATGCTGGTTCACAGGCAGGCCCGCTTCGCGATGTTCACGCAAGCGCTGATTCTCGCGGATGGCGATATATTCCATCTCCGGGGTGATGATCCCCTGGCGCGCGTAGTGCATCTGGGTAACATTCTTGCCCGCACGGGCGCGACGAGGAATGCGAGTGTGCTCAAAGCGTAGCCCAGCCTTGGCAACATCATTGGCTCGCTTGCGACCATACTCACTGGTCAACCCGGCCAGCTGTTCGGTGTCATCACGCTCAGCAATCCAGGCATCCCGAATTGGGTTCAGCCCTTTACGGATGTCGATATAGGTATCCGGGTCGGTATAAGGACCAGAGGTATCATAAACCGACAGCGGTGGGTTATCCTCGAACTTTCCGTCCGCCAAAGGGGTCGGATGCTGCTGGATTTCCCGCATGGGCACACGAATATCCGGGCGCGACCCCGTGACATAGATTTTTCGTGAACCGGCGATAGGCTGACAAGATTCGTCAATGGCGTTGGCGATGGGGCGCTGATCGTCTGGCACGTCGGCCTCCAGAGGCTAAAATAAAGGAAATTCAGGAATTGCGACACTATACGTCAGCGCCCAGCAGCCAAACAACCGCGGAACTGGCCCAAACAGGCAGTGTTAATTTTCTGTACTTGCCAGTACCATAATGACCAACCAGACATACAATAAGAGTGCACCAGAATGAAGCGTAGTCCGGCAACGTCCCTAGTTCTTCTTCTTACCTCACTGGCCAGCGCCGTACAGGCCGCTGATCTCACTCAAGTCGCTAACGCCGCCTGGAGTTACGATGGTACCTGGCGCTCTGCCCGGATGAACTGGAATGCCGACCAAGAGCTGATGGTACAAGGCCGTGCCGCCCTGTTTCCGAATGTCTCCGCCAGCTACGGACGCTACGACACCGAACAAAAAATCGAAGATGCGCCGCCCGCCGCAGCCGACGAACAAAACTATGGCAGCGAAATCAGCACGTTCACCCTAACGCAGCCCCTGTTCCGTGTTGATGCCTGGTATGGCTACAAAGAGGCACAGTCCAGCACCGATATCGCGCAGGCTAACTTCGAACAAGCTCGCCAAGACTTTGTGCTACGAGTAGCTCAGGGCTACTTCGGCGTACTGCGCGCCTGGGACAACTGGGTATCGGCAAAAGCTGAAGAGAAGGCCATCGGTCGCCAATTGGAACAGACCCAAGAGCGGTTTGATGTGGGCCTAGTACCGGCCACCGACGTGGAGGAAGCGCAAGCAACCTACGACCTGACCCAGGTCAACCTGATTGTCGCCCGCCAGCAATACGAGATTGCCCGTGACCAGCTGGAAACACTCACCGGCCAAAAATGGGCAACCCTGCTAGAGCTGCGCAATGAACTGCCCATGGAGGGCCCGCAGCCCACGGACATGAACGACTGGATTGAAAAAGCCAAAGCACAAAATCCACAAGTGCTGGCCGCGCTCTACAATACCGAGCTAACCGAAAACACGGCCAAACGTCAGCTGGGCACCATGCTGCCTCAGGTTCAACTAGTGGGACAATATCAGCATTCCCACCTCTCTCCAGACAGTTCATCGTCAACCGGCAGCTTAAGCAGCAGCTCACTCTACGATACTGAAACCAAACAGATCGGCATTGAAGTTAGCATGCCTCTGTTCCAGGGGGGCGGCCTGAACAGCCGCCGCAAAGAAGCCTACCTGCGAGCAGATGCGGCAGATTACCAATACGATCAAGCCGTACGCGATATCGTCCAACAGACCCGTAGCGCTTACCGCACCGTGGAAGCGGACGCCCTGCGCATCAAGGCTCGCCAGCAGGCTATCCGCTCCACTCGCTCTGCTCTGGATGCTACCCAGTCCGGTTATGAAGTGGGCACCCGTAATGTGGTCGACGTGCTCAATGCTCAGCGCGCCCTGTTCGCCGCCGAACGTGATTACGCCAATGCCCGCTACGACTACATCATCAACTCGTTGACCCTGAAATCCACCACCGGAGACCTGCAGCAGGGAGACCTCGCTGCGGTGAATAACTGGCTGGCACCAGAACAACCCCTAGACCTTTACAACCCGGATCTGGACGGTAAGAGTGAAAAAATGGTCCCGGAGAATTCGTCCATCGATTGACGCTAACCACCTGAGGCAAACACCGCGCCAGAGATTGCCGTCAACAGGATCGTAAAATATAAAAAAACCGCTAGCCGTTACCGGACAGCGGTTTTTTTATATTTACTTGCGAGAAAAATCCGACGGTTGATGTTCAGCCCTTCACACTAAAAATTCATGCGCAGATACACAACCTAAACAGCAGATCGCATTAACCCGAAGGGCCAAGTCCAGTATTCAGCTCCATGGCAACCAACCGCAGCCCTTTTTCCAGCGCCCCTCGATTAGCTTCCACCACGCCGGCAGCAGCTTTGCCTTGCCGAGCGCATTGTGCCGGGTCATCCAGCAAGGCCAGCAAGGTCGCTCCCAACGATTGCGCATCCTCCACCACACTGAGCCCGCCAGCATCATCAAGCAACTGCCCAATAGCAGTAAAATTATGTAAATGCGGCCCGGTGAGCACCGGCTTCTGCCAAGCCGCCGGCTCCAACAAATTATGCCCACCTACCGGCACCAGAGAGCCGCCCACAAAAGCCACATCGCAGGTGCCAAACAACATCAACAGCTCACCCATGGTATCGGCCAAGTACACATCCACGCCGGCGGCCGACTCCTGCTGGCTGCGCCGAGCCACCGACAACCCTGCCTCACGGACCTGATTGGCCACTGCAGCAAACCGTTCCGGGTGTCGAGGAACCAGGATTAACAGCGCCTCAGGCTTGTGTTTACGCAATATCATATGGGCAGCCAAAACCAGAGCGTCCTCTCCGGGATGGGTGCTGGCAGCGATCCACACCGGCCGGTTACCGAACGACGAGCGCAGTGCCGCCGCAGCCTCTTTCACTGCTGCATCCAGTGTCATATCGAATTTCACACTGCCAATGGGATATACCCGTTCCGGCCAAGCCCCCAGCGCCATGTAACGCTCGGCTTCCACTTGGGTCTGCACTGCCAGCGCGTCAAAGCGTGCCATCATTGGGCGAATCAACCGCGGCAACTTGCCGTAACCCTGATAACTTTTTTCCGACAATCGCCCATTCATTAGCATCAGTTTAGCGCCATGGCGCTTTACCGCCGCACACAGATTCGGCCACAGCTCGGTTTCCAGCACGATTACCAGTTGCGGATCAAAGGCGCGCATAAAACGGTTCAACGCCGTGGGCAATTCCCAAGGACAATAAACGTGAGTCACCCGGCCCCCGAACAACGCCTGCACCCGCTCTGAGCCAGTGGGCGTAGTGGTGGTGACCAGTAAAGGCACATCAGGGTAGTCTTCCAGCAACCGCTCAATTAACGGCGCCGCCGCCAATGTTTCCCCCACCGACACCGCATGCACCCAAAGGCTTTTTTTCAAGATCCCGGACCGGTACCCCCACGCCATGCGCTCCTTCCACCGCAAACGATAAGCCGGTGCTTTTCTACCTCTCAGCCACAAGCGCAGAAAAAGAGCGGGAAGCAGCAAATACCAAAGGGCGGAATAAATAGTTCGCATAGGGGCTCTTATCTCAATGTAGAGGCAATACACGGGCAACGCGCACAGCCCAAAACACATGATCCATCTTGTCTGTGTCAGCGCCGATGCGCGTGCCAGCGGCCTTGCTTATGCTAGCATAGCCGCACAGTTCAACGATGGTGAGCCATGAGTGACTCGACCCTAAAACCCGACACAATCCACCCAGACATTGTGGTCTTTGGTGGCGGCATTGCCGGCCTGTGGCTAATAAACCGGCTCCACGCCGCCGGCTACCAATGCCTACTGCTGGAATCCGCCAGCCTTGGTGGCGACCAGACCCTCGCGAGCCAGGGGATTATCCACGGCGGCCTCAAGTATGCCTTAAGCGGCAACCTGTCCAACGAATCCGAAGCGATTGCCCAGATGCCGGATCGCTGGCGTGCCGCCATGGCCGGCACCGACTCGGTAGACCTGCGCAACCTGAAAGTGCTCAGCGATACTCAACACATGTGGTCCAGCGGATCAGTGGCCTCACGGATGACTAACTTTTTCGCTAGCAAGATGCTCCGTGGCCGAATCGAAAAACTCAAGCGTGACCATTTCCCCAGCGCGCTGGCCAATAAGGCTTTCAAAGGCAACGTCTATAAACTCGACGACCTAGTGATCGACACTGAATCATTGATCGACACCCTTAGTGCCCCGGTCCGAGACCGGCTACTGGCGTTCGATACCCAGCGCGATACTCTAGAATGGAATAACGACGGCCTGCGCGCCGTCACCATTAATGGCCAGCGCATTGAGCCACGGCTGACCCTGCTGGCCGCCGGCAACGGTAACCCAGCTCTGCTTGACGGCGCTCATCGCGCCCACCTTTTGGAACAGGAACACAGCCAGCTGCGGCCATTGAAAATGGTGCTGGTAAAACACGACCAAGGCCATCGGCTTTACGCCCACTGCGTTGGCACCAGCAACAAACCCGTGCTCACTGTGACCACCCACGATTGTCCGGACGGCAAGGTGGTGTGGTACCTGGGCGGCGACTTGGCAGAGCGGGGGGTAGAGCGTACCGATGAAGAACAACTACATGCCGGTCGGGAAGAATTATCGCACCTTTTCCCTTGGCTAGATTTTAGCAACGCTCAATTCGCCACCCTAGATGTGACCCGCGCCGAACCCAAACAACATGCGCTGGTCAAGCCGGATAACGCCTACGCCCGCCGGGATCAAAACCTGATCATCGCCTGGCCCACTAAACTCACCCTGGCGCCGGATCTAGGCGACCGGGTAATGGCGCTGGTGGAAGAAACAGGCCTTCAACCCGGCGAGCCATTAACGATACCGCCAGCCCTTCACCGGGCGCCCATGGGCGTACCGTACTGGCATCGCTGTTTTTAATGATTACTGTAGCAAGGCGTCGTTGGTGCTGCGCAAATGTCAGTTGAACGTTAAAGCGCAAAGGGAGAAAGGAGAAGGATGAATAACCTTTTCATCCCGAACCCGAGACTGACCTGGCATGGGCACGACGCCCAAGCATTAAATGGACACAATTTCAGCGTCGCTACTGAACCGAAAACTTGCAACCGTTCCTCATCACACCGCTAGCAACGGACCTGCAGCGACACCAATAAGGAAGCATCATGTCCTTCATGCGCACACTGGGCAACACAGGATTAACCGTCAGTGCACTGGGCTTGGGCACAGTGAAAATCGGCCGCGATAAGGGAGTGAAGTACCCCAACAGCTTCACCATCCCCGATGATCGTGCGGTAACAGAACTACTCGCTCAAGCACAGGATCTGGGCATCAACCTAATCGACACAGCGCCGGCCTACGGTCACAGTGAACAGCGGCTCGGTCAGTTAATGAGCCAACGCCAAGACTGGGTCATCGTCACCAAGGTCGGTGAAGAATTTGATAACAACAGTGGTGACAGCCATTTTGATTTTTCACCGGAACACGTGCGTTTCTCGGTGGAACGTAGCCTGCAACGGCTCAACACGGACTATCTGGATTGCGTGCTGATTCACTCCGACGGCAATGACCTGGCAATCATCGAAAAGGGCACTCTGGACGCTCTCAACGACCTGAAAAAAGCCGGCCTGATCCGCGCCACAGGCATGTCCACGAAAACCGTGGCTGGCGGCATCGCCAGCCTGAATCACGCGGACATGGCCATGGTCACCTACAACCTGCATCAGCAAGACGAAGCCCCCGTGATCGAGCACGCCGCCGCCCGGCAAAAAGGCATCCTAATCAAGAAGGCCTTTGCCAGCGGTCACCTCAATGACACCCTTGATGACCCGGTACAGGAAAGTCTGGACCAAATCCTTGGCATCGCCGGCGTTAGCAGTATCATTGCTGGCACCATTAACCCCGCCCACTTACAAGAAAACGTGGCCAAAGCCCGGCAGGCCTGCAAGATGGCAGCGCAATAATAACAACAGGAAACAGCATGCGTTTTTGTCTGATGATTCTGCTACTCGGCTCCTGCCTCGCAGCACAGGCGGATAAAATACGGCTACTGCGCGAAGCCCCTCAGGAGTGCGAAGAAAAAAGCGCGGTTTCGGTATCGTCCGGCAGCAAAATGCGGGGCATGTTGTTCAGCGATGCGCGAATAGATCGCCACGTGAACAAGAAGCTCACCAGAGCCATCAAAAAAGCCGGCGGCAATCGCGCCATGCTCAGCGACCGCCGCGAGTTTATGATGGAGAATCATTTTCGCGGTATTGAGCATATTGAGCTGGATGCCTGGGTTTGGCACTGCGAAGAGAAAGAGCGCTAGGCGCTACACTATTTGAAGTGCCCTGGCTCACAAAACACCACGCCCAAACCTTTTAGCTCGACCTGGCAGGATTACGCCACGTAGAAAGCAAAACCTGTTGCAGCGTGAAGCGCTTGCACATTACCCCACTACTGCTTTCTCCACCCCCAACGACTGTAATCCCGCACGATGCCCCTGCTGATATCCTTGCTGCAATTTTTCCACATTGGTGGTCAACCGATTCACCGGGAAGTGCATCGGTGGGGCGATAACATTGAGGCAACAATCATCAGGCGGGCTGTCAATAAAATCCAATGCTCTATTATAGACATCTGTACGTTTCGCCATGGCTTCATAAAAGGCGGGGATATCACGAGCCCAAGGCTTTAATAAAGGCGTCAACGCACTAGGGCGTTTGCGGAAACCCTGAGGGCGGGACAACACCACGGTGATATCCCGCGCGCCCTGTTCGTAAGCCCAACGCACCGGAATGGAATCCGCTAGCCCGCCATCGGTCATGGGGTGGCCGGCCACCTTGGGAAAGTCTCGGTAGGCAAAAGGAATAGAACAGGACGCGGTGATTACCTCATCTAAATTACTCGGCTGGGTCTGAAAATAACGCGGCGCCCCGTCTTCTATCGAGGTAGTCACTACCCACAGAGAAGTATTTCCCTGCCAATGTCTCTCCAAATTCAACGGCACGTCTATGCGAGACTGGTGCCACAACCAGTGCACATCACACAAATGTCCACCCGACATAAAACGTGACCAGTTGATAAAGTCCGGTCGACAGGCATGGTCGGTGATCACTTGACGGCTGCGGCCATGATTACCTGCCAGATAGCCGATCAGATTGGTCGAGCCGGCAGACGCGCCCACGGCGAAATCGAAATCCTGATGTTTTTTTTCCAAAAACGCATCCAACACCCCGGCAGCAAAAATACCGCGCATGGCACCGCCTTCCACTACCAACGCACGCTGTGACATTCTTTTCCCTCCACCTCGAACCGGTCTGGGCTGTACGCCCTTGAATCGGTTCAACAACGATGCCAAGGCCTCCCAAAGAAGGGAAATAGAGTCTTACTGTCCTTTTCATCGTCATCGCTGATACATCCCACAGCCGCCGTCAGGGAAGGCACTGCGGGGCTGCACCGATACCGCGCAGCTGCATCAGATTAGCGCACCCAGTGTCTGGACATAGCTCTCTTCACTCAACATTAACCTTATTAATTACTGTAAAAACAAAGCGTTAAATATTTTTCATGGCTGGCACCCCCTTTGCACAAATACGAATACCAACTTGTGTACAACCAGGTGTGCTAACGAATGATTGGCTGGACTCTTCAACAATGGCAGATGGCCTACCGCAGCGGTGAACTCACCCCGGTACAGGCCATGAAACAACTGGCCACCACTCTGCAGGATAGTGAGCGCGCCCTGTGGATCCATCTCCTGGATGAGGCTTCCTTGACGGCCCAGGCGCAAGCGCTAACGGATCCATCGCTGCCACTCTATGGCATTCCCTTTGCCGTGAAAGACAACATTGATGTTGTGGGCATGCCCACAACAGCAGCCTGCCCGGCATTCGCCTACACCCCGACGGAAGACGCCACCGTGGTACGACTACTGCGCGACGCCGGCGCCATCGTCGTAGGCAAGACCAATCTGGATCAGTTTGCCACCGGTCTGGTTGGCACTCGTTCCCCCTATGGCGAAGTACCCAATCCATTCAACCCGGATTACCTCAGTGGTGGCTCCAGTTCAGGTTCCGCCACGGCCGTGAGCCTGGGCCTGGTACCCTTTTCACTGGGCACCGATACCGCCGGTTCCGGCCGAGTACCTGCAGCGTTCACCAACACGGTGGGCCTCAAGCCCACCCGCGGTGCCATTAGCACCCACGGTGTTGTTCCTGCCTGCCGGACCCTTGATTGCGTCAGCATCTTTGCCCTGAACGTGGACGATGCCCAAGAGATCTTTCGACTCATCAGCCAGTTCGACAGCGCAGATCCTTACAGCCGCGCAGCTCCCCGATTGCTAACCACCGGACTCCCCGAACGCCCGACTCTCGGCATCCCCAAAGACCTTCCCTGGTTCGAGGATAGCCAAGCCCAACAGCTGTGGGAGCGACAGCTGGACCAGCTCAGAGAGATTGCCAACCTGATCACTATCGACACCACGGTGTTGCAGGATGCCGCCGCTTTACTCTATCAGGGCCCCTGGGTGGCGGAACGTTTCATTGTCACCGAACCCTTGTTGCAAAAAAGCCCCTACACCTTGCTGCCAGTAATTCGTGACATTCTCGCCCCCGCCGCCGCCCTGACAGCAGCGGACAGTTTCCGGGCCCAGTACCAGCTGGCTGAATTGAAACGGCAGTCCGAAGCACTAATGGCCCAGGTTGATGCATTGTTGCTCCCCACTACGCCCGGCATCTACACCCGCGCCGCCGTGCAAGCCAACCCCATCACCCTGAACAGCCAGCTAGGCACCTGGACCAATTTCGTCAACCTCTTGGACCTGTGCGCCCTGGCATTGCCCGGCGGCTTCCGTGAAGACGGCTTGCCCGGCGGTGTCACCCTAATTGGCCCCGCTTGGCAGGACCACGCCCTGGCCGACTTCGGCCGGCGCTGGCAGCAGGCCCAGCCCTGGCAGGCCGGCGCTACCGGACAGCGGCTGGCCAAGCCGCAGACCCATGCGGCCAATGATGATGAGGACGATGTAATGACTGTCGCCGTGGTTGGCGCACACCTTTCCGGCATGCCCCTCAATACCCAGCTCACCGAACGCGACGGCGTGTTGCTCGAAGCCACCCACACGGCGCCCTGTTATCGGCTCTACGCCCTGGCCAACACTGTGCCGCCCAAACCCGGGCTGATTCGTAGCGAAAAAGACGGGGGTGACTGCATTCCCATCGAGCTGTGGCGAATGCCGATGAAGCACTTCGGCAGTTTTGTCGGCTTAATCCCCGCCCCACTGGGCATCGGTAGTCTGGAAACCACCGACGGTCGCTGGGTGAAAGGCTTTATCTGTGAACCCTGGGCCATTGGGGACGCCACCGACATTACCGCACTGGGCGGCTGGAGAAACTACATCGCGCAAGTGGCGACAAACGCTCAGGAAACACACTGATGAAGCCGTGGCGCTGGGGGGCGCTAACCGCTGCAAAACAGCGTTGTGAATTCGGTCTCACGGCACAGAACGCCGCTAGCAGCGACCGCCACAGCCATCTGATCAATGCACACATCAGCGGCAACGTTATTGTTCTGCATTGCCTGCCTGGAGCCATCATTAACGCCCGCGATCCAGTGATCGCCATCAACACCGCCGCGATGGCCTGAGGAATCAAAGATGAATACGCGAGCGGGAAAAAAAACCGAACGTCTGGCTGAACGAATTTATCTGCAATTAAAGCAGGACATGTTTGATTTTCGGCTAATGCCCGGCGACCGCTTCAGTGAAAACGAAGTGGCCGAACGGATGGGTGTATCACGCACCCCCGTGCGCGAAGCCCTGTTCCGATTACAACGGGAAACCTTTGTAGATGTGCTCTATCGCAGCGGTTGGCAGGTCAAGCCCTTCGACTTCAAATATTTCGAAGAATTATACGACGTGCGCACCGTTCTCGAATGCGCCGCTGTACGCAAGCTATGCGAACACGGCGGTGAACTAAGCAAACTGGATAATCTGGTTAGCCAATGGTGTGTAGAAAAGGCACAAAGATTATCCGATGGCCCTGTGGTCAGCGGCATGGATGAACATTTTCACGAACGACTGGTGGAAAGCACCGGCAACAATCAAATGGCACGCATTCATCATGATCTCACCGAGCGGCTACGCATTATACGGCGCCTGGATTTCACCAGCCCCTCCCGAGTGGAGGCCACTTATAACGAACACCAGGCAGTGCTGGAAGCCATCCTGCACCGCCAGGTGGAGCAAGCACAAATTCTGCTGTGTGCCCACATTGAAGAATCACGTAACGAAGTCAGAAAAATCACCGTACACATGCTGCACGAGGCCAGCGTACGCGCTGAGTTACCCGCAAGCTCTATCAACAAGAGTGATGGTTAACGTATTAGAGGGAAACAACAAGCCAGTGAGCCAACAGGAGTAGGAAGGAGGGTTCACGGCAATACAAACGCCCATTTAAACGCGACTGAGAAGCAAGGAGAAATACCATGAGTTTTTCACAATCCATGAAGAAAGTAGCTGCCGGGGTTATCGCCTCCAGCGCCATTGCCTATAGCGGTGTCGTTATGGCCGCCGACACCATCAAGGTCGGGGTGCTGCACTCTCTGTCCGGCACGATGGCTATCAGTGAATCCACACTGAAAGACACCGTTCTGATGATGATCGAAGAACAGAATAAAAAGGGCGGAGTCATGGGCAAAAAGCTTGAGCCCGTTGTGGTTGACCCCGCCTCGAACTGGCCGCTGTTTGCAGAAAAAACCCGTGAGCTGATCACCCAAGAAAACGTGGACGTTATTTTTGGCTGCTGGACATCGGTATCGCGCAAGTCCGTATTGCCCGTAGTGGAAGAGCTGAACGGGTTGTTGTTCTACCCGGTCCAGTATGAAGGTGAAGAGTCGTCCAAGAATGTCTTCTATACCGGTGCAGCACCCAATCAGCAGGCGATCCCTGCGGTGGATTACCTGATCAACGATCTGGAGGTTGAACGCTTCGTTCTTGCCGGGACCGATTACGTTTATCCGCGCACCACTAACAAGATTCTGGAAGCTTACTTGAAGTCCAAAGGCGTGTCCGAAAAGGACATCATGATCAACTACACCCCGTTCGGACATTCTGACTGGCAGAGCATCGTCAGCGAAATTAAAGCCTTCGGTAGCCAAGGCAAAAAAACCGCTGTGGTCTCCACAGTGAACGGCGATGCCAATGTGCCTTTCTATAAAGAGCTGGGCAACCAAGGAGTGAGCGCCGAAGACATTCCCGTGGTGGCCTTCTCTGTAGGTGAAGAAGAGCTATCGGGCATCGACACCGGCCCGCTGGTTGGCCATCTGGCTGCTTGGAACTATTTCCAAAGCGTCTACAACGATACCAACAACGCTTTTATTGACCAGTGGCACGCCTATACCGGTGACGACAAGCGCGTGACCAATGACCCTATGGAAGCAACCTACATCGGCTTCAATATGTGGGTGAAGGCGGTTGAAAAGGCTCAATCTACCGACACCGATAAAGTGGCTGACGCCATGATCGGCATCAAGACCCCCAACCTGACCGGCGGCACAGCGGTGATGAACAAGAACCACCACCTATCTAAGCCCGTATTGATCGGTGAAATTCAGGATGACGGTCAGTTCGCCGTTGTCTGGGAAACCGAAGGGTTGGTGCAAGGTGATGCCTGGTCTGATTTCCTGCCGGGCTCCAAAGACCTGATCTCCGACTGGACCGCACCGACTCGTTGCGGCAACTACAACACCAAGACCAACACCTGTGGCGGTGCTTCTGCCGAGTAAGGCTGCACGCAACAGCACTCTGGGCAACGCCCAGGGTGCTCGTCGCTTAGACCAACATTACGCATAACACATGAAGCCAGCACCAGAACAGTGGCCATCGCCTTTCACAGGCGCGCCCTCCAACGTATTGATCTGGCTTTCATTTTGACGCCCTGTAAGGAGCCCGTCATGGGTCGTAAATTTAGCCGAATACTGATAGCGCTGCTAATAGCACTGCAGGTCAGTGTGAGCTGGGCAGAAGAGCCACTGCAAGAACAAACAACACCAACCCAGCCAATCACGGAGAACAGCGAGGGCGCCACTGGCATACCCACCCCTACCCTCCAAAACATTCTTGACCGGTTGACCAGTCGTAGCTTTGATGAAAAAGAAGCGGCTATTCGTGAACTGGCAAACCAAGACAACCCCCGTGTTATTGCGCTACTCAACGCCTTGATGAATCGCGAACTGGTGCATAATCGAAAAGATAACAGCATCGTCTTAGGCAGCAAGAAAGACGGTCAATGGGAACTACGCGATCCAGAAACCACCCAGCTTATTGGCCAAGTAGATAGCCGCGCTGCACGGCCAGTGATCATCAACAACCGCTTGCGTACCGTGATCAATAACCAGCTGGCACTGGCTGCTCTGAACGACCCGGACAGCGATGTTCGCTATCGGGCCGCCAACCAACTGATCGGCAATGATGATCCGGAAATGCTAACAGCGCTGGCAAGCCGCCGCGCCCAGGAAGCGGATCCTCGTGTTGCCGTACAAATTGACACCGCTCTGAATATTGCCGCCCTGCGCAGTGACGATTTGAGTACACGACTCAGCGCCATTGACACCCTCGCTGGCAACCTGCACCCAGACGTTAAGAATGCGTTCAATGAGCGCCTGCGTGTAACCCAACACCCAACAGAAAAAAAGGCACTGGAAAAAGCCATCGCCCGCATCGAAGCACGTATTGAAAGGTTCCAAACCGCCGACACCGTGTTCTTCGGTCTGAGCCTGGGCTCGGTATTGTTACTGGCCGCCATCGGCCTGGCCATTACGTTCGGGGTGATGGGCGTCATCAACATGGCCCATGGCGAACTGATCATGCTGGGCGCCTACACGACCTATGTAGTGCAACAACTGTTGCCCACCAGTCACGAATGGTCACTGCTGATTGCCATTCCCGCTGCTTTTCTTGTGTCCGCCTTTGTCGGCATACTTATCGAACGCTTTGTCATTCGCTTTCTGTATGGCCGACCACTGGAAACCCTGCTAGCGACCTTTGGGGTCAGCCTCATTTTGCAACAGGCAGTACGGGTCATTTTCTCCCCACTGAACCGCACCGTAATTACCCCGGAATGGATGAGTGGTGCATTGGAAATCAACCCCGTGTTCTCGCTGACCTACAACCGGCTGTACATTATCTTCTTTGCCTTGGCGGTTTTTCTAGCCCTTCTCACTTTGCTCAAGAAAACCCGACTGGGCCTGCAAGTCCGTGCGGTCAGCCAAAATCGCGCCACCGCCCGCAGCCTCGGTATTCGCAGTGAACGGGTCAACGCTCTCACCTTCGGGCTGGGCTCAGGCATCGCCGGAGTGGCCGGCGTCGCATTGGCACAGCTAACCAACGTGGGGCCAAACCTGGGCCAGAGCTACATCATCGACTCCTTCATGGTTGTAGTGTTCGGCGGAGTCGGCAATCTGTGGGGCACTCTCACTGCGGCCTTCAGCCTCGGCATTGCCAACAAATTACTGGAACCCATGGCCGGCGCGGTACTGGCCAAGATTGTGGTGCTGGTCTTCATCATTCTGTTTATACAGCGCAAACCGCGGGGTCTGTTCCCGCAACGTGGCCGGGCGGCGGAGGAATAACATGCGAGATTCAACATTCAAAAGCGCCTTCAGCGACCGCGCAGCAAAAACCTTTATGGGCGTGCTGTTTGGTGCCACCCTGCTGGTGACCATACTCAACCAGCTGTTTCCAGCTGACTCTGCCCTGCATGTAAGCGCCTACACCGTGACGCTGCTTGGCAAATACCTGTGTTACGCGCTGCTGGCGCTGGCGCTGGATCTCGTGTGGGGCTACTGCGGTATTCTCAGCCTGGGCCACGGCGCCTTCTTTGCCTTGGGAGGCTATGCCATGGGCATGTACCTGATGCGCCAGATCGGCGATCGCGGCGTCTATGGCAACCCGGACCTCCCTGACTTCATGGTCTTTTTGAACTGGAGTGAGCTGCCCTGGTATTGGCAGGGTTTTGACCAATTTTGGTTTGCCGCATTGATGATTCTGCTAGTGCCCGGTCTGCTGGCATTCGTATTCGGCTGGCTGGCGTTCCGCTCTAGAGTCACAGGGGTCTACCTGTCCATCATCACCCAGGCGCTGACCTATGCGTTAATGCTGGCGTTCTTCCGTAACGAGTTGGGTTTTGGCGGCAACAACGGGCTCACCGACTTCAAGGATTTGCTCGGCTTTTCCCTGCAATCGGATTCCACTCGCGTGGGCTTGTTGATGGCCACCGCCGTAGCCCTGGCCGGTGCCTTTGTACTATGCCGCTGGATCACCGGCAGCAAACTGGGCCGCGTGGTACTGGCGGTGCGTGATGCAGAATCCCGAGCGCGCTTTGTGGGTTACCGCACTGAACATTACAAACTGTGGATTTTCACCCTCAGCGCCATCCTCGCGGGTATCGCCGGGGCGCTGTATGTGCCCCAGGTGGGCATCATTAATCCTGGAGAGTTCTCACCACTGAATTCCATCGAGCTGGTGGTATGGGTGGCCGTTGGCGGTCGCGCCACCCTATATGGGGCGGTTATCGGCGCCATCTTGGTGAACTACGGTAAAACCGTATTCACCGGCATCATGCCCGAAGCCTGGCTGTTCGCCTTGGGGGGGCTGTTTGTAGCCGTTACCGTATTCCTTCCCCATGGATTAGTGGGTTTGGTATCGGAAAATTGGGAAAAAATAAAAGCGCGATTGAATCGAAACAACAAACCATCCGGCTCCGCCAGACCTGCAGAAGGAGACCTGTCATGAATGCACTGGATAACCTGCGCGAGACTTTTCGCCGTGATCAGGTATTCGATTTCATGCGCCAAGGCACCCGCCCAGTGCTCCCAGGGCAACTGGATTCTGGTACCAGTAAAAATATTCTCTACATGGAAGATATCACCGTCAGCTTTGATGGTTTCAAAGCGATCAATGATTTGACTCTGTATATCAAAACCGGCGAATTACGCTGCATCATCGGCCCCAACGGGGCCGGTAAATCCACCATGATGGATGTGATCACCGGCAAGACCCGTCCGGATAGCGGCACCTGTTTTTTCGGCCAGACCCTGGACCTCACCCGCATGAGTGAAACGGACATTGCCACCGCCGGCATCGGCCGAAAATTCCAGAAGCCCACCGTGTTCCCGGAACACACCGCTTTCGAGAACCTGGAGCTGGCCATGCACAGCCCCAAGGGCCCCTGGCATTCTCTTTTCACTCGGCTCAGCGGCGAGCAAACAAACTGGATTGAAGAAACGCTATACACCGTCGGGCTGTTAGGCGAGCGCAACAAGGTGGCTGGGCTGCTGTCTCATGGCCAGAAACAATGGCTGGAAATCGGCATGGTACTGATGCAAAAACCGCAGCTGCTACTGGTGGACGAACCCATCGCCGGCATGACCCGCCAAGAAGTCGAGCGCACCGGAGAGTTGCTGAAAAGCCTTGCCGGCAAACATTCCGTCGTTGTCGTCGAGCATGACATGGAGTTTATTCGTTCCATCGCCAGCACCGTCACGGTACTTCACCAGGGCAGTGTGCTGGCCGAAGGCACCATGGAGCAAGTACAGAACGATCCGAAAGTGATTGAAGTGTATTTGGGCGAATAAATTCGCAGCTACACACTGCCACATTAGACAGAGACAGGAATATTTTTTGATTGCCGGTTTTTTAGACTTTTTCCCTATGCACGGCGAGAAGTCTGGCCGGCTATAACCGCTCCTTCCCGCGTTGCAGCTTATAGCTTGCTTGCTGCTCTATTCGGAGAATCACCGTGTTACAACTGAACAAGGTTAACCAATACTACGGCCAATCCCACACCCTCTGGGATATAGACCTCGACCTGAAGAAAGGCGAATGCCTGTGTGTCATGGGCCGCAACGGCGTGGGTAAAACAACCCTGCTGAAAACGATTATGGGCTTATTGCCGGTTAAAAGTGGCAGCATTGAATTCAATGGTACCGATTTTACTACGCTAGCCGCCGAAGAGCGGGCCCGAGCGGGCATTGGCTATGTCCCTCAGGGGCGGGAAATTTTCCCTCTGCTAAGCGTGGAAGAAAACCTGGAAACCGGCTTACAGGCCCGACCGGATCGCAGCAAGAAAATTCCAGAGCGTATTTACGAACTCTTCCCGGTGCTGCACGAAATGCGCCATCGTCGCGGTGGCGACTTGTCCGGCGGACAGCAACAACAGCTGGCGATCGGTCGCGCCCTAGCACTGGACCCAACACTGCTCATTCTGGATGAACCCACAGAAGGTATTCAACCCAACATTGTCGACATGATTGGCCGGGTGATCAAAACTCTAAACCAACAAGAAGGGCTCACCGTGCTACTGGTAGAACAGAAGCTTCACTTCGCCCGCGCCACCGCCGATCGCTTCGCCATTATCGACCGGGGCAGTAAAGTAGCAGAGGGGGACATGGGCGAACTGGATGAGACGCTGATCAAGCGTTATTTGACGGTTTAGTCATCAATCCCTTCTGTGCCGTAGAAGCGTCGCTGGTGGCGTGATCACTTATCGCTGATATCGCGCCAGCGATACCCCTTTTACAGTAAAAATTGCCCACCCCATCGTTGCGTTGAGTACAACGGAAACCCACCAGATGACACCGGTTATTATGACGGTTACCCGGAACGGACGGGGATAAACCATTTGGGTTTTATGCGACAAAAATCCCGGCGGCAGTGTTGTTTCAGGGCTTTTTTGGAATCCAGTACATAGGCGTCCCCACCGTCGCGGACAAACACCACCCAATGCCAAAAGGGTGTGCCGTTTTCCCGGTGCCACTTGATCGCCAACAAGGCTCGATCAGGAAGGGCCGCCCAATCCTGAAATGGCTGTTCTTGCGGAGACGCATGTAACCCGTATTCCTCTAATAACCGGCAGACATAACCCGTGTCTGACCACAAACCGGGGTCCTGAGCATAAATCCCCAAAGCATTTGCCCGCCGCTTCGCCTCCCCATAGCTAACACCTGCCAAGGCGGCCACAGCCGCTATACCACAGCCTGAATCCTCTTCTTGAATCACCGCTTTCACAGATTACTCCTGTGCGTCATTTCGTCTGACAGCTTACACTGGCCGCTTTCCCAACGAACAGGCGATCTTCATGCTCAACCGCCTCGCCCAACTATTCCCACTCTGGGCCTTGCTGTTTTCTCTGCTGGCCTATTGGCAGCCACAGTGGCTAGTGGCCGGCAAGGACGCCATCGTGCCACTGCTTATGCTGATTATGTTCGGCATGGGGCTATCATTAAGCTGGGCGGATTTTCAGCGGGTACTGAAATGCCCCGGCGTGATTGGCCTGGGCGTTGCCCTGCAATACAGCCTGATGCCACTGATCGCCTGGGGCATTGGCATCGCACTGCAACTGCCCGAGGAACTATTAGTCGGCCTGATCTTGGTCGGGGCCTGCCCCGGCGGCACCGCCTCCAATGTGATTGCCTATCTGGCACGGGCCAACGTGGCGCTGTCGGTGGCCATCACATTCGCTTCAACCCTGCTAGCGATCATCGCCACCCCCTTGCTGACCTGGCTATACTTGGGCGAGCGCATCCCGGTGCCAGTGAATGGCATGCTACTGTCGCTGGTACAAATCGTCATCGTCCCGGTGGTGGCAGGCTGCGCCTTGAATACGTTTTTCAACCGCCAGCTCACACCAATACGGGATTGTTTCCCGCTGGTGTCCGTGGCCGCCATTGTGGCCGTCATCGGCATTATCGTGGCATTGAATCAGGGGCGTATCGGGGAAGCCGGGCTGGCCGTGTTTGTGGCGGTAGCGCTGCACAACGGACTGGGATTACTGGGTGGGTATGGGGTCGCCCGGCTACTGCGTCTGGACCGGCAAACCTCGCGTACCCTGGCCATTGAAGTAGGTATGCAGAACTCCGGGCTGGGGGTGGCATTGGCCATTAAACATTTCACCCCACTGGCCGCGCTACCGGGCGCCCTGTTCAGTGTCTGGCATAATTTGTCTGGCTCTCTTCTCGCCACCGTGTGGCAACGGGATGCGTCTGCCTCACACCCTGATAGCAATAACGAAACGCATCACCCGTAAAAAAACACACTTGCCAGCAAGAATCTGCTCCCCAAAAAAAAGCGGGCCAGAGGCCCGCTTTGCTATTGCTCACAACCTGAATCAGTCGATCACGCTGCTACCCCCTCCGGTGCTGATATCCTTCAGGATAACCGTGCCCGCTGCCGAGCCATCGGATACCCAAGGCTCATAACCGTCACTGCCATTATCCGCAACGAACAGGTACTTGCTGCCCAGCTCGCCATTCACGGTGGGCGGCACCTGATACGTGAACGTCAGCGGGAAAGGCTCCGAGTCTGCGCCCGCCGCTGTATCATTGATATCCTTGACCAGCTCCGTTCCCTGGGAGGTGCCATCGGTTTTCCACAGTTCGTTACCGAAATCACTGCCACCGGCGCCCTCGGTATCAGCCGCAAAGAACACCGTACCGTTAGCCTCCACCATGGTCCAGGCTTCAACATCAGAGAAGGAATAATCTCCCGTGCTACGCACTGCCGGATCAATTTCTGCAGAGCCACTGGTATTATCGATGCGCAGAAGATACGGGGTTAGCCCGGCTTGCTCCACGTACATCAACACACCCAGTGACGTGCCGACCAGATCTTCGTAATAAGGCTTATTGGCTTCGCTGGCGGTCAGGTTGGTCACCGTGCTGCCGTCATACTCGAAGATATTCAGGTCTGAGGTGCTGGTTCCCTTATCCGCAACGAAATACACCTTGCCGTTGCTGGCCACCACATTCTCGGTGATATCGAGCCGTACCGTGCTGCCACCATCATCAAAGGCTACTTCCTCGATATTGCCATCTTGATCCAGCTCGTAAAGGCGGGTTTCTGCATCGGTGGCGTTGAAACGCCCGGTAAACAGCAGCTTGCCGTTATAACCCAGCCAATCATCATCGCCAATCAGTTGCGGGTATTTCGTCAGAGAGCCACCGGTGATGGTGTCGTTATTGGTGGCGATCTTCGCGGTTCCTGCCGCCGTACCATCGGTGAAGTAGACATCGCCGGCATCCTGATCAAAGAAGAACAGGCCGCCATCCACTGGAGTCAGCGACTCAGGCGCCGTATTGCTGGTCGGGCTGCCGTTAATATTTGTCGACAGCACTACTGTGTCATTAGAAACGGGGTCGAAAACCACCAGCTCGCGGCCAAACTGATCCACCACAGCATTCATAAACAATTTGCCTGCTGCCGGTACCATATTGTGCGGCTGGGCACTGCCGTTGGCGTAGATGTCCGCCACACGCTCGGTGCCCGCGCCGGTGCCGTCGGTGGCCCACAACTCCACATCACCGCTGCTATCCTTGCCCGCATAGTAGAACGTGCCGTCCAGCTCCGCCATGTAACCACCGCCGAAACGGCCTACTTCAAAACCGTTGTTATTGTCATCAACGATCTTGCTGGTCCCGGCAGAGGTACCGTCCGTTTTGTAAAGGTATTCCGTCAGCGCTGCCGCCCGTGGCGTGGCGCTGCGAACGGCGATCGCGCCAGCGCTTTCAGCCGCAGGAAATACCACAAAGCCATTGCCCCCTTCTGCCACGGTGGTGCCACCGCCGCCAGAGCTGGAAGAATCGCCGCCACAGGCGGTCATCATGGTGGCCATGCCGATGGCGGCAGCCAGTTGAGTGAGTTGCTTGTTGATCATTGCGCTTACCCCGATTGGTTACTCATCCCAGAGAGGCGTTTATTAGAGCACCGGGAGGAATTTGGCTTCTTCACCCTGATGGGTGAATTTCACCCGAGGGCGCTTACATGCCGTAATAATCGGGCTAGACTGGGTGCCAGTCATTTTACAAACCCGCCAGCCATGCCAGAAACCCTTCGTCGTGCGGTGACGGAAAACCGCGAACGCATCCTTCAGGAGCGCCACAACCTGTTCATGGAAGAGGTGGGGTCACGCATGGTGCTGTCGTTTTTTATTGCAGCGGCACTGCCATTATTTTTTCTGAAGCTGCGTACAGAGCCGCCCTTTATCGGCTGGTATACCGTGCTGCTTTGTGTCGCAGCACAATCTTTTTTCCTCATCCGGTTTTACAACGCCCATCGGGAACACGAAGCGCCTAAAACCCGGAAATGGCATCGGCTAAACCTCTACCTTGCCGTGATCTGGGCGATACTGTGGTCAAGTTTCCCTTATCTCTTCCTGCAAGGGGCCACGCCGGTAACCCTGCTGACCTGTCTGGTTATCCTCTCGGTGGCCACCTCGATCCCGTCTGTATCCATGGGTGTGTATCCGGATATTTTTATCAGTTTCATAACACCGGTTTATCTCGCCTGGCTGGCCTTTATTCTGATTTACGTACCGCAAGCGCCAGGGATCATCAAAATCATTCCGTTGGCCAACCTGATTTCCATGATCGTGTTTAGTCTTTATGTTCACCGCACACAGATCAGCACTATCGCCCTGCGAATTGAAGCAGAACAGGCCAAAGAACGTGCCCGCAAGGCCAGTGAAAGCAAAACCCGGTTTCTGGCCGCCGCTAGCCACGACCTGAGGCAACCGCTGCAGGCGGCCACCCTGTATGCCGCCATGCTGAAAAACAATGCCGACCCACAACCCGATATCGTCGACAAGCTGGATACCGCCATTGGCTCCTGCAATGAACTGCTGGGGCACTTGCTCATGCTGTCGCGCTTGCAGTCCAGGCGACTAAAACCCCGCAAACGCATTATCAGCCTACTGGACACCTTGCAGCCCATCCTTGATGAAATTCGACCACAGGCAAACGCAAAGCAACTGGCTGTGGTCACCAAAAATCTAGCCGGCCAGCATGTGTTCGCCGATGGGGTCATGCTCGCTCGCATTGTCCGCAACCTGGTCAATAATGCCCTCAAATACACCGAGCGCGGGCATATTCGTATTGCCGCCCGGCAGCAGGACAATCAATTGTTGCTGGACATCGCAGACACCGGCATCGGGATTGACGAAATCTATCAGTTCGAGGTGTTCGACGAATTCATGCAGATAGACAACGACCAACGTTCGATCCAGAACGGACTAGGGCTGGGCCTCGCCATCGTCAGCCGACTGGCTGCACTGTGCGACATTCCGTTCAATATGCAGTCACGCAAGGGCGAAGGCACCACCTTCACGTTGACGTTACCGGCGGCGGCCTCCAGCCAGACACAGCCCGCTCACAACGTGGTCAATGCGCTGCCACTGTTTGAAACACTGACCGTGCTATTGATAGATGATGACAAAAGGGTTACAGAAGCCCTGAGCAGCCTGCTGGGCAACCTGGGCGCAACAGTAACTGCCCACCACTCGCTGGAGCCAGCCATGCAGGCATTGAAAAAGCGAGGCGCGCCACCTTCAGTGGTCATTACCGATGATCAGATAGGACCGCATACTAATGCGGGCTCGGTCATCGCCGCGGTAACCGCATTGTTCCGCCAGCCAATTCCCGCCCTGATCATCACCGGCAATACCGATCCGCAATTCATTCAGTCCTTGCCGGAGGACATTGATGTGCTGTTCAAACCGGTAGCAGCGGATACGCTAACCGCAAAACTGGAGGAAATGATGTCCTCCAAGAAAAGCTAAAGCAGGCCTATCTGGCGGGCTTTTTCGATACAGGCGGTGCGGTTAGGCACGTCCAGTTTTTCGTAGAGTAGTCGCAAGTGGGTCTTGATGGTGTTCACGCTGACGAACAGCTGGCGGGCGATTTCCTTGTTACCATGACCTTCCTGGAGCATGGTCAGAATGGCCAACTGCTGACGGGTGAGGGTGAGCGCTTCTTCCGGGGCAGCCCCGGCCATCAAGCGGAAGGATTCAGAAAAGTAGCTGCGGCCGGCCATGATCTCCCGGATGGCAAAGAGGATCTGTTCCACGGACTCACTCTTGTCCACGAAACCATTCACCTTCAGCTGCACCGCACGGCGCACGGTGGCTTCCGTGGCAGAGCCAGAGCACACCAGCACCTTCGCCCCTCCCACCAGGCGACCGATCAGGCTCCACAGGGTCAGACCATCAAGATGCGGCATCGTCTGGTCAAGAATTACCAGATCATACAACGGTAAGAATTGACGATTATCCAGCAACCATTTTGGCTGCTCGCAGGTAGTAATCATTGCCTCAGCATAGGCATTCTTGAGCGTAATGCTTAACGCATCAGCAAATAACGGATGATCATCAACAATCAGAATCTTCAACGGTACAGCCTTATCCCAACCCTGCCGATAAGGTTATAAAAAAGCGGTATACATTTCCACGGGAAAGACCCGCACATTGATCAGCCACGCCCCCTTCCCTAGTTGGTTTTTTTCACGTTTACGCTGTGATTTTGATCATTTTCTTGCCTGCCTGACAAACGGCTATCCGGGTCGCATGAGCGGGCCCTTATCGTTACCCGCTCTAATTGTCACCCCCCGGAGCGGGGGGTATCGTAAAACCTAATACTCCCGTCCCTGTCCTGTCGACACATAGGGCAGGACGCAATGTTGCTGAGCGCACGCAGTCGCCGACAGGACGCCAGCGTAATATCACGCTGTGAATGAGAGATTCATCATGTATCAGGTCATGATCGTGGATGATGAGGAGTACATCCTCAAAGCCTTGAAACGCACCATCAATACCTACACCGACTGGGATGTCGAGACCTATCAGAGCCCCCACGAAGCCCTGCGCCGGGCACGCACCACGGTTTTCGATGCGGTCATCACCGACTATATGATGCCGGAAATGAACGGTTTGGAGCTGCTTCAGGAACTGCGCGAGCTGCAGCCGGATACTATTCGCATTGTGCTGACCGGGGTGATCGACATCGAAACGGTCATGTCGGCCATTAACAAGGCCGGTGCATTTCGCTTTATCCCCAAACCTTGGGATGACGAGCAACTCCTCGACAACATTCGTGAAGGCTTAAAATTCCGTGACATTCTTTTGGAAAATCGAATGCTCGCAGAAACGGTTCGGGAGCAACAAGAAGCCTTGCGTAGTATGGGTTATGAGGGCTAGGCCCTTAACTTTTCGCCCTTCAAACAACTAATAACGGCTCGGCGCATGAACAGCTTGCTGGACAAAACGAGTATTGGCTTTGGCATGGAAGCTCAAGGGCTATTTTTAGTGTCCTCTACGGTCATCCTGCTGATCATTATTTTCTTTTTGTATAAAACCTACCGCACCTCAATTAACGTGGAAGCTAAACTGACAGAGTTCTCGGCGTTAACGGATAACCCGTTCGGCCGCAAGCTGCATTTGATCGAGGTAAATGCTGACGAATACAAACTGAACAAAGCTCTACTTGGCCCACTGGCGCGGATTATCGACGAATACTGTGTACTGACAACCGACCGCCACGGCACCATAACCTTTGCCAACGGTAAGTTTCTCGCTCTCAGCGGTCACTCTTTTTCACAACTTATCGGTCAGAACGAAAAGATCAATCATCCTGAAGATGATTCCCTACCGCTCATGCGTTGCGGGCAGGCGCTATCTGGTGTGTGGAACGGGGAGGTATGCAACCGTCATGCAGACGGTAGCCGTTACTGGATGAACATGTTCCTATTTCCTCTTTCTTACATTTCCGATGAAGACGACGGCTATATTTATTTCGGCACCGATATCACCAACATCAAAACCGAAAACAATAAACTAATGCAGGAGGTGAAAGACAAGAGCCAAAAACTGGATCAGGTGGAATCGCTGCTATTACACTCGGAAAAAATGGCCTCATTGGGAACCATATCGGCAGGTATTGCCCACGAAATAAATAATCCTATCGCCTATATTTCTTCCAATTTGAATCGCAGCCGGGATTACCTCAACTCCATGGCAGGTCTTATTAAGGGACTTAAAAAGCGTATCAGCAATGATCAGTTCCAGAAATTTCTAAACACTGCAGAAAACCTTAATATAGACACAAAAAAGCTGGCCTTCATGATGGAAGATTATCCTGCACTGCTGAATGAAACCGAGGAAGGGATTGAGCGGATCAAGAAAATTATTCGCGACTTAAAGCACTTCTCCCATAACCAGCCAGAAGCGTTCTGTCCTACCGATATTCCTGCCTGCCTAGCGATTGCATTGAACCTAGCCAAACATGAAATTAAAAATCGGATTACGGTTACTCACACTCTACCCGATTCTCTACCTACGATTAGTGGATCGGCAAGCCAGCTGTCGCAAGTGTTCATGAATCTGTTCGTCAACGCAGCCCAGGCTATCGAAGACAAAGGTCACATCACTATTGCAGCCCAGTGCGATGAACAATGGTGCACTCTGACCATTGCCGACGATGGACCAGGCATTGCCGATGAATTCCTACAGCAGATCTTCGAACCCTTCTTCACCACCAAGCCCATAGGCCAAGGCACCGGTCTTGGGCTGTCCATCTCCCATGACATCATTCAGCACCACGGCGGCACCATGACCGTGGCAAGCCAACTCGGCGCCGGTACCATTTTTACGATCCGGCTACCGCTAAAGCAGACCGACCGGGCCGATGCAGCCTGATTTCGTCTACACTCTGACCACGCCGACGGGGTGGCAACAACGCATCCGTATTTCTCTGTTAGAAGAGCACGGTGCCATTGCCATTCCCGATACGTTTACCCCCCCCGACTGGGCCGCGCTGAGCTATAACCAGTGCAGTCACTGCCCATTGAACCCTCACGAAAATCGCTATTGCCCCATTGCCCGTAACCTGGCCTATCTGTTGCCGGAATCTGCGCTAGGGGATTCGTTTCAAGCAGTACTTTTGGACGTGGAAACGCCCCAACGACGTTACCAACAAGAGACCACCCTGCAGCGGGCTCTGAGCTCCCTGTTTGGGCTGATCTGCGCGCTGAGCGACTGCCCGCATACACGCTTTCTGCGGCCCATGGCCCACTTCCATCTTCCACTGAGTAGCGACACGGAAACGCTTGTGCGCACCGCCAGCTTGTATCTGTTGCATCATTACATTCGCAACCGCCAACAACCTGAACAAGCCGTGTCTCTGGATGGGCTAAATGACCGTTACCGCGCACTCAATGAACTAAATCGTTGCTTTACCGACCGCCTACGCCAGCATGGAGAATCAGACGCATCCGTGAATGCACTCGTGTTGCTGAGTATCACCACACGGGAAATGCACTGGAATTTGGAAGAAGAGCTGGGGAACTTGGCCGCACTGTTTGATGACAGCGATGCTTAGCGGGGTTCTGGAGAGCCCCTGACGTACTCTTCATGCACGCCGTTTTATCGACGACAAACGTCCGCTCCTAACTGTAATCCATCCCTGGCGATGAGGGCCGTCACACCCTCGTCGAGCCCAGCCGAGCGACGTCAATCTTCTGTGCCATTGGTTTTATGACAAAAAAATACCCATCGAGATTTTGCCGTCATCCCCATACGCGAGACCTGATGATTGTACCCGGCAGGCACCCGCACCGGCCCACCACACTCCCCCCGGCAAATGCCGGGGTAAGAGGAAACTATCGGGCAACAGAGTCAACGCCCGTTATTGTGCATCCGCATGCTCTTCCTTGACCCGGAACCAAGCCGCGTACAATGCGGGCAGAAACAATAAAGTTAGAGCCGTGGCCACAATCAGCCCACCCATAATCGCCACCGCCATGGGGCCGAAGAAGACACTGCGCGACAACGGTATCATAGCCAGCACTGCCGTCAGAGCCGTCAACACGATAGGTCGGAAACGGCGTACCGTGGACTCAATAATCGCATCCCAAGCGGTAAGACCCTGCTCCATATCCTGCCCAATCTGATCCACCAGGATCACCGCATTACGCATGATCATCCCCGCCAACGCGATGGTGCCCAGCATGGCCACAAACCCAAACGGTTTCTGGAACAGCAACAAGAAGAACGTCACCCCGATCAGCCCCAAAGGTGCTGTGATGAAGACCATCAGCGACAACGGGAAGCTGCGCAGTTGCAACATTAACAGAGTAATCACTACCAGAATGAACAACGGCATCCCTGCATTCACCGATTTCTGACCCCGCGCGGATTCCTCCACTGTACCGCCCACTTCTAGCAGATAGCCTGGCGGTAAGTCCGCCTGAACCTGGGACAACTCAGGCATGATTTGCTGCATCAGCGTAGCGGGCAGCACATCGCCTTTCACATCCGCCAATACGGTCACAGTGGGCAGCCGGTCACGGTGCCAAATAATCCCTTCTTCGAAACCGGACTCCAGTGTCGCCACCTGATTCAACGGCACACTACGCCCACTGGCGGTCTGCACCGCAAGATTGCCAAGCAAACCCAGCGCATGGCGTTCATGGCTGTCACCGCGAACTTCAACATTAATCAATTCATTATCTTCACGGTACTGGCTGACCGCCACACCGGAAAGAGAGGCCTGCAACGCAGTAGACAAATCCGAAGTCGTAATGCCAAGCGTACGCGCCCGATCCTGATCAATGATTAGCCGCACAACCTTGCTGGGCTCTTCCCAATCAAGGTGCACATTGGCAGTCTGGCCGTTGTCGCGCACTTTCTCCGCAACACGCCGGGCCAATTCACGTACTTGAGGAATATGTTCACCGGAAATACGTAACTGTATCGGGTACCCCACCGGCGGACCATTTTCCAATCGCGACACCCGAGTACGTACCGCCGGGAATTCCCGGTCAAGAGTGTTTATCAACCAATCGCGCACTTGCTCGCGATCATCCACATTACGAGTAAGCACCACAAACTGAGCGACACTAGCAGCAGGCAACTTCTGATCCAACGACAAGTAATAACGTGGCGAGCCGCTCCCCATGTAACCCACGTAATTTTCGATCATGTCGTTTTCACCAAGCATCTCTTCCAAACGCAGGGCCTTTGCCTGTGTCGCTGTTAGCGATGCGCCCTCTTCTAACTTCATATCCACCATCAGTTCAAGCCGGCCAGACGGCGGGAAAAACTGCTGCGGAACAGCGCTGAACAAAATAATAGAGAACACAAAAATACCAACGGTTAGCCCGATCACCGTTTTGCGGTACCGCACACACCGCTCCACCCAGCTGCGAAAACGACGGTAAAAAGGCTTCTGATAGGGATCATGCACATCACCACTGGCATCACGGCGAGCCAAGCTGGGAAGCAACTTCTCACCCAGGTAGGGAACAAAAACCACCGCTGTAACCCAGGACGCCAACAAGGCAATAGTGACCACCTGGAAAATAGAACGCGTATATTCACCAGTACTGGACTGGGCCGTGGCAATAGGCAGGAAGCCTGCTGCTGTAATCAAGGTGCCCGTAAGCATCGGAAAGGCGGTACTCGTCCAGGCAAAACCTGCAGCTTTGATGCGACTGAAGCCCTGCTCCATTTTTATCGCCATCATTTCCACTGCGATGATGGCATCGTCCACCATTAAACCCAGCGCCAGTACTAGTGCACCAAGAGAAATCTTGTGTAAACCAATGTCAAAATACTTCATTGCCGCAAATGTCATCGCCAACACCAGCGGAATAGAGAGCGCCACCACAAGCCCCGTTCTCCACCCCAACGAGAAAAAGCTCACTAGCAACACGATGACCAGCGCTTCCATCAATACTTGAACAAATTCTCCCACCCCAGCTTCTACCGCCGCAGGCTGATCAGAAACCTGACGAAGCTCCATGCCGATTGGCAGGCTTTGTTGCAACTTGGCAAAGGTGCGATCCAAATTTTCGCCAAGCTTGAGAATATCGCCACCGTCTTTCATGGAAACGGCAATACCAATGGCATTTTCTCCCATAAATCGCATACGTGGTTGCGGCGGATCGCTGAAGCCACGATACACTCTTGCGATATCACCTAAACGCAGCGTGCGATTTTCTACTTGAATAGGAAAATTGCGAATATCGTCCACGCTGGTGAATTCACCGGTCACCCGAAGGCGAACGCGACTGCTGGGTGTTTCAAAAAAACCCGCGTCTGACACGGCATTCTGTGACTGCAATGCCTGCTGCACTGTGATTAACGGGATTCCCAAGGACGCCAGTTTGGTGTTGGCAATTTCCACCCATATTTTTTCATCTTGAAGACCAACTAACTCCACCTTACCCACGTCGTCCACTCGCTGCAGAGCAAGCTGCAAACGGTCGGCGTAGTCTTTCATAATGGCATAATCAAACCCCTTTCCCGTCAACGCATAAATGTTGCCGAAGGTTGTGCCGAATTCATCGTTGAAAAAAGGGCCTTGAACGTCTTGGGGTAAGGTGTGACGAATATCACCGATCTTCTTGCGCACCTGATACCAGAGATCAGTGATATCTTTGGAGCGCATATCATCCCGGGCCTTGAACATAACCAGCGACTGACCAGGGCGCGAATAGGACGTAATCCGCTCGAAATCTCCGGTCTCCATCAATTTCTTTTCCACCCGTTCGGTAATTTGCCGGGAGACTTCTTCGGCGCTGGCACCGGGCCAAAGTGTATTGACGGTCATCAGTTTGAAGGTAAAGGGGGGATCTTCACTCTGGCCCAACTTGCCATAGGAAATGGCCCCCAAGGCGCCGAGCAAAATAATGGCATAAAGCACTAGCGTTCGGTTTTTTAGCGCCCATTCGGAGAGATTGAACGACATAGTCATACTCCCCTTATTGGTCCGCGTCCGGACCTGACTGCGCACCGGTTTCACTATTAGATTCTACAGCTCCGGTAGATTCTAGCTGCGAAGCCAAAGCGGTTTGCTTCAGATCTAACCGGCGATTCTGACGGTCCACAGGGATCACAGCTTGCCCTTCACGTAGCAAATGCGTGCCTGCACTGACAACCCAATCCTGCGGCTGCAAACCCCGCAGCACTGGTACTATCTGTTCCTGGTAGGGTCCCACTTCCACCGGCGCCTTATGCACAAGGCCCGTATCTGGGTTTATCACCCACACATAGGTAGCCTCGCCTTCAGCCGTCAATGCCGATAGCGGGATACTGAGTATATCTGCATTCGCCACACCGCTAACAAAGACCCGGGCAGACTGGCCCAGATCTGCGCCGACCGTCGTATTCTCAAAAGCAACCCGAGCTTCAAAGGTTCGCGAGCGAGGGTCCGCCGCAGGAGACAATTCCCGAATTTTTCCTTCGAACACTTGACCGGGCCGGGACCACAACTCGATGCCCACCGGCATACCAATTTTAAAATGGCCTACATCCTGTTCCGGCAGATCAATACGCACTTCACGGTCGCCATCCACAGCCAGCACAAACACCGCCTGCCCTGCTGCAACAACCTGACCAGCTTCCGCCAAACGCTGTGCTATCACGCCATCACGGGGAGCTTTCAACGAGGCATAGTCTGCCTGATTACGAGCCACATTCAGGTTAGCCCGCGCCTGACGCAATTGCGCCACACTAGCGTCATAACGACTCTCAAATGAGTCAAATTGGGAACGGCTAATCACATTGCGTTCCATCAGTTCGCGGTAGCGTTCCAGTTCACTATTGGCCAACTTGTGGTCAGCTTGAGCGGAGGCCATCTGGGCACGGGCAGCATCTAGCTTCAAACTCACATCATCCGTATCCAGCTTGGCGAGCACCGTGCCTTCACTCACCCGATCCCCCACATCCACCAACCGTTGGCTAATCTTGCCACCGATACGGAAGCCCAGTTCCGGCTCATAGCGGGCGCGAATTTCTCCGGGAAATACATCCTGGGTAGGATCCGCCGAGAGAGGCTGGGCTACCAACGCCGGGCGGGCAGGTACCTTGTTTTCAGACTCAGGCTCTGAGCAACCCTGCAAAGACAACAGCCCTGCCGCCATTCCCGTGGCAATCAACCCCGGCAGCAATAAAGAACGAAACATGACAGGCACCCTCATTATTGATCCCACCTCATTAAGTGGCTCTGCTTGTGATGCAGATTCTGCCGGGCTTAACTTGCCGGCATGCTATACTCGGCAGTATAGTAATTTTATTAAACTGAACCGTCCAGTATTGAAATATGATTGACAGTGTTTCCCCAGATCAACCCAATCCTCGCGGGCGCCCTAAAGACCCGGCAAAGCGCACCGCCATCCTTAAGGCGGCTACAGCGTTGTTTCTCAAGCATGGGTTTACCGGCACTAGCATGGATGCCGTGGCCAAGCAGGCTGGTGTCTCCAAACTCACGGTTTATAGCCATTTTAGTGATAAAGAGACGCTATTTTCGTCAGCGATTGAGACGACATGTCACAACTTACTTCCCATGCCTATCTTCGCACTGGAACCGCACCTTTCGATTCGCGCCACCCTGACCAAAATTGGCCTAGCGTTTCTACAACTGATTCATACACCCAAGGTAGTTGAACTACAGCGACTAATGACCAGCCAAGCGACACAGGACCCGGCCATGTCACAGCTATTTTTCGAGGCTGGGCCACAACGTACCGTCACCGCCATGGAAAACTTGGTACGCAAAGGTAATAACATTGGGCTCCTGCAGGCGGACAACCCCAAGCAAGCCGCAGAGAATTTCTTCAGCTTGCTGCAAGGCTGTGAGCACATGCGCGTGATGATCGGCTGCAATGCGCCCATGACAGCCAGCGAAGCGAAACCCCATGCCGAACAAGTTGTAGATATGTTTCTGCGGGCTTACGGGAAGGAAAAGGAATAATCACGTTTAGCGGGAAAACCAAAGTTCATCACGAAGCGCAAGATATCCGGAACCTGGCTATCCAACACACCTCGCGGCTCAATCCCGGAGACACCGCTGGTGTCAGCGCCCACGGAGAACTCACCGCCGAGGACTACCGAAAAGTACTAGCACCGGCCATCGAAGGCGCTCTGAGCCAGCACGACAAAATTAACCTGCTCTACGAAATCGGGCCCACCTTTGACAGTTTCTCAGCCGGAGCCATGTTGCAGGATGCCTTGGTCGGCCTTCGTCACCCGCTCAGTTGGCACCGCATCGCCGTCGTCACCAGCCACGACTGGATCAGCAATGTCGCTCAACAGGCAAGCGCGCTGATTCCCGGCGAAGTGAAAGCCTTTAAATAGAGGCCGAACAGAAAAACGCACTGGCCTGGTTGGCGAGCGAATAAGGCAAAGCTTCGCACTGTTAACGGCGAATATATCAACACCATGGCATGGCAACTTACTTTGCCTTTTATTTACTCGTGGCTAGAAGCTCACAAGCGCTTCTAGCCCGCCCACCGTACGCTCAACTTGAGCGCATCCAATAAATCCCGGCCTCCGTTGTGAAGCTCCCTGATATCTTTCAGAAAAAACGTTTTTTTCACCCTTGTTTGCACCACCAACACACCGTAGAGGACGCTGTCGCATTCCAGCGGAATGCCCAGGTAACTGCGGAAATGTTCTTCATCCGAACCGGGCACATAGAAATAATCCATATGAGCCTGCACGTCCCGCGCCACCACAGTACTTCGGGTGCGAGCCACCTTGCCTGTCAATCCTTGGCTATACGTTAGAGTAGCCCCCAGCACACGCTGATTCAGACCACTGGTGGCAACGATTTCCAAGCTTTTTCGGCTGCTATCGGCCTGATACAGGCTGCACACCTGCACGTTCAATTTCTTCCTCACTGCATCCACACGGGCATGCATAAAATCCGGGGGTAAAGACACGCGACCACCTCTCTGTTCGCCAGCGTGAATGTCAGCTCTCTATACCTTTCAATTTTCGTGCCTGCGGGCCATGCGCCCAGCAAATCAGGACGCCCCTGCACATACTCTACACTATACGCGCCCCCCTTTTGTGGAGCCCTGCGTTGTCAAAAAAAACAAAAACCGAGGCCGAGATCGTGATTTTTCTTTTTCCCGACCCGACGAAGATCGCTAGCCAGAGCTGTAGGCCCGCCCGCTAGTCCAGCAGGATAAATGATTGCATCCTATCACCGAAGAATTAGCCGCCTTCGGAAAGGCCTGATCGCTGGGGCCGCGGGTGCCGGTTGTCGCGCAGGCCCGTTTCGCTATGTGCGGGAAATTAATGCGGGGGGGCGTCGTGTTAAAACGTGTCTGGAGGTGGGCCGCATCAGCGTGAATGGTGTCGACATGATCTCCTAGAATGACGACGGAAAAACGGGAGCAAAAGAACAGCGCCGGGCACAAAAAGTGCCAAGTATGGCCATAAGAATGACCGCGCACTGGGTGCTGGCCTGTGACGGGCTCAGATCATCATACCCAACCATCAACGCCGTGACTTTCAGGAACAGCGCGCGAAATCCAGCCGTAGAGACGGCTAAAGACTGAACAACACGCGGCAGAACCAGGTTTTCAGGTAGGCGGTTTCTGCAATGGCCGGGTGCACAGGATGGTCCGGCCCTTGCCCCTCATAACCCACCACCTGAATACTGCGGTCAATATGGCGAGCGCTGCTATGCACCACCTCAAGCAAGCGCTCTGCAGGCATATGCATAGAACAAGAGGCTGATACCAGGTACCCACCCGGCTTTACTAATCGCATGGCCAGCTCATTAATGGCGTGGTAACCGGCCAAGCCGTTCTTGAAATCTTTCTTGCGCTTGATAAACGCTGGCGGATCCAGAACTACCAAATCGTATTTTTCACCGTCAGCGATCAATTGCTTCATAGCCGCAAAAGCATCGCCCTGAATGCTCCCCACGGTATCGGCAACACCGTTCAGCTGCGCATTACGGTGCACATAATCCGTGGCGATTTCGGAACCATCCACACACGTCACCGATTCCGCCCCGGCCAATGCCGCTTGCACGCCCCAACCGCCACAATAACTGAACACATCCAACACACGAGCACCTTTGGCCAGCGCCTGCATTTTCTGGCGAGCAGCTCGGTGGTCATAGAACCAGCCGGTCTTTTGCCCTTCCGCTAAGGGCGCCACAAAAGCCGCACCATTTTCAGTGAGGCTGATTTCATCCAACAACTCGCCTTTCAACGCCTTGGTATAACGGTCTAAGCCTTCAAATTCACGGGCAACGGCTTCGTTCTTGGCGATAATATGGGTTGGCGCCAGCACCGCATCCAGGGCACTAACAATCACGTCAAGGTGGGCTTCCATGGCACCGGAACCGGTCTGCACCACCAGCACATCGTTGAAGCGATCCACCACTAGGCCGGGTAGACCATCTGCTTCGCCGTAAATCAACCGGTAGCAGGCATCGTCAAACAGTTGTTCCCGCAAGGTCAGCGCTTGCTCAATACGCTTTTTGAAAAAGCTACGCGACAGCGCCTGCTTCACATCACGGCTATACAGACGCGCCGCAATCAATGAATGCGGGCTAAGCAGGGCGCGCCCCAACGGTTTGCCACGGCTATCTTCCAGTACACAAGTACCGGCAGACAAATCCTTAAGCGGGGTATGTCGGGTATCAATCTCGTTGGCATAAACCCACAAGTGGCCCGCTTTCAGGCGACGTTCTTCATTTTTACGCAGGCGAATAACGGTTGGTTCAGTCATGGTGCACACATACTGCTGGCCGGAAAGGGAGCGATGATAGCATAGGGGAGGAATGGCACGGTCAACCACTGCGCAGTGCTGCGCACAAAAACACAAAGCGGCACTGGCAAGAAACGCCTATAGCCGCATTGTAGAAAACGCAAAAATCCGCCACTCACAAAAAAGCCCCGACCAACCGGCCGGGGCTTTTTTGTTGCATGACGCGTGTTGCTTGCTGCGCCTCTTATTAACCCTTAACAAACTCAGGGTAGGCTTCCATACCGCAGTCCGCGATATCCATGCCTTCGTACTCTTCTTCCTCGCTAACGCGGATACCCATTACCACTTTCAGGATGCCCCATACCACCAGGCTTGCAACGAACACCCAAGCAAAGATAGTCACTGCACCGATCAGCTGACCAGAGAAGCTTGCGCCACCATCGTCGGTCAGCGGGTTGGTGATCGGAACCAGCATCAAGCCGAGGAAACCAACTACACCATGCACGGAGATCGCACCCACCGGATCATCGATCTTCATCTTGTCCAGAGTCAGGATGCTAAATACAACCAGCACGCCACCCAAGGCACCGAACAGGGTTGCCTGCAAAGCAGTCGGGGTAGAGGGCTCCGCAGTGATCGCCACCAGCCCTGCCAAGGCGCCGTTAAGCAGCATGGTCAGGTCGGCTTTGCCGAACAAGATGCGACCAACAATCAGCGCAGCAATGGCACCACCGGCAGCAGCCGCGTTAGTGTTCATGAACACAACCGCCACCGCGTTGGAGTCACCGACACTGGACGTTGCCAGCACAGAGCCACCATTGAAACCGAACCAGCCCAACCACAGGATGAAGGTACCCAGTGCGGCCAATGGCAGGTTAGAACCCGGGATGGCGTGTACTTCACCGTTCGGGCCATATTTGCCTTTTCGTGCGCCCAACAGCAGAACACCAGCCAAGGCAGCAGCCGCACCCGCCATGTGAACGATGCCGGAACCGGCGAAGTCAGAGAAGCCCTGGTCGCCCAAGTTATACAAACCGAACACATCCGCACCACCCCACGTCCAGGAGCCTTCCAGCGGATAGATAATGCCGGTCATAACAACCGCGAAGATCAAGAATGCCCACAACTTCATCCGTTCTGCCACCGCACCAGATACGATGGACATGGCCGTTGCGACAAACACAACCTGGAAGAAGAAATCAGCAGATGGTGCGTAGGTAGCCGCTTCTTCTGCGCCAGCAACCCCGTCGCCCACAATCCCAGAAAGGAAAATAGCACCGTCATACATGATCGCGTAACCGCACACCATGTACATGATGCTGGCGATGGCAAACAGGGCCACGTTTTTGGTGAGAATTTCCGTGGTGTTCTTGGCGCGCACCAGGCCCGCTTCGAGCATGGCAAAGCCGGCAGCCATCCACATAACTAGCGCGCCACAGATAAGGAAATAAAACGTATCCAGCGCGTATTTCAATTCAAAAATTTGGTTTTCCACAATGCAACCCTCCGAAAATGGAAGCGTGTTCTCTTAAAGCCCTGGCATGGGTCAATTCAAAACACGGTAAAACTTAAATCGCGTCCTCGCCGGTTTCACCGGTACGGATGCGAATCGCTTGCTCAAGGGAGGTAACGAAGATTTTGCCGTCACCAATTTTGCCGGTATTAGCGGCTTTCGCGATGGCTTCAATCACTTGGTCCAAGCTCGACTCGGCGATGGCCACTTCGATTTTTACCTTGGGCAAGAAATCCACCACGTACTCGGCACCCCGGTACAGCTCGGTGTGACCTTTCTGACGCCCAAAGCCTTTCACTTCAGTAACAGTGATGCCCTGCACGCCAATCTCGGAGAGTGCTTCACGCACGTCATCCAATTTGAACGGCTTAATTACGGCAGTAACCAATTTCATTTTTTTCTCCTCAGCTTTCACCGCGTCCGGTGACGTCCGTTTCTCTTCGAGCCCCGTTATGGTTCCCGATCCACATCTTGCGCGAACGCTCTGACCCAATTAGTGCACGACCCATGCCAGTTTTAAAAAATCATGCTTTATCAGTCACTTGCATCACGGCCTGGATTCATCATCCAGCCCAAGCGCGCCATTATAGCGCACCACAATGGGGCAGGATCCAGGTTGGTGCAGAATGTCTGCCTGAGCAACCCGGTGCCTCACCCCCGCACACCGTGCTACCATCCGCGCATCATTACAAGGACGCCGTTGTTATGCCTGATCAACCCTTCATCGACCGCCTTATGGCCGACATCAGCCGCCGCCTGCCTACTGACCTGGGCGGGTTGCGTAGCGAAGTAGAACGCAACGTACGCGGCGTGCTGGCAGAAACCGTCAGCCGGCTGGATCTGATTACCCGTGAAGAGTTCGATATCCAGCAGCAAGTATTGCTGCGCACCCGCGAAAAACTGGAAGCGCTGGAGAAACAGGTAGCCGAACTGGAAAAAGCACAGGACGCCTGAACTACAGCACACTTTCACTGTGGAAGCTTGCCTGCAAGCGCCCCCGGCTGCAGCCATCGCTTGGTGCGCCCAGCCCTTTTCCTACAGCCAGCATCTACACCAGCCTACAGGCACCCTGACCCCCACCCCGTACACTGCTTCACAGCCCATTGAATTTGTGAGGTATCGTGACGCATGCGCTGCTATACAGCCGGGCACCGGTAGGTATTGAAGCCCGCACCGTGCGGGTGGAAACCCATCTAGCTCCGGGTTTGCCGGCATTTACTATTGTCGGATTGGGCGATACCGCGGTACGCGAGAGCCGCGACCGAGTACGCTCTGCGCTGGTTAACAGCGGCTTCGATTTTCCCCAGCGGCGCATCACCGTGAGCTTGGCACCGGCGGATTTACCCAAGGACGGCGGTCGCTTCGACCTACCCATCGCGCTGGGTATTTTGCTGGCCAGCGGCCAATTGGGTCGCATCGACACAGACCCATTCGAATTTATTGGCGAACTCTCCCTGAACGGTTCCCTTAGCCCGGTCCCGGCTATGCTTCCCTGTGCCCTGGCTTGCCAATCCACCGGCCGCACCCTGATCGTCCCCCGTGACAACGCCGACGAAGCGGCCCTCGCCGGGGCCGGCACCATCGCCGCCGACCAACTCGCACACGTTGCTGCCCACCTGGCCGGGCAAACGCCGTTGCCGCTGCACCACTGTGACGCGCCACTGGCTGGGGTCTATCAAGGTGGCTGCCTCTCGGAGATCCGCGGCCAAGCCCACGCTAAACGGGTGCTGGAGATTGCCGCAGCTGGCGGACATTCCATGTTGCTCTGCGGACCGCCTGGTGCCGGCAAGAGCATGCTGGCATCCCGCTTACCCGGGCTGGTGCCGCCACTGAACCCGAACCAGGCACTGGAAGTGGCCGCGATTTACTCTCTACGCCAGCCTCGTGACAGCAGCCTGTTTCATCAACGGCCTTACCGAGCCCCGCACCACACCGCGTCAGCAACCGCACTGGTAGGCGGCGGCAGCTACCCGCGACCAGGTGAAATATCCTTGGCCCACCACGGCATTCTGTTTCTGGATGAATTACCGGAATTCGACCGAAGGGTATTGGAGGTCTTGCGCGAACCGCTGGAAACCGGTGAAGTCAGCATTGCCCGCGCCGCCCAGCAGCTCACCTTCCCTGCCCGCTTCCAGTTGATTGCGGCGATGAACCCATGCCCCTGTGGTTATTTGGGTGATCCTGAAAAAAGTTGTGGCTACCGCTGTGAAAAAGCCAAGCGCTATCAGAGCAAACTGTCCGGCCCGTTGCTGGATCGCATTGATCTGCACCTGGACGTGCCCGCCGTGGATGCCAGCGAACTTCTAGGAGATAAGCAGGGAGAGGCCAGCCACACGGTCCGCGAACGGGTTAAAGAAGCTTGGCGCCTGCAATGGTTGCGGCAAAAGCAACTGAACCGAGAACTAAAAAACGACCAGCTGGAGCCTATGCTGCGCTCTCACCGTGATTGGTTAGCCGGCGTCATGCAGCGGCTGGGGTTGTCCGCTCGTGCCCTGCACCGCAGCGCACGGGTGGCGCGAACCATTGCCGACCTGCAGGGTAGCGACAACGTGGAGCGGGACCACCTTCGCGAAGCGCTAAGTTACCGGCAAAACCTTCAGCAAAAACAGAGCTCCTAACGCCCCTTTACGAAACGTCGCTACCGTACTGACGGCCAAAGCAGAAATTTTCTGCGATGGTTAACCGCAACGCCACAACCGCAAGCGACGCGCATAGCAAACACACAGCGGCCCTACACTCGCCACTTAAAGAAATCACGCTTCTCTTTCAAATACAGACGCGAGAGCACCATTTTGTGCACTTCGCTAGCGCCATCTACCAGGCGCGCCTGGCGAGCGTAGCGATAGATCCACTCCAGCAGCGTATCCTTGGAATAACCACGGGCTCCACATAATTGAATCGCCGTATCTGCCGCTTTATGTAATGTGTCCGCCACATGAATTTTTGCCATGGCAATTTCTTTCTTGGCAAAGTCTTCTTGATCCAGCATCCAGGCCGCTTGCATGGTTAACAGCCGGCCCACTTCGATTTCCTTGGCCACGTCGCCCAGCATCCATTGCACGCCTTCGTGTTCAGCAAGGGTGGTGCCGAAGCTCATGCGATTTTCTACATAACTGGCCGCTTCTTCCATGCAACGCTTGGCCAACCCCAGCCAGCGCATGCAGTGGGTCAGCCGCGCCGTGCCAAGCCGAATCTGGGTGACTTTCAAACCATCGCCCACGTCCAGTAAACGGTTTTTATCTGGGATGACCAAGCCATCGAATTTCAATTCGCAGTGGCCGCCGTGTTCCTCCGGCCCCATGATGGGAATGCGACGTACCACTTCCCAACCGGGCTGATCCGCATCGAATAAAAACGCAGTAAGCCCCTTGCGTGGGTCATCGCTGGTCTTGGCTATCAGGATAAACGTCTGCGCGCCTTCCGCGCCTGTGATAAACCATTTGCGCCCCTTGATGATCCAGTTATCACCGTCCTTGGTCGCCGAGGTGTAGGTCAACGAAGGGTCTGAACCGCAGCCACCTTCGGGTTCGGTCATGGCAAAAGCGGAACGTACCTTGCCGTCGATCATCGGCTGTAACCAACGCTCTTTCTGTTCATTATTGAGAATCTTGTTCAACATAATCATGGTGCCGTCGTCCGGCGGTGCGCAGTTAAACACAACCGGCCCAAACGGGCTGCGGGCGGCCTCTTCATACAGCACCGCCATGCCTGACACGTTCACACCCAGGCCACCGCGTTCTTTCGGTAACTGAAAACCCCACAGGCCCGCAGCTTTGGCTTTGTCGCGCAGAGCATCGACAACACTTTCCTTGAAGTTCTCATGGCCGTCGTAATTGGTCTTGTCGTTTTCTAGCGGCATGATTTCCGCTTCTACAAAGATGGCCACGCGCTGGCGCAAGCTTTCCAGTTCCTGACCCAGGGAAAAATCCATGATCATTCCTTGCTACTGATTGAAAAAAGCGCCGCTTTACCCGCAACGACGATTGCCGCGGCTAGCGGTAGGCGAGCATTAAAGAGTAGTACAAAGGTGGCCACCGTCTACGGCAATAATGGCACCACTCATGTAAGAAGACGCATCCGAGGCCAGCAATAACAACGGACCAACCAGTTCATCGATATTGCCCAACCGACGAAAAGGAATACGCTTAAGCATTTTCTCCGCCTGCGGGCTGCTAAAGAAATCACGATTGATATCGGTTTCCACATACCCAGGACAAATGGCATTGCAGCGAATGTTGTAGCGCGCACAATCTAGCGCCAGGGATTTGGTGAGCTGAACCACCGCTGCCTTGGAAGCGGTATAGGCCGCCACACGGCCGCCTACTCGCAAGCCAAGAATGGACGCGATATTCACGATGCTGCCTGGACGCTCATCGCGTTGCCATTGCTGAATGGCAAATTTGGAGACCGCCCAGACGCCTTTCAGATTGGTATCGATCACTCGATCCCACTCACTTTCGGCAATATTCTCGGTGGGACCTTCGCGGGAGACGCCGGCATTATTCACCACCACATCCAGTGCTGGCATGCAGCCAAAAGCCGCCTCGACGCTAGCGTGATCGCTTACATCCATGGGCACCACGATGGCGTCTCGGCCCTGTTCACGCACGGCCTTGGCGGTATCTTCCAATTTATCTACACGACGAGCGGCCAGGACAAGGTCTGCGCCTTCTTCGGCCAGAGCCCTAGCAAAATGGGCGCCAAAGCCGCTGGAGGCCCCGGTGATGAGAATACGTTTACCGCGCACACTGAATCGCTGAGTCATAAAGCTCCCCCTGTTGATACAAAAACCTATCCAGCCAGACACCCGGCCACAAGGACGAAAACGCTCAGGAGGACGATGACAACAGCAAGGACAGCGCGTGGCGAGTATCCGGAGTGGCACCGGGCAACGCCAGCGCTTCACAGGCTGGCAGCCACTGTACGGCGACCACTTCGTCACTGAGGGACACCGCCTCAGGGCAGGCTACCGTTGATGACAGGGCGCCCCAGACGCGGTGATGAGGATTGGCAAACCAGAACCATTGCCAGCAAGAAAACTGGCGCTGCAGACCCAACTCTTCGTGCAACTCTCGCGACAACCCTTGAGCCACGCTTTCATCCGGGCGCATTACCCCACCGGCGGCCAAATCCCAGCCACCGGGATAGAAGTGCTTGTCTGCTGCCCGTTTCTGCACGCATACCCTTCCTGCTAGATCTGTCACCACCACATAGGACGCACGATGAATCAACCTCTGACGCTGCATGCGCCCACGCTGACAACTGCCGCGGGGGTGGTTATGCCGGGAAACCAGCAGAACGGGTTCGTGATGACTCATGGGTTGTTTTCTTGCTGACAAGGACGGGAACACTAGCGTTATGGCGCGGGGATTGCCAGATGAGGAACGCTGTACGCAACAACACTGGACTGCCCCCATCATTTGGAACGCCGTGCCCACGGCATATCACAAACGATGATGGCGTGGGGCGGGCATGGGCCGAGCATGACTCACCACCCCCTTCGTATTGTTGCTAAAGATCGCCACTGGAAACGTTAAGGCTGGAAGTGACTCGGTGGGTGACCGGTCCATTTACGGAAGGCACGGGCGAAGTTGCTAGGATCCGCGTAGCCTAAGCGGCTGGCGACCTGTTGCACGGTAATGTTCGCCTTCAGGTACGCCATGGCTTTGGTCATACGCACTTCCTCCAACAAGGAACGGTAGCTCACACCAAGTGCATTCAAATAACGGCGCAGGGTCCGCGAGGTGACATGAAAATTACCCGCCAGTTGCTCCAAGCTGGGCAACATACCTTCCGCCTGCATCAAGCGTGCATACACCCGGCTAGCCCAGTCCTGGTCCGCCTCCAGACGCCGAAGCTCTTGCTCGCATTTCTGCGCAGCCATGTGCCGCGATGCCGGGTCGGACAAGGTGAACGGTTCGTTGAGCAAGGAATGCGGTAACCGCAGGGCGGCCACCTCAGCACCAAACTCCACCGGCATCTCCAACAGCTCACGGTATCGGTCTGCATGGGCCGGCGGCGCATAGGGCAGCTCCAGTACAACACCGCGGAAACGCTCACCCAGCAGGTAGCGAATCCCGCCCACGACTGCCGCAACCACCACTTCCAGGTAGGTTTCGCGAATATCGCCCAATAGCACACTTTCCAGAAGGCAGAAGCGAACCCCCTCGGTGGAGGACTCAATGCGCGGCACACACAAGCGAGTACGAGTCCGGAAATAACGCTCCAGCAAACGCAAAGCATCACCCAGATCCACACTGCTGATAGCTGCATAGCCCAGTAGGCCGTGGGCTGTGAGCGTGAGCTGTTGACCCAACACCAGACCCAACGCCGGGTTGCCGGTCATTTCCCGGGCCCCCACCATCACTTGGCGGAACTGCTCAAAACGCAGTGTCGGTTCCGGGTTATAGATAGCCTCTTCGGTCAACCCCACCTCACGCAGTAAACGCCGGGTGTCCACCCCCACCTCGCTGATCAGTTCGAGCAGATTGCGAACGTAGTTCACCGGCACCGGCGAACGGCCAGTGCCCGGATCAAGCTGAATAAAACGATAGCGGTTCATGGAGCCATTATACGCCACTTCTCCACCTGTCCGAAAATGACCGAAAGCTGTCTAGCCTTGCAGTTCGCGACAGCCCTTCTCTGTCTCTCTGACAATCCCTTTGCTGTAAATATCCCTATCGCAGATATCCAAGGGCAACGCGAGACAACGGGATCATCTACTTACAATCGCCAGGTTCGGCACCGATAATGCCCGCACCCTTTGTGATGTAGCAAAGAAGGGCCTCGGCCCCGCCACCTTCACGTCACGCCCACTGCATGACCTATGGTTCCTGCCCTGGGCAGCATTATCATCACCCGCATTACGACCATTGAGGTGATGGGCCGCCTTGGGGAGCGACCAAACGCCGTGGGCGTATAACGATGCCCACGCCCTAGTAAACCCGCTAAGCATTGAGCGCCGTGGACGTAATGCCGTTGCGTAGACCGTTGAAAGAAAGACATGTGGCTTGGCTCAAAGAATAAAAACGCAGGAAAAAATACCGGCAAAACATCTCCGCCTTTTCGCTTTTCCTATCAGCGCACTACCGGCACACCAGCAAAAATAGCGTCAGATACTCTCGACCTCGTCCTCAGTCAGCGCGCGATATTCCCCCGGCGCCAGAGCCGCATCCAGCTGAATCTCGCCGATCTGCTCCCGGTGCAACCCAAGCACTTTGTTACCACAGGCGGCCAACATGCGTTTAACCTGATGGTAACGCCCTTCCCGAATGGTCAGCAGCAAGCAAGCCTCATCCAACCGTTCCACCTGTGCTGGCAAAGTAGGCTTGTCTTCCCCGCGTAGCAAAACGCCCTCACGCAGCGCCTGCATATCCTCATCACTGACCGGGTCCGCACACTGCACCCGGTAACGCTTGCCGCAGGCATGGTTGGGAGAGGTAAGCCGATGGGACCACTGCCCATCGGAGGTGAGCAACACCAGGCCGGTGGTATCCCGGTCCAACCGGCCGGCCGGATGCACCTGAGCGCGCAGTTCTGGCGGCAGCAAATCCAGCACGGTGCGGTGGCCAGGATCCTCCGTGGAGCAGACCACATCCACAGGCTTGTGGAGCATCAGATAACGGTGTCCCGGCGGCTGCACCCGCTCACCGTGAACGGTCACCGCCTGATCCGGGCGCAACTGCAAATTGGCTTTGGGCTTGGCCTCCCCCTCCACCGTCACCGCACCACGGCTGATCAGCTGTTTGGCCTCCTTGCGAGTCAGGCCGGCACTGTGGGCAAGAAAATAGTCCAAACGCATGGGCAAAAAACCGTTACCAGTAAAACCGCCATGATAACCGACATAAGGTGCCGCGAGGGCATCACTGGTATCATAGCGGCCCGATTCCCGCCCAGAGTTACCGGAGCCCTATGAGCAAGCTTAACCCCCGCCAGCAGGAAGCCGTGGACTACGCGGACGGCCCTCTGTTAGTGCTGGCCGGTGCGGGCTCCGGCAAAACCAGCGTGATCACCCGTAAGATCGCTTGGCTGATCCAGGAGCGGGGCATTCCGGCACGCCATATTGCAGCGGTGACCTTTACCAACAAGGCTTCGCGGGAGATGAAAGAGCGGGTGCAACAGCTGGTCAGCCGTGACCTGACCCGGGGGCTGATTGTTTCCACCTTCCATAACCTGGGCTTGCGCATCCTCAAATCCGAGTTAAAAGCCTGCGGGCTGCGCAACGGTTTCTCCATTCTGGACGGGGCGGACAGCAAGGAAATCCTCAAGGAAATTCTTCGCCAAGGTGAATCGGAACGGGACCTGGACGCGGTGGATGTGATCCACAAACGCATTTCCAGCTGGAAAAACGCCCTGGTGCTACCCGAACAAGCAGTGAGCACTGCCGAAACCGACGAAGACCTGCGCGCAGCCATGGCCTACAGTGGCTATGATCGTATGCTGCGGGTGTGTAATGCGGTGGACTTCGACGACCTGATCCTGATGCCCGCGCGCATGTTCCACGAGCAGCCACGCATTCTGGAAAAGTGGCGCAACCGTATTCAGTACCTGCTGGTGGATGAATACCAGGATACCAACGGTGCTCAGTATGAAATGGTGAAAATGCTCACCCTACCGGAGGGCAAATTCACCGTGGTGGGCGATGACGACCAGTCCATCTATGCCTGGCGCGGCGCCCGCCCGGAAAACCTGGCGCAGCTACAGGAAGACTGGCCGACCCTGAAGGTGGTGAAGCTGGAACAGAATTACCGTTCCACCGGGCGCATTCTTAAAGCCGCCAACACCGTCATCGCCAACAATCCCCACGAATTCGAGAAAAGCCTGTGGTCCGATTATGGTTACGGCGAACCGATCCGCTTTTCTGCTCTACGCGATGAAGAGGCTGAAACCGAATGGATCGCCAGCGACATCTTTCACCGTCGCCTACAGAAAGGGTTGCAGTGGAAAGACTTTGCCGTACTTTACCGTGGCAATTTCCAATCGCGTATTTTGGAAATGAAACTGCAAAGTCTGTCGATTCCCTACAAGGTATCCGGTGGCAAAAGTTTCTTCTCCCGCAGCGAAATTAAAGACCTGATGTGCTACTTGCGCCTGCTGGTCAATCCGGATGACGACAACGCTTTTCTACGTATCATCAACACGCCACGCCGGGAAATTGGCCCCGCCACACTGGAAAAACTGGCCACCTGGGCACTCAAGCGCGAGCAGGGTTTGTACCACGTGTGTGATGACTTCGCGCTCAGTGAGGTCATGAACCCGAAAGCCGCCGAGAAGCTACAAAAGTTCAAGGCTTGGCTCGATGCCAAGCGGCAATTCTGCTTCGGCCAGAACAGCTTGCAAGCGGTGCAAGAACTCATCACCGACATGGATTATGAAGGTTGGTTGATGCAGAACGCCTCCAGCCCACGTATCGGCGAAAAGAATATCGAAAATATCTGGCAACTGGTGCGCAGCATTGAGCGCATGCTGGAAAAACAGGAAGACGACGAAGAAGGCGCCAGCGATCTGGAATCGGTGATCAAGAAGCTGGTGCTACTGGACATGCTCGAACAGCAGCAAGAAGAAGACGACTCCGACCGGGTGCAACTGATGACCCTGCACGCCTCCAAGGGTCTGGAATTTCCCCACGTCTACATGATGGGGGTGGAAGAAGAGTTCCTGCCCCACCGCACCAGCATTGAAGAAGACAACATCGTCGAAGAGCGCCGCCTCATGTACGTGGGCATCACCCGCGCCCGAGAAACCCTGGCCATGACTCAGGCGCTGACGCGCAAACAATACGGCGAGCGAATCGACACCACTGCCAGCCGCTTCGTGGATGAAATGCCGCAAGATGACATCGACTATCTGGGCATCGGCATTCAGAAAGATGAAGCCAAAGAAGCGGAAGTGGCCGAAGCCAGCATTGCTAATCTTCGGGCGTTACTGGATTAGGTAACGCGGCACTGACACGGCAACACGAGCACGTTCTTTTTGTGCCAAATGCAAAGAGGCCGCGTTCCCGTCCGGGGCGCGGCCTCTTTGCAATATAAAAAAGACAAACTATTTCGCGTTGTTGTGCGAAGCATATCGCGTGCGGCGTCTTTTCTTACTTTGCCCCACTTTTGTTCAGCATATAGATCACCGTGCTGCGAATTTCGTCGTCGCTACAGTCAAAGCAGCCACCGCGAGGCGGCATCGAGTTGAAGCCATTGATAGCATCTAGGACCAGGGCGTCGAAACCGTCTTCTTCGATTTCATGGGACCAGTAGGGTCGATGCTCCTTACCTACACCGGGAGCCCCCAAGGCGCCAGAGCCGTGACAGGTAACACAGTATTGGCGATATAACTGCGCCCCGTCGCGGGCCTGTTGAGCAGGCCCATTAGCCGGGGCGCTATCATCGGAACAGCCGGCCAGCCACAACACTGGCAACACCATTGCGATTGAGTACCAGTAGAGTTTCTGCAAAGCCGCTACTGACTCTTGCTAACCATGTACTCGATGGCAGCGTTGATTTCATCGTCAGAGCAGTCCATGCACATCCCTTTAGGAGGCATGGCGTTAATACCATTGATAGCATTCTTGAGCATGGTGGCTTCACCTTTGGCAATGCGCGGTGCCCAGGAAGCGGCGTCACCCATTTTTGGGGCGCCAGCAGCACCGGTACCGTGACAGGCGGCACAGGAACCGTTGTAGACTTGCTCACCGGAACGAGGGCCGCTGGCCACTTCTTCTGCCGGAGCTGCAGCGCTGCCACACTCGTCTCCTTCTACACACACAGAGCCCACCGGCTTGATGCGCTCTTCAATGGCGCGATCACTAAAAACAGAGCGCTCACCTAGTGGGTAGGGAGAAATTTCCTTGGTGCTCTTGGCAGCCACGCTACCGGCGGCAAACAGGGTAGCGACCAGTACCAGGCTGGCGGTTAGCATCTTTTTCACGATTACACCTCTAATTCTCTGTGATTCGCCGCGGAGGCCCTAAACGGCCCCTTATGGGCGCTGCGGCTGGCGATTATACCCGCTCAAGGCGTAGGGACAAAACGCTTGATGTTACAGCGAACGATGAATGCAAAACTGCCGCCCCCGTTAGAGACAAGCGGCTGTTCAGTAAAGCGCTCGATAAGGCTCCGCCCGAGCCTCTATGACAACAGAAAGATCACCCGTCGAGCCACCGCAACGCAGCGATTCGGGGAGTATCAGGTCAGCTCAACACGCGGTAAAAACAGGGTGAAGCGGCTTCCTTCGTTAACCACACTGTGAACTCGAATCTCCCCGCCATGGCGCTCAGCAACCACTTTGACGAAACGCAGACCCATGCCCGCGCCACGGGTTCGGGCGCCTCCGCTGGTACTGGCCCGGCTAAAGCGATCGAACAGTCGTTCCTGGAACTCAGGCGGAATTCCCACACCACGGTCACGCACGTCACAGGCAACCCGCTCACCATCGACATACAAGGTCACATCTACCGAGCTACCTTCATGGCTGTATTTCACCGCATTGGTCAGCAAGTTCACGACCAAGCGCTCCAGCAGCTCGTTATTACCCAGCACCCACACTTCCTGATCCGGGTCGTATTCAAAACGCAGGACGATATCACGCTGCTGGGCCTGAATGTGCACCTGATCAATCGCACTTTCTACCACATCAAGCATGTCTTGCTCGTTCATTTCCACGGAATCCACCGCTTCCACCCGCGCAAGCTGCAGGAATTGCTCAGCAATATTTAGGTTACGCCGGGCATAGTGCTCAACATTATCTAAGAACACCGGCAAATCCCGCTCTGCTCCGGAATGACGCATTTTCTCCGTTAACGCCAACACCGACACCATGGGCGAACGCAAATCGTGAGAGAGGAAATCCAGCATTTCTGAGCGGGCCCGCATGGCCAGCTTCACATCGCTAATATCCTTGAAGGAGATAATCATCATCCGCCCCGGATTATCACCTGCATGCACTAGCAGCATATCCAAGTACAGATCCGTACCCTGCCGGTTGCGGCATTCAATCTGGGTCCGCCCCTCACTGAGGGTCTGGCATAGCAGATCGTCCCAGCAGTGCTCGCGCAGTTCCAACTCCCTGTTCAGTTCCGTGACCATAGGCTGCCCGGAATCCAGCGCGCCCACTTCCAGCCCCAGTAAAAAAGCCGCCTGCGGGTTGGCATAGACAATCACCCCACAGGCATCAGCAATTACCACGCCTTCTCGAATTTGCGCCAAGGTCACCTGAAAGAAACGCGTCAGCGCCTCTTGCCGCTCTTCTTCACGACGCAACCGTTCAATATGCTTTTCCAATACTTCGTAACGTGGCCCCACATTGGGAGCCCGCGTACGGGTACGAACCAACATGGCCCGCACCCAGTAATCATAGGTATCCGCGTGTAATGCCTGTTCCCAAACCAGATCCAGCTCATAGCGCCGGCCATCATGGCGGAACCGGTATTGGCGCGCCAACTCACCTTTCCATGTGGCCGCCGGCAGGCTGTCGCCGCCCCGCAACGGCTTCTCTCCACCTAATAAGCGCCAGGAGCGCACCGGCAGCACCTGGTCCAACATACGGCTCATTTGTGCCAATGAGGAGGGCTGCGTCAGCCGTTGGTTCAAATCGCTGTATTCCGACAACCGCTCTAGGGCATTACGCATATAGGACAGCGAGTACTCCAGCCTCCGCCAAGTCCATAATGGATAGGCCATGATGGCCGATGCCATGGCCGCACTAGGCGCAAACCACAAGCGCAAAGAAATCAACGAGGCCATGCTAACCAGCAAACACAGCAACAGCACCGAAAAAACCAGCGGCATGCTCCAGCGTGGCAACACATAAGGCATCAGCAAGGGCGCCAACAGAGCCAGCACTACCCCAAGCACCAACGCACTGGGCATGGCTAAATCGCGGATGAGACGATCGGCGCGCAAGGCATCCAGCAGATTTGCATTGATCTCGACACCGGCCATTAACTCCCCCTGATCCGCCATAGGGGTGGGCAGCATGTCACCCAAGCCGGCAGCAGTAGCGCCGATGAGCACAATTTTGTCGCGAATCAATTGTTCGGGTATTCGGTTATTGAGTAGCTCGACGGCAGAAACTTGCGGATAACTATTAGGGCCGCTGACAAAAGGGATGTAACGGTGATATCGACGGACATTAGCCAGCCCAGAAAACTCTTCGCCCTTATCGGCGGGAAACACCTGTTCAGACAAAATCCCTTCTTGCACGAGCAACGTGTGGGTAATGTGTGGCCACCAAGCCTGCCCCACCCCCGAGCGCATATAGACCGACCGAGCCACACCGTCGGCATCCAGCTCCAAATCCACATGCCCCAACCCGGCTGCAGCACGAGCAAACGGTGAATAAGGCAATACTTCAATCAACTGCCCCCCTGCCCGCAATTGCTCCACATGCACGGGCAGGTACACATGCTCGTTGGCTTCCATGGCCTGCACCAAGGCCACATCAGAACCCGGGTTGTTACGGTCAGGCTCAGACAGAATCAGATCCATGAGCACAGCACGGGCGCCCATCTCCGTAAGACGCTCGATCAGCTGGGCGTGGACTTCCCGATCCCAGGGCCAACGCCCAATTTCGCGCAAGCTGTATTCATCGATCCCAACGATCACCACATCCTGGGAGGGGTCGTCAGGGAGGGCTTGCAGCAGGTTGTCGTAGATATACCGATCCACAAAGGACAGCGCACCGCTGATGGTCAACAACGCACACAAGCCTACGACCAAGCAAAGCACAGATACATGCTCTGCCAAATAACGGCGTTGATCCGGGCTCAGACGATTGCGCATAAGTTATAGCGCCAAGAGTAGAGCGGCCGCACCCATGAACACCCAAACATCCCAATGCGCATCTTCTTCCTCTGGAACAGGTTCGGGCTCTATTGGCGGCGCGGGCATACTGAACACGTGCCAGCTTTCATCACCGCGCAGGCCGTTCTCATCTACCGCCCGCACCAATAGACGGTAGTCGCCCACGGGCAGTTCTTTCTGCCAGTGCCCAGAGGAAAGGTAATCTTGATTCAGCAATCGACCTGCCGGCTGACTATAAAGCTCCAGCAGGTAAGACCGGGCCTCGGACTGGGTATGCCATGCTGCCACCACACCGGTGTGCGACGCTGTCACTTCCATGGCTGGAGCCGGCAGCAATGCCACCGGCTCAATCGGCGCTTCATCCACATGCGCCAGGGTCGCGTAGCCCCCCTCTATCTGACGCTCCGTACCACGAGCCCCCACATCCACGCGCCCTTCTATGACTTCATTTCGCGTGGTCTCGGCTCCATCCACCCCCAAGTAATACTCCGTACCCCGCACCGCGGCCACGGCACCGGGGGTGTAGACCTCAAAAGAAGCCTCGTCACTTTGGCGGGGACTGACACGGTTACGGATATTACCGCGCTGCAAACGCAGCTCGGTGCGTTCATTTTGGTGATTCAGAAAACGACGATAGCGGGTCACAACCAGCAAACTCGTCGGCTTAATATACACTTCTGACTGATCAGCAAATCGTAGGCGGGCACTACTATTGGCGGCGGTTTCCAACGCATCACCAAAACCAACCACATCACCATTGCTCAGCCGACGAGGCTCTCCGCCGCTAGCTGGATACAACATCACTTCACCGGTGATCGCATCAACAGTGGCCGGAATGGGTTTTTCCTTCAACCAGCTCGTTGGCACAAGTAAGGTGTCGCCGGGGTGCAAAACATGAGGGTCGTCGAGGTCATTATGGCGTGCCAGTTTACCCCAGCAGGTTTGTGGGGTCTGGGCGAACTGTTGGCAGACTTTCCAAAGAGAGTCGCCAGGGCGCAAGGTATAATGCCAATCATCCCCGGCCCAGGCCGTTGATAGCAGGCACAGCAGCATGGCCGTGCTCAACCAGACCCTCATAGATGTGTCCTTATTCTTCGATCGGCTCCAGACGATATCCGTGCTGGTACACCGTTTTAATTCGATAGCCTCGTTCAGGGCGAATTTGCAGGCTACGTCGAATCCGGCTGATATGCACGTCAACGGTGCGTGATTCAATCGGGGTCATGATACCCCAAACCTTCTCCAGCAAGTGCGCCCGACTCATGAGTTTGCCCACATTTTGGAACAAATAGCAGGCCAGCTCGTAATCCTTGTCAGTCAATTTAATCGCTTCTTCATCCAGCAGGATCTGACGCCGGGACCGGTCCACGGTCCACGGCCCCACATTCAGCGTGGTTTCTTCATCCATTTCCGATACCCCTGCCCGACGCCCGAGAGCGCTAATACGGGCCAGCAATTCCGCTTGCTTGGTAGGCTTCACCATATAATCATCCGCCCCTTGAGAAAGTGCGCCGACAATGGATGATTCATCATCACGCTGCGTCGCGAATAACACAGGGGTGCGATTACCGCTGGCGCGTACTTCTTCGAGCACAGCGTAGCCGTTCATGTCTGGCACTTCCCAGTCGAGCACCAAAATATCGAAGGTGTCACGACGCAGAAGGGACATAAAATCACGGCCACTGGCCATGTGAATACAGTTATGGCCAGCCTCTTTAAGCCAGTGAGTGACCAGCTCCGCCTGGGCCATGTCATCTTCGAGATAAGCAATGCGCACGGTTAAACTCCATCTGTTGCAGGCCAACATCTGCCCGCAAAGGGTACCGATGTATCAACGCGTTAGCGGGAAAAGATTGTAAAATACCCGAACGAACGATTCGGCACCACATCAGCCATCAGATCCAACCCTTACCTCACCCTCGCCTCTTTCAGGCCGGACCACTGGTCAACTTCAGGCCGACAATCCCCACCACAATCAATGCCATAAAGGCCAGCCGTGACGCATTGGCCGGATCCTTGAAGAACACGATACCGATCAGGGTAATACCCACCGCACCGAGCCCTGTCCAGATGGCGTATGCCGTGCCCACGGGAATGCCCCGCATCGCATAGGACAACATCAACATATTCAAGCCGGTGAGCACAAGTGAAGTGCCAATAGAGAGCACCCCTGGGCTAAGCTGGATCCATTTGAGACTCATGGCCCAAGCGATTTCCACAATCACCGCCAGTAATAACACGACCCAATACAGATTCATCCCCACTTTCTCCAACACAAGCCCGCCCACCACATTGGCACACGGCGGACACGGGCTCGTCAGGAAAACAGCACTGCCGGAAACCCGGAAAGAGACAGCCTGCTCATGGTCAGATACCGGGACACGCTCCCGACGCGCCGATTATAGCGATCACAACACAGGATGCACCCAATCCATGGACGAGGCCGCCACAAACCGCTATCATTCGCGCCCGTTGAATCCCCAAGTTCTTCAAGTTTTGCGCCCGTAGCTCAGCTGGATAGAGCGTTGCCCTCCGGAGGCAAAGGTCAGAGGTTCGAATCCTCTCGGGCGTACCAGATAAAAAAACCTCCCATCGGGAGGTTTTTTTATGGGCTATCAAAAATCAACAGCACGCCCCCATCACTCATTTTCCCGATACGTACTTGGCGAGCAGCCCTGCCAGCGCCGGAAGGCGCGGACAAATCCGCCTGCGTCGGTGTACGCCAAGTGAGCAGCGACTTCTTCGATCTTCATGGTGGTGTTGCCCAGTAGTTGCAGGGCCAGCTGGCGGCGCTCTTCTTCGACTAAATCGCGGTAACTGGTGCCTTCCTGCTCCAGTTTGCGACGCAAGCTTCGGGTGGAAAGGGCCAGGTCGCGGGCCATATCATTGAGGCTGGCTCCCAGCCCCAACTCGCCAAGCAATTTTTGACGGACCTTGCCGGCGATACCGCTGCTTTCCACGGTATCCATACGTTGCTGACATTGCTGCTCAAGCATGCGAGTGAGGGCCGGATCGTAGCCGGAAAAGGGCCGGCTGGCACCGGCGCGGTTAACCATAATGCGGTTGGATCCAGCTCCAAATGTGGGGGCAATGCCGCACAGTGCTTTCAACGCTGCAGCATCCACATCGGGGGTGCCGGTGAACTCGATGGCTTTGAATTCAGCCCCCTGAAGGGAGATTTCCCTGGCCAGATTAAGAGAAGTGGCCATATCCCGCTCCAGCAGAAACTGGCGCAGATGGGGCGGAATGGGATCGGGGTCAAAGGTGATGCCAAAGGCATCCTCCTCTTCGCACAAAAGAATGCGGCAATAGGCCGTACTCAAAGGCAGATAGCGCACCCCAAGTGCAACAGCTTCGCGCAAGGTCTTACAGGTGCGCAGAGCAAAACCCCAAACCCCGAAGGTGGCCAAATTGTACTGCAAACCCAGCTCGAACCCGGAAGCCCCCACCTCCGGCAGGGCCAGCATCAAGTTTTCGATCAGCCGCATTTCCTGCGTGCGGGTCACCAGTCCTTCACCACTGGATAATTCGCTTTCCAAGATACCCGTGCCGAGCAGGCAGGTTTGCCGGTCAATGCCATTTCGCTGAGCGAAATTGAGCATCACCTGGCTGATGGCCACCGGGTGCAATTTGTCGTTTGATTGATGCATTAACCGTTCCGTTGATACCCCCCTGTCACACACTGGCCACTTTTGCAGGGTGATTGGCCACGGTGGCTATTCTGATTGTTGTGCCGTCTACGTAATGTTCACCCTAATCATACCAACAAGAGACAGCACCATGGACGCGGCAGCATTGAACAAACAAGCCATTGCCTGTGCCAAACACTATATGGGCAAAACCGCCTGGCCGACAATTTTACTAACCGTGGCCGTAGTCGCCGCCTTTATTGCCACACTCACGTTATTCGCCAATGGTACGCTACCGGCCTGGGGCGCTTATCTGCTGGTCGCCGTACTGACCTACATGTCCTATACGCCACTACATGAGGCCGCCCACGGCAATATTCACGGACAGAATGATGGCCGCAAATGGATCAACGATTTGTGCGGGTACCTAGTAGCCCCCATTATTGCGATCCCCTATGCCTCTCATCGCATTGAGCACTTCACCCACCACCGCTATACCAATCAACCGGGCAAGGATCCGGACTTTATTATCAGCGGGATGCAACAAGGACTACTGGGGTTACTGGCCGCCGGGCTACGCTTCCAGTGGGTGCAGAACACATTTTTTGTGCAACACAGCTGGGCCACTGCGTCATCCAAGGAAAGATTGATTTATTGCACCGAACTGGCGGTATCGATCGGCTGGCGCATTGCCTTCCTAACGATGGTAGACCAGCCCGGCACCATCGCCGTGCTGCTGCTGGGATATTACACTGGCGGGCTATTCACCGCCTACTGGTTTGCCTATCGTCCACACCACCCTTACAAGGTAAGTGAACGTTATCGCAACACTAACAGCCTGATTATGCCGCGCTGGATGAAGCCGCTGGAATGGTTCTGGTTGGGCCAGAACCTGCACTCCATCCATCACCTTTTTCCGCGTGTGCCGTTCTATAATTACCACGCCCTACATCGGGATATTGAGCCGGTCTTGCAGGCACAGGGCACGCCGATTATGGGTATTTTTTCCCGCCAACCGCTAGCCGGCAACGCGTACCCATCAGCAAAGAAGCCGTAGCACCCAACAAGACGATCAACCTGAGTGCATACCGCTAGCGGTATGCACTCGCACATCGCTAATACAACGCCACGATGCCCTCGAGGGAACCGCCTGAACTACCTTGATGGCGAAGCATTCGCCACAGAACCCTTGTCCCCGATCTGTTCCAGACTTTTTATTTCTCCCAAGCGGAGAACATCGGAGACCATGGGCCCGCTTATTGGTGCCACTCTACGACCACAATAAGGCGCGCAGCGACATACTGCCTAATAAGCAGAACCCGCCTCCCGTTCCGTTTCGGTGAGGTGCTTAGGCTGCCCCTCAGTGACCTTTCCGACCCAAAGCGGGTGAGGCTCGGCCAGGCGCACGCGTTTGCGAAACTGCCGCCGCACCACCCACAATGATAACGCCACCACCAATAACAGGCCGTTAATCAGCAGGTTGTCGCCGTCGAGTACATGCTCGCCCTCCAAGGCGACCTGCAATACCGGCACCGCCAAATAACACAACGGCGCGGCGGCCAGGATTTGGCCGCTGAACCGCAGCGGCGATGCCCGCAGACTCCACAACACCAATAAGAGAATCACACCGCCACACACCGCCCGCTCCACCGTGGCGACCCAGGCCGCCCAAGGCGTATAGGGCAGCCCTTTGCTAACCAGAAAGCTGAACGCCACTCCGATCACAACCCCGAAGCACAGCCCCAGCGTCAAACGCAACAAAAAAGCAGAAGCCCGGCTGGGCCCTTGGCGATCACTGCGTCGCTCGCACCACAACACATTCCCGGACACAAACAACAAAGCCCCCAGCAAGCCCATGGCAAAGTAGAGCCATTTCACCAGCATTCCACCGTAGTCCCCGAAATGCAGAGAATAAACCGGTGAGAACGTATCAAAGTTCAAGCTGCGCTGTCCTGGCGCAATCACGCTCAACGTTGCCATGGTCGAGCCCAGCACCACATGGACATGATGCCCCACATAGCCTGGTACAGAGCCGGCCACATCAACCCAGCCAGCGGCATCGCCATAGCCGCGAATTTCCACCCAGTCCACGCTCATTTCTGGCAACGCTTCGCCCGCAGCAGATAAGTAATCTGCAATCGGCGCCATGGCAACGCGTTCACCCTCACTTTGTACCGGCGGCCACACCGCAATTTCCTCTTCGATCACCCCACGCAGCTGAGGACCAAAAACTAACGTGCCCAGCACCACCGCCACCAGGGTAAAAGCCCCCATGGCGGCACCGGTCACCGACATGATCAAATGAAACGGAAAACTGATCACGCCAACCAGGTTGTGCATGTTCTTCCAGTAACGGCGTAGGTTGCCTTCATGCTTAAGAGCAAAAAACTCCTTGCTCAATTTTGGCCAATGAATCACTAAGCCAGTAAACAGCGCCGCCCCGTACAGTATCGAAATCAGCCCCATAAACGTCATCCCCAGGTTGATGGGCAAGCCGCCACTAGGAATCGCCAGTTGGTAATGCAACTGATTGATAAAATCCGCCAACGCCGACCGGGGCTGCTCGACGTACTCTCCGCCCGTATCGAAATCCGTGGCGTGGGCGGTGAGCCACTCCCCCCCACCGGTTTCACTGGTTTGAAACCACATAACTGCCGGATCTTCTTCAGGCAAGAAAAACAGGCGAGTACGGGCATCCGGATACTGCTCGGTGACGCGAGTAAGAAGGGCCTGCCCATCAATGGCTTGTTGCGATGCCTGCGCAGTGGCCTGAGGTGTCTGCCAATGATGAAGCTCGTGGTGAAACACATTGATAGCGCCAGCAAAAAACGCCACAAACAGAATCAGCCCACTGACCATGCCCAGCCAAGCATGTAAATCGATAAAACGCCGCAAACGAGCCGCTTTCATGCGCCGCCTCCATACAGGGCCGTTGCCTGCAACGCTAGCCAGGCAACCCCGTTCATCACCAACAGCGCCACCAAAGGCGGCCAGGTACGCTCAGGGATTGCCACCAAAACCACCAGCAACATCCACAACAACATTATCCCCAACAACTGCAACACCAACCAAGATTGCCAAGGAACCGGCACCAATGCCGCCAGCAACCCCATCAGCATTGCTGACAGCGGCAAACTGAATACAAATGCCCAAAAAGCTCTCATCGGCTTCCACCCCGGCGCTGATAACGGTCTCGATAATGACTCACTATCAAGGGCACCAGCAGCGCCGGTAATGTGGATACCCACAACCCTACAAACAGGCCCACGCTGACCCCCAATTGCAGGGTGAACAGCAGCAGCCCGCCGGCCAACATGGCCAAAGCGATCAAGCGAGTAAAGGCAGGGAGAGGTTGATCCAGCCAGCGCTGCTGTCGGTCGGACAGATAAAACAGCGCCACACTGGCAAATGTGGCGAGAACGGCAACCAACATAAGAAAAACCATTATTTATGATAATGGTTCTCATTTAATAGAAGGCGGTCGCTTCCGTCAAGATAACAAGGCCGACGAGCTCAACGAGGCCGCAACTTACGCAGATAGTCACTGGCCTCACTGAGCCGCGCGGTAGACAAACGACTCCAATCCACAGCCTCGCGATCTGGCATCCACACACCAGCGAACGTGGACGCATCGGCCAATGCCAATTCTGCATTGAGCATGGGCACGCCGTGATAGTCACCGGCAATTCCGCCCGCGAGACGAATCACTGACCACCAAGCAGGCGGCCGCCAATGCAGCCGAACATCCGGCAAATGACAGCTCAGCTCAACTTCCGCCACACAGCATTCCAGCACACTATCCTGCTGACGACTCAGCCCCTGCCGCCACAACGCCGACCCTGCTACCATGACCAGCGACGGGAAGGCCCGCTGCAAAGCCCGACAACGATCCTCATCGCTCAACGGGTCGCCCAACACCACCCTGTAAAATACCGGACGCGGCGGAGCCACCTGCTTGACCACGCCAGATTCCAGCCAGCGCAGAACACAATCCAGTGCCCGCTCAGACTCCTCTGGCTGCAGCTGCTTAAGATCAGAGAGGGTAAATACCCGAGGCAGAGTGTCCAACGCTGGAGACAACATCGACATATCCTGCATCAACGCCTCACCCTGTCCGCCAACGGCAATCGTAGTCCGAGGCAGGAACGCAAAGCCATGGCCCACGCCAGCAGATGACAGATCACCGTCATCTGACGGGCTTGCGGCAGGCCACACAAACGCAACCGCACGGCCTCATCTACTTGACGCTCCAGCATCGTAATCTGACGAGACCTCAGACCGGTGGGCCGTTCACCCTGCGCCAGACGCAACGTCAGCAACCGCCCCTGGATATCATCCTCCAACGCCGCATAGGCCCGCTCGACTAAGCTATAACTGGATAGGTGGCGCATAGCACGCAAAGGCTGGCGCCGCCGTGAACGGTGCCGTTGCGGCATCACGAACACAGACAGCACACGGGCCAACCACTGCACAGCAGGCAACCAGCGAGCACCATCTCGGCAGCCCATCAGATACCAACCCCACGCGCGCAGGCGAGACACATCCCTGCGCAATACTCGCACCCGAGCATAGCTATCCGCGCTACCCGAGGAAGCAAAGCTTGCCCGGTAGACGGCTAAATATTCCTGCAGAGCCTGCAATCGCGTTCTCACCGCCTCCAGCTCCAGCTCTTGCTGACGCGGCTTCCCTGCCACTTGCTGTGTCCTCATAAGCTGCAACTCCTGCATTGGCTACTACCTACCTGCAATGCATAAAAATGGACGCCGGATCAGGTTGTGAAACCGGTTCAGCCCGGCAACGCTAACTGTAGCGATACCGCCCAGGCCGCCACAGAACAAAAGCGTCCAATTTACGTGTATACACGTAGCGGTTTTGTATCTTCCTGATACAGCTCGCCGGAATCGGCCCCAATCTTTCCTTTGTACGCTTTTACCTACAACAAGATTCGTATATGCCTTATCCTCCCGCCAAACGACATAAACAGGCCCCCCTTTGTACTACGCCCTCCTTACTCTACTTGCGCTACTAACCCTACTGATCAGCAACACACTGCAAGCCCACCCCGGAAGCCTCAACCAACAAGGCGGACACACCGACCGCAGCACCGGTGACTACCATTGCCACCGCGCCCCCTGCTCCACGCTTCACCGGCAACAACAAAAGGCCCAACAGGACGCCACCGACGCACAACGGGCGTTCAGTGGACTCTACGATCGAAACCTCTGGCCCCACTGGACTGACGCAGACCAAGATTGCCAAGACACACGGGCAGAATTATTGATTGCCTCCAGCCGGCAGACTGTGACCTTCACCGACCCGGATCAATGCACCGTGGCCACAGGTCGCTGGTACGACCCCTACACCAACCGCACCTTTACCCATGCGGGGGACTTGGACGTGGATCATTTTGTGCCGCTGCGCCATGCCCACGGCCACGGTGGCGACCAATGGGACAAAGCATTACGCCAACAATTCGCTAATGACCCAGACAACCTGATTCCGGTGTCCGCCAGCGCCAATCGCAGTAAAGGTGCTCGCAGCCCAGATCAGTGGCTTCCTGATAACCGCCTCTATTGGTGCGAATATGGCCGGCATTGGAAACGCATCAAACAACGTTACCAGTTGATGGTGACGCCCCAGGAAGCTGACGCACTGAAACAACTGCTAACCCACTGCTCAATGCCCTCTACCCCTAAAACGACAAAACCCCGACCATAAGGCCAGGGTTTTGGTTGTCGCATCACCCGCCTTGAGGCGGAGAGCTCACTGCATGTAAGGCTTACTGCTCTGCAGCATCCTTCATGTCTTCGGCGGACTCTTTGGCGTTATCATAGGCGTTATCCATATCTTCGCCCATTTCCTCCATCGGTCCTTTGCTATCCGGGGTAATGCTTTCCACCGCCTCATCTACCTTCTCGCCAGCATCCTCAACCGGGCCATCATTGGCATCACAGGCTGCCAGCAGGGCAGAAGAGGCGAAAATGGCGGCCAATGCCGCTTTGCCGAAAATACGCATAGAATCACTCCTTGAATTAACTGATTCGGACAGTGAGCACTGTAAGCATGTTCTTCACGCTTGGCCAAGGGAATTCGCACATTTCACTGCCATTTTACGAAGAGTTACAGACCGGATAGAGAATACCGCGCCGATGAGCTAAGGAGCCTGTGCCCCCCGTGCATGCTCAGCCTTTCAGGCTGGGTCGCAATCTATGCCCCGTTCAGGGCGCAGAGGACACGATTTTGAAGGTACTCTCTAGGGGGCGAGCCAGGACAGCCCATCCATCAAAAACGCAACAATTGAGTGCGGGCCAGCCAGGAAGGCCCGGAGGGCGTAACAGGTTTACCAGAGCAGCCTGGCCCTTTTTCCTTTCTCTGCGCTTTCAGCCGAGTAAGATGAACACCATAACAAGGAGAAACATGAAGAAAATCGGGAGAAATGCGGGAAAGAATGCAGGGGGGCTGGCGCAGCTGGTCACCCGTTTCGGCAATGAAATTACCCAGGTCGTTCAAGATATTCACGGCGCCATAGCCAATCCGTTCCACCTGCGTGGGCACGACTACACCCCCGCCCCCATGGTCTACGGCTTGGTTCGTTACGGTTTTCGCCAAGTCGGCAATGTGGCCAGCATGGCTGACCTGCTCGCCGACCCACACCAGGAGTTGCGCGATAGCTTAGACCTGCAAAGCATCATCAACGGTATTTTCGGACAATTATTGGTTGAGCAGCACAACCGTTACGCTCTGCCCATGACGCTATTACCAAAAAAACCACCTTTAGCGGATGCTGACACCCTGGTGATTTTCCTGCACGGGCTGTGCATGAACGACGCCTGCTGGAACAACCCTGCCGCCAACAGTTTCAGCCAGTGGGCTCGCCAGCATTACAACGCAGATATCCGTTATCTGCGCTACAACACCGGCCTGCATATTTCCGACAATGGCCGCAAATTCGCCGGGCTGCTGGCCCATACGGTCTTGCCCAAGCGAATAATTCTGGTCGGCCATTCCATGGGCGGGCTAGTAGCGCGCAGCGCACTTTACCAAGGGCGCCAGCGTGGCGACCATTGGGTGAATAAAGTAACTCACTTGGCTTGCCTGGGCTCACCACATCAAGGCGCCTTACTAGAACGATTTAGCAACGAAGCTAACCGATTACTAGGCCACACCCCCTACTCGCGGCCATTGATGCGGCTTGCCAACCTGCGCTCCGACGGCATTCGCGACCTGCGCTTTGGTTATGTACTGGAAGACCAGTGGCGAGACCGCCCGCTGGATGACCCACGCCCCACCAGCAAGGTGCCTTTGGATCCGCATGTGCAGCAGCTTTTTATTGCCGGCAGCGTCAGCAAACCCAACCATGCCCACCCCCGTGGCGATTGGTTAGTCACGGTAGACAGCGCGCTGGCGGAGCATCTTTACGCGCAAGCGAACCACCTGACCCGTGAATTGTTTTACCAGATGGGGCACATGGCCATGATTGAGCAAACCCGCACCTACGCGCGGATACAACAGTGGCTAGACGAATCAACGCCTGGAACGTAACAGCAATATCAAATTAACGATTACGCAGGCGGCAGGCGGTGTCGTCATAAAAAATTCAAACTAAAGCCTTGCCTCTTCAGGCCAAAAAACCGCAAACCATTATTATTGTTCTCGCTCGCCGTTTGCGCCTCGGCCGCTCAACCAGCAACCACTACCGCAACCCCCACGGCCACCAGAGCCAATGGAAAAATGATGATGCTATTGCGGATAAAGCGCTCGCGCCAGAGCGCCCATTGATAGTAACGATGCATTGCCATACCCCAACCATCACAAACGAACTCTCAGTATATGGACCTTAAGGCAATATCAAATCGCCCAAATGGAGTATATGCAATAACTGGAAAGCGGCTTTGCCAAACCCTTTAAACGCACGGAATGACGACAGGCCGATTTGAGGCTCAGGGCCAGGGAGCATCTGAATACTCCCTGGCCCGTTCAGCCTTGCTCAAAGGCACTAAACCGCCGCCAACGCCTGCTCGATATCCGCCAGGATATCGTCAACATGCTCAATACCAATGGACAAACGTACCAAGTCCGCACTAACCCCAGCCTTGCTCAGCTCTTCATCATTAAGCTGACGGTGCGTAGTGGTCGCTGGATGGCACGCCAGAGACTTAGCATCACCGATATTCACCAGCCGCTTGATCAATGCCAACGCATCAATAAAGCGCGCGCCGGCATCACGCCCCCCTTGCACACCAAAGCTGAGAATAGACGAGGGCACTCCTCCATCCATGTACTGCTGCGCTAGACCATAATCTTTGTCGGTTTCCAGCCCGGCAAAATTAACCCAACTCACCTTGGCATGATCACGCAAGTATGTCGCCACTTTCACCGCGTTCTCGCAATGCCGTTCCATCCGCAGGCTCAAGGTTTCAATGCCCTGCATAATTAAAAACGCATTCATAGGAGATAACGCTGCCCCCATATTACGCAGTGGGACAACCCGAGCACGACCAATAAACGCCGCCTCTCCCATGGCCTCCACGTACACCACACCATGATAGCTTGGATCCGGCTCATTAAACTGCGGGAAGCGAGGGTTTCCTTTCCATGGAAACTTCCCTGAATCGACGATAGCGCCAGCAATGGTGGTGCCATGTCCGCCCATGTATTTGGTCAGCGAATGCACCACAATATCAGCGCCATGCTCAAAGGGTCGGCACAATGCAGGCGTTGCCACGGTGTTATCAACTACAAGCGGTACACCCGCGTCATGGGCTACCTTAGCCAACGCAGCCATATCGACCACATTGCCCGCCGGGTTGCCGATGGATTCGCAGAACACCATCTTCGTTTTTTCATCAATAGCATCGGCAATCGCCTGAGGATTGCGGCCATCGGCCATGCGCACCTCAATACCCTGGTTCGGCAAGGTATGCGCAAACAAATTGTAGGTACCGCCATAAAGCTGGCTGGTTGAAACAATATTGTCTCCCGCCTTTGCCAGCGTTTGGATCGTCGCGGTAATCGCCGCCATGCCCGACGCCATCGCCAAGGCACCAATGCCCCCTTCCAGTTGCGCAACGCGCTCTTCCAGCACAGCGTTAGTCGGGTTCATGATGCGGCTATAAATATTGCCCGGTACTTTCAGGTCAAATAGATCCGCCCCATGCTGGGTATCATCAAAGTAATAACTGGTGGTTTGATACATGGGTACGGCCACCGCATGGGTCTGCGGGTCACCGGCAAAGCCCCCATGAATGGCAATGGTTTCTTTTTTCATCACTCTCTGCCTCATAATTTTCGCCGCAAAACGACGCACACGCAAAAAGGCCGCCAAGCGGCGGCCCAAAAAACCACCTTATTTAATCGGAGCCGCTTCCCAAAAATCAAATTGTTTGGGCACATCCGCCAGCGAAGTATCAAAACGCGGCGGGCGCTTTTCAAGAAAAGCGGTAAACCCGTCTTTCCCGTCCCAAAATTCATTGGACCAATAAATCATTTTTGATTCCACCACATGGGCTTCGGCTGGGTGGGAAAAGTTCGGGTTGCGCCACAACATCTGCTTGGCCAACGCCACCGCCACCGGCGAACTTTTTGCAATCAGCTTTCGAGCGATGCAGCGGGCCACCTCCACCACCTCGTCTTTGTCATGCACACTGTGGAACAGCCCTGCTTTCTCACCTTCTTCAGCCATGAAAATATCACCGCTAATCACCCACTCCAGCGCTTTCTGTATACCCACCACCCGCGGCAGGAACCAAGAAGAACAGGCCTCCGGCGTTACACCGCGCTGGGTAAAAACAAAACCGATTTTGCTGTTGGTCGCCACCAGGCGAATATCCATGGGTAGGGTCATAGTGATCCCCACCCCCACCGCCGCGCCGTTAATGGCGGCGATCACGGGCTTGCGACAATTATAGATTGCCAGCGACAGTTCGCCGCCGGAATCGCGGATGGTCTCTAACGGCGGCTCCATACCCTCAGCGTCGTCATAGCCAAACAGGTGGCCGCCACCTTCCGGCTCCATTTCCATTCCTGCACAGAAAACCTTACCCGCCCCCGTAACGATAACGGCCCGGATATCATCATTGCTGTCTGCTTCAGCCAGGGCATCAACCATTTCGTCTTTCATGCGCAAAGTAAAAGCATTAAGGCGATCAGGACGGTTAAGGGTAATAGTCAAAATATTTTCGGCCAGCTCGGTCTTGATGTCTTGATAATCCATGATCACTCCACTGGGGTTGTGCGGTTTTCAGTCGTTATCGATAGAGGCTCAGTAGCACGGTTTGACCCCGAGCATACCCCGATGGCAAGGCATCGAACATGGCATGAAGCGTCCGGTTGAGATCAGGCGGATTGTAAAAAGCTTGCGAGGGAAGCGCTGAAAAACGCCCTATATTCTCCGTCTCTCAAGCTAGTTCGCAATTTATACCCCATTGGGGGCACAGAAGACGGGGTTTTGAAGGCATGGAATCGCCTGTCGAGAAAGTACAACGAGTGAGTAATCCAAGCCACGCTGAGCACGTAAGGGGTTTTCTAGAGGCCCCGTAACACGGCCCAGATCCACTGGGCCACAGAAGCAAACGCTACGGGTTCACAGAACGCATAGCCCTCAATCGCAGCCCCGGCGATTGTCTTTAAGCGCTCGCAACACCTGCTCACGGGTCAGCAAACCAGTCAGAACGCCCTGGGCATTCACCACCGGATAGATCTTAGGCTTCTGGGTCACCATCAACTCCGCCACATTCACCGCCGAATCCTCTTCACTAACGGTCAATGGCTGGTCGTGCATAAATTCTTCCACGACCAAAGAACCTTCACAGTGATAGCTGGAGATCAATAACCTGCGCAGGCAATCCTGTTCCGACACAAACCCCACCACCTTGTTCTGGCTATCCACCACTGGCAGCCCAGTAAACTTGTGCTGCAACAACACATCCACCACCTCGGTAAGCTCAGTACCCATTTCAATAGCCATGGGGTGTTTTGCCATCAAAGCGCGTACCGTCATCTCTTGCATCGCATTTTCCTTCTAGAAATTGACCCAGCCGGGTCAGTCCTGATTTATGGCTTTGACTATAGCAACCCGGTATGTTTACACCCGTGGATATTCCCCATGCCACCGATCAATTATGGCAATCGCTATACAAGCCAGGCATCGCCTTCCTACAATGCTCACAACACAGAACAACACCAAGCCTGACCGCAGGCCTTCATGGAGCAGAGGAACAGCGAATGGTATCGCCCCGCGTCTGGCTGGTTTTTGGGCTATTGGCTCTATTGGTAGTATCGCCGCTGCAGGCAGCTGAGAGTGCTGCCTGTGAGGCGGCAGAACTGACTCACGCTCAGCTTAATCAACAACGTAAGCAGCTACAGGAGAACCAGGCGGCGCTGCTGGCGATGATTAAGGGCGAGATCCCCACCTCGGATCAGCTCGACACCGTATTGGGGCGCCCTCTAAATCAGCGACCGCTACTACCCTTGCCGCCGCCCCAGCCACTAGCCATCACCGACAGCAAGTGCCCGGATCTACAAAATGATATCGACAACCTGACACGGCAAATCAACAGCCTGGAACAGTCCATCCATACGTTACGTCATTCGTTTTTTTCCCTCAGCTTTGCTCAACGACAAGCATTCCGAAACTTGGCAATTCACCATGAGCAGCTACAGGCCATGGCGGATAATCCCGATGCCACCATCGCCTCGGCTAGCCAGCGTCTTCAGCAACACACCGAACAGTTGTGGGCGGTGCTTGGGCAACTGCAAAACAACCCCGATATTGCCCTGCAAACATTGGACGCATTGTGGCTGAATTTGCCGGCCTTACCGCTGCCCAGCAGCGGCGTCCGCTCCGACGAATGGCGAACCCTGCTCAAAGCTAGACTGGATATCCAGAGTAACGGCCGCACCCTACGCTCGGAGCAATGGAAAACCCGGCCATTGCTGACCCAAATCGATAACCTGGGAGGACTGCGCCAGGCACCACAACTGTTGCAACACGAAAGCCAGCGAATTACTCAACACCTGAGGAACATCCTCGTGCTGGTTCGCTACGATCTGAACGGCCCCTTACGCGATGGCGGCTACATGCCAGTGCTGCAGAACATTCTCGCCTTGATTCTCGGCGCCGCAGGCTTCTGGCTACTAATCCAGCTGGCTCAGCGCACCCGCCACTGGGCGCTCGCTTTACACGACCGGGTGGTTCAACTCAGTGGTGAACGCCGCTGGTTACTCAATGCCAGCCGTTTGATCAGTGGCTTGGCGCCGATTCTGCCGTGGGTTTTGATCTGGCTAGCGCTTGATCATCTAGGTTCCTTATTGGACACCCCATCCAGCAAGATTCTGCTATGGCTGCTGCCACTGGCCCAGCTCTATGTCATCTACGGGCTGCTTTGCCTGATCGGTGAGTGGTTAATACTGCGTGTGGCACAAAGCGCCAATGCCTACCTAGGGGGCGAGCAAACCCGTCAAGTGACACAGCACGCCCGCAACCTAGCCCGCTGGATCATTATTCCCTGGGCGCCGGTCATCATCGTTTGGGAAAGCCTAGGCCCTTCGCTAATGTATTACCTGTTCCTTGGGGTACTAATGGTGACCATCTATACCGGGCTTGGACGCCTGCTGGCCTTACGCCATAAGGACTATCAAGTGTGTCTGCAAGCCCCGATGCCCTCCCAAGTAGACCCACTGATCGCCCGCTTGTTAAGCCCGAGATTATTCTGGTTGGTGGCGCCCCTACTACTGCCCATTGCACTGGTAAGTTTCTTGGTTGGTTTTGTGGACCGGGTACTGGCGGATTTTGACTGGTATATGCGACTCAAAGCCCGCTGGTTCCGTTTCCGTGCCAATGTAGCCACCGACGAAGACGACGGTGGCAATAGCGAAGAACCGGTGGCCCAATCCTACGAACGCTGGTTTGCCCCCGCCTTGCCCGACGATGTGAACAAACCCCCGTTCATCGACACCGGCTTAGTAGCCGCCATAGAAAAAAGCATTCAGCGCTGGCACGAAGATAAAACCGATGAAAACGCCTTGGTGGTTTCCGGTGAAAAAGGCTGCGGCAAAAGTGTCTCTCTTGGCAAGCTCGACAAGGTACTGGAAAAAAGCTGTGAATCCTTAAATACCTTGCACCTAAAAGTACCCGCCAAGACCTGCACCCCAGAAGCCATTCACCAGCTGATTGGAGATGCACTGGGCACCGACCTAATCAACGACGGGCCGGCCGCGCTGGTCAAGGACGATGAACACAGGCAGCCCACCCTGGTGGTGCTAGACGAAGCGCAAAATTTCTTCCTTGCCCAACTGGGCGGCCTGGAAGGCTGGCGCACAGTGCTCAATCTGGTTAACGCCCGGGTGGACAATGTGTTCTGGCTGCTACTGATCAACAACCAAAGCTGGGCCTACCTATGCAACGTGTTCGGTCGGGAATACCAGTTTCGTAATGTGGTTCGGGTGAAACGCTGGGGACAAACCGATATTCGTTCACTGATTCTCAGTCGTCATCATCTAAGTGGTTTCCAGCTACGTTACGACGAAGTGTTATTGTCCTCTCGGGGGCCGGAAGCCGGCAACCTGCGCAACGCCGAGCAACGGTATTTCAGCCTACTTTGGGATGCCAGTCGCGGTAATCCCATGGTGGCATTACGGCTGTTCCTGACCTCCGTAAAAGTCAAAGGCCGACAAGTAACCGTGGGCCTGCCCAACGCCCCCTCGGCCAGTATTCTCGATGGCATGGGTGACAACTCCCTGTTTGTTTATGCCGCCATTGCCACCCACGAAAATCTGACCAGCCATGAAATCAGTGCGGTCACACACCTGCCAGAAAATGTGGTGCGTTATGCGCTGAAAGGCGGTTTCGATGCAGGGTTTCTGCACAAGAGCGATGATGGCCGCTACCGGTTGGTGTCCCTATGGTACCAGCAGGTGATCAGCTACCTAACACGGAAGAACCTGCTCAATGAATGATGGAAATATAGTCAACGACCTGACTGTCGTAGTGGAATTGTTCAACGTCTACGCATTAATGCTGCTGTTTATCGGTGGATTTGTGCTGTGGGCCCTGAACTGGGGCATCAGTAAAGCAAGCCTGAAAATCACCGAGAAAATGCCCACCCGACGCTTCCTGATTTTGCAGATCACCACACTGATCGGCTTTGTACTCTACACCGTGGGCACCATCGCGCTGGTCATCGGCGTACTGCAGCCCCCCAAAGAATTCATGCTCGCTGCCGGCGGCTCCATCGCGGTGGCCCTGGGCTTTGCCCTGAAAGACATTGCCGCCTCACTCGTAGCCGGTTTGCTGTTGTTATTTGATCGCCCCTTCCGGGTGGGTGACCGGGTCAGCTTCGATAACGTTTATGGAGAAATCGTTTCCATCGGCCTGCGCACCGTGCGCCTGCAAACCCTGGACGATAATCTGGTCACCATCCCCAACTCGCGGTTTATTACCGATGTGGTGGCCTCCGGCAATGCCGGCGAATTGGACATGATGGTGGTCACCGATTTCCACGTGGCCTTGAATGCCGATATCGAACAGGCCAAAGCCATCGTGGAAGAAATTATCGTCACCAGCCGCTACGCCTACCTGAAAAAGCCAGTCACCTTTGCCATTGAAGAAATTGAAGTGGGTTACCGGTTGGCAATTCGCCTACGCGCCAAAGCCTATGTTCTGGATGTGCATTACGAGAAAGCATTTCAGAGCGACATCGTGGTGCGGGTATCCAAACGCTTTACAGAAATGCAGGTGGCTCGGCCGGGATAATGGCCAATGCCTTATGACCTGTGCTTTTAGCTCTTCTCATTGGCGGGTTTTTCTGCCTCATCGGACAGCACCGCTTCCAGCTCCTCACGGGGCATGTAGTCCAGATCCCAGTGGCTAGTGTAGGTTTCTTTTAAACGACGCCGTCCCCGATGCAAAGGCTGCGGGTCTTCATCACTGCCATGGGCGGCGTGGTGTTCACCCAACGCCGGCCCCGGTGCCGGATTGCTGACCGCTTCCGGCCCCGTGTCTTTTTGCTCAGCCCCCAACCGTTGACGCCAGGGAGTAAGCCATCGTTTTAGCCAGTGCATATCTTTCCTCTCCGGCCGCTGCAGCTATTCTATCATTCACCCCCACCCTATCACCCCGGCTTGCCATCGACACGCGAGCGCGTCAGCACCTGCCAATACAACAACAGGAAGCCAGCAAAGGACAGGCTCCATAAGCCGGCGGACCAGCCTACCCCGAGCCCCCAGGGCAGCCACCCCAGTGCCGTCACCACTCGCAACACCCCCGCCAACAGCACCAATGCATACAGCACAATACCACCGGTGGGCAACGCCATGGTGCGCCCGGTATGCCCCATGGCTACACGCGTCATCACCCCCATAATGGTGGTGCCCATGGCGCCGGCGCCAAGGGCATGCAGCCATGCCGTCGGCGCCACCCAATGCCATTGCGCCAGCGCCAACAACACAAATCCCAGCACCACCCACCAATGCCCCAGGTGCAGAATCCACAACAGCGGTTCATCACGTATCTGCCAGGGCGCCCAGCCAAATAAACGCAGCAGCACCATGGCCGCAGCCGCCAGTGCCAGCCCCCCAGTAGCGCTCCGTGTATGTTGAGCGCCACCAGCACCGCCACCGCCAGCGCCAATACCAGGCCCACTGGCGTAGCCCAGGAAGGGGTGCGCACCTGAGCACTGTCCCGGCCACGGGCCTGCAGCCAGTTACGCGTAAACGCTGGTGTAATGCGCCCACCGATAATCAATATCAACACCGCCGCCAGCACCACCAGCGCCTGCAAATAGTGCGGTGAACCAGACAGATGAAACAACAGGTCCAACACCCAGCAGGCCGCCAGCACCCCCATCAGAATCAATTGCCGATACTGACGGGCATGCCAGATACGAGTACCTGCCAGCCAAGCCAGCAATGGCAGGAAAGACAAGTCGACAATGCTGGCGAGAATTGGCCAAAAACCGCCAAACATCATCGCCAATCGCCCAGCCAACCACAGCAGCCACAGAGCCAGTAATGCCCCGCCGTCCACCGGACGCGTACCGGTCCAGTTACAGACTGCGGTTAGTAAAAACCCGGCGATGGCCGCATTAAGGAAGCCCCCCAGCATTTCATGTTGATGCCAATGCAATGGCGCCAAGGCCAGGCTATCCATGCCTCCCTGAGTGAGTAGAAACATCCATAACGGTACCAATAATGCTCCGCCAAAAGCCGCGGAAAGAAAAAATAATCGAAACGGGAATGCCAGCACAGGCATTTGTGATATGCGCCGCCACTGATGGCACTTGCCATCAGTGGAATCAGAAGCGGACGGTGAAGAAGGGGTGGGTGTCATCGAGCTCTCCCTGCCGGAATACACTCCCTCGAATATACCCTGTAACTAAAAAAGCCGATGGAATTAATGCCATAAAACTGACCGGGATCACTGCCCGGCCAACTCAGACATAGCGGGTGCTTTTCACGCTAATTCAACCTAAAAAATCAGGACAATAATTGCGGACGCTTCATCAACCTAGACAATTTCTCCAGCCCCTGCTGGCGCAGGTAGCCACTGTCGCGCTTGGAAGGGTGGAAATCGCGTTTGTAGTACGACAGGTAGGATTTGCCCAACTTTCGCAGCCAGCCAGGCTTTCCTAGCAACCAGTTCATTCCCTGGCCCACGGACTTCCAGTCGGTGGAGTCATCCATTTCGGCGCGCAACTGGTTGTAGTGGAAAATAGTAAAACCAATAAACTCTACCGTGGTAAGCGCCATCTCCGAGGTGCGCACCCAATAGCTGCCCACCTGGTCCTGATACACATCGAACGCTACCGATTTATGCTCGCTTTCTTCCACCGCATGCCATAGCCACAGCGGCACCATGCGCTCGTCCATGCCGTCGAGAATTTCTGGATGCTCTAGAATCATTTCCGCCAGCATTGCGGTGAAATGTTCCAGCGCACAGGTCTTCGCCAGTTGCCGTTCCGGTGACAACCACTTAGCCATGAACTTTAGGCCGTCCCTTACAAAGGCGTCCACTTTGCTGGTAGGTACGCCCTTCGATTCCATGAACGCATTGAAGGCATCGTGCTCGTTGCCATGATGCGCCTCCTGACCGATAAAACCTTTCACTTGCTCACGGAGCAAAGGATCAGTGAGCTTTTTCTGAAAATGACGAACGGAACGGACAAAAAAACGCTCCCCCTCGGGAAAAGTGCACGACAGCGCCGTCAATAGCATAGTTTTGAACTGGTCATTGTCGAACCAATACCTGGGTATGGACGGATCAAATTCAAAATCCATCTTGCGGGGCTGAATGTCGCTTTTATTTGTTTTTTTCTGCGGCTGACGCGTTACCGGCGCCGCAACGGCGGTTACATTGGCATTCATAGCGATGTCCTCGTTGCTTATAGACACAGTATTCGGCAGCCACAACCAGCAAGCTAGTGCAGGTTGTGCCATTTTTGCAGCACAAAAACCAAACGCCTGATGCCTCGCACGTAACGCTAGCCTGACTCAGCCCGATTCGCTTTGCCGCCGATACAACCGCGCATGGATATCGCCGCTGCTTTTCTCTTTCGTCAATTGCCAGTTGGCCGGGACTGCCGGCACCTCTCCCTTCCGACGGCTTTCCACATAGATAATCGCCCCGTCCGCCAGCAACCCATGGGCTTCCAAGGCCTCACAGGTCGGCGACACTAGGCCCAAATCATAGGGCGGATCGATAAAGACCAAGTCGAAGGGCTGTCGTTGCGTAGGCAGCCAACTCAACGCGTCTGCACACTGCACGGTGAGGCGCCCCTCGAACAGCGGCGTTAATTGGCGTCGCAGGTCCGCGCTACGCTCTCGCTGCTTCTCCACCAACACAGCTTCGCAGGCGCCCCGGCTCAAGGCTTCCGCGCCCAGCGCACCGGAGCCGGCAAACAAGTCCAGCACACGCAGCCCCGGTATCTCAAATTGCAGCCAGTTAAACAGGGTTTCGCGCATACGATCCGAGGACGGACGCAAATCGCCACCATGGTCCACAAAATGCAGACGATGACCGCGCCTTTCGCCACCAATAATTCTTACTTGCCCTTTCTGCCCCTGAGCGCTGGCAGCAGGGCGTCTACCTGAATGCTTACGGGGCACGGTCAGCGGGCTCCTCATTGGCCGTATTGTCCGCGTCCGTTGCCACCGACATAACCTTTGGTGCCTCAGGGCCAATGCTGACGATGGCCAGATTTTCCGGCGCCAGGTTGCGCTGAAACGCAGCACGAATGTCTTCTGCGGTCACCGTGCGCACCTGCTGGTTGAACCATTGCAGGTAATCCAGCGGCAGGTCGTAGAAGCCGATAGCCCCCAGCTGACCGATAATGTCGCTATTGTCGGCGGTACCCAAAGCAAAGCTGCCAAGAATGCTAGCGCGGATTTCCTCCAGCTGCTCATCGGTGGGGCCGTCTTGCACAAACTGGTCAATCAGATCCAGAGTCAGGGTCAAGGCGGCGTCGGCATTGTCATTGCCCGTCTGCAGGCTTACCTGAAACGGGCCTCCGGCCGCCATGGGGCTGAAAAAACTGCTGATCCCATAAACGTAGCCCCGCTTCTGCCGCACTTCGTCAGTGAGAATAGAGGCAAAGCCGCCACCACCGAGAATCTGGTTACCCACATACAAGGCCACATGATCCGGGTTGCCACGCCAGGTGGCCTGATTACCCAGCAAGATATGAGTCTGGGCAGAAGGGAAGGTAATGTGTTCGCGCTGACGCTTAGTCAACGGCTGGGCCCGCGCCAAGGCCGGTGCCTCCTCGCCTTGCGGCAGGGCTGCGCTAATCTCTGCGGCAATGGCTTGTGCCTGTGCGCGATCCAAATCCCCCACCATAGCAATCACGGTGTTACCCGCCGCGTAGTAGCTCTGGTAGAAATCCTGCAGCTGGTCACGAGTGATCGCCGGCAAACTGTCCAAGGTGCCATCACTGGGCTGTCCATAGGGATGACCGGCAAACACCGTGGACTGAAACGCTTTATTCACTTGCGGGCCCGGCACCTGGGTTTCCATGCGCAAGCCCTGCATCATTTGGGTACGAATGCGTGCCAGCGTATCCTGTTCGAAAGTGGGGCTGGCAATCACTTGCTGGAACAGCGCCAGTACCGGTTCGCGATACTCGGGGTCGGACAATGTACGCAGGCTGATCACCCCCATGTCCCGGTAACTGGAAGAGGAAAAACTGGCGCCCTGATCTTCAAATCCGCGAGCGATGTCATCCACGCTTAACCCGTTCGCCCCTTCACCCAGCAAGGCGCTGGTCAACGAGGCCAGCCCTGAGTGCGCACCATCACGGGCAGAACCCGCATCACTGACCAGGCGGATATCCAGCATGGGCAATGCATCGCTGGCCACAAACAGCACCTTGGCTCCCTGTTCGGTTTGCCAAGACTGGATATCCAGCGCCGGCGCCTGGGGATCCGTTTCTGCAATCTGCGCTTCAGTAGAGGGGAAAGAGCCAGAAAAGGGGCCCGCGCAGGCACTCAGCACCACGCTCAGGCCGAGCAGGAAGGCCAGCCGGAAAGTATTTATCTTCATGGTTGCGGCTCCGCTTTCTGTTCATCAGAGGTGGGCGCTGTCGGCTTCACCATACCCACGGTCAAACGCTCCGGCACCAGCCATTGCTGTGCCACACGTCGTACATCTTCAGCGGTCACCGCCTCCAGGTGTTCGGCAAAACGAGTGGACAGGTCAATATCCAACCCTAAGGTACTAAGCATGCCCAGCTCCATGGCCTGGCCCATCACCGAGTCTTTCTCATACACCTGACCCGCCAACACCCCGGCCCGCACCCGCGCCATTTCCGCGTCAGTGGGCAAGGTGGTCTGCAGGGTTTCGATCTGTGCCAGCAGCGCTTTCTCCACGTCAGCCAACGTCACACCAGGGTTCGGTGCCGCAGTCAATGTAAAGGTCCCATCGCCTCGCTGAATGCCGCTATAACTGGCGCCAGCACCGGCCACTAGCCGCTGACCGCGGACCAGATCCGTTTCGATTCGCGCGCTCATGCCGCCATCCAGCACCCCAGCCAGCATGGTCAGGGCATAGAAATCTTTTTTGTCTTCCAGCGTTACCAGCGAAGGAACGTTGTACATCATGTACAACAAGGGGACTTTTACCGGCAAATTCAGCGCCAGCCGACGTTCGCCTGCTGGCGGGTTCACCGTTTGCTTGGGCCGCGGCGGCGTCTGCCCGGCAGGCAGATCAGCAAAGAATTTTTCCACCAGCGGTTCAACCTGATCACGGGTTACATCCCCAGCAATCACCAATGTAGCGTTACCCGGCACATAAAATCGTTGATACCAGCTGCGGGCTTGCTCCGGCTGTAACTGGGACAATAAGGAACGCCAACCAATAATCGGGTGGGCATAACCGGTACCCGGGCGGGCCACCGCCTGAAATTTCTCCCAGGCCAACGCATTCGGGTTATCGTCGGTTCGCATGCGCCGCTCTTCCATCACCACCTTTAGCTCACGGGCAAACTCTTCATCATCAATGTCTAAGTGCCCCAACCGCTCGGCCTCCAGCTCCAGCGCCAGAGGCAGGCGTGACACTTCGTATTGCTGAAAGTAGGCAGTGTAGTCGTAGCTGGTAAAAGCATTATCGCTACCACCATATCGGGAGACAAACTTGGAAAAATCACCAGGGCCGAGCCTCTCGGTGCCCTTAAACATCATGTGTTCCAACACATGAGCCAAGCCGGTTTCGTAGGGAGCTTCGTCGATACTGCCAGCCTTGTACCACATCATTACCGTGACTACTGGCGCCCGATGATCTTCGCGCACTAACACTTTCAGGCCGTTATCCAGCGTAAAGGCATGGGTTGGCAGTGACGCCTGGCTAGTCAGCGACCACAGGCCCAACGCCAGTACCGTTATCAGTCTTTTCATGAAATACCTCTATTTTGGGGACCGCAAACCCAAAGCTGCTCCCCTCTCCCCATAATGGTAGGATAGCGGCGCGTTCGCACCGCGAACGGCAACTCTGCAAGCAGGTCCCTTTTTTCTCCGGCATAGCATACCGGGTTATCACCCTGCTCTTGCAGCCTCATTGCAAAAGAAGGATCACCCTTCTTGATTGGATATGACTGATCATGAGCAACGAAGTTTCCCCCGACGACGACAAGCGGCCACAGCCAAACGAAAAGCCGGAAGAAAAGAAAACCGGTTTCTGGAAGCGCATGTTTACCGGCGTGGACGCCGACGAGCTGCCCGCAACACCTGCCGAACCTGAGGCAGACCCTGCCCCCGAGCCTGCTGAGTCAGCCTCTCAGCCGGCCGCGGCCACACCTGAGCCGGCACCTGCTGCCACAGCAGCAGCCCCTGCCGACGAAGCCAGCCCCGAGGTAAACGACGACGAGGGCAACTTCTGGACCCGCATGAAGCAGGGCATGAGCAAGACCCGCAAGGGGCTGGGCAAAGGCCTAGCGGACTTGCTGGTGGGCGCCAAAGAGATCGACGACGAAATCTTTGAAGAAATCGAAACCCAGCTGCTGGTGGCGGATGTAGGCGTGGAAGCCACCGATGTGATCGTCCAGGCCCTCACTGACCAGGTGAGCCGCGAAGAGCTGGTGGACGCCGACGCACTCTACGAATCCCTGCAAAATGAACTGCGCAAGCTGCTGGTCCCGGTGGACCAGCCCATGCAGATCGACAGCAGCAAAAAGCCCTACGTTATCCTGATGGTCGGCGTGAATGGGGTCGGCAAGACCACCACCATCGGCAAACTGGCCTGCCGCTTCAAAGCCGAAGGCAAGAGCGTGATGCTGGCTGCTGGCGATACCTTCCGGGCCGCCGCCGTAGAGCAACTGCAAGTATGGGGCGAGCGCAACGATATTCCCGTGGTGGCCCAACATACCGGTGCCGATTCTGCCTCGGTGGTGTATGACGCGGTACAGGCGGCACAGTCTCGCGGCGCCGACATCTTGATCGCCGATACCGCCGGGCGCTTGCACACCCGTGGCAACCTGATGGACGAACTCACCAAAGTTACCCGGGTAATGAAGAAGCTGATCCCGGACGCACCCCACGAGGTATTGCTGGTACTGGATGCGGGCACCGGCCAAAATGCCATCAACCAAGCTGAACAGTTCCGTGATGCTGCGGGCGTGACCGGGTTAGCACTCACCAAGCTCGACGGCACCGCCAAAGGCGGTATCCTGTTTGCCTTGGCCAAACGCACAGGCTTGCCGATTCGCTTTATCGGCGTTGGGGAACAATTGGAAGACCTGCGCCCCTTCCACGCGGAAGAGTTCGTTCAGGCCTTATTTGAAGATGTTACGGGTTAAAATCAGACTCAAGCGACAAGCAGCAAGCCGCACTTGAAGCTTGGGCTTGTAGCGGCTTAAGGACTTCAATGATTCAGTTTGACCGGGTCAGCAAACGCTACCCGAACGGGAAAGATGCCCTCAGCAAGGTCGATTTCACCCTCCCCGCCGGGCAGCTGACATTTCTCACCGGTCATTCCGGGGCGGGTAAGTCCACCCTGTTAAAGCTGATCATGATGATCGAGCGCCCGACCCAAGGGCAGGTATTGATCGATAACCAGAACCTAAATGGCTTCAGCAATCGACAAATTCCCCTGCTGCGCCGCAAAATTGGCATGGTTCATCAAAATCACCAACTGCTGTTTGACCGGAGCGTATTCGATAACGTGGCCCTGCCACTGGTGATCGCGGGTTATGCTCGCGCCGACATTGGCAAACGGGTGCGTGCCGCGCTGGACAAGGTGGGCCTGCTGGACAAAGAAAAGCTCAATCCGATTATGCTTTCCGGCGGCGAACAACAACGGGTGGGCATTGCCCGGGCCGTGGTGAACAAGCCCCCGCTCTTACTCGCCGATGAACCCACCGGCAACTTGGATCCAGCCCTTTCTGAAGAAATCATGGACCTGTTCAAAGACTTCGCTCGGGTTGGCGTGGCCGTGCTGATCGCCACCCACGACCTGAGCCTGATCGCCCGCTATAACCACCGTTTGCTGACCCTGCGTGAGGGTCGCCTGATCCACGACGGCGACGAACCTGGAGCGGCCCATGGCGCCTAATAATTCAAACCGAGGCAAACGCAACAGGGTAAACCGCAACGCCACACCGGTTAAGCCCCACCGCCGCAAACCAGAACGGCCGCGCCGGGTAGCCGGCGCCCATAGCGCCCAAGCCTCATTGAAAGATCGCTTCACCAGCTGGCGCCAACACCACCAGGATTCCTTGCGCGACGCCTTACAACGCCTCAACGCGGCCCGGGCCAGCAGCGCCATGACCATTCTCGTCATCGCCATCGCTCTGGCCTTACCCGCCGGCCTAGCGGTACTGCTCGACAATGCCCGCGCCATCACTCGCGGCTGGGATGGCAACGCGCACCTGTCTGTCTTTCTCGACATGGATACCAGTGAGGCCCGCCAGCGAGAACTCGCCAAAGAATGGCAAGGCACCGGGCACATCACCCGCACTGAAGTGATTACTCGGGCCCAAGCGCTTGAGGAATTTAAAGCCCTGTCTGGCTTTGGAGATGTGCTGGAAGCGTTACCAGACAACCCTTTGCCGCCATTGATTGTGGTCTTCCCGGACAGCACCGACCCGGTCACCCTACGCGCTTTGGAAAACCGCTTAGCCAAAGCCGACGACGTGGACCTGGTACAGCTTGACGTAGAGTGGGTTCGCCGCCTGCACGCCTTAATCGAATTGGGTCAGCGGCTGATTTCCGCCCTCACCCTAGCGTTGGCCGCCGCAGTGGTTCTGGTCATGGTGAACACCATCCGCCTAGCCATTGAAAGCCGGCGAGAAGAAATCGTGGTGGTGAAGATTGTCGGCGGCACCGATGGTTTCGTGCGCCGCCCATTCCTTTATACCGGCTTCTGTTTCGGCTTTGCCGGCGGCCTCATGTCAGTCGCCCTAGTACAGGGCGCCATGTGGTGGCTCGGCGGCCCTATTGACGAACTGCTCTCCCTGTATAGTAGCGAGCAATCACTAACTTCCATGGCCTTATCCAGCCTGATCATCCTCCCCCTGTTTAGTGGTGCGTTAGGGCTTCTCGGCGCCTGGCTCGCAGTGAGCCGCCATTTGGGCGATATCGAACCTAACTTCTGAGCAACCACACCAACAAGCTGCACGCGACAAGGCGCTGACCCGATATATCCACAGACGATGTCAGCGCCCCCGCGCCCGAGCCGCGTAGACTCGATTCAGCCAAGAGCATAGAAAGCCTGGAAGACGTCACTGGGCAAATGCCCTTAAAAAGCGCCATCCAAGGAACCTCTCAGCGGCAGCAGGCTCTAAACCCCATATTCACCAGTGATTCACACTCTCTCGTTATGCTGAAACCCATCGACTATATTGATGAAAAGGAACTTTTTGGCCTATTAGCACTCTATTAATTGGAGTGCTAATATCAGCTCTCAATTGATACATAGAGAGTCTTCACAAGGAGACATTGCGCATGACCAACCCAACAACTCAAGCACAGGCGCTCACACTAGCCGTACCAGGCCATGACCTGGACGCCTACATGCGAGCCGTTAACGCCGTGCCGGTACTCAGCGCAGAAGAAGAGCAACGCCTGGGCGAACGCCTGTATTACAATCAGGACTTGGACGCTGCGCGTAGCTTGGTTCTGTCCCACCTACGCTTTGTGGCACACATTGCCCGCAGCTACACCGGTTACGGCCTGCCATTAGGTGACCTGGTTCAGGAAGGCAACGTAGGCCTGATGAAAGCCGTAAAACGCTTTGACCCCACCAAGGGCGTGCGGCTAGTGAGCTTTGCCGTGCACTGGATCAAAGCAGAAATTCACGAATATGTGATCAAGAACTGGCGCATCGTGAAAGTGGCGACCACCAAGGCTCAGCGCAAATTGTTCTTTAACCTGCGCGGCCAGAAAAAACGCTTGGGCCGCCTGACGTTGGAAGAGGCCCAGCGCGTGGCCGATGATTTGGGCGTTACTGCCGCACAGGTCAAAGAAATGGAAGGGCGTTTGGGCGCTTACGATGCCAGTTTCGACGGCCCCACCAATGATGATGATGACAGCACCGTAGTGTCTCCCGCCGCTTATCTGCACAGCGATAACAGCGACCCTGCTGACCTGCTCGCCGAACAGGATCAACAGCAGCGGGAGAGCCGTCAATTGAGCTCTGCTCTAATGGCGCTGGACGAACGTAGCCGCGACATTCTGGAGCGCCGCTGGCTGGCCGACCAGAAATCCACGCTGCAAGAGCTGGCCGATGAGTACAGTGTTTCCGCCGAGCGGATTCGCCAACTGGAAAACAACGCCATCAAAAAGCTGCGTAACGCCATCGCAGCGTAATGCCAGGTGTCTCACGCGGCACGCAACAGAGAATACAAAAAAGCCCCTCCCGAGGGGCTTTTTTGTAGGCCCAAGCGGCAGCCTGTCGCTCGAGGGCAAAATAATTCCGGTACAATGCATTCCCCCCGGCAGCCACTGTGGAGCGCTGAATGAAAATCCTGCTTGTCCTTGGCGCGCTCAACAGCGCCCTTGCCGTCATGCTCGGCGCCTTCGGGGCCCATGGGCTGAAATCCCGCGTAGACGAGTCCATGCTGGCCACGTGGGCCACCGCCAGTGAATACCATTTTTATCATGCCCTAGCCTTGCTATTGACCGGCCTGCTCGCCAAGGCATTTGGCGCGCCCAGCATGGTCACCGCCGGTTGGGTGCTATTTGCCGGCATGCTGGTATTCAGTGGTAGCCTGTATGTGCTGGTGCTAAGCGGGCAGCAATGGCTTGGCGCCATTACCCCATTAGGCGGCACGGCCTTAATCATTGGCTGGCTAATGCTCGCCTGGTCCCTTTTCAAACACGTTTGATAAAGATCATGAAGCTCACTGTAAATGGCGATACCCTCACACTAAATGGCAATACCATTGCTGATTTGGTGAGCCAACTGGAACTGACTGGCCGCCGATTGGCCGTGGAAGTGAACCGGGAAATCATCCCTAAAAGCCAGCACAGCGATTTTGCTCTGAACGAGGATGACGTGGTGGAAATCGTCCACGCCATCGGCGGCGGATAGCACCAAAGAACATTTACGGTGCAGGCATCGCCTTAGCCAATAGGTCCAGGCGTCCCCTGAGTTCCTGTGCAGGTTCCAAGGCTGCCGGACAAACCTGATAAAAGACGTTAATACCCTAAGAGGCCCCCATGTCCGATCTGCTTACCATTGCCGGAAAAACCTACTCCTCCCGCCTGCTGATCGGCACCGGCAAGTACAAAGATTTTGACGAAACCCGCGAATCCATCGAAATCAGCGGCGCGGAAATCGTTACCGTCGCCATTCGCCGCACCAATATTGGCCAAAACGCAGACGAACCCAATCTGCTCGATTTCGTCAGCCCCGACAAATACACCATTTTGCCTAACACCGCCGGCTGCTTCTCCGCCGAAGATGCCGTGCGTTGCTGCAAACTGGCTCGGGAGCTGCTTGATGGCCATAGCTTGGTCAAATTGGAGGTACTCGGCGATCAGAAAACTCTGTACCCGAACATCACCCATACCTTGCACGCCGCCCGCGAACTGATCGACGACGGCTTCAACGTCATGGTCTACACCAACGACGATCCCATCGTGGCGAAAGAGCTGGAAGATATGGGGTGTGTGGCAGTAATGCCGCTGGGCTCATTAATCGGCTCTGGGCTTGGCATCCTTAACCCTCACAACATCAAGCTCATCATGGAAGAAGCCAACGTGCCCATCATTGTCGATGCCGGCGTCGGCACCGCTTCCGATGCCGCACTGGCCATGGAAATGGGTTGCGATGGGGTGCTACTCAACTCTGCCGTGGCCCATGCACAAAAGCCGGTACTAATGGCTTCCGCCATGAAGAAAGCCATTGAAGCTGGCCGCGAAGCTTTTCTGGCCGGGCGCATGCCTCGCAAGGCCTATGCCTCTGCCTCATCGCCACTGGATGGTCTGAGCCGCTAAGCCTTTCGACAGACAAAAAAACGGCGCCACTCTGGAGGGAGTTGGCGCCAAGGGGGGAAATCATCGATGCTGGTGCACATAAGGGCAGAGTTGCGTTCACATATAGCGTTATCTTTACAAATCACCGATCAAGACAACGTGAAGGCCACACCCTGTGGCCCCGCTGTCGCCCTTTTTTTCAAAGGACGGTTATAATCCGCCCTTGATTACTTTCGCCTCTCATACGGTAACTCGGCACCATGCTCGATTTCATCAACCACGATAAAGATCCGGAAACGGGGAAAGTCATGCGTAAAGTGCGCAGCTTTGTGCTGCGCGAAGGCCGCCTGACCGCCGGACAACGCAATGCTTTGGACACCCTGTGGCCCCGCTTTGGGCTGGAGCGCGACCAAGGCATGCTCAACCCCGAAAGCGTTTTCGGTCGCGACGCCCCCCGGGTTCTCGAAATCGGATACGGCATGGGCCAATCGCTAGCGCAAATGGCTGCCGCCGATCCCGATAAGGACTTTATCGGTATTGAAGTGCATCGCCCCGGCGTAGGCGCGCTGCTTATGGAGATTGAGCAACAGGGCCTAAGCAACCTGCGCAGCTACTGTGACGATGCGGTAGAGATTCTTGAGCTGTGCATCCCCGACAACAGCTTGGCGCGGGTTCAACTGTATTTCCCCGATCCTTGGCACAAAAAAAAGCACCACAAGCGCCGAATAGTTCAGCCCGCTTGGGTGGCTTTGGTGCAGCGCAAACTTCAGCCAGGAGGCATTCTGCACATGGCCACGGACTGGGAAAATTATGCAGAGCACATGATGGAAGTGATGGATGCGGCCGCAGGGTTTAGCAACTTGGCAGGCCCAAGCGCATTTTCTCCCCGGCCCAGCTGGCGCCCGGAAACCAAGTTTGAACGCCGCGGCGAAAAATTGGGCCATGGGGTGTGGGATTTATTATTCGAGAAAAGGGCTTAACAGAAACGCATTCAGCTTAAACACGGTCATAAAAAACCGCAGCTAAGGCTGCGGTTTTTCTTTATTCACCCTTAGTAGAAATAGCCTTCCAAGCCAATCTGCAAGCTATCGTATTCCAGATCATCACCGTTCTCATCTTCAAAGCTATATCGGTTATAGCCGATCACGACACCGCCTCGCTTTTCATTGAAAAGGAATTTGGCTCGCACGCCATAAAAAAAGTCCCGGCCATCCGATGACGACTTTATAGAAGACAACGGGTTTCTTGCTGTCACCTCACCATCCCAATTCTGAATACCCAAAGTACCACCCAGAAAAAACGTCTCGCTCAGCGGAAACAATAAATCTGCGGCCATATACATACCATCGGCATCGACTTCGTATTCACCGGTCTTGACGCCATACTGGTGGACCTCACCTTCTTGACTACCAAACCATTTGTAACCCAGCCTCAATGAAGACGCCCCGCCAAAGGCATAACCCAGGTAAATGTCCTTCCCTGTTGCTGCTCCGTCATCGTCAACACTGTAACCTGGCCCCGTCCTGTCCAGTTGATCTTCAATCTCATCTGCAAAATTACTTGTATCGAACGACACACCAGCACCAAGCATAAAACCCGACGGTTTAGCCTCCCCCCACGCCGAACTCGCCAGCAAACCTAACGCCATAACCGCTAAATATTTTTTCATTTACACGTTCTTCCCAATGGATAAACAGACCTCAATCCTAATTATTTTTTCTTATGAGTAAAGACGCCAACTAAACCTTAAGAGACTAATTACACATCCTTAAGCAAAGCGCCTGAAACCACCCCCATCACCCCCATTCCCCCCAGCACCAACAAGGCCCAATCATTCCCCAGCAGAGCCACCGCCGCGCTGATACCGCCAACCACCAGCAACAGAACGCCAATCACGGTATTACTCACCGCAGTGTAATCCGTACGCTTAGTCCCCCCCGCCATGTCCACCATGTAAGTCTTGCGGCCGATGCGCACACCAGCATGAGCGATGGCCAGAACAAAGAACGCGACAGGATACAACCAGTGCACACCGTCCACCTCAACTCCTGACACCGACACGCCGCCCGCGACCATGCAAACCAGCGCCGCAAGCGCCCCGCCACGGATCATCACCGTTCGGCTGGAGCTATCTGCCATATAGCCCCACACCGTGGCACTCACGGCACTGGCTAGGCTCGAAGCCAGCACAAAGCTACCCAACAGCAAACCCAAGCTAGACTGTTCCTTTGCCAACAACACCAGAAACGGCGACGCTAGAGAAGACGCCATCAGCAACGCGCGGGTCACCACGAAACGCCGAAACGGCACATCGGTTTTCAACAGTGACAAACTGCTCCACGCCTCCCGCAGGGCATTGCTGCCACCCTCGCTGGCACCGGGGTATTCATCCACACGCAGGAACACTAGCGCTGCTGCCAGCCAGGCGACACCTGCACCAGCCAGCAATGCGGTGTAAAACAGCATGGACGGGTCGCTATCGTTGCTGAACACCAGCAGCGTCAACGCGAAGGTAAGCGCCCCAGAGAGAGTGGCCGACAGCCCAGTAAGCCGGCCACGGCGAGATTTAGGAACACACTTGCCCTGCACGTCCTTCATGGCCACGGAGCAGAACCCCCGACTGACACTAAAGACGACCAGCAGCCCGACAATACCCAGCCCAGCGGCCAAGCCTTCTAGCAACCAGACCACCAGCGCCATCCCCAACACGGACAACCCCTGCAGTGCCGAACCCAGCACCCAAAACCCCTTGCGTACCGGATAGCGACGCACCAGCGCCCCTATCAATAACTGGGGAATCAGCGAGCCAGATTCGCGAATGGGCACCAGCAACCCGGCCAGAGCCCCCGGCGCCCCGACAGCGCTGATTAACCAGGCCAACACGGTTTTCGGATTGATCAGCAAGTCGCCGACCTTAGTCAGCGTATTGGCGAAGATAATGCGGAAGAAATTGCCTGGCACCTCCCGGCAAGCGTCCTCGCTGATATCGCTACAGGTGCGAGCATCTTCATCATTGGCTACTTTTTCATACAGCCTGTCCGCTAACGACCCCTTAGCCATACGCCGCCCCTCCCCCTCTGTTCAGTGAATAATCTAAAACCTTTATTGCGGGGCGGAAGGCATGACCATTGTTTCCACCCTAATCCGCGATTAACCTAAAAATAGTGTGTTTGATCAGCAGGATACCATGACAACTGCCGTGCTTTGATTGCGCGTCCACCGGGCTGGCTTTAGACTTTGCGACATCTCTTGCTAGCGAGTCATCATGTCGCCACAGAATCCGGACGCCTTGCCCCACACCGCCGCCGACTCCGTAGGGTTGGTCGAGCCACAGGTGCATCACTTCGACACCCCGTTGGAGCTGGAGTGTGGGCGCACGCTGCCCACCTATGACCTGATTTACGAAACCTATGGCACCCTCAACAGCGACGCATCCAACGCAGTGCTGATCTGCCATGCCTTGTCCGGCCATCATCACGCGGCGGGCTATCATCGGGCAGACGACAAGCGCCCGGGCTGGTGGGATACCTGTATCGGCCCCGGTAAAGTCATCGATACCAACCGCTTCTTCGTCGTCAGCCTGAATAACCTTGGCGGCTGCCACGGCTCCACCGGCCCCGCCTCCATCAACCCGGAAAGCGGCCAGCCCTGGGGCCCCGATTTTCCCATGATGACAGTGAAAGACTGGGTGAACAGCCAGGCCCGCCTCGCCGATGTGCTAGGCATTCAACGCTGGGCGGCAGTGATTGGCGGCAGCATGGGCGGCATGCAGGCGCTGCAGTGGTCCATCGATTACCCAGAACGGCTCAGCCATGCGGTAGTGATCGCCGCCGCGCCCAAATTGTCGGCCCAAAACATTGCCTTCAACGAAGTGGCGCGACAATCCATTCTGACCGACCCGAATTTCTACGGTGGGCGTTATTACCTGCACGATACCTACCCTCGGCAAGGGCTGATTCTGGCGCGTATGGTAGGCCACATCACCTACCTGAGTGACGACGCCATGCGCATGAAGTTCGGCCGCGACCTGCGCGCCGGGCGCTTCCATTTCGGCTTCGACGTGGAATTTCAGGTCGAATCCTACTTGCGCCATCAGGGCGAAGTCTTTTCTCGCAACTTCGACGCCAACACCTACTTGCTGATGACCAAAGCATTGGATTATTTCGATCCAGCTCGGGAATTCGACCATTCGCTGGAGCAGGCTTTAAGCAAGCCCACCTGTAATTTTCTGGTGATGTCATTCACCTCCGACTGGCGTTTTGCCCCAGAGCGCAGCCGAGAAATCGTCAACGGCTTAGTCCACGCCGGTCGTAATGTGAGCTACGCCGAGATCGATACGCCCAAGGGCCACGACGCCTTTTTGCTGGATATTCCCGAGTACATAAAGCTGTTCGGTGCCTACATGCACAGGGTTGCCAACGAGACAGAGAATAAATCGCAAGCTGTAGAGGCCGCCCCCCATGCGTGATGACCTTCAACTAATCAGCGACTGGATCCCGCACAATGCCACCCTGCTGGATCTAGGCTGCGGCGACGGCACTCTGCTAGCGCATTTGAAAACACACAAAAAAACCGCCGGCTACGGCCTGGAAATCAACCAAGACAACTTGGCGGCCTGCTTTGAAAAAGGCGTCAATGTTCTAGAGCAGGATCTCGACAGCGGCTTGGGTAACTTCCAGAATCACCGTTTCGATTACGTGATCATGACCCAGGCGTTGCAAGCGGTTCTACGCCCGGACCAAATTCTCAACGAAATGATCCGCGTTGGCCGCGAAGCCATTATCACCTTCCCCAACTTCGGCCACTGGAAGGTCCGCGCTTACCTGGGCCTGAAAGGGCGCATGCCCGTATCATCCGCGCTGCCCCACGAGTGGTACAACACCCCGAACATCCACCTGTGCACCGTGCAGGATTTTGAAACCCACTGCCGAAAACAAGGCATTCGGATCCTTGAACGCCAGGTCATTAACCGTAATCACCGCACCAGCGTGCTCAGCAAATGGTGGCCCAACCTGTTCGGCGAAATCGCCATTTACCGGGTGAAGGGATAAAGCGATACACGCTGGACGGGGAAAAGTCGGGTTCTCGTAACCTTCAGAATATTTGATTTTTGCTACTCGCCGGCGCGACGAAGAGTTGAAGCGTTTAATACAACGCTTCTCATATTGCCGCTTGTAGCACGCACCTAACCGACGTCAGGAACCCCCAATGGAAAAACTCGTTCTCGCCTCCGGCAACGCAAAAAAACTCGCTGAAATGCAGCGCCTATTGGCACCACTCAACATTGAAGTCGTTGCCCAGAGTGAATTTTGCGTACCGGAAGCCGATGAAACCGGCAGTACCTTTGTGGAAAACGCCATTATCAAAGCTCGCAATGCCTGCAAGCACACCGGGCTACCCGCCATCGCCGATGATTCCGGACTGGAGGTCAGCGCCCTGAACGGTAGCCCTGGCATTTTTTCAGCACGCTTTTCTGGGGTCGGTGCCACTGACGCCAAGAACAATGCTCTGCTGGTAGAAATGCTAGCGGAAATCCCAGAAGACGCGCGCCAGGCCCGCTACGTGGCACTGCTTGTTCTGATGCGCCACGAAGACGACGCCACCCCACTAATCTGCCAAGGTAGCTGGAACGGACGCATTGTGCTGGAGCCCCAAGGTGACCAAGGCTTTGGCTATGATCCACACTTTTTCGTGGAAGAAAAAGGCTGCACCGCCGCACAATTACCCGCGGATGAGAAAAACGCCATCAGCCACCGGGGCAAAGCTATGGCCACCTTAATCAAGGCGCTGAAAGAGTAAATACCGCGAGCCGTTAGCGTTCTCCGGGCTCATTCAGGCCCATGCTAGCAAACGTTATGCAGGACCGGAAAAGGTGTGGGCGACAGCGGCGGTGATCTCAGCTCGGATAATGGGTTACTTCTGCGCCCTGGCTAACCAGCGGTCCAGCGCATTGGCAAAGCGCCCCTTGTCCTGGTTTGAATAGCTTGCCGGGCCACCGGTTTGCATCCCAGCGGACCGCATTTCCTCCATGAAATCACGCATATTCAGGCGCTCACGCACAGTATCCTTATCCAACCAGTGACCTCGGGGCGTTACCGCCTCTGCACCCTTTTCCACAACTTCGGCCGCCAGTGGAATATCCTGCGTGACTACCAAATCCCCCGGCTCACAGCGCTGCACGATTTCGTTATCCGCCACATCAAAACCCTGCCCGACCTGAATAGAGCGGATTAACGGCGTACGCGGTACCGCTATATGCTGGTTAGCCACCAGCGTGCAAGGAATTTGCGCTCGTTGCGCAGCGCGAAATAACACCTCTTTCACCGGGCGTGGACAAGCGTCTGCATCGACCCAAATATGCACAATAGAATCCCATCGATCACTAAAAAATGGAGCATGATTAACAGCACGAATACGATAGTCTCGTTTCGTTATCACTTAGCCGCGCGCCATTATCCATTTAATTGCTAACATGGCCTACTCATTCTCTGGCAGCCTGCTTTTTATGCCCCTCAAAAACCCGCCCCTCTCACTCTACATCCACACCCCTTGGTGTGTGCGCAAATGCCCCTATTGCGACTTTAACTCCCATGAGCGCGGCGAGATTCCTGAGGCGGCCTACCTGCAAGCCCTGCTCACCGACCTAGAGCAGGACCTGCCCCTGATCGGCGAGCGCACGGTAGAAACCGTGTTCATCGGCGGGGGCACACCAAGCCTTCTATCCGCTGATTTTTACCAGCAGCTTTTCCACGGCATTCGGCAAAGGCTGGCCCTGCACCCAAACGTGGAAATCACCCTCGAGGCCAACCCCGGCACCCTGGAAAATGGCCGCTTCCAAGGCTTTCGTGAGGCAGGCATCAACCGCCTATCCATCGGTGCCCAGAGCTTCAACAATGCCCATTTGCAAGCATTGGGGCGCATCCACAATGCCAGCGCCGCCATTAACGCCGCTCACCAAGCGCGGGAGGCCGGCTTCGACAATTTCAATCTGGATATCATGCATGCGCTGCCCGGCCAGACCCATGCACAGGCCCTAGACGACCTACAACAGGCCATCGCACTGCAGCCCACTCACCTAAGCTGGTACGAACTCACCATCGAGCCCAACACCGTTTTCTACCGCTCGCCACCGGTTCAACCAGACAGCGACGCCATGGCTGACACCGAGCAGGCAGGCTTCGCCTTACTGGCAGAGCACGGCTACCTGCGTTATGAAATCTCCGCCTTCGCGCAACCTGGGCGCCCCTGCCGACATAACCTCAATTACTGGCAGTTCGGTGACTATCTCGGCATCGGGGCCGGCGCCCACGGCAAAATCACTGCCGCCGCCCAGGGTGACGTGCATCGCTACCAGAAAACCCGAAAACCCGAAGACTACCTGGCAGACGCGGCCCATGCTCGCCGCCAGCACCAGCCCATTGCCCGCGAAGACCGTCTGTTCGAAGCCCTGCTCAATGGCCTACGCTTAACCCATGGCCTCTGCTGGCAAACACTGGAAGACGCGACCGGAGAGCCTGTTGCACAGTGGCGGCACCAATTAACGCCATTCGAACAGCAGGGATTGCTGACCCTCACAGACCAACGGCTGGCCTGTACCGATAATGGCTTACGCCACCTAAACGGATTGCTGGAAAAGTTAGCCGCTGTGCTTTTATAAACAGCGCGCCTGCCTGTACGCTGAGAAAAGCGCTTGAACCCTATAGCAAGGCTATTCAAACTGAATGGCGGGATAACACAAGACAATGACTATGACAAAAGCACGCAGCGGGCGCGAACAAGCGCTGGCAGAAAGAGAACAGCTTTTTATTGAAGCAACCCGGCAACAGCTGTGCGATAAAGGCCTGCTGGGGGTACAGATGGCGGCCATTGCCCGCAGCTGTAATTTTGCCACCGGCACGCTTTACCATCACTTCGCGTCCAAAGAAGATCTGCTCATTGCCGTCTGCACCGAGCTAACCACCACGCGACGGGCCTACTTCGAGAAAGTTGCCCATTCCGACCTTTCCAACCGCGATAAAATGATGGGGTTTGCCGTAGCGTACTCACTGTTTGCTCAGCATTACCCCGAACATTTCCGGCTCGAACAATACATCATGACAGAAGTGGTCTGGTTGGCGTCGTCAGCTAGCCGCCGCGAACAGTTCCTGGCCGCCACCCAGCCCATCGGCAGAATGGTAGAGCAGGTCGTTCGTGATGCCATTGCCAGCAACGAACTGGAAGACCACGGCCAAGATCCGCTCACGTTCAGCATCGGCCAGTGGTCCATGTCCATGGGCATGCATACCCTGATCCACGCCGACGGCATCCTAGATATGTACGACCTTAAAGATCCACACCGTCTACTATTGCGTAACGTCCAGCTGCACCTCAGTGCCATGCAGTGGCAGCCACTTGACGACCAGCCCTTTGACGACGCCGCACTAAATAGCAAAGTGGCTTACCTCTGCGACTACCTGTTCGCTGACGTATGTAGGGAAAAAGGCAGCAGCCTGACACTTGGCAGCGCCTGAGCCCAAACAACAACGGGCCCATCAGCCACAAAAAAGCCCCGTGCTACGGGGCTTTTGCTTTAAGGCACTAGCTTAAGGCTCTAGCATAGCCAGGCCTTAGCCTTTCGCGATACGAACATCGGCAATGGGCAGGAAACTACTGAGCGTTGGCCACCGCGCCCTGCTCCTGCTTGGCGTTGTTGCGCATCTCTTTTTCCGCTTTCAGGCTTTCGTGCTGCGCCGGCGTACAGCCCAAACAACGAACAAAAGTATTCTTTCCAGGGTTCATCACCAGCACTTCCGCCGCCTCCCCTGGGTTCCCCCCCAGCAGGCTGAACGGCAGCGTAACCACGTACAGGCCCGCGCCCACCACCGTGGAAGCCAACAACAACGGACGCGCAAAAATCGCATCGCCGATCATTGCTATCTCTCCCGGACGATCCAGCTTAGATTCCGCCGCCTGTGCCGTAATAGGCACCATGGCAGCAAACAGCATGGCGGAGGCGAGTACAGATGCCGCAACCGGGCGCTTTGCTCGCTTCATGGTGGGTCCCTCTTGTTTTTTTATAGTTGAACCTGAAATCACCGTTTCAGGTTAAAGTATCGCTGACATTGTTTCAGCTAAGCCTTTAATATTCCGACAATTGTATCACAATCTACACCCTTGTTCTTAGGCCAGCAATAGTGCAAAAAAGCAAAGCCTGATCAACCCCGTCGCAACGCATTTCCCGCCCACACCACTTGCTGTCCCATCCGGTAATCAATTTCCTTCCCCTTCACCGCTGGCATTGTGGGCAATAAGCCGTGCTCCGCTGGCCATGACGATCCGCCTTCAATATGGCGTCGCATTGCACGCAAGGCTGGCCCGCACGGCCATACACATTGAGGGACTGAGCAAAATACCCTGGCTGACCATCCGCCCGGGTGAAATCCTTCAGCGTGGTGCCGCCCGCCTCAATCGCCTGGGCCAGCACCCGCTTAATTGCCTCTGCCAGTGCCTGATAACGCGCCAGGGAAATGCGGCCCGCCGCCCGGGAGGGGTGGATACCCGCCATAAAGAGGCTTTCCTGAGCGTAAATATTGCCCACTCCCACCACCGTGGCGTTATCCATAATAAAGCTTTTCACTGCCACCTTTCGGCCACGAGAGCGAGCAAACAACCACTGGCCATTAAAACTATCGCTGAGCGGTTCCGGCCCCAGCGACTGCAACAGGCTGTGCGGCTGGTCACCGCCCTGGAACAACACAGAGCCAAAGCGGCGCGGGTCGTTAAAACGCAGCACCTTGCCACTATCGAGCAACAAATCCACATGGTCGTGCTTGCGTAATGGCAGGTCCATATCCACCACCCGCAAAGTGCCGGACATCCCCAGATGAATGAGCAGCTGCCCATGCTCCAGCTCAATCAGCAGATATTTGGCCCGCCGACGTAACGCCACCACCGGGCAGTCACGCAGCGCATAAATCGCCTCACTCACCGGCCAGCGCAACCGCGGTTCGCGCACCGTTACCGATTTCAAAATCCGCCCCTGTAAATGCGGGCGAATGCCACGCAGGGTGGTTTCCACTTCAGGTAATTCAGGCATAGGAAAGTCAGTTCGTGATTGATAATGGACAATTGAACAGCTAAAAACTCATTGCGCGGTCCCGAAGAGCGCGCTGGCGCTAGCTATGTTACCTTGCTGCCAGTTTTTTTGTCTTTCGCTGTCACCGTTCAACAGATAACTGCCCACTACTATGTCCGTCTCTTACTGGCTCGGCGTCGATACCGGCGGCACCTTTACTGACTTTGTTCTGCTAGGCGATGGCGAACCACGCATCCACAAGGTGCTGTCCACGCCCGCGTCCCCGGAACAAGCCATCCTGCAAGGCATTCAGGAGCTGGGCCTGAGTGATGCAATGGCCAGTGGGCAACTGGCCATTGTGCACGGCACCACCGTGGCCACCAACGCCGCCCTCGAAGGCAAGGGCGCTCGCACCTTATTGATTACCAATAACGGGCTGGAGGACATCCTCCGCATTGGCCGCCAAAACCGTCCAGAGCTCTATAATCTTACCCCGGCGAGTAACGCCTCGGCGGTGAGCCAGGTGCCCACCCTGGGCTGCCCGGCACGGCTCGATGCTGCGGGTAACACCGTTGCCGCGCTCACCGATAACGATATTGCCACCATACTGGCGGCGGTCCGTGAAATCGCTCCGGAGTCCATCGCCCTGTGCCTGCTGTTCAGCTACCTGAACCCCGAGCACGAACAGCGGCTCAGCCAGGCTCTGCTCAGTGCCGGCTTTGCAGTGAGCCCCTCGCACCAAATCTTACCTACTCGAGGCGAATACGAACGGGGCATGGCCACCTGGCTAAATGCTTGGCTCGCGCCGCGAGTGGCGGATTACCTGCAACGCCTACAGCAGGCCACCAGCCCCGCGCCATTGGCCATCATGCAATCCCACGGTGGCACCATTGCTTCCCAACAAGCCGCGAACCAAGCCGTCAATCTCCTATTGTCTGGGCCCGCCGGTGGGCTGGCCGCCGCTCAGCGGCTAGGGCAACAACTGCAGCAGCCACACTTGATGACTTTCGACATGGGCGGCACCTCCACTGATGTTGCCTTGCTCGACGGGGATATCCGCCTAACCCAGCAGGGCCGCATCGGTCCTTATCCCGTGGCCGTGCCCATGGTAGACATGCACACCATCGGTGCCGGAGGTGGCTCGCTAGCCTATGTGGATGAGGCTGGGCTACTGCACGTGGGGCCACACTCAGCCGGCGCCGATCCCGGCCCCGCGTGTTACGGCAACGGCGGCCAACACGTCACAGTAACCGATGCCAATGTAGTACTGGGCCGGCTGCAACCAGACTTCGCCCTGGGGGGCTCACTAACGCTGGATGTGGCTTGCGCTGAGCAGGCCATGGACCGGTTAGCCGTAGCCCTCAACCTGACACGTCAGCAAACCGCTGAAGGAGTACTGGCGCTAGCCAACGAACACATGACCCAAGCCCTGCGGGTGATCTCCATCCAGAAGGGCTTCGATCCCGCTGACTTCGCGCTAATGAGCTTTGGCGGCGCCGGGGGACTGCACGTCTGTGCGCTGGCCGACAACCTGGGCATGCCACGGGCCATTGTCCCGCAGCGGGCCGGCGTGCTGTCTGCCGAAGGGCTGGTATATGCCCCCCGAAAACGGGAAATATTGCAGGCGCTGCCAGAATCCGCCGACGAAGACTCCCTGCGTGCACTCATCGTCCAGCTGCAACAGCAAGGCTCAAATGAACTTATCGCGGAAGGCGTTAGCGCAGACCGCATCCAGCACCGGGTTTTTGTAGATATGTGCTATCAAGGCCAGTCCTCAGTGCTACAAATTGATTGGCACGAAGAACCGGCAGACCGGGTAAGCCGCTTCCATGCGGCTCACCAGCAACGTTTTGGCCACCGGTTAGGGCTACCAGTACAGCAGGTTAACCTACGCATTCAAAGCCAGGCTTTGGCTACCCCGCCCACGCTGCCCGACGGCCACACTCAAACCGCCAACCCCGAACGCCAAGCGACGCTGCCGGGTATCCGCACCGCGGTGGCCGTGTTCAGCCGCGAAACACTGGGTGTAGGTCAACGCCTCACCGGCCCAGCCCTGATTTACGAAGCAGTGGGCACCACCTGGCTGGAAACGGGCTGGACCGCGACGGTAAACCCGCAAGGGCACCTGTTGTTACAGCGCGACGCCTAGCGGGCCGCCCAGCCATCAGCCCATCGCCCCCTTTGGGCCCCTGATTGACCGTAAAGTCCGAATTTGACCTGCTTCGTGTCTTCTATCTGCCATCACCGGTAGGGCACAATAGAGGCTCTATCTTTTTATTGTGCGACATCTATGCTGAATTATTTGAGTGAGGGCCTACTGGCTCCGAGCCTCGGCGCCTTGGTGCTAATCACCTTGGCCATGACCCACGTGACCATTGTCAGTGTCACCGTGTACCTGCACCGCTATTCCGCGCACCGCGCGCTGGACATGCACCCGGTGCTCAAACATTTTTTCCGTTTCTGGCTGTGGCTCACCACCGCCCAGAACACCCTAGAGTGGACCGCCATCCACCGCAAACACCACGCTAAGTGCGAGACTGAAGAAGACCCCCACAGCCCGGTAGTTAAAGGCATCCGCAAGGTACTAAGCGAAGGGGCAGAACTGTACCGCGAAGAAGCAGAAAATAAAGAAACCCTGAAAAAATACGGCGCCGGCTGCCCTGATGATTGGGTCGAACGCAACGTCTATTCTCGGTTCCCCATGGCCGGCATTACCTTAATGGCCGTTATTGATCTGCTATTGTTTGGCGTCATCGGCATTACCGTATGGGCCGTACAAATGATCTGGATTCCACTGTTCGCCGCCGGCATCATCAATGGCCTAGGGCACTACTGGGGTTACCGGAACTTCGAATGCGCCGATGCATCACGCAACATTTCGCCTTGGGGCATTCTGATTGGCGGCGAAGAGCTGCATAACAATCATCACACCTATCCAAACTCCGCCAAGTTATCTGTGCGTCGTTTCGAATTCGATGCCGGCTGGGCTTGGATTCGCCTGTTCGAAATAGTGGGCCTAGCCAAGGTGAAGAAAGTGGCACCTAAACCCACCCTGGCAAAAAACGCTCGCGGAATCGACGTGGACGCCCTACGCGGCGTCATGCAGCACCGCTTCCAAGTTATGCGGCATTACCGCAAAGCCGTGATTACCCCCGTTTTCAAGCAGGAACAAGCCCGCGCCTGTGACGCCACCCGTGAATTTTACGCCCGCGCCAAAGCCTTACTGCATCAGGATTTGACCCTAATCAAACCGAATCAAGAGCTACGCCTCAAAAAGCTCACGGAAAATAACGAGACACTAGAAGCTATTTACCAATTCCGTTTGCGCCTGCAAGACATCTGGTCACAGACCAGCCGTAGCTCCACGGAAATGGTAGAAGCACTAGAAAAGTGGTGCCATGACGCCCGCCAATCCGGCATTGATGCACTTCAAGAGTTCGCCGACCGGCTTCCTCATTACCGCCCCGCTACCGCCTGATCATTTGGCAAAGCGACAAATCACCTCACCGGCTGCTAAAAACAGCCGGTGAGGTTTGGCGTGTAACTCTACACGGGCTTTGAAGTAGCACAGCCGGGCAGTATTCAAGGAGCAGTTTATCGCGCCTACCCAAGGGATAGGGATATAGCCTTTATTTCCCCAACCGCAGATAAGAAATAAAAGCACTATCAGCAACCCATACGGCAACCCATACATTAAAAATAATGTGGCCACCTGCTGCCTGCTAACAGATCCAACCCTTCACATTTTGGGCTTCCGGCCTCATACACATAACACTGCAGAAACCTCCTAGCGTAGCAAGGTAAAGCCCCCCAGGGCGCGTGCGGCCTTTGCTCGTTATTTTTACAGGTATCGTGCCATTTCATTTAACAGCTCTTCTTTCAAAGACTGTGGCTCGGTGGCCAGGGAAGTTTTCATCTACGATTTTCTGCGCGTATTCAGGGTGTGGCCACAATGGAAAGTAGTCAAATTCTTCTGGAGCAACAGGAACGAGCCAGCCGTCATCGCTTTTGACACCCCATAGCAGCTCCCAGTCGGCGACCTTGCTCTTGCTAACGAAGTAATCGTATCTATCTAAGCCATCAAGCGCCAAGACGGCGTCGAACTGTTTTTCGTTCATCCTATATGGCACTTAACGTCTCCTGAAGCATCACTCCCGGCTCACGCGAAAATGTTTGATGGCGGCTATTTTGTACTTCCCAACGTTACCATTTTTATTCCGGTGGCAATCAATGCCGTACCCGCTGCTTTATTGATAAGGTTTATAACCCAAGACTTTACTCGTTTTCTTGCTAATTGTGCCCCCATGCGGCCAAACAGACTGTAAACCACTAAATCAGCAATAAAACAGGTGAGCCCCATAAGAACCATTTGTAAAATGACAGGCTCTTTAGGGTCCACAAACTGCGGCAATAGGGCTGAAAAATACATTAACGCTTTTGGGTTAGCTAATTGAATGACGAGACCATTTGAAAAAGCTTTCGCAGGATTCATTGTGGTTAATTGAACATCAACGTTAACTGGCCCTGCTTTGCTAAAAATTGCCGAAATACCCAGGAAAAGAAGATAAGCAATACCAAACCATTTAATGATAGAAAATACCAAACTGGACGCTATTATTAGCGATGCGATGCCTGTTGCCGACAATATAAAAAATAATACATCTGCGCTTGCTACGCCAAGAACACTTAAAAAAGTTAATTTTGAATTATGGGATGCAGCCTGTTTCGCCACCGTTATAGCCGCTGGCCCAGGAACCAAAATAAGCATCACCGTTGTAACGAGAAAGAAAGTATATAATTCAATATTCATGCTTACCCTTCATTTAGCCTAACGCCCGCACATAGCTTGCCGGATTTTGGTACCCAATCCCAGAGTGAAGCCGCTCCCGATTATAAAACTCGACAAACTCAACAATCGCGGCCACAGCTTCAATATCATTCTCAAACTTACGCAGATGAACCAATTCCGTCTTTAGCGTATGGAAGAACGACTCCACCATCGCATTATCCAGTGGCGTTGACTTTCGGCTCATACTCCTGCGCATCCCCGCAGCAGCCACCAGATCTCGATATTCATGAGCGGCATATTCAATCCCTTGATCCGAGTGAAACACACAACCCACGCGAGGCTGCTCACGTGACAGAGCCATTCGTAACTCACTCTTTGTCAGCTCACTTGTTTCGCTTACGGCTAAATGACCAGCCCACAACCCTGCGGCTATACAGATCCACGACTACCGCGTGATAAAGCCAACCAGAGCCCGTTCGGATATAAGTAAAATCTCCGGCCCAGTGCTTGCCCTCACAATCGGCTGATTCCTCCGTCACCAGCACATTCCCTGCTGAACTATAGAACTCATGTCTTTCTGGATTCCAGACGTACAACCCTTTGCTGGAAGCATGAATCCCGACTTCTTTCATCAACCTGGATACCCGACGGACACTACACGATAGGCCATTTTTGCGGAGTTGCTGATGAAGTCGTCGAGCGCCATAGGCTCGTCGAAACCAGCGATGTAGCTCGACCAAGGCCTCTTTTAGCCTTCCATCATACTGACTTCGCTCACTCTCAGAGCGCGAACGCCAAGCATAATAGTCACTTCTAGACACACCAAGCAGCTGACACAAGCGACGTACGTCACGGCCTTCCCGACTCTTCTCAACCAGCTCATAGAGCTTTACTTTTTCCGCTGGAAGAACCGCTCGGCCTTTTTTAGCAAATCAATCTCGTCATTACGATTATTCAGCTCACGCTCAAGTTTTTTGATCCGTTTTTCAGCAGCCGCCAGCTTTTCCTCTGCCTCCTTAACTGGATCTGCTCGGCTGGGACGACGCTTCGGGGATGGCGATGGCATCTTCATATGCTTATTCTCCCTGAGCTCCCCGCGGCGCTGCTCCATCTGCCATCGATAAAGCATTACCGGGTGGACACCCAGTGACTCTGCCACATCCTTGGATCTAACGTCAGGATCATTAGCCAATTTAACGGATTGGGGTTTATAAGCCAGGGTATAACGATCGTAATTTCTCTTTCTTGTCTGTCCCACACTGCACCTCTCTCATGAACAGAAAAATCTGTCCAAAAAAGTGGTTACAGATCAGCGCCCCGTCAGGGACGTCCGGCGAGCATCGGCCGCGTACTGCTGCGGCTTATTGTATTTATTGCTCCGTTCTCTCAGGTTTTTGCTTCCCTGAGTAGATGCACATGGCAGAATTATAATCGTTGTATGCAACGGCATAATTAAAATCACAAAAATAAGCAGGGTGTTTTGTTGCAATTGCATCTCCTGCTTTACATTCTGACTGCATCCCTTCTACGAGACCGCTATTGTTTGGCCCCAAGCAGGCTTGTCCGGTTGTTTTATCCCCGCATGCCGAAAGTGCAGCACAAACGCCAATAATCCCCAAAACCTTTAAGTAACGCTCCATAGCTTCCTCTGACTCCAAAAAAATATAACGCACGCATTTGCGGCTGATTTGAAGCGCAGCGGAAAACCAGTGATCTTCCCCCAATAAAATAGACACGCTTCATTTCACGCTGCCATTCTCTCGTATTCTGCCGGGGCCACGTAGCTAATGCCAGAGTGTAACCTTTTCTGGTTATAAAACTGGTTGGTGTAGCCACGCAGAACCGCTCGCAACTCTTGCTCATCCTTAAACGATACACCATGGATCACTTCAGCCTTCATACTATGAAGGAAGGATTCCATATGCGCATTGTCCGTGCAGTGTTTAGGCCTCGAATAGACATCCAACACGACCGCCAGGTACTGCCATTGCCGGTTAACCTTGATATAAGTGAGATCCGCTACCCACTGCTGATTTACCCCGGTTGGGGCCGGCATATTAAGGCGCAGGTTCTTGTGGCGTTGATAGAATCGCTCCACCCCCGGCACCCTGCGGTACAGCTTTGCCACACGCCCCACCAGCGAAGCCTCCCTCAGCAGCCTCTCAACACGCTTACGGCCAATCCGGACGCCTTCGTGACGCAAGGCTTGATGCACTCTCGGGCTGCCATAGCCGCCCCGGCAATCCCCATGGATCCGGCGCACTTTTTTCAGCAAGCATCTATCTTATCGGGCTCGTGGCGGCTCCTTGCGTTTGCAAATAGCCATTCCTCGACACACCCAACCAATTGCACAGGTACCTGGCGCCTAGTCTTCGCCCGTGTTCCTAGATGAATCCAAATCGCTCTGATGTCGATCCGACAGATACCGTTGCCACTTTTTTAGAAGGCCATTCTCCTTCTGCAAGCGGGCGTTTTCCCGTTTGAGCTTATCGAGCTCCTTCAACTCCTCGGCGGAGGGAGCTTTCTTTTCTTTCATCACACCAACACGCTTTCGGCCATCTGGCTTGATCTTTCCTTCACGGTATTCCTTGCGCCACCTCGAAAGCATCATCGGGTGGATATCCAACCCAGCCACCACTTGCTGAACCTGAATGCCTTCCTGACAGCTAAGCTCAACGGCCTTTACTTTAAAGTCTGTCGAATACTGCCAAGTCTTTCTCGGATTGTTGTATCGGGGCATATGCCACCTCCTCTGATTAAGAGAAGGAGTCCACTAAAGCGGGGGAACTACACGGTCCGCTGCATTGATTTGTTAGGCTTATTATAATAAAACCACTCTATTACACCTTTCGATTCGTCGGATACATTGGGAATAGCTGCATCTAATTCTGATAATAGGAGTTCCAATCGGGGTTTGGACTCGTTATAGGCTCCTTTCAAAAATTTCTTTTCATGATCCTCGAGTAAACTAGACTCCAATGCATTTTCACGGAGAAGCTGCAAACCTGAATACACCCATGCCGCATGCAAGACACGATCTAGCTCCCAATGGACATCTCTCCATGGAATATGTACCTTATTTAGTTTTGATTCCTCAGAAAATACTTTCGTTTTTTCATCAAAAATTAGTGATGCATTGAGTTGTTGGTGAAGCGATTCATGATAAATATTTTCAGCTAAAGCATATAATGAGGCTCCATCGAAGACATGGCGTGCCGGTATGTGCCTTAGGGCTTTCACGCTAAAAAATGAACAGTGAGGCAAAGAAGGTATCGCAACCGATGTAAGTACATTATCTGGCGGATTATCTTCATCAGGAGCTAACCAAACGAATAAAGATGTCCAGTCTTTAGTGGTAGCATAGGCATCATTACTCAGGGATGACAGTAACGTTAGAGCGTTGACATTCCACTCAGAAAGACCTGGAACTGAGAGGGCCAAGTGACCATCTATGGGAAGCGAGGATATTAATTCGTCGCTAAACTCACCTACCGAAACTTTTAAGCCACCTAAATCTACCAGTCGTGCCTCATTATGACCTGCGAATGCACTTTCTACAGACTCAGTTGCGAGAGCAACTTTTTGATCTAAAATTAGCGCCCGACACAAAAACGGGGGTAGCTCATCTATCCAAATGTGCGAGGAGTGATCTTCTTCGTAGTATTTGTTTAGAAGTTGCCGGTATTTACCGACAACTTCTTCTTTACTTAGCAGCTTCATTTCTTGGGCTTTTTCTTAGAAATTTTCTTAACCTCAGGGGCGACATTTCCTCTCGGATCGCCTAGCAGCTCTAACTTATCTGTTGTATGTAGTGCCTTCTGGCTAGAGCCAACTTTTTCATCCAATTTTTCCAAGATCACATCTATTTTCTTTTCGTGGCTTAAATCACCATCTACAAGCTCGTCTATTCGCTGTTTTAATTCTTGAAGCTTTTTAACTGCTGGTTCCAATTGTTTTTTATTTGGCTTTCTTTCATCAATCCCCCTTGCCAATCGCTCGAGCCGTTCTAATGGAGAAAGTGATTGGTCTGGGACGTGACCAAATAGCTTGCCTGACAAGGCAGCCAACTCTGCTGCAGCCTTTTGATTTTCCGCTGCGGAAATCTTTGGATCAGGAACCATATGATCTAATCGTTGAGTCAGCGACTGTGCATTTTGCTTTATTACATCCTTCTTCATGTTTTCACCCTCCTGGGTTTGATTGTGATAAAGAGCCTAACGCCCGGCTCATGCGCCGGTTTGTAGCCGCACCGCGGCGGAAAATCGGTCGCAGTGCAGCCGATTGTTAGCATGAGTGATTAATGACGCTACCATCTAGGTACTCCACGGCCAGCAAAACAAAACGACCTTCTCTACCGGAGAAACGTACCTTAACCAAGTGAACACCTTTCTCGACTGCAAAGACGTCGTTCTTGAGGTGATCTTTAACCATGTTAATCGCGTCCGTCACTTGACTCAGCAGCGGAGCAAAATCCCCATCTCCCCCCCCGCTAGGAATGAAATAAACGCCAAAGCTTTCTCTTCTCATTCCTTCAGTCACCTGCACGAACTCGACCTTATGCTTTTTCCCCAGCTGCTCTCGAATACGCTTAAAGGTGGGTGATACCTTGTTGTTCCAGAAATTTGTGTATGCAGGCGATGCTGTAAAAAGGAGAAAGGAAATAATGAGAGATACTGATACGGGATCTGCATTCTTTTTCTTCCAGGCACCCGCCACAATTCCATCGCCTACACTCGAAATTGCCTCCAGAAGTTTCTCATTCCGATAGTCTGGATATGGGAGATACGCCGCCAGTGCTTTCTCCTGTATATCACCGACCATGTCGATATTTGCTGAATAGCTAAAACCCCGCAAAGCCTCATCGATATCCACATCGTGGAAATGCACGTCGCCCACCAAATTCCAGTGTTCGCTTTCATCCTTTGACGGAACTAGGGCAAAATTCTCTATGTATCCGACAGACTCTGTCGATATGTCATGCTGTAGGCCAAGCGGAATTCTTCCTCTCGCACTAAACCCCTCACACAACGATTCCAGGAACTCTTTGGTATTAGACTCTCCCTGAGAATCTTCCTTTGTACCTGCAAGAATCTGGTTTTTTAGCTCTTTCCACTTGGCCATAAATTCTCTGCGTGGTGCCGCTAACAGCGTATTCAGTCGAACGATTCGACATATCTTTTTTCGACATATTTCTTAAAAGGCCATCGTATATAATTCCGATAAACCCATAACCTTTAGCAACGTACCCAAGAAGTGAGAATCTTTCCCCTCTGACAAAACTCAAACGAGCGGCCTATTTCCGGGGACCCCATGCACATTTAAGACGCAACTCGAGACAAAGATCAACGGCTTAGCGAATTTTGAGATATCGCCTACACGCATTTGCGCCCCGTTCTGTTGAGCACGGGCCTCCATAGCCCCAGCCTGCTATGGGTAAGGAGAACCCTATGAGCAATAGAACCACAGATATTCCGGTTTCCATTCCTGACACGCCCGTAAGGCTACTTGATCAATTCCGTGCCTGGCTGCGCACTAATCACTATCGTTACCAGACTGAACGAACCTATGTTCATTGGGTGGTTACCTATATTCGCTACCATGACCGCAGGCATCCTCGCGAAATGAGTTCCCCGGAGATACAGGCCTTTTTGACTCATCTCGCTACCCAGCGGCATTGCAGCCCCGCCACGCAGAAAATTGCCTTGAATGCATTGAACTGCTTCTACCGCAAATTTCTCAAGATTGAGTTTCCGGCTCTGAATTTTCGCCAATCACGCAAGTCTCGCAGGCCACCCGTCGTTTTTACCGACGAGGAGGCTCGCATCATCATTACGCAGCTAAAAGACCCTTTCAAACTGATGGCTGAGCTTATGTATGGTTCCGGATTGCGAGTTTCTGAGGCCTTGAGACTAAGAGTCAAGGATATGGATTTCGGCCAAGGCCAGCTCATTGTTCGTGAAGGAAAAGGAAACAAGGATCGAGTCACTGTACTTCCCGGCCAGTTACATGGGCGCCTGAAGCTACAGATCGATCTGGCCACCAGTTATTATAGGCAGGACAGGGAGAACGGGGTTGGCCCCGCATGGATGCCCTATGCGCTGGCGAGAAAGTACTCCGGCCAAGCTTCACAGTTGGGCTGGCAATTTATTTTCCCTTCCCGCGAGCCAGCCCGGGACCCACAAACTGGCATTATTCGCCGCCATCACCATCACCCAGATACCATTCGCAAGCAGATCAAGCATGCTGCACAGAAGGTCGGGATTGTTAAGCTCTGCGGCCCACATACTTTCAGGCACTCATTTGCTACAAGGCTACTTGAGAGCGGCTATGACATCCGCACGGTGCAGGAGTTGCTGGGCCACAGCGATGTGTCGACCACCGAACGGTATCTGCATGTGATGAACCGGGGCGGTCTGGGGGTGATTAGTCCGCTGGATAGGGGGTAGCAAGGCAGGCATGCGCGTTCAGCATCGAAATTTGATTTTAGCATCCGCCCTGCGACGTCGAGCTTCCAACTTATTTTCACCCATAAAAAAAACCCGGCTTTCGCCGGGTTTTTATCGCTTCATAGAACACGCTTGAAGCGCGCTACGTCTCTTATTCGCTCCAGGCCAAGTCCAGCTCACGAGCGGCTTTCACATCATCCAGACGACGTACCGGCTGGGTGAAGGGCGCTTCTTTCACCATGTCGGGTTCGTTGCGCGCTTCTTCCAGGATCGCAGCCATGGCATCCACGAACTCATCCAGCGCTTCTTTGCTTTCGGTTTCCGTGGGCTCGATGAGGAAGCACTCCGGCACCAGCAGCGGGAAGTAGGTGGTGGGCGCATGCTGGTTGTAGTCCAGCAGGCGCTTGGCGATATCCATGGCGGTGACGCCCAGCTCCTTCGCTTCTTTTGCGAAGGTGAGGATGAACTCATGGCTGGCACGACGATCCGGGTAGGCAGCAGTACAACCTACCGCTTCCAGACGCTTGAGCAGGTAGTTGGCCGCCAATGTGGAAAACTCGCCCACGCGGATCATGCCTTCGCGGCCCAGGGAACGGGCGTAGAAATAAGCGCGCAGCAATACACCGGCGTTACCCATAAAGGCACTCAAGTGGCCGATGCTGGTGTCCAGCGAGTCGGTGTCGACCCAGTGATAGCTGCCGTCATCGCGCTGGCCGGCCATGGGGGTGGGCAGGTAAGGCAACAAGCGTTCGGAGACCCCGACCGGGCCGGCACCGGGGCCACCACCACCGTGGGGGGTGGCGAAGGTTTTGTGCAGGTTCATGTGAATAACGTCGAAGCCCATGTCTCCGGGGCGCACCTTGCCGAGGATGGCGTTCAGGTTTGCGCCATCGTAATACAGCAAGCCGCCGGCTTCGTGCACGGCTTTGGCGATGTCTTCAACCTGCCGTTCGAACACGCCACAAGTAGACGGGTTGGTCATCATCAAGCCAGCGGTCTGTGGGCCGCAAGCAGCTTTCAGTGCTTCCAGGTCCACGTCACCATCTTCGCCAACAGGAACTTCACGGACCTTGTAGCCACACATGACGGCGGTAGCCGGGTTGGTGCCGTGGGCTGCATTCGGGATCAAGATCTCGGTACGTTGATCATCACCACGGGCATCGTGGTAGGCACGGATCATGGCGACGCCGGCAAACTCACCCTGAGCGCCGGCCATGGGCGCCAGGGACACCCCTTTCATCCCGGTGACTTCTTTCAGGAAGTTCTGCAGTTCGAACATGCAGCTAAGGAAACCCTGGCTGTGGCTTTCCGGTGCCAGCGGGTGACGATTCAAAAAACCCGGCAGCATGGCGGCACGGTTGGCGCCACGGGGGTTGTACTTCATGGTGCACGAACCCAGCGGATAGAATTGCTTGTCGATGGCGAAGTTCTTGCTGGACAGGTTGGTGTAGTGACGTACCACCTGCATTTCGGACACTTCCGGCAGGCCCGGCTTTTCCTTGCGACGCAGGTGCGCTGGAATCGCGGACAGCTTGTCCTCCGCCAGCGCCTTGGGCGCTTGGGAGGTGGCGCTACGACCTGGATGAGACAGTTGGAAAATCAGTTGTGTCTCGCTCATGCCAGCACCTCCTTCAGGGCTTGTTCGAACAGCTGCAAATCCTGCTCGGAATGGACTTCGGTAGCATTTACCAAAATCGCATTATTCATGTCATAGTCGCCGGCCAGGCTCACGCCGCCCAGCACGTCTTTCTCGGCCAGCGTCGCCAGCACCTGATCCGCCGGCTTGGGCAGCGTCAGTACCACTTCGTGGAAAGTCGGCGCGGTGAAGGCACGCTCAACGCCATCGATAGCGGTGAGCTTGTCCGCCAGTGCCTGAGTGTTGGCGTGGCAATGAGCCGCCACATTACCCAGGCCATCCGGCCCCAGCAGCGAGGTGTAAATGGTCGCCGCGGTCATGGCCAAGCCCTGGTTGGTGCAGATGTTACTGGTGGCCTTGGAACGACGAATATGTTGTTCGCGGGCCTGCAACGTCAGTGTGAAACCTTGTTTGCCTTCCATGTCCACGGTGCGGCCAATGATTCGGCCCGGCATTTGCCGAACGTGTTTTTGCTTGCAGCACATAAAGCCAAAGTACGGCCCACCGGAGGATAGCGGCACACCCAGCGGCTGGCCTTCACCCACAACGATATCTGCACCGTCTGCGCCCCATTCGCCAGGAGGCGTCAGCAGCGCCAGGGAGGTGGGGTTAACCACACCAATGACCAACATTTTGTTGGCATGGGCCCAGTCGGTGAGCGCATCCACTTCTTCCAGAGAACCGAAGAAGTTGGGCTGGCTAATCACCAGCGCGGCATAATCTTCACCTTCATAGGGTTTGAGTGCATCTAGTGGGGTCTGCCCGCTAGCGGCATCGAAGCCCACCCTTTCCAGGGCCACGTCCTGATTTTCCACGATGGCCTGGGTCGCGTTGGTGTAGCGCGGGTTTACCGCGGTGGGCACCAGCACCTTGCGGGACTTGCTCTTGCGGTTGGCTCGCAGGCTCATCAACACCGCTTCGGCCAAACCGGAGGCACCGTCGTAGACAGAAGCGTTGCTCACGTCCATGCCGGTGAGGCGAGTCATCAGGGTTTGGAATTCGTAGATCACCTGCAGGGTGCCCTGGCTCGCCTCCGCCTGATACGGGGTGTAAGCGGTGTAGAACTCCCCCCGAGTGGCAATTTCCCATACCGCCGCCGGCACGTGGTGCTGGTAGGCACCGGCACCGATGAAACTGACCGCGCCTGCATCCTGGGCAGCACGGTCGCTCATCAGCCGAGTGACGTCCATTTCGCTCAGCCCTTCAGGCAGAGCATCGAGCTTGCCTGCGGCTTTCAGGTGCGAAGGAATTTCATCGAACAAATCTTCGATGCTATCGGCGCCAATGGCGTCGAGCATGGCGCGCACGTCATCGGGGGTATGGGGGATATAGGGCATGGAGGTACCTGATGGTGTTGGTGTTGGCGTTGAATCCCTCATCAATAAAAACGACGGGGATTAGCTGCAAGCGTCAAGCAGCAAAGAAAACCGGGCGGGGTTTAGCTTACAGCTTGAGGCTTGTAGCAACGAAAACGGCGAACCGTTATTCGCTATCGATCTGCGCCTGGTACTGGTCGGCGGTGAGCAGGCTGTCCAGCTCGCCTTCGTCGGTGAGCTGCACTTTGAACAACCAGCCACCTTCATAGGGAACGTTATTAACCAACTCTGGCTCATCTTCTAGCGCTTCGTTGATTTCAACGATTTCGCCAGACACCGGGCTGTAGATGTCGGAGGCCGCTTTTACGGATTCCACTACCCCGGTTTCATCGCCAGCGGCCACAACCTGGCCCACTTCCGGCAGCTCAACATAGACCAGATCGCCCATGGCATCTTGGGCGTGGTCGCTGATGCCCACCGTGGCAACACCGTCTTCTACCTTGGCCCACTCATGGCTGGAGGCATAACGCAGCTCGGCTGGAATCTCGCTCATTGTTTTCTCCTGTTAAGAGTCGCTTGCTCGCGGCACGCCTCACGCATGCACGCTGAAATGTATTCAGTAGCCGTGTCGATGGCGACTACAGAATGTATGTTTTGCCGGAGATGCTATCGGCATTTCCGGCCTAATAAACAGGCCCCGCGCGTGTTGCGTGCGGCGCAAAGCATCCTGCTACTGTTCCTTGTACACCGCGTTACCATTACGCACGAACGGCGGCTTAACCACCTGAGCCACCTGCCGTTTATTGCGAATTTCCACATCCACCTTACCGGTGGCGCCGGCAGGCAAACGAGCCAGGGCGATGGATTTACCTAACGTGGGCGAGAAAGTACCGCTGGTAATTTCCCCTTCTTCCCCATTCGGCATTAAAACTTTCTGATGGGCGCGCAATACACCCTTGCCCTCCAAAATTAGACCCACCTGTTCGCTGTGGCCATTTTCTTTCTGGTTTAGCAGGGGCTGGCGACCGATGAACTCGCGGTCATTGAGCATTACGGTCCAACCCATGTTGGCTTCCCATGGCGTAATGCTCTCATCCATATCGTTGCCGTAGAGATTCAAGCCCGCTTCCAGGCGCAGCGTATCGCGTGCCCCCAGGCCAATAGGCGATACACCCGCTTCAAGCAGTTGCTCCCACAGGGTCAGCGCATCCGCGTTAGGCAGCATGATTTCCACGCCGTCTTCACCGGTGTAGCCGGTGCGGGCAATCATCCAATCACCGTCTTCCGCGAAGGCAAACACTTTCAGGCTTTTCACCACGTCGGCGCGGCTGCCATTCAAAAGGCCAGCGAGAATGTCACGGGCCTTGGGCCCCTGAATCGCCAACATGGTCAGTTCCGGACGCTCATGAATATCCACGGCAAAACCGCCCGCGTGTTTTTCCATCCAGCCCAGATCGGTTTCACGGGTCGCGCAATTTACCACCAGACGGTAGTCATTGTCCCGTTTGTAGACGATAAGGTCATCGATCACGCCGCCATTATCGTTAAGCATCCCGGTATACAGGGCGCGGCCCGGATCAATGCGGTCCACATCGTTTGCCAGCAGCTGGCGTAAGTAGTCACGGGCGCCGGCGCCGGCGATATCCACTACGGTCATATGAGAAACGTCGAACACACCGGCATTTTGGCGCACGGCGTGATGTTCTTCGATCTGCGACCCATAGTTAATCGGCATATCCCAGCCGCCGAAATCCACCATCTTGCCACCGGCGGCGAGATGAGCGTCGTATAAAGCTGTGCGATGAGCCATAAAAAAACACCATGGAACGAGTGAGTAGAGAATTATATCGACACGGGGCCAAACGGCATAGGCTGAGCCAGTAATCTGCCCAATGCGGGAACACTGCGTTCAAACACGCGACCCGGCCCCCAGGCACAAAAAAGCCGGCCCGCAGGCCGGCTTGAGTGCCACTGTTAGAAACAGTGAGGTTACTGCGGTTTCTTAATGGAGCCGCTCTGGAAGGTGAGGTTCACTCCTCCAGTAGGAAGCTGCAGATCAATGGTGGCCACCGGCCCGCCAATGCGCACATCAATGTTCTGATCCGCCATGCTCAACAAGCTGATAACCAATCTGCCATCTGCCAAAAAGTCCACAGGGCCCAACAATTGCAAATCATCCATAGGATAACCGTGCAGGTTAAAGGGCAACCCTAGTGGGGCCTCCATTTCCGGGGCATCCAGCAGCAGATCAAGAGTGAGCTCAAACATTAACTGATCTTCCTCCTCATCATAGCGAATCCACCCGATTAACGGCTGCGTCCGATTGCCGCTTTCATCCTCCTCATAACGGCCACGCATCACCAAGGGCTCGGTGGGCACGTTAGGGCTGACCAAACCGGCGATCTGTGCGTAAACACTGGTGTTGGTTGTCATCAACACGGGCGGATAGAGGATGACTTTGAGCGCTTGCTCCGCTTCATCCCAGCCAGCGATATCGGCAATGATCCCGCCATTGAGATAAGTAAACTTATCCGCCGGGCAAGTATCGTTAATATTGCAGCCGATGTTTGCCGCCGTAACCAACCCGCCAACATCAGTGACAGCCAGCTTGGCGGCATTGGTCGGTGATGGGTACAAGCCGCTGCCCGGCGGCTCTTCCGTCGCTTTGAGTTCAGTATCTTCCAGCTCAAAGTTGGCATTCACGTCTGACTTGGGCAGATTACGCAATGGTAGCAGCACATTGTCGCTGGGCGGCGCACCGGTGAAGGCAATAGCCATGTTCGGGCCACCCTCATCCGCATCCGGCCCTAATAGCTGGGCGGTTTGCAGGGGCATATTGTCTTGCGAACAAATCACATCACCGGCACAACCTGCCCGCTCATGGGACGCCAGCACATAACGATACAGGGTGCCGTCTTCCCAGGGCTGTTGCGGGGTAATGGTCAGCTTGCGCGTTTCTAGGGTCAGGTGGGCGGGCACCACATCCAGGCAGTTCCCCGCTGTGTCTATTTTTTCCACCCGAACACTGCCTTGCCCGCACGCAGAGCCCAGCTTCATGCTATCGGGGTCTATGTTGCGCGAGAACTGCACCTCAATGGAACGGTTAGCAGGCAAGGGCGGCACCGGCAAAAGATCACCGACATCATCTTGATAAGCACTGACACACTGACCCTGAATGCCATTGGCCAAGTTTTCGCTACCTGGGTTAATGGCGCAGGGGAAGCCGGGATACACTGTGGTGGTATAGGGCGTGCGCGCGCCACTGGTAGTGGTGGCATCGACCATGGTGAAGTCGAGGGTTCGCGGGTTGGCCGGGTTGCCACTCAGGTCCTGTATGCCATCGGTGAATACCACTTGGTAATCGGCGCCAAATTCCAGCGGGGCATCCGGGGTAAGCACCAGGGAAGCACCGTCAAGTCGCCACTGGAAGGGCACCTGGGCTCCCTGCTGGGTCAGCCTCACTGTGGTGCCCGGAATAATGGTGTCCTGGTTTGGAATCTCATCAAAGTTCAGCACCACCGGGTCGCCGGGGCGGAAACGATCGACGTAGTCGCCAGGCTGCCAGCTTTGCAGCCCCGGGCCGGTAATATCAACTTCGGGCTCGGGCGCATTTACCTGATCCTGGTAAGATTCCATATGGAAGCTGAGCACGCCGAAGGCGGTTTCCAAGCCCAGCACATCTGGTTCTACCACGCCTAGGGCATCGATGACCATGCGGCCATCTACAACAATAGCGCGACCCACCAACTCGACCTGCAGTAAGGTCTGGGTGAAGGCGCCGTTGGCGCGGGAATCTGCTGTAGAGAACGCAAGGTCTAGGGTCAACTGCACCCGTCGTGGTGCTTCGTGAGCCGTGCTATACGGGGCCACTGAAAGATACCCAGAGGCATCGGACAGGAAGCTCACGGTCACCTCTCCAGAATCGAAACTCGCGGGCAACTCGCCGACGATCAGCACATCCAGCGACTCACCCTTGAGGACCGAACCTTTGCGGATTCGCAATGGGGCGGCGTCCGGATAATTGGGTATAAATCCTAACTCTGCAAACACATCACCAGACAGCTTGGCGGAGGTGTCATCGCCCAACAATTTACTGATTAATGGCACGCAATTGATCGGATCCCCGCTCAGCGGCGACAGCATAACGCCACTCGCGTTACACTCTTTGGTAGGGTCTGCAGCCATGACCTCCAGCACTAGAGTTTCCCGGGGGGCGGAATCTTGCGGGATTAGCGTGATGCTATTTTCCCCGCTGTAAGCCACGCCGGTTTCACTGGTCAGGGCCCCATCCAGCTGCAGGGTGTACTCGCTACCCGGAGTCAGGTCATTCTTTGGATCAAGGGTTACCCGTGTGCCGTCTACCAGCAAGGTGGCCGCAACCCGGTTTCCGCGAGCATCTTTCAAGCTTACTGTGGTGTTATCCACGGTAGTGCGATCCAGCGGCTGCGAGAATTGCAGGTGGATGGTGGAGAAATCCATGAACGGCTGGTCATCCCCAAACGGCATACGCCGACTGATCACCAGTTCATCACTTAACACCTGCTCGACGTGCGGGCCTTCCTGCGCCGAGGCGGTAGTAAAGCTCAGTGTGCCATCCTCTAACCCGGTTAGGCTGACACCGTTCACGCTCAGGGTGTACTCACTGTTGAACGCCAGCGCCTCGCGTGGCGTGACAATCACTGAGCGCCACTCATCGGCTTCGGTGACGTCCACCTCGACAGGACCGTCTGGGCCCGCAAGGGTAATATTCGCCGGCGCTATATTTCGTGCTTCGGAGAACTGCACCACCACCGGAGCGTGCACCGAGACCTGAGTCTGGCCATCCGCCGGGTAGCTATAGAATACCTGGCCGCTGGTGTTGCCACTGTAATCCACCGTCCGTTTGCTGCCACTATCACCACAGGCAATCAGCACCAGTGCGGCCGCAAAAAGTATGCTTATTCGCATCATTTTTGTGTTTTTCTCCCAAGTTTAAAATTTAAGCGCGATCAAACCGCTGATCACATTCACTTCGCCACTAGCGTCAACCTGCGTGCTGGGCTGCGGGTAAACGGCGGGCGGAGTGTCGTAAATGTCGAAGGTACGGGCTTCGAGAAATCTGATGCTGGCCGCTCACATTCACCGAGGCATTAGTCCCCAACGGGGATTCGCTATAGGTTACTCCACCGCTAAACGAGGAATTTCATTGGCGCGGAACTGGGTGCCGATGCGCGGGCTGGCCGCTCAGTATACCATCGGTGATGATGTCCTTGCTCAACTCGCCTTCCAAAGCACACCCTTCCTGCATTTTAGGGTAACACCCGTACGCTACCGGCTACGGCGGCGAGGTTCCTCGAAAGAAAACCCTCATTTGTTGCTGCCCTTACACTGTCTATTCAGCGCGTTCACGTTACCTGCTGCTGAGACAGCGAAGGATAATGCCTTACATTATGCAAAAGTGCACATCTGCCCACATCGGTAGAAAGCGTCATTTATCGTTAATAACGGCGAGGAAACGTAAAATTCTTTAAAATAGCGAGCAAATAACCCCGCCCTGAAGAGAATACTTCTGCTAGGAGAAGCAACATTCAACGGCGCCGACTCAGCACAATGACGGGCACTAACCCCAACAACACCAAGGTTAACGACGGCGCTGCGGCTCGCTGCCACTCACCTTCTGCCGTCAGTTCGTAAATGCGCACCGCTAAGGTATCCCAGCCAAAGGGCCGCAATAGAAGGGTAGCAGGCATTTCCTTCATCACATCAATGCCCACTAGCAGCAAAGCGGTAAACAACCCCGGCAACATCATCGGCAGATAGACCCGGCGACCCACCTCTGATGCGCTAGCACCGAGGGTACGGGCAGCTTCCACCAAACTGGGCCGCACCTGTTGCAGGGCATTTTCCACTGGACCAAAGGCCACTGCCAGGAAACGCACCACATAGGCAAGCACCAACGCCGCCAGCCCGCCCGCCAGCGGAATCGATACACCCCATTGATCCAGCCAAGCCTCCACGGCACTGAAGCTGACCATGATGCCGACCGCCAGCACTGACCCAGGCAAGGCATAGCCCAACGTCGCCAACTGCACCGAGCCCGAGACCACCCGAGAGGGCTGGTGACGCTTCACCCAAGCCAGCCAGCCGGCCAACACCAAAATCAATGAAGCCGCCATAGCACCCAGCAAAAAAGTACGCCAGATGAGGCTGACAAAGCGGCTATCCAAGCCTTCGATACCGGTGCCCACCACCCAATACAACAGCCGGCTCACCGGCAGCAGGAATGCCATGAACAACACAGCAAAGGCGAACACCGAAATGCCCCAGGCAAAACGCGGCCGCACCCGCATTATTTGCCGGCCACCCAGCTCACTAAACCGGGCCCGGCGCCGGCCACGGCGCTCCAGCCACAATGACACCAGCACAAACAGCAGTAGCAATGAGGCCAGCTGCGCCGCCGCCTGCAAATTAAACAAGCCGTACCAGCTCTTATAGATGGCGGTGGTAAAGGTATCGAAATTAAACACCGACACCGCGCCGAAATCGGCCAGGGTTTCCATCAAGGCCAGCGCCAACCCTGCAGCAATGCCCGGCCGGGCCATGGGCAGCGCCACCTTGAAAAACGCCCGTAGCGGGCCATCACCAAGAATGCGCGCCTGTTCCAGCACAGCACGCCCCTGAGCCTGAAAAGCCAACCGCGCCAGCATGTACACGTAGGGGTAAAGCACCAGAGAAAGAGTGACCACGACCCACAGGGAGTGGCGGGCACTGAACCCGGGAAAGGCCGGCCACCAGGCGCGCACCTGGGTTTGTATCGGCCCGGCGTAATCGAGCAGATCCACCAACACGAATGCCAGCACATACGCCGGCATGGCCATGGGCAGCAACACGGCCCATTGCAGCCAGCGACGACCTGGAAACTCCAAGGTCGCCATACACCAAGCCAGAGTAATGCCCAGCAGCGAAACGCCAATAGCCACACCCACCATCAGGAACAAGGTATTCCCAATCAGGCGTAGCAGCACCGTATCCATCAGGTGCTGCCAGGTAGCCCACTCTTGTTGTCGCCAGGCAGCGAGCAACACCAGAATAGGCACCACAACCAACAGGGCCAGCGCAATCACGCTGGCCCCACTGCACGAAACCCCGCCGCGCCGCATCACCGCTTAGCGATACCCTGCGCGGTCCATCAGTTTCACCGCCTCGACCTGTAGGGCACCGGCGACACTGACGTTGAGATCATCGGCCTTGAACTCACCCCATGAGCGCACTTCTTCTGGCGGCTTCACCGACGCATTCACCGGGTATTCCAGGTTGCGGTCGGCCAACAGTTCCTGAGCCGCAGGTTGAGTCAACCACTCCAGCAGGTCCTTGGCTTTTTCCGGGTGCGGCGCATTCACAGTAACGCCCGCTCCAGAGATATTCACATGCACGCCACTGGTGTCTTGATTGGCCCAGAATAGCTCCAACGGTAGCTGTGGATTATCCCGCTTCATGCGACCGTAGTAGTACGTATTAACAATGCCCACATCGCATTGCCCTGCGACGATCGCTTCCATCAACGCGGTGTCATTGGAAAACACATCCGTGGCCAAATTAGCCACCCAACCACGTACGATTTCCTCGGTTTTCTCTTTGCCTTGGCGCTCAATCATGGTCGCCACCAATGACTGGTTGTAAACCTTCTTAGACGTGCGCAGACACAGGCGCCCCTTCCATTGAGGGTCCGCCAGGTTTTCATAGGTGGACAACTCGCTGGGCTGTACCCGGTCGCGTGAGTAAACCAGAGTACGCGCACGCACGGTGAGGCCATACCATTGCTTTTTCGGGTCAGTGAGTGCCGCGGGGACATTGTTGCTCAGCACCTCCGACGCCACCGGGCTAAGCAGCCCTTTTTCAGCGGCGTTCCAGAGGTTACCCGCATCCACAGTAATCAGCATGTCCGCAGGGGAGCGCTCACCCTCAGCCTGTAAGCGGGCGGTAAGGGCCGCAGCGTTATCGGTGATATAACGGATTCGCACCCCGGTTGCCTCGGTGTAGGCATCGAACACCGGTTTAATAAGATGATCATTGCGAGAGGTATAAACCACTAACTCTTCATCAGCGGCAGGCTCAGAACACCCCCACAGACCAGACGCCATAATCACGGCGCCAACTATGATGCCAAACACGCGCATATCCATTCGCTCCAACTATTCTCAAACAGGAATGATTATTAATTAATGACAGTATGCCAGCTAATGTCGATTAGCTCTAGCGTCCCAAACGGGGGGTCTCGCTTTAGCAGGAAGGTCCGCGCTTCGCCCCATGGCCTGACGAGCAAAGAATCCTTTCACTGGGCCCGCCTGATTTACCCAGCGCATGCCCGTGTTACGCAACCAGCGCACCGGCAGGGCGCGCTGTTCAAACAGGGACTGGAACCCACGCATGGCATTTTGCATCAGCAAATTTTCTCCGCGACGGCGGCGCTGATAACGGGCCAACGCACTAGGGTCAGCACAGCCGGCTCCCTGTTCACAGGCCCTTTTCACCTCTTCCGCCAGTACCGCCGCATCCAACAATCCCAGGTTCACCCCCTGCCCAGCCAATGGATGGATCACATGGGCTGCGTCTCCCACTAGCGCCAGCCCTGCAGATATATACTGGCTAGCGTGGCGCTCCTGAATGGGAAACACCGCTCGTTCGCTAAGCAGGGTCACAGGCCCCAGAGCGTCGCCCACAGCAGCCTGCAATTCCGCCGCAAACGCCGCTGCGTCCTTGTCTCGCAGTGCCGCAATCCGCTGCGGCCAACCGGACCAAACAATAGAACACTGCCTTTGATCATCCTGACCCTCGCCAGTAAATAACGGCAGCAACGCCAACGGCCCGGTTTCCATAAACACTTGCCTGGCACAACCGTCATGGGGCCGTTGCGTGGCAATGGTGGCCACCAGTGCATGGTGCCCGCTATCGCGGGGCCCACCGCTGATGCCGGCCTGCTCTCGCACTTGCGAACGGGCGCCATCGGCGCCCACTAGCAAGTCAGCCTGCCAGAACGAATCGCCACTGCGCACGGCCCATTGCCCCGTCTTGGCATCACGCCGCAAGGCATCGACCTGCACACCACATTGCCAATCCAGCGTCGGCAAGGTTGCGGCTTTACGATACAGAGCAGCAGCCAAATGCCCGTTTTCCAATAACCAGCCCAGGCTCTTTGCCCCGACCTCTTCCGCCCGGAATAACACTTCACCGGTGCCATCCTGATCCCACACTTGCATGGCGTGATAAGGCTGCACCCGAGACAGATCTAGACAATCCCACACCCCGGTATTACGCAACAGCCAATGGCTGGCCTCGGTAAGCGTAGATACCCGTAATTGTGCTGCGCCCTCAGGCATGGCCGGAGCAGGCGCACCGTCCAGCACGGTGACGTTAAGCCCCTGCTCCGCCAGCAGCACCGCCAGCAGCCCGCCAGTCATGCCACCGCCGACGATGACGATGTGTTGTTTTTCGCTTGCAGACGACACGCTATTGGGATGCACGCTTTGTCCTCACGTTTTTAAGTGCTTTCACAATCCCATGGCCCGTTTCGCAAAACCGCTGCGCAGCCCGGGTAAAATATCCATGGCCACTAGCCCCAGCTGGCGGCTGTGTGCAAAAAGCGGGTGCTGCAGCCGGAACAGTTCTGGCACCCAACGAGACGCCTGGCTGATCATGGCCTGATCCTTTTCCCGTTTTTGCGCGTAGGCTTGCAAGGTCACCAAGCTACCGGGATCTGAATTGCCGCCCACGGTTTGCGCCAGTGCCAACAAATCCCGCACCGCCAAGTTAAAGCCCTGCCCCGCCACCGGGTGCAAGGTATGGGCGGCGTTACCGACCACCACGCCATGAGGCACCACCTGTGCACAGGCCTCGGTGAGTACCAGCGGATAACGCTGGCGCTCGCCGATGCTGGAAAGGCGTGGCGCGCCTGCCGGGCAACGGGCCTGCAATTGTGCCAGCACTTCGCTATTCTCCAACGCCACCCAACGGTCCACCTGCTCGCGCGGCCCTGTCCACACCAACGCCATACGCTGATCCGGCAACGGCAATAAGGCCATGGGGCCATCATTCAAAAAGCGCTCGTAAGCGATCCCTTCATGGCCCGCCGCCAAAGAGACATTGGCAATCAACGCATCGTGCCCGGTGTCATGCTCCCGCGCGCTGATCCCCAGCCACTCCCGGGTCTTCGACCGAGCGCCGTCGGCTGCGACCAATAGCGGCGTTTCGAGCACCTCACCACCGGCCAGGCTCACCTGATAGCCACCTTCAACACGACAAATACTAGACAGCGTTTCCGGTGCCCGCACTTGAATGCTCTTATCCGCAAACAAGGCGCCGAGCAGCACAAACCCCAGCCAGCGGTTTTCGACTACTGCGCCCAACTGATCCACGCCCTCTTCATGGGCGGATATGCGGGTAATGCCAAGCCGGGATTGTCGTGACACATGTACCGTATCAATGGCAGCGGCGTGCTCGCGAATGGCGTCCGCCAGCCCAAGATCACCCAACACCGACAAAGTGCCTGCGGACAAGGCCGTACTACGGGCATCAAAACTAGGCGTTAACGGCGGGGACTCTGGCAACGACAACGGGTGGTTTTCGACTAACACCACTCTGCCCGCCCCATGATGGCGCAACAATAGCGCCAGCAAAGCACCGGCCATACCACCACCCACGATCACCAGAGGTTGCTGCGTCATTCCAACGTCCATTTTCGCTGTCGCTATAGGGGCACCGTTTGAGGCGCAAAAATGCAGGGCGAGCTCAACATTGAAAAGTAAAAACCAGGGGCTACAGGCTCTTCAAAGCCGTACCCGCGACAACTTACTTCCCTGCTCGGCACAACGCACTCTTGACGCGTCAAGGTTAAGCGTTCAATTGCCTTTCATTATCTTTTCGATATCCGCCACGTCCTTGGGCACCTCGTGGCTAAGGACTTCGCACCCGGCTTTAGTTACCAGCACATCATCTTCAATACGAATGCCAATACCACGCCATTGCTCATCCACGGAAGTATCATCCGGCGCCACATACAACCCCGGCTCCACAGTCAGAACCATACCCGGCTCAAGCTGACGCCATTGCTCCTGAATGCGGTAGTCACCGACATCATGCACATCAAGCCCCAACCAATGGCCGGTGCGATGCATGAAAAAGGATCGATAACCTTCAGTTTCCACCAGCTCGTTAAACTCGCCTTTTAGCAGGCCCAGGTCCATCAAACCCTGGGTAATAATGTTCACCACCTGTTCGTGGGGCACGTTCCAGTGATTGTCCGGATGTGTGGCTTCGATGGCTGCGTACTGACTGGCTAACACCAGCTCATACAAGGCTTGCTGTGGCTTGCTGAATGTACCATTCACCGGAAAAGTCCGGGTGATATCCGAGGCGTAGTAGTCCAGCTCGCAACCCGCATCCACTAACACCAAGTCACCGTCCTTCAGTTTCCCGGTATTTTCAATGTAGTGAAGAATGCAGCTATTCGGGCCACCGCCGACAATGCTCGGGTAGGCTGGGCTGCGCGCCCCATGGCGCATGAACTCGTGGATGTATTCCGCTTCCAGCTGATATTCCATCATGCCTGGCTTCACCGCCTGCATGGCCCGCACATGGGCGCCAGCGGAAATGCTGGCCGCCTTACGCATGATTTTGCCTTCCGCCGCAGATTTGAACAGTCGCTGGTCGTGCAGATGATGCGCCAAGGCCACAAATTCACCGGGCGGATGCGCCCCGCTACGCACCCGCTCGCGGATGCTGTTCACCCAGCCCATCAGGCGGCGGTCGAATTCACTATCGTGGCCAAGGTCGTAATAGACCCGCTCGCTGCCTTCGATCAGGCCCGGCAGAATTTCATCAATATCGCTGATCGGAAACGCATCGTCCGCATCGTATTCAGACACCGCCCCTTCCGGCCCGGCACGGTAACCGTTCCAAATTTCCATGGTGCGGTCGCGATCGCGACAGAACAGCACATACTCACCGTGCTCGCGCCCCGGCAGCAACACCATCACCGCCTCAGGTTCCGCAAAGCCGGTGAGGTACCAGAAATCACTGTCCTGCCGGTAAGGATACTCCACATCCCGGTTGCGAGTGCGTTCCGGGGCGGCGGGCAGAATGGCGATGCTGTTAGGCCCCATGATCGACATCAATTCCTGACGACGACTGGCGAATTCCTCACGGCTGATACTCAAAACTACTCCTTAGCGGGCACGGGTCGCTTATCGATTTTCACGTGTAGCGTCAGGCATGCTGCACCCTATATTTCTTTAGTGACGGGTTGGCGGTGCCTTGTCCGCTGGCGCGGAGTCCGGCTTGCCCTGATGGCGCATGACCAATTCAGTGTAAATCATCAGGGCCGACATTCGGCAGTGTTCGGCCACCTGCTCATACATATCTTCTTCCGCGTCGCCGTTATCATCCGGCGTAGCCACCTGGCTGATGGCGGCCAGATCCGATAGCGCTTCCTGAACGCCCGGCAGCAGGTCCTTGTCGTGGGTATTGGCTGAACCAGTGCCAAAACCCACTAAAAACCCCTCGCTCCACTGGGCAAGCGCCGCCACTCGCAAGCCCAAGTCATCGTCATCCGCCGGCAATAGGAGCGTCAGCTCCAGGCCGGTACCCTGATAGCCTGCATGCAACTGGTCTCGCACCGCCAACAAAGCGCCGTTCATTTCGGCGCCAAAACCCTCGGGCATATCCACATGGGCAGCCAGCACACCGAGTAACTCTTCATTATGGCTACCGTGCCCAGTCGCTAGCAGGCCCGCGATTACGCCCTGCAGCTCACTGGGAGAATGTTTCACACCGGCCGCAGCCAGCCCTTGGACGAGAACCTCAAAATCAATATCGTTGGACATGCGTCTTTCCGTTTTCAGCAGCCGCTCTTCGGTGGCACAGCGGCCCCGGAAGCAGAGTTGGAGATTACCGGAGAAGTGTAGCCTAAGTGGCTACCATACTTGAATTTCATTGACCCTTTCAGACCCCACACCTATAGTACAAAAAGCCTGCAATCCGGGTTGGGGCATCATTGCCGGACAATACCGGTAAGGTGCAGGGGTGCTACCTTAGGCGAACAGCGACCATTTTGCCATGACGATGGAACAACAACTAAGGCAACTGGAAGCCCGAGTTGATGACCTGCTACGCATTAGCGCAAAGCTGCGTCAGGAGAACCAGGCCCTGCAAGATCGCGAGGGAAAACTGGTTGAAGAACGGGCCCAGTTACTGAAAAAGAATGATGCCGCCCGCAATAAAGTCGAGGCCATCATTTCGCGTTTGAAATCTCTCGAGCAGGAGTCCTGAGCATGGCCTCCTGCCTGACCCACAGCCAATGCGGTGTAATCCGGAATGTCTAACGAAAACTCCCTAGTAATTCATCTACTGGACAAGGAGTATCGCGTCGCCTGCCCCGCCGGGGAACAGGACAACCTGCTGGCGGCCGCTCGCCACCTGGACGATCAGATGCGCAAAGTGCGCGATGCCAACGTGATCGGCCTGGAACGCATCGCCATCATGACCGCCCTGAACATGAGCCACGAATTACTCCGTGCTCGCCAGAGCGTCTCCCAAGATTCCGAAGGCGAAGCCCGGGTTCAAGCCCTGCTCGGCCGGCTGGAAGAAGAAATTCAAGCCTTCGAAGACGCCCGCCGCAGGCTCTGAGCGGCGGGTTAAAAGTTCAACGTTGAAACGCGCCACTTCTCGTCGCCATACGAATCACCTTTCGCGTTTCAACTCGCAACTCTCCTCTCTGTCAAGACTGACCCCGCCCCCACCGCACTGTTATAATACCCCCAAGTGCTTCCTGGCCTGTGCGCCAGAGGGTCAGGTCCCTGAGCCGATAATGTACTACCCGGGGGCATATATTGCCTTGCCCATGTGCATGTCCGCCTATTGAGCGGAAAGCCTGAGGGCAATGCTGCTGCCTCCACCTTGAACCTTCGGTTCAAGGGTCAAACCCACAGCGGCAGACCGGGAAGCACCCTTATAATTACTCATGCCTTCTTATGACTGCAGCCCTGCGACGGCAATTGCGCCGCCAGCTCCGGCAGCGCCGCCGCACCCTTAGCAAAGGCCAGCGCCGCCGAGCCAGTATCCGTTTCGGCCCAGCACTGGCCCGAGCCATTCAGCATCGCCCGGCCCGCCACGTGGCCATCTACCTGCCCAACGATGGCGAACTGGACCTGCAACCCGCACTGCACCATCCCCGCTTCCAACAGGCAACCACCTACTTGCCCTTTGTGGACCCGCTACGGCTTGGTTATCTGCAGTTTCGGCTCTGGCACCACCACCACCCCATGCGCCCCAACGCCTATGGCATACAGGAGCCGGCCGTGCGTTATCGCGGCCGAGCCTTATGGGCGCTTGATGTCATTATCTTGCCGGCAGTGGCGTTTGATGAGGCGGGATACCGGCTGGGAATGGGGGGCGGCTACTATGATCGTACTTTGGAGCAACTGACAAGATACCCCCGCAGGCCACGGCTAATAGCTGCAGGGTATGATTTTCAGAAAATGGAGCAGGGCGAACTACCAGTGGCCCCGTGGGACCAGCCAGTGGATTGTATTGTTACTGCGCCGTCTGAGTGACGGTAATACCTGCACTGTCAGCGTAACGTCGGTAATCCGGTTCATTCCCGCCATGGGTCAGGCTGCTAACAAGCACTCCCAACCCAAAAACCACGGCCAGTAGCACTAAGGCGTCCGGCTTTTTCTTCATTGTGTTATTCCCCAAACGGTACAGCAATATGAAAAAAATAATCAAAAGGCTTTAACAAAGCTAACACTTTAGCCTGATCCAACAGCACTGAATGCCAACTGGATCAAAATTTGATCGTTAGCAAATGTAAAGTCAAGCAGTTAGCGGTGATTGCTGACACTTCTTAACAGAAAAACACAGTAACCCTCTATCTAGAAAGATCACTTCCTACCTCAAATTCCGCTCTCTCTCAGCAGAGATGATTGTAAAATCAGCACGTTAGAGAGAGCAGGGCCGATTGCAAACTAAACAGAAGTAAAATCGGCTACGCCGAATAATCGACCAACCAAAAAACGTTTAGTTCAAAAATAATCGGTAGGCGGGATTTTCACTTTCCTCCACCATAGGATAAGGCACCCTCTTAAGGTCGGCTAGCAGCTTAGACTGCCTGCCTTCCTCTACCTGGAAGCCCACCAATACGCGACCGTAAGCTGCTCCGTGATTACGATAGTGGAACAGGCTGATATTCCATTTCTCACCCAAAGACTGGAGAAACTTCATCAGCGCACCGGGGCGCTCTGGAAATTCCACTCGAAATAAGCGCTCCTGAAGGTCCTGCCGGGAAGTGTGCCCCCCCACAAGATGACGAATATGTAGCTTGGCCATCTCGTTGCCGCTCATATCCACCACTGGATAACCGCGTTCCTGCAGCTCGTTCATTAACGCCTGCAAGGCTTCACCATCAGGGCGCAGCTGGATACCCACAAAGATATTTGCGTCGCGATCATCACTGTAACGGTAATTGAATTCGGTGATGCCGCGCCGACCCAGGGCCTGGCAAAACGCCCGAAACGCACCCGGAGACTCAGGAATCGTGACCGCCAAAATGGCTTCGCGTTGCTCACCCAGCTCAGCCCGCTCAGACACATGGCGCAGACGATCAAAGTTCACATTGGCGCCACTCTGAATAGCGACCAGGGTCTGATCTCGTACATTATGCTTGGCCACCCAGTTCTTTAGACCCGCCAACGCCAATGCCCCCGCCGGCTCACAGATGGCGCGGGTATCTTCGAAGGAATCCTTAATCGCAGCACAAATTTCATCGGTGGTGGCAGTGATCACCTCATCCACATGATCGCGCAGTACCTTGTAGGTTTCTTTGCCGATCTGCTTCACCGCAACACCATCGGCAAACAACCCCACTTCCGACAGCGTGACCCGGCGCTTTTTCTCCAAGGCCGCTTTCAGGCAAGCTGCATCTTCCGGCTCCACGGCGATCACTTTCACCTCCGGGCGCACATATTTCACATAGGCGGCCACACCGGCCGCTAAACCACCGCCACCCACTGGGATAAAAATAGCATCCAGATCACGGCTTTGCTGACGCAGAATTTCCATGCCCACAGTGCCCTGTCCGGCAATCACATCCGGATCATCGTAGGGGTGGACAAAGGTCAGGTTATCTCGCTCCTGAAGTTTCAATGCGTGAGCCAGGGCCTCATCAAAGCTGTCACCATGCAACACAACCTTACCGCCATGACGCCGCACGGAGCTCACCTTGATATCCGGCGTGGTGCGCGGCATCACAATCGCCGCCTTCACACCCATAGACGAAGCGGCCAAGGCCAATCCCTGCGCATGGTTACCCGCTGAGGCACAGATTACCCCACGGGCCAGCTGCTCTTGATTCAACTGACACAGCTTGTTGTAGGCTCCGCGCAGTTTGAAAGAGAACACCGGCTGCAGGTCTTCACGCTTGAGAAGCACCCGGTTGCCAATACGTTTGGAAATTAACGGCGCTGCATGAATAGGAGTTTCCACCGCCACGTCATAGACGCGGGATTGCAGTATCCGTTTAACGTATTTGTCCAGCATGGGGGTCCGGGCTCATTCTGTTGGGGGGAAAGGAATAGTCTAGGGTCTGACCGACACAAATGCGATAGGCTAGGGTCGAGCCACAGCCACGGCTGACCTATAATTGGCGCACACTTCACCGGCGACACATACCGACAAGACGACAGGATACCCACATGGATCAGGATGTGCTGAAAAAGCAGGCAGCAGAAGCCGCGCTGCGTTTCGTCCCAGAAGGGGACATCATCGGCGTGGGCACCGGCTCCACCGCCAACTTTTTTATCGACGCACTAGCTACCCTGAAAGACCGAATCAAGGGTACCGTCGCCAGCTCGGAGGCCACCGCCGAGCGGCTCAAGCAACACGGCATCGAAGTATTCTCACTGAATGATGTGGGCAGCCTATCGGTTTACGTCGACGGCGCCGATGAGGTGAACCAGCACCGGGAAATGATCAAGGGCGGGGGCGGCGCGCTTACCCGCGAAAAAATTGTCGCGGCCATGGCCAAAGAGTTCATCTGCATCGTTGATGGTTCCAAACAGGTAAACCGTCTAGGTGCCTTTCCTCTTCCTATAGAAGTCATCCCCATGGCGCGCTCTTACGTGGCACGTAAACTAGTCGCACTAGGCGGGCAGCCGCAATATCGGGAAGGTTTTTTGACCGATAACGGCAACATCATCCTAGATGTACATAATTTGGACATCAGCAATCCCATTGAACTAGAAACCACGCTCAATAATATTGTCGGCGTTGTCACCAATGGGCTATTTGCCAAACGCCCTGCAGATATTGTTCTGGTCGGCGAAAAAAGTGGTGCCGTAAACCAATACTGAAGCGATAACAGATTCATCGAAAATTTGGCTAAAAACCTCTATTGTGCCTGAGGAATCGCATCATCACTGAGAGAAGTTGATATCGCTGCCCGAAGGCGCCATTGCGGCACTAAACGAGGGGCGCGCGGAATGACGAGAGAACGCTACTCCGTTCCTGCCAGCCCCCGCACACTCAGTGCGCGAGACTAAAAAAAAGCCGCAAATAGCGGCTTTTTTTGTCTGGCACTGTAAATATTAATCCCAGAAATTAAACCACGCTTTTTCTTCTTTTTCAGCGTCTACTTTTGCATCGACTTTCGCTTCAGCATTGACACCTGCCGCGTCGGCTTTCATCTCGACGTTAGCATTGGCACCTGCGCCCTGAGCGTTATTCAGCGCATCTTCCTGACGCTGGCGCGCAGCATCACGATTTTCTTCCATTTTTTTCATGTTAGCTTCGTGCTTAGCACGGGCATCATCGCCCATGGCTTTTGCGTCACTCTTCATGCCATCACGCTTAGCCTTGGCGTCTTCTTTCATGTCTTCATGCCGAGCTTTGATATCGCCTTCCACTTTATCACGCTGCGCCCCTGCATCTTTGCCCATCTGCTTGGCGTCTGCCTTGGCCGCATCACGCTGATCACGAACAGCTTGTTCAGCAGCACTGGCGTCTGCCTGAGCATTCACAGCAGCATTAACACCGGCATTCAGGTCTGCGACCGCAGCTTGACTCAACAAAACCGCACCTGACGCAGCGGCCAGCATCCATTTACTGTTCATCATAGACTCCTTGTAAAAACTAAAAACCCCCTAGTCGGGAACCGTGCAACCACATTCTTACAAAGCCGCTACGAGCTCAAGTAACAAAGCGTAAAAAATTACTATTAACCGAGGTACTCGTCAATAATGGCAAATATTTTACGTCTGAACGTCTCATTCTCATTGGCAAGCTGATGCCGAGCCCCTGGCAAAACCCGAATATCCGGATCTTCAAACTTCGCTCTAATCACCTTAAGGTTATATTTCCAGTCCACGGTTTCATCTAAATCGCCTTGAATCACCACCGGCGATACCTTTATCCGTGATGCTTTTTCAAAACCCGGCAACCACTTCTTTAAAGCTCTCACCCAAATAGCTGAAATTCTGCGCGCCTGAAGTGGGTCTTTATTTTCCAGGAAATCGAGGAAATCAGGATCATTGGAATTAATAGTGAAAACCCGTTTCAATGTTTTCGTAAATGGGCTGATCAGCGTATGCAGCCAGCGAGCGGTCTCCCATTTAAAGGGGCGCACCAAAGGCGCCAGTAAGATAACCTGCTCGAAAGGATTATCATCGCCCTCTCCTCGGCTCAGCAAATAATCCATCACGATGGCGCCACCAGTACTCTGAGCTATTACATGCCAAGGTTTGGGAAAGTGGTTCGCCGCCAACGACAAGCACTGCTCAAGCACATCACGGTAAGTTCGAAAATCCGCAATCACGGCCTGCGGTCCTGTACTCAAACCATGGCCAGGCAAGTCATAGGCCAGCACGGCGTAACCCAGCTCCAGCACATGGCCAATCACATGCCGATATAACCCCACATGGTCGAAGTATCCATGACAAATCAACACCGTGCCCTTGGGAGGTTGTGCCCCTCGTGGCCGCCAACCATGCACAGAAAGCATGTACCCTGCCGCCTCGAAATAACCGAAGCCGTGTTCCAGATCCGGCAGCTGTTCGGCAAAATTAAGGCCGTAGTACGCCACATAACGCTGGCTGGATTCACTCAGAGGATCAAAGGCTTCCCAATTAAGGGGCTGCCATTGCTGAATAATCTGATCGCGATCGAAAGGATTAGCCATAACCGGTAACGGGCCTCCACGGTTTGCTCACGGCAGGCACTGATAATACGGGCCTAGGAGGAATCACACCATGCATCTAACCGCAGATACACTCAACGATCTACCGCGCGGTCAACGAATCAACCTTGTTAACAGCTTATCCGGCTTCAAAAGCGCCAATCTTGTCGGCACCTGCTCAGACGGTGGAGAGGAAAACCTGGCCATGGTCGGCTCTTGTTTCCACCTCGGTGCCGACCCTGCCCTGATGGGGATGATCATGCGTCCTCATTCAGTTGATAGACACAGTCTCGAGTACCTAGCGGCGACTGGAGTTTATACTCTGAACCAAGTGCATGAGGATATCCTAAAGGCGGCACATCAGACCTCTGCTCGCTACCCCCGTGAGATTTCCGAATTTACTGCCACCGGGTTGACGCCATCTTACCTACCCGCTTTCCAGGCACCCTTCGTGGAAGAGGCGCGGATTAAATTGGGAATGGTGGTGATCGAAACTCAAACGTTAGCCGTTAACGATACCGTTTTGGTGATCGGCGCCATTGAGCATATTTTACTTCCAGACAATGCCGTAGAGAACGATGGCTTTGTAAATATTGAACGGGCAGGCACGGTGGCTTTATCCGGGCTCGATAGCTACCACCGCAGCCAATCCATGGGGCGGCTCAGCTATGCCAAACCAGACAAACCCACGCACTGGCTACACGACAACGCGACATGATTACGGAACCGGTGAGGGCTGCGTCAGTGCCACCCAGGCCCACCAGCCGGTCAACACCAGCATGGGCAGCGATATCAACAACCCCCACATTACTAAGCGGTTTGCCCAGGGGTTCATCGCTGGGTGGCGCAGTGCGAAACATTGGGAGGCCGGCACTGGCAGCAAAAGAATGGCAAAACCCCATAACCACAGCCGCTGACCAAAAGCGGTCAGCATCAGGGTGAGCCAGCCCATCCAAAGGATCCCTACCCCCACCGCCGACAACATCGCCAGCGGTAACGCTAGCCACTGGTGGTCAACGTAAAACTGCAGAAAGGTATTGAGCATGGTCGATCATCTTAGTCTGTTAAGAGCGGAAATGGCCTGAGTGCATTGTCCTCCTCACTGGCAACCAGTCAACGCTTGTCACCCATTGACTGGTTCCACCTTGCGCCATATCAATAAGCTCGGCCACCGCAGGGAACCATATGCCAGCCGCCGCAGACTAATGACTTAACCCAACAACGCATCAAGGAATCCCCATGAGTCGATTTCGCCTTCCGCTGCTCTTGAGCAGCAGCGCCCTGTTACTGGCCGCGTGCACAGGACAACCGAGCAGCGGAGTCCATACCATGGTCGAGGAAAGCCAGTTGCGGGGTGAAGCTTGGTCAGTAATTTCTCTCAACGGTGAAAACATCACTGACGCCACTCTCTCCCTGAACTTCCATCAACCTGGACAAGTAGCAGGCAACGCCGGCTGTAACAACTACATGGCCACCTATGTGCAGAATGAGGGCCTCTTCACCATTACTACTGGCGGCGTCACTATGATGGCTTGCCCCAAACCGCTGATGGAACTGGAACAGAAATTTCTCAATACGCTTGGCGATATCTCTCAGGCCCGCATCAATGCCGATGGCATACTGGTGTTGAGCGGTAAGGACGGCGAGAAAATCAAGGCCACTCGCTAATGTAGCGATACACAAAAAACCGCGCCCGGTTGGGCGCGGTTTTTTTGTCGATCCGCGTGCGGCCTATAACCGAAAGCGTTCGGCGACGTTTATTTAACCCGTGGATCCAAATCACCGGATTCATAACGCTGGAACATCTTTTCTAAGCTGATCGGTTTGATCTTGTCCGCATAACCCGCCGTACCAAAAGCTTCATAACGGGCCATGCAGATATCTCGCATGGCAGTGATGGATTCTTTCAGGTATTTACGTGGATCAAACTCGGCTGGGTTCTGGGCCAGGAAGCGACGGATTGCCCCGGTGGACGCCAACCGCAAGTCGGTATCGATGTTGACCTTACGCACACCGTGCTTGATGCCTTCCTGAATTTCTTCCACCGGCACACCGTAGGTTTCCGGAATTTCACCACCAAATTCATTAATGATCGCCAACCAGTCCTGCGGCACGGAAGAAGAGCCGTGCATCACCAAGTGGGTATCCGGAATGCGTTTATGGATCGCTTTAATCTGCTCGATGGCCAGAATATCCCCGGTGGGTGGGCGAGTGAATTTATAGGCCCCGTGGCTGGTACCGATAGCAATCGCCAGGGCATCCACTTTGGTTTTCTGCACAAAGTCAGCCGCTTCTTCAGGGTCGGTCAGCATCTGCTCGTGGGTTAGCTTGCCGGCCGCACCAATACCGTCTTCTTCACCGGCTTCACCGGTTTCCAAAGAACCCAGACAACCCAGCTCACCCTCAACAGACACACCACAAGCATGCGCCATGTCCACAGTGCGGCGAGTTACCTCCACGTTGTACTCGTAATCGGTGGGGGTTTTGCCATCTTCACCCAAGGACCCATCCATCATCACCGAGGAGAAGCCCAGCTGAATAGAGCGCTGGCAAACAGACGGGCTGGTGCCATGGTCCTGATGCATAACGACAGGAATATGTGGAAACTCTTCGGTGGCCGCCAGAATCAGATGACGCAAGAAAGGCGCACCTGCATATTTGCGGGCTCCAGCAGACGCCTGCACGATCACCGGGGAGTTGGTTTTGTCCGCGGCTTCCATAATGGCGCGCATTTGTTCCACATTGTTCACGTTATAAGCCGGTACGCCGTAGCCGAACTCGGCAGCGTGGTCCAGCAGCTGTCGCATGCTTACTAGTGCCATGGTATTTCCCCTTCATTATCCGTTTGCGATGCGCGCGCACCGCCTATGCTTCGTCCATTACAACCCGATGTCAAAAACCAAACGCCTAACGTACGAGTTGTCGTCAGGCCTTCGGCGTCGAGCATTCGGCGTTTTATCAATCCTTCGCCCGTGCCTCAAGCATAGCCACTGCCGGCAGCACCTTACCTTCCACAAACTCCAGGAAGGCACCACCACCGGTAGAGATGTAGCTAACCTTATCGGTAATGCCGTATTTATCCACCGCCGCCAGGGTGTCGCCACCGCCAGCAATGGAGAAAGCATCAGAATCGGCGATGGCCAGGGCCATTTCACGAGTGCCTTCACCAAACTGATCAAATTCAAAAACACCCACCGGACCATTCCAAATAATGGTTTTGGCTTCTTTCATTAGTGCCGCCACGATGTGAGCTGTTTGCGGGCCCACATCCAAAATCATGTCGTCGTCGGCCACGTCTTCCACTTTCTTGGTCGCCGCCTCGGCGGATTCAGAAAAGGCCTTGGCAGTAACCACATCCACCGGAATCGGGATGTGTACCTTCTCGGCAATTTTCTGTGCGGCAGGAATCAGGTCCTTTTCATACAAAGACTTACCCACCGGGTGCCCGGCAGCGGCCAGGAAGGTGTTGGCGATACCGCCACCAACCACCAACTGATCCACTTTATCCGACAACGATTCCAGCACTTCCAGCTTGGTGGACACCTTGGAGCCACCCACAATGGCCACCAAGGGTTTGGCGGGTGCATCCAGCGCCTTACCTAAGGCATCCAGCTCATTGGCCAGCAGCGGGCCGGCACATGCCACAGGCGCAAATTTGCCCACCCCATGGGTGGATGCCTGCGCACGGTGTGCCGTACCAAAGGCATCCATTACATAGATATCACACAGTGCCGCCATTTTTTGTGACAGTGCTTCGTCGTCTTTCTTTTCACCTTGATTGAAGCGAACGTTCTCACACAACACCACCTGACCGTCCGCCACCTCGACGCCGCCCAGCCAATCTTTCACTAGCGGTACATCACGGCCCAGCAGACCTCCCAAATGATCGGCCACCGGCTGCAGAGAAAATTCCTCCGCATACTCACCTTCGGTTGGACGCCCCAGATGAGACATCAGCATCACCTTGGCGCCGGCCTTGAGCGCATGTTCAATGGTCGGCAATGAGGCACGGATGCGCGCATCACTGGTGACCTTGCCATCCTTCACCGGCACGTTCAGGTCTTCACGGATCAGAACGCGTTTGCCTGCCAGATCCAGGTCGGTCATGCGTTTGAAGTTCATTTCGTTCCTACCTCATTAAATTCTGCCAGACGCCATGCTGACGCCAAACGTTTAAGCAACACGTCAGGCGCCCAGCTTAGAGCATCCAGCCTTGTTCAAAGCTAATTCATTCACCCAGTCCAACAATCGGTTGGCATAACCCCATTCGTTGTCGTACCAAGCCACTACTTGCACCATATCGCCCTGCACTCGGGTCTGAGTCACATCAACGATCGCGGACTCTGTACGGTGATTAAAATCCGCGCTGACCAGCGGCGCGTCATTGTAGCCAATCAGGCCCGCCGACACGGTTGCCTGTTGGTGTAGCCACTGATTAAGACTGTCTTCATCCGGTGTCTGTTCCAACCGCAAAGTCAGCTCCACCATAGCCACATTTAGGGTTGGCACTCGAATGGAGTCACCATTGATGCGCCCAGCCAGCGCCGGCAATACTTGTTGTACCGCACCAATGGAACTGCTGGTGGTGGGCACGATGTTCTGTGCTCCGGCCCGCCCCCGGCGCGGGTCCCGATGAACGTGATCCAGCAAGGTCTGATCCGAGGTGTAAGCATGGATTTCTTTCATCAATACCTGCTGAACACCATACTGCTGGTCTAGCCGCTGCAGCAGCGGAGCAATGCAGTGCGTAGTACAAGACGCCGCCGACAGCACCTGGCTGTCGTCACGAACGTCCTCATGATTGACGCCGTACACCACGATTTGATCCGCTTGATCAAACGGCACCGCACCGATAATGACTTTTTTCGCACCGGCTTGTAGGTGACGAGACGCGCCCGCATGGCTGCGAAAATGCCCGGAACACTCCAGCACTAAGTCCACCCCGAGCTCACCCCAAGGCAGCAACTCTGGCTGTGGTTGCTCCAGCAACATGGGCGCCTGTTTGCCAATACGCAGCATCCCATCAATCAACTCAGCCGGCTCCGCCAGCCGCCCGTGGGTGGTGTCGTAACGCGTCAGGTACAACAAATCTTCCGGGCGGCCCTTGTCGTTGATCGCCACCAACGTAAACGGCGCCTGCCAACCTGCGCCTTCGCGCTCGGCCAGAGCACGGACAAAAGAACGCCCAATACGGCCATAGCCATTAATGGCGATGCGCATTAGACAGCGCTCCGCAGCAGCGTCACGTGCCCAGCACCAGGCGTCCGGCGTTTCATTACAACAACGACTCCACTGCTTCCTGTACGGCTTCAGCGGTGATATTGAAGTGCTTGAACAAATCCCCCGCCGGAGCGGAAGCGCCAAAGCTGTTCATGCCAATCACCTTGCCGTCCAGGCCCACAAAGCGGAACCAGTAATCGGCAATGGCGGCTTCTACCGCGACCCGGGCGCGCACGTCGCCTGGCAACACGCTGTCCTGGTACGCCTTGTCCTGGGCCAGAAATTCTTCCACACAGGGCATGGACACCACGCGAATATTCTTACCGGTGAGCGCTCTAGCCGCAATCACCGCCAGCTCCACTTCAGAACCGGTGGCAATGATGATCGCGTCCGGAGTGTCTTCACCCGTTTGCAGCAAGGTGTAGCCACCCTTTTCGATCTCAGCCAGCTGTTCGCTGCCACGCTCCATGCAGGGCAGCCCCTGACGAGAGAAAATCAGCGCAGACGGACCATCCTGACGCAATACAGCCTGCTTCCAGGACACCGCCGACTCCACCGTGTCACAAGGACGCCAGGTGCGCATGTTCGGGGTCAGGCGCAAGTTGGCCAATTGCTCAATGGGCTGGTGAGTTGGGCCATCTTCGCCCAGGCCAATGGAATCGTGGGTATAAACCAAAATGTTCGGCTGGTGCATGATCGCCGCCATGCGCACCGCGTTGCGGGCGTACTCCATAAAGACCAGGAAGGTGCCGCCGTAGGGGCGTAGGCCGCCGTGCAGGCACAGGCCGTTCTGGATGGCGGTCATACCAAATTCGCGCACGCCGTAGTGAATATAGTTGCCGCTGGCATCGTCTGCGGTAACCGATTTGCAGCCTTTCCAAATGGTGTTGTTGGAACCGGCCAGGTCGGCAGAGCCGCCAGCCAATTCTGGCAACAGCGGGCCGAAAGCGTCCAACGTATTCTGGCTGGCCTTGCGGGTCGCCACCTTTTCGCCTTTTTCCTGACACTCACGGATATAGGCATCCGCTTGCTCGGCAAAATCCGCCGGCAGCTCGCTAGCCATGCGGCGCGTAAACTCAGCGGCCAGCTCCGGGTACGCAGCCTGATAAGCATCGAAACGCTGCTGCCACTCACTCTGCGCTTTGGCACCCGCCTCTTTGGCATCCCAGGCACTCTTAATGTCCGCGGGGATCTCGAACGGGCCGTACTCCCAGCCCAGCGCTTTACGGGTCAGAGTGATTTCGTCTTCGCCCAGGGCGGCACCATGGGAATCTTCCTTGCCCTGCTTATTCGGGCTACCGAAACCGATAATGGTTTTGCAGCAGATCAGCGTAGGCTGGGAGGTGTTGGCGCGGGCATTTTCCACCGCCACCATTATTTCTTCCGCGTTGTGGCCGTCGACATTAGGAATCACCTGCCAACCGTAGGCGCGGAAACGCTCTACGGTATCGTCGGTGAACCAGCCTTCCACTTCACCGTCAATGGAAATGCCATTGTCGTCGTAGAAGGCCACCAGTTTACCCAAGCCCAAGGTGCCTGCCAGGGATGCCACTTCGTGGGAGATCCCTTCCATCATGCAGCCATCACCCAGGAAGCAATAGGTGTTGTGATCAACAATGGTGTGCCCATCACGATTGAACTGCCCCGCTAGCATCTTCTCAGCCAGCGCCATGCCTACCGCATTGGCAATCCCCTGCCCCAGCGGGCCAGTGGTGGTTTCGATGCCCGGAGCGTCACCATATTCTGGGTGTCCGGCAGTGGGGCTACCCAACTGGCGAAAGTTTTTGATGTCATCCAGGCTGACACCGTAACCGGTCAAATGCAGAAGGCTGTAAAGCAGCATGGAGCCATGGCCATTGGAGAGCACAAAGCGGTCGCGGTCGGCCCAGGTTGGGTCCGCCGGGTTGTGTCGCATGAAATCGCGCCACAAAACTTCGGCGATATCCGCCATGCCCATGGGCGCACCGGGGTGCCCGGAGTTGGCTTTCTGTACCGCATCCATGCTCAGGGCACGGATAGCGTTGGCGAGTTCACGGCGGGCGGGTGCACTGGACATGCAGGGCTCCAAACTGGCTGGTGGCTGAAAAGGGGCGCTATTGTCCCTCAAGCCGATAACGCCTACAAGCCGCACGCCCCAGAGCTCGCCGCTGCCTAGTTTCTGCATACCGCGTATGGGCCTGTTGCACGCAACGGGTTAAGCTGACAGACAGACCTATATCAATTTATTTTGATTTAGTTTTCAGTTGCGCTAAACTGCGCCACCATGACTGCACTGGCCCCCTCTCCACCGGATGTTACCGACCGCCTGGCAGCCTTTCTCAAGGCCGCTGGTGACCCGCTGCGCCTGCAGGTGCTGCAAGTATTGGGACAGAACAGCTTCGGCGTGCTGGAGCTCTGCGAGATCATGGCCATGAAGCAGTCCGGTATGAGCCACCATCTAAAGGTGCTCACCAACGGCGGGCTGGTGGAAAAACGCCGCGAAGGCAATTCCATTTTTTACCGTCGTCGCCTGCCTCAGCCAGATAATACGGAAGGCGCTCTTCACGGCGCCCTGCTTGAAGAGCTGGACAATGGAGCACTGGATTTCCAAGTGGCTGGGCGACTGGAACAGGTGCAAAGCCAACGAGCGGAACAGAGCCGGGCTTTTTTTGCCCGCCACGGGGAAGCCGGGGACGATAAGCAGGAGCTGATTGCCGACTACTCGCAATACGCCGAACAAGCCTTGGAACTATTGGTGCGTGCGTGCCCCCAAGGCGGCTCGGCTCTGGAGATCGGCCCTGGAGACGGGCGCTTTCTGCAGGAGTTGTCACAACGATTTGATACGGTAACCGGGCTGGACAACGCCGAAGCCATGCTGGCCCGAGCCCGCCAGCAACTGCAGGCGGCAGCACTGAACAATGTGCAACTGATCTGCGGCGAATGGCCTGCCAGCGCGGCAACCTTACCTGCGGCAAACGCGGTGGTACTAAACATGGTGCTGCACCATCTGCCCGCCCCGGCCAGCGCGATCCGCGCCGCCGCGGCACAATTGCAGGCCGGCGGCACTCTGCTGATCACCGACCTGTGTCGGCATGATCAGCACTGGGCCCACGAGGCTTGCGGTGATTTTTGGCTCGGCTTTGATGAAGCCGATCTAGTGGATTGGGCCGGCCGCGCCGGTCTTGAGTTGCAGGAAAGCCAGTTTCTGGCCCTGCGCAATGGTTTTCAGGTGCAGGTACGCACCTTCAGGAAGAGTTGAGCTTTACACTTTCAACTCATTTTTTTCGCGCCTATTGAAGGCAACGCAACGATCAATGAATCACGGGAGCACTCCAGTAATGAGTGAATATTCCATCTTTACCTCCGAGTCCGTATCCGAAGGCCATCCGGATAAAATGGCTGACCAGATTTCGGATGCCATTCTGGATGCCATCATCAAAGATGACCCCCACGCCCGCGTGGCGGTAGAAACAATGGTAAAAACCGGCATGGCCGTGGTTGCCGGTGAAGTGCGCACCAATACCTATGTGGAATTGGAAGACATCGTTCGCCAAGTGATTCTGGATATCGGTTACGACAGCTCAGAAAAAGGCTTCGATGGCGCCAGCTGTGCCGTGCTCAACGGCATTGGCAAACAGTCCGCCGACATTGCTATCGGTGTAGACGAAGCGGAAGAGAAAGAAATGGGTGCCGGCGACCAAGGCCTGATGTTTGGCTTCGCCACCGACGAAACCGACACCCTGATGCCCGCCCCGGTGTACTACTCCCACCGCTTGGTAGAGCGCCAAGCCAAGCTGCGCAAGAACAGCACCCTGCCTTGGTTACGCCCAGATGCGAAAAGCCAGGTGACCTTGCGTTATGACAACGGCAAGCCGGTAGCTGTGGATGCGGTAGTACTCTCCACCCAGCACTCCCCGGACATCAAGCTCGCGGATCTGCGTGAAGCGGTGATGGAAGAAATCATCAAGCCGGTGCTGCCCGAAGAGTGGCTGCACAAGGACACCCTGTACCACGTGAACCCCACCGGGATTTTCGTGATCGGCGGCCCCATGGGCGACTGCGGCCTCACCGGCCGCAAGATCATCGTCGACACCTACGGCGGCATGGCCCGCCACGGCGGCGGCGCCTTCTCTGGCAAGGACCCGTCCAAGGTGGATCGTTCCGCTGCTTATGCCGGACGTTACGTGGCCAAGAACATTGTCGCCGCGGGCTTGGCCAGCAAGTGCGAGATTCAGGTGAGCTATGCCATTGGTGTGGCCGAGCCCACGTCTATCTCGGTAAATACCTTTGGCACCGGCAAAATTAGCGATAGCGCCATCGTCGACCTGGTACGCGAACACTTTGATCTGCGCCCACGCGGCATTATTGAAATGCTCGACCTACGCAAGCCGATCTATCGCCCCACTGCCAGCTACGGCCACTTCGGCCGCGAAGGCTTCAGTTGGGAAAAAACCGACAAAACCGAAGCGCTTAAAGCAGCACTTTAAACGCTTACCTGCACACAAACACCGCAGGCAGGCATACCTAACACCTTGGGGCTCGCCACACAGCGAGCCGACTAGCACCACGTAATGCGTTTAGCATGTTACGTGCAAGCGGAGAAACAGAATGAACGCGAAAGTAGGCACCTTTACTGATTATAAAGTCGCGGATATTTCCCTAGCGAATTATGGCCGCTCAGAAATCCATATTGCCGAAACCGAAATGCCGGCACTCATCGCTATTCGTGAAAAATACCGTGCCGAGCAGCCGCTGAAAGGCGCCAAAATTATTGGCTGCATTCACATGACCATTCAGACCGCCGTACTGATCGAAACCCTGATTGCCCTGGGCGCAGAAGTACGCTGGTCCAGCTGTAATATCTTCTCCACCCAGGACCACGCCGCTGCCGCTATCGCTGCTGCCGGTGTTCCCGTGTTTGCCTGGAAAGGCGAAACCGAAGAAGAGTACATGTGGTGCATCGAGCAGACCTGTCGCGACGGCAACGGTGAACTGTGGGAAGCTAACATGATTCTCGATGATGGCGGCGACCTGACCGGCTACATCCACGAAACCTACCCGGCCATGCTCGACAACATTCACGGCATTACCGAAGAAACCACCACCGGTGTACACCGTCTCTACGAGATGCTGAACAAAGGCACATTGAAAGTGCCCGCAGTGAACGTGAATGATTCTGTCACCAAGAGCAAAAACGACAACAAATATGGTTGCCGTCATTCCCTGAACGATGCCATCAAGCGCGGTACCGACCACCTGTTGTCTGGCAAGAAAGCCCTGGTTATCGGTTACGGTGACGTGGGCAAGGGCTCCGCCCAGTCCCTGCGTCAGGAAGGCATGATTGTGAAAGTCACCGAAGCCGATCCAATCTGCGCTATGCAGGCCTGCATGGACGGCTTTGAAGTGGTCAGCCAATACAAAGGTGGCATTAACGATGGCAGCGAAGCCTCCATCAACACCGATCTGCTAGGCAACACGGATCTGCTGGTTACCACCACCGGCAATTTCAATGTGTGCGACGCCAACATGCTCAAGGCGATCAAGAAAGGCGCCGTGGTCTGTAACATCGGTCACTTCGACAACGAAGTGGATACCGCCTTCATGCGCGAAACCTGGGAATGGGAAGAAGTAAAACCCCAAGTCCACAAAGTATGGCGCAATAAAGCTGAAGGCGATTTCCTGCTGCTGCTTTCCGAAGGCCGCCTGGTCAACCTGGGCAACGCCACCGGGCACCCCAGCCGCATCATGGATGGCTCCTTCGCCAACCAGGTACTGGCGCAGATGTATCTGTTCGACCAGGGCTACGCCAACCACTCTGATGCCGTGAAAGAAAAAATGCTCAAGGTAGAAGTGCTGCCCAAAAAGCTGGATGAAGAAGTGGCCCGCTACATGGTGGAAGGCTTTGGTGGTGTGATCACCAAGCTCAGCAAAGAGCAAGCCGACTACATCGGCGTAGACGTGAACGGCCCCTACAAGCCCGAACATTATAAGTACTAAACACTGGTACGCCCCACGCATCATGCAACACGCGTGGGGCGTGAGGTGTGCAGCATGAAGCGAGTTCCCAATGAAACGAATCAGTTTTGAATTCTTTCCGCCAAAAACCGACCAGGGGAAAGAAAAGCTACTGGCGACGCAGCAAAAACTGCTGGTCAAGAACCCCGCGTTTTTTTCCTGCACCTTTGGTGCTGGTGGCTCCACCCGTGACAATACCCGCGACACCGTCAATAAGTTGCGCGAGCAACACGGCGACACCGCACCGCATCTGAGCTGCATCGGTCAGAGCCGCGAAGAAATCTTGGAGCTGGTCAACGGCTACAAAGAAGCCGGCGTGCAACGCATCGTTGCCCTGCGTGGCGACTTACCTTCCGGCATGGGTTACGCCCAGAGCGAGATTAAATACGCCGACGAACTGGTGCAATTGATCCGCCAGGAAACCGGCGATCACTTCACCCTGGAAGTGGCAGCCTACCCGGAAATGCACCCGCAAGCGCGCAGCTTCGAAGATGATATTGCGCACTTCAAACGCAAAGTAGATGCCGGCGCCAACAGCGGCCTAACCCAGTATTTCTACAATGCAGATGCCTACGGCTATTATATGGATGCGTTACAAAAGATTGACTGTGACGCTCCTGTCTACCCCGGCATCATGCCCATTCTCAACGTGGCCAACCTGTTACGCTTTTCCAATACCTGTGGCGCCGATGTGCCACGCTGGCTGCAAAGCAAGCTTAACGACATCAAGGATGATGACGCCGCAGTGAAAGCATTCGGTGAAGAAGTGGTTACCCGTTTATGCGAGCGACTGCTGGCCATGGGCGCACCGGGCTTGCACTTCTACACCATGAACCAAGCCGGCCCCAACCTTCGTATTCTCGACAATCTGGGGATGTGAAAAGGCACCGTTAAGCTTCACGCTACAACACGGGCCGGGGTGGCACCATCCGATAACCGCCCTGCCCGTGCAATGCAGCTGAACATTTAAACGTGAAAATTTGATAAGAAACCCCAGAAACCGTCCTCCCGGCTTTCCTCATCTCTTTTTGTCGCTTGTAGCTAGACTCCTTCGCTATAAACATTAGCCCATATTCGCATTTCCCCTCCTGCGCGCCGCGTTTTACTCTTAACTAAACATACCGTCACGGAGCGTGTTCTCGCTTCAGCCACCAGCTGTTTGTTAGCCCCCGCTCCCCGAGCCCGGCCATCCTGTTCCGGGAGGAGGTTTATCATGCCCGCCCGCGCTCTGGCAGATTTTCTCGACAACAACAAGGTCAGCTACCACTGCTACAACCACGCGCCCGCCGTTACCGCCTCTGAAGTAGCGCAATCCGCTCATATACCCAGCCGAAATATGGCCAAACCGGTGATTGTTGAAGCAGATGGCGAACTGGTTATGGCCGTACTCCCCGCCAATCACTATCTGGACCCTAACAAACTGCGCCAGGCCCTCAACGCCAATCACGTTAAGCTAGCCAACGAAGACCATTTCAAGGGCCGTTTCCCACTTTGCGAACCTGGCGGCGAGCCGCCTTTCGGCAATCTGTACGGCATGAAGGTGTATGTGGACAACACCTTGCTCAGCGAAGACTGGTTGGCCTTCAATGCAGGCACACACACCGAAGTGATAACAATGGGCATGGGCGATTTTCTTCGTCTCAGCCAGGCGCAGGCCTGTGCCTTCGCCATGCTTCATTAGACATCACGGGTAAAGCCCCTTACATCGCCACCGGCATCCCCTTTCCCCGTTCGGCTGAACGGGGCTTTCTTTTCTCCCATCGTCATACCATTCGCTGCAAAAACTGCGGAGCAGCACCGGCCTGCGAGACCCTTTTGAGAAATCATGCTGACACCACAAAGAAGCCTGCAGACTGTCATCGTTCGTTCGCTTCTGCGTGGTATGCTAATTCGAAATGATTGCCGGAAAGATACGCATGCCTCCTCGCACCTCTCAGCACCCGCTGCGCCGCACCAAAATTGTTGCCACCGTTGGCCCCGCCTCTGCCCCCCTCTCCATGCTCGATACGCTGATTGGGGCGGGCGTTAATGTGTTTCGGCTGAACTTTTCCCACGGCACCGCAGACACCCATCGCGATACCGCCGAACAGATTCGCCATTGCGCCGAGCAACGCGGCGAACACGTAGCGATACTGGCCGACCTGCAAGGGCCTAAGATCCGCATTGGCTGCTTTCGCGACGGCCCCATCATGCTCACCGCCGGCCAACCCTTTACGCTTGATACTGCTCTGTCAGATGACGCAGGCGATACCGAGCAGGTCGGCGTCAGTTACCCACCACTACCCAGCGACTGTGAACCCGGCGATATCCTGCTGCTCAATGACGGCCTGCTAGAACTCGAAGTAAACACCATCAACCGCACCCGGGTGGAATGCACGGTGCGCGTGGGCGGTGAACTCTCGGATCATAAAGGCGTAAACCGCAAAGGTGGCGGCCTCAGTGCCCGCGCCCTTACCGAGAAAGACCTGGCGGATATCATCACCGCCGCCGACATGGAGGTGGATTTTCTCGCGCTCTCCTTTCCCCGCGACGCGGAGGATGTAAACGAAGCACGCCGCCGTTATCAGGAAGCCGGCGGCAAAGGTGACATCATTGCCAAAATCGAACGCGCCGAAGCCGTGGCAGACGACGACACCTTGGATGCCATTATCAATGCCTCCGACGGAGTGATGGTGGCGCGTGGCGATTTGGCCGTGGAAATTGGTGATGCGGAACTTGTCGGCGTGCAGAAGCACATCATCCGCCGGGCACGAGCGTTAAATCGCTTCGTGATTACTGCCACCCAGATGATGGAATCCATGATCCACAGCCCACAACCCACCCGGGCAGAGGTCTCAGACGTAGCCAACGCGGTACTCGACGGCACCGACGCCGTCATGCTGTCAGCGGAAACCGCGGTCGGCGACTTTCCCAAAGAAACCGTACAGGCCATGGACCGGATCATCCTTGGCGCCGAGCGTACCTGGCAGGAACGCAGGGCTGATCGGCCGATCAACGACAACGCCGACAACATTGACGAAGTGATCGCCATGGCCGCCATGCAGGCAGCCAACCGACTCAGCAACGTGGCCGCCATTATTGCCATGACGGAAACTGGTAACACCCCGCGGCTAATGTCTCGATTACGCTCTGGCATGCCCATCTATGCATTCACCCCCTACCCCTCCAGCCAGCGCCGAGTCGCCATTTTACGTGGTGTATATGCCATGCCCTTCGACAGTCACGCACTGGCTAGCGACACCGTCAACCGCAAAGCGGTGAGCATGTTAGAAGACATGGGCGTAGTGCAGACTGGCGACCGGATACTGATCACCAAGGGCAATTATGCCGACGCCCACGGTGGCACCAATACCCTGAAAATCGTCGAGGTCGGCAGTAACATTCAATAATTCTTTTGCGGAGCCTTCATGCCATTTCCGTTGTGAAGGCTCCGGCTCTGCACCCTAAAGAGCAAAACGCTCGCTCTGCCAAAAAAACCGCAAATTTTTTTTCAGAAACACCTTAGCAGCAAGCTTGCACAGACAATGGTCGGCTCCACTGTGTGCAATAGGTTGCAACAGATAAAATGCTCTCCCCCAACATTTTCTCAAGCGCCAGTCGAAAGCGGCTTTTCGGCAACAGTCATCCTTATTCTTTGCTGGCATAGTAACGCCTGAATTGAAGGAGGAACCATGTCTGACTCCATTAGTACCTTAAAGCAAAAAGGGTTGCCCGCCGATGCGCTAGCCTTTATTGAATCCCTGCCCGCAGATCAAGCCAACACGTTAGCTGATGCGGTGCTTGCCGCCTTGGCAAGCAAAGACGCTCGCGTAGAAAGAGCCATGAATAATGCTTTGAATGTCGTACCGGGGCCTTTTCGTCGGCCAGTCAAAAAAATGTTGTTCGGTTAAAGCTGGAGTATAAGCATGCATATTGAAACCCAAGCAGAGCTACTCAAACTGAGCCGATTACTGGAAACCGATGAAACAGACATGGCGTTTCTAGAGGGTCAGGACCTAACGTCCCTGGCCGCATTCCGCACCCGTATTTCCAGCTTTTTTTATCAGCAACATCAGGATAGCTATCAACGGTTGGCAGGCATCAGCAAACTGGTACCCACCGGCGCCAGCGCCAAGTTGGCCACCACCGTGCTCGGCTCGGTATTGGCGGCGGGCATTGCATCCGAGCTACCCGCCGACCGCGCTATCAAACTAGCGGACAAACTACCCAACGACTTTCTCGCCAAGCTATGCATCCACCTTGAGCCGACATATTCTCGCGCTCTGCTGGCCGCCATGCCCGACAAAATTGTTGCCACTGTGGCCAAATCATTACTGGCCATGAATGAACACATCACCCTTGCCCGCTTTGTAAACGTGATTCAACCCTCTGCATTGAAAGCGGTTACCGCTTCGGTAGAGGATGGCGAAGCCATGGTGAAAATTTCGCTGTATCTAGAAGATAAGAGCACGCTCAATACTTTGCTCGGTTTACTCAGTGAAACCCAGCAACGCGCTACATTGAAAGCGGCCACCGATCATGAATTATGGCCCGCTGTGCTGTCACTTAACGGCCATTTGAATACTCAGCTTCGCGGCCAAATGGGGAACTTGGTGGCCGAGCAAGGCGAAACCGTACTCAGCCATATTATCGATGTGGCCAGTGAGCAACGCCTGTGGACCAATCTATTACAGGCTGTTAACGCCATGGATAATGCGCATCAACAAACTGTGGTCAACGTGCCCAAGTTACGTGAAGACACTATTATAGAAAGCCTTATCACCACCGTGGCCGAAGAAAATAGCTGGGACGAGCTACTTCCTTTGTTCTCGCTACTGGACCACGCCCACCTAACGCCAGCGCTAGAGGTGCTCACCGAGCGTCAACCCCAGGCCCTGAACCAAGCACTACGCCAAGCTCACGACAGCAGCCTGCTGGGGCTGTTTGGGCATTTGCCCGAGGATCAGTTACCCCGAGTTGCTAAAGCCATTCAAAGCCAGGGAACAGATAACTGGACGGCCTTTGTTGCTCGCAATGGCGATGCCCACGAAATCGAAGCGCTGAAAGCACAGATTACATAAACCATCAGCTCCGAGGGTTGCTCCTACATTACGGTTAAGCAACGTCCAGGAAGGCGCTATCGTTCAACTTACCAATCGACGTAAGTAGCGCCTTGCGGATACTAACGTACCCGCCCCACAAGAGTTCTGCACCTCGCACACCGACAGTTATCATCGAAATATGGATGACCACCGCGACGACGCCCTGGATCTATCTCCTCGGCGTTAACGACTAGGCTGCTGCAAAAGCTGTGCATACCCGCGTATTTGTCGCACAGCAACAACAGAAAAGCGGTGCCAGACTTTTCAATATCTTCACGGATGTAAGGCGAGAGCAAGATAGGCAATCCGTGTTCAGTTTGATCGTGCTTGAACGCTCAAGTGATCTTCCCTCAACGCTTGTTGATAGAAACCCCACGCCATGATTCCGGCCAGCACATTGCCCAATGCGGCCCCTAGAGCAAAGCCACCGAAACCACCAAACTCCAAACCCAACCATAACAAGGGCAAATAGCACAGGAACAAACGCAGGAAGGAAATCACCATGGCACGCATGGGCCAGCCCAGCGCATTGCTGGCCGATACCACCAGCATGCATACGCCAAGGAAACCATAGCTAGGCGGAATCCAGCGAATCAGTACGGTTAGATAAGCCTGCACCGCCGGCGTATCCACCAGTACGCTGGCCAACGGCGCGGCAAACAACGCCATCACCAACCCCAGCACCACCTGCCAGACAATCACCATGCCGGCGGCCACCTGCATCAACCGCCGCACCGTGGCCCAGTCGTTGCTGCCATAACAGCGCCCCAGCCAGGGCGGTAGCGCCATGGTCATCCCCAGCACCCAAACAATGGAGAAGCCTTCCAACCGACTGGCCATGCCCCAAGCCGCTACCGCCTGATCGCCGGAACGGGCCACCAAGGCCGTAGCCACCATGGCGGCCAGCGGCGGCATTAGCTGGCTAACCATGGCCGGACCGGCAATCTGTGCAAACGGCCAAGCAGACACGCGCACCTGCGCCACCATGCCATGGCGTTGCACCCAACCTTTGCCCCGCAAGGCATACGCCACAATGACGCCACCGATGGAAAACGCCAACAGCGTCGCTAATGCCGCACCGGGCAAACCCAAGCCCTGCCAATCGCCAATGCCAAAAATAAGAATCGGATCCAATAACAGATTCAGCAAACTGGTCGCTACCATCATCATGCCTGGAAAACGGGTATTGCCGTGGGCACGGAACAGGCTGTAGCCAAAATACACGACCCCGCCTACCCACATGGCCGGCACCTGCAAAGCCCAGAAGGGGCGAATCATGGAGCGAATCTCGTCGCTAGCCCCGAGCAACCTAAACGCCGGCTCTTGGATGAGCCATAACACCAGCACCAACATACCTTGCAGTAGACCGCCACCGACCAACACCAACGCACCCAACCGATTGGCTTGTTCTTGCTGGCCAGCGCCAATAGCCCGAGAAATCAACGCGGCAATAGCAATGCCGATGCCCACCTGAACGCCGATAACCAGAAACGCCAGCGGGAAAGTAAACGACTGGGCGGCCAGTGGCTCCGTACCCAGCCTGGCCACAAAGATACTGTCGACCAGATAAAAGCCCAATAGGGACATGACGCCCATGGCCATAGGCCAAGTCTGCTGCCATAACTGGCGAACCAGGGTCAGAGTGGGCAAGGATGCCGTATCGGTTTGTGGGGTGCCGTTCACGTAACGTCCTGCCGATTATCTACCTCGCCGGGATGGCGACCCTTACTGCGTTCGTAGGTCACGATGGCGCTGCCGATACTGCCAATCAACATGCCCACCGAGCCGATAATAAACAGCCAAGTGCCAGCCTGCTGCCAGCTTTCCCAAAGAAAAAACACACTGCCAACGACAAAGGTGCCATTACCAATCAAACCTAAAATAACGTGGAACCACTGATACCGATGGACAAGTGCGCGAGTCAGTGCCCAGCTGCTGGAGTTCGATGAGGATGGTGAAGTAGATGTCATCATGGTCCCTCTAGCTGAATCAGGAGAGCGAGCCTAACACGGCTACGAGGAACTGTCCGTCAAACGCCACCCTGCCCAGTGGCTGCGCTTACAGAGGGTGCAAACGATCAACTAGTTTGCCGGTTTCAACCAACTCCAGAAACTCATCGCCAAGACGCTGACTTTCAGCCACCGCCTTGCGCCAATAAGCCTCGCGACCAGCGTCATTACCACGATACTGTTTGAAATCCGTACGATCGGGAAGCTTGCCGTGGGGCAGGCGTGCCAAATAGTCGCGGGACGGGGAGACTAGCAACAGGTTGCGCAAGCGTTGCGGGTCGCCGTTGCGCCACCGCAACGGTTTATCAAACCAACCGGGGATTACCCGATCAGTGAAATGCGGGAACAACACAATACCTTCGCTCTGATAAGGCAGGTCTAGGTGATAATCGACCAGGCCGCCATCGCGATACACGCCATCTGGAGCACCGGGCAAGCCGGTGACGCCGTCCAGCACCATGGGAATCGCGGCACTGGCCAACAATGCCGCCCGCACATTATCCGCCCGCAGATTCACATGGTGGGTGGTGAAATCATTGAGCTCCCCCAACGGCAAAGCATCCCCTTGCGGATAAACCAGCGCACGCTCCATAAACCAGCCGATAGCTCGGCGGCTAAACAAATTGGTGCCAATCAAGCCTGCCAGCCCTAGCCCCCCCTGACGGGCCATCAACCCACGGCTGCGGGTCATCACAATCACCAGCCGGTAATCCGGATTATGCAGAATCCGCTGATCCCGATCCTGCAGCAGTTCCGACAACATCTGCGCGCAGCGCAGGCTTATCTCTTTGGCGGTGATGCCTTTAGGAAAACGCTGCTGAGTATAGAGCGCAGCCAAACGGGCCAGGCCTTCGCGGGCATCGCCCATGGTAATGGCCGCAAACCGCCAGCTGCCGATAGACGCGCCAATCAAGGTCCGCGGGCGCGGCGCGGTGGGCAAAAAATCCCCGAACACCGCTTGGTCTAGGCCGTTGATGCCTAACGCTTTTGGCCCGCCGGCAGCGCCGGGAACGATATCCACATCGGCGGCCCGCAGTCCATGTTCGCGCAAATGCGCAATGGCAGCGCTCCCCGCGCGAAGAGACAACGCAGGGGCTGAGGTATGAATAGAAACCACCCAATATCTCCGCATCTATTCCAGCAGGAGTAACTATGGTAACGAGAAAAAGAAACGCGCCGAAATAGCATTCCACTATTGGAGCAAAACAGTACGGCAATCCTGCCGCTGAAGATCGCTCAAGACGCAAGTGAACGCTAATGGCTGCTCAGCAGCGGCACCACAAATTGGGAACAACGCAGGAAAGGAAACACGAAGGGAAGCCAGCCTGAAAGACTGATCAGGTAACGGGCTCAACGGCCTGCCAGATCACGCCGCATCAGCAGCGGTTAACCTCGACCCAGCAAACGCTGGCACAGAGTGGCGCCATCCCTGGCTAAAAATAATGACATCAGGAATCCCTCTGATGTTGCGCCTGTTTTGGCAGACGCGCTTCTGCTACTAGCCTAGCGAATTATTCGCCGTAGAGACAAAGATAGGCCGTATCAATAGCCACTTTCACCTGGAATTTCTGGTCAGCCTCAATCTCAAAGGTTTCCCCGGCAACAAAGGTTTGCCAATCGGCACTGCCCGGCAACTTAACCGTTAGGGCACCGCTGGTTACGGTCATGGTCTCGTGTTCACTGGTGCCGAATTCATAATCACCCGGCGCCATAACACCGATTGTGGCTGGCTTGGTTTCGGTTTGAAACGCAATGGATGCCACCTTGGCATCGAAGTATTCGTTGACCTTGAACATACAAGAGACTCCGCTGATTCAATGGAGGCGCGAGTATGCCAAAAGCCTGAGCAAATCACCGCTTATTTCCCATTGTTCGCGAAAACCGGCCACTAACTAACCGTGCCGACATCGCCTGAAAGCGTCATTAGCTGTCCAATGGTGGCGCAGTAGCAAAGGGCGTTGCCGTAGGCCAGTTTGGGATGGCGTCAATGGAAAAGGAAGTGCCTGACTGTTTGGTTCATGGCATGAATAAAACGCAAAAGGGCATCGTAATCACACCGATGCCCTACTTTTTGGTATTGGTTGGCCTTTCAGGGGTTTTTCTAGGGAGCCCTGGAGCTAGCTAGCTGACGTTTAGTTTGTGAACGGTTGGCAGTACAAGGAGATCTGGTCGTCGTCGCTATCAAATTCCGTATAAGCAATGATTGCGTCGTAGCTGCGACCGCTGCTGACACTACAACTCACCTCATCAATCATTACGCCCTGAGTTTCATTGTTGATAGTAACGGTCAGGTTACTGCCAGCACTGAGTGATACATAGCTGCTGCCATCGGCATATTCCAATCCACTCACAAGCGGTTGGCCGCCGGGAATGCCACTGCTTGAGGTAACGCTCAACTCATCTCCGGATAAGCGCGACAGAGTATTGATAAAGCGAACTCGAATCTGCCCGCTGGCTACATCCATTTTCTGATGACTGAAGGTTTTCAGCTGGCGATTATCTAAGGTGGTATCCCCCATCAGCACCACGGTGTAACGATTGCCGGCAATGAGAGTGCGATTGATCGGGCCGCTGACCAGCGAGCTGCCTGAACTGCTACCACGAACATCGAAGGCCACCGACTGGCTGTCATCATCCAGATCCAGGCTATTGACACTCACGTTGCCCCGCGTGGTGTAGTCCACGTCACTTTCCAGTGCCGAATTCTGGTCATCCACGAACAAATCCACGGTAATATCGTCTTCGCTGCCGCCACCTACCTGGGTAAGCTGATTATGGAAGTACAGCCGAGTACTGTCGGAGAATAGATCATCGTCTTCATCACAACCGAATGCAGACAAACCGACAACGGACGCCGCCATCACCAATCGCAGAAAAATCATCGCTGTTCACTCCCGGAGGAGGATTCAGCCTGCGCGCTTTGGACCGGCAACCCAGGCACATCCTCCTCGTTAAATTCACGGATAAAGATACCCCAAAACGCGACAAAAAGAGCCGCTAGCAGAGGACCAACGGCAAACCCAGTGATACCAAACATGGCCAAACCACCCAGGGTGGAAAATAGCACCACATAGTCCGGCAACTTGGTATCACGGCCCACCAGAATCGGGCGCAGAATATTGTCCACCAGGCCGATCACAAACACCCCGAACAAAATCAGGACGGTGGCCTCCTTCATGTCGCCCACGGCATACAGATACAACGCCACCGGGAACCAGATCAGCCCTGCACCCACCGCAGGAATGAGTGACAGTACCGCCATCACTACCCCCCACAGTAAAGCGCCAGGAATGCCCAGCCACCAAAAAATCAGCCCGCCCAAAGCACCCTGCGTAATCGCCACCAGCAGGTTTCCCTTAATGGTGGCACGGGTCACTTCCGCAAACTTAGCAAACAGTAACTCTTCACGCTCATCGCCTAGAGGCAGAGCCCTAATCAGCATAGCCACCATGGAGTCACCATCGCGGATCAGGAAAAACGCCAGATAGAGCATCAAGCCCAAGTTGAGGAAGAATTGAAAGGTATTCTGCCCTACCGCCAATGCCCGTTTAGCGAGGAACTGACCGGCGCCGGTAAACGCCTTGACCGCCTGTTCTTTGATTTTTTCAAGGTCCACATCAAAACGCTCTGCCAGAGATTGCACTCCCGGAAAAGCGTGTTTGACCTTGTCCACATAGCTGGCCAGATCAATCTCACCGCTTTGCACCTTCTGAAACAACCCGACCCCTTCGGTGACGAATGAGGTCGCCACCGCCAGCACAGGAATCACCACCAGCACTACACACAGCATCAGGGTAAACAGCGCCACCAAATTACGTCGTGTCGGCCAGCGAGCCAGCAAGCGTTTATGCAAAGGATAGAAAATCACACTAATTGCGCAGGCCCAAAAGATAGGCGCAAAGAAAGGCTGAATCAGCAAGGCAAACACGGCGCTCACCGCCACTAGGGAAAACAGAAAAGCACGCTGTTCCAGTTTTTCCAATATTCCCGAGTCCCGCATACCCTGCCGCCTCCTTATCTCTCGTCATTCGGATAAAACCGAAGCCGTCCGTCCGAGCCCAAGCGAGGTCAACCGCCCCCCAGCATGGTAGACCCCAGATAACCCATGTATGCCACATAAACCACCAGCAAACCAACGCCGTTAGCTCGGGTTATTTGGCCCTTACGGCCCCACAGGCCGAAACCCATGACGAACAGCATCAGCGTCAGCCCCATCATTAGAGACCAGTCGCGCTGCAAAACGCCTGCATCCACAGTCATGGGTTTGATGGCGCCGGCGATACCGACCACCGCCAACGTATTGAACAAATTCGAGCCTAGCACGTTACCAAAGGCTATATCGTGTTCGCCCTTGCGCACCGCCGCAATGCTGGAAGCCAGTTCCGGCAAAGAGGTGCCAAGAGCAACGATAGTAAGGCCAATGATCAAATCGCTGACGCCCAAGGACTGGGCAATCAAGACTGCGCCCCACACCAGCGCCCGAGAGCTGACCACCAGCAGAATCAACCCCACCACCAACCATAGCAACGCTTTCTTCAACGGCAGCGGGTGCTCTGCCAGATCCGTTTCCACTTCTCCGGCGAGCACATCGGCTTTGCCCGTCATCGCCGCATAAATAGACCAGCCCATCAGTACCGCCAACACCCCAATCAGCACCCAGGCGTCTAGGCGAGAAATGTGTCCATCGATGAGCTGATAGCCCGACAGTAGGGTAATCAGTGTGAGAATCGGTAGCTCTTTCTTGAGAATAGCGGAATTCACCAGAATCGGGCTCATTACCGCCACTACCCCTAGAATGAGGGCGATGTTAGAAATATTCGACCCGTAGGCATTACCTAACGCCAGAGACGGGTTGCCTTCCAGCGCCGCCAGCGCCGACACCACCATCTCCGGGGCAGACGTACCAAAGCCCACAATCAGCATACCGATTAACAGAGGCGGCATACCGGCATGAACCGCCGTACCCGCCGCCCCTTCGACAAATTTGTCCGCACTCCATACCAGCAGTATCAGCCCGCCAATCACGGCGGCAATGGCCAGCAACATCGGCACTCCTTGGGGTCATCAATTCAGGATGATAATCATCTCAGGCGGGCACATTGTGGCAGAGAGGAGCGAGGCTGGCACCTACATAGATGCAACCCGCATCACGCCCCATGCGCCACGCCGCGAAGAGGCATGGGCGTGAGGCGTATCGCGCTTATTTAGACATGCTGGTCTTCACCAGGCTTGATGCCATAGACGAGCGTATAGAGCACCGGAACCACGATCAATGTCAGCACGGTAGCGAAGCCCAAGCCAAACATGATCACCACCGCCATCGACTCGAAGAACGCGTCGAACAGCAGCGGCACCATGCCAAGGATGGTGGTAATCGCCGCCATACACACCGGTCGCACCCGCGAAATGGATGCCGACACCACTGCATCGAACGGCGCCAGCCTCTCGCGGTCCAGCTTGATTTGTTCCACCAGCACAATACCGTTCTTCACCAACATCCCAGACAAGCTCAGAAAGCCCAACAGCGCCATAAAGCCAAACGGTGAATTGAGCACCAGCAGGCCAAAGGTCACACCGATAATGGCCAACGGCACCGTGGCCCAGATCACCAATGGCGAGCGCACTGCGTCGAACAACATGATGGTAATGATGAACATGAACAAATAGCCCATGGGCAGACTGCCGAATACCGCAGCCTGAGCATCCTTAGCGGCTTCGTATTCCCCACCCCACTGGAGGGAGTAACCCGGCGGCAGCTCCAGAGCTTCGATGGCCGGGCGAATCCGCCGCAGCACCTGATCCGCGGTCTCCTCGCCAAGCACATCCGGCTCGGCCTGCACGGTAAGCGTTCGTTTGCGATCACGACGCATGATCAACGCATTTTCCCATTCGGTCTTGAAATCCGAGACCACCTGACTGATGGGAATATAGGTCGAATAGGCCGGCGACCACACCTGTACATCGTTAAGGTTATCCGCACTCAGGCGCTCATCGTCTGGCGGCCGCGCCACGATCGGCAACAACTTGCTGCCATCACGGTACAGGCCCACATTGCGACCGCTAAAGTTCAGTGCCAGGGTATTATCCAAGTCCTCGCGGGTAATCCCAGCACGGCGGGCCTGAGCTTCCTGGAACTGGGGGCGAATCACTTTTTCCTGCTGACGCCAGTCGTGGCGGATGCTTTCCAGCCCACTATCAGCTTGCATAATCGCTTGGGCTTTCACGCCCAACGCCCGCAGCTCTTTTGGGTCCGGGCCACTGAAGCGGGCTTCAATAGAGGCCGCCGGGCTGGGGCCGATCATCAGGCGTTTCACTTTAGCGAACGCTTGCAGGTGTCGGTCGCGAATCAGCTCACGGGTCGCCGCTAGGGTCGGATCGATCTGCTCCCGGTCGGACACCTGCACGATCAACTGCGCATAGCTGGAGTAACTTTTTTCAGGCATATAGGGCAGCATGAAACGCTGTGCCCCCTGACCGATAGTCGTGGTCACCTGCTCCACACTATCCATCTCCAGCAAATCATGCTCTAACCGCGCAGCCGCCTCTTGGGTAGCACGGATATCGCTCCCTTGGGGTAGCCAGTAGTCCACTAGAAACATGGGAGTATTGGAGGGCGGGAAGAACGCTTGCTTCACGAAACCAAAACCGACAACGGCCACCACCAACAGCACGCTCATAAAGCTCAAGGTGATCACCCGGTGGTGGATCGCCCGATCCAGCAAGCGCCGATAAATGACAAACACTTTGCCAGAGTAGGGATCCTCACTTTCGCCATTTTTACCTCCCACGTCTTTCTCATTGAAAAACAGGTCGGCAAAAAACGGCACCAGCGTAATAGCCGTCACCCAGCTGAGCATCAAAGAAATCAGCAATACCCAGAACAAGGTATTACTGTATTCGCCAGTGGCATCCTCCGATAAACCGATCGGAGCAAACGCCATAATAGCGATGACAGTGGCACCCAGCAGCGGCCAAACGGTTTGCCGAACAATTTCTTTCGACGCCTCCAGCTTGGACAACCCGCGTTTCATGCCCACCAGAATGCCTTCGGTAACCACGATGGCGTTATCCACCAGCATCCCTAGAGCAATAATTAGCGCCCCGAGCGAAATTCGCTGCAGATCGATGGCCATAACTTTCATGATGATGAACGTGCCAAGGATGGTGAGCAGCAACACGCTGCCCATCAATATCCCGGACCGCACCCCCATGAACACGAGCAGCACCGCGATCACAATGGCCACGGCTTCACCCAAATTGAGCATGAAAGCGCTCACCGAATTATCGACTTCTTTGGGCTGGTTGTAGACCGTGGCCAACTGCATGCCCGCAGGGCGCTGATACTCAAGCTCGGCCAAGCGCCGATCCACCCGAGCCCCAACATCCACAACGTTCACACCCGAGGCAAAGGAAATCCCCATGGTCAGTGCCGAGCCACCATTAAAGCGATACAGATGGTAAGGCACTTCCGCATAGCCGCGCTCGATCGTCGCCACATCGCGCAGGTAGACCAACTCGCTAGCGCCGGGCTCGGAAATCAACAAATCGCCCATGCTTTGCACGGAAGGAAACTCACCGGTGGGGTAAATACGGATGTATTCGTCACCCACCCGCACTTTGCCCGCCGGGTTCACCTTATTCTGGGTTTGTAACAGGCCGAAAATACGGTCAGGGCTGATTCCCAATGACGCCAACCGAGAGCGGGAAAGCTCCACCAGCACCTGCTCCTGTCGCTGCCCGCCAATAGTGACCTTGCCGACCCCATCTACAAGCACCAGTTCGCGAGTCAGGTAGTCGGCATAATCTTTCATGTCTTGGTAGGAGTAACCGCCGCCGGTTACGGCCAAAAGAATGCCGTACACATCACCGAAATCATCAATAACTTGAATCGTCCCCGCACCAGGAGGCAACTGACCCTGCAAGTCGGTCATCTTGTGGCGCAGCTCATCCCAAATCTGCTTGAGCTCGACGGCCCGGTACTCGGGCTTCATTTCTACCTGCACCTGAGACAGGCCATTGCTAGAAATGGACGTCACATTTTTCACATAAGGCAGGCTCTGGATCGCTTTCTCCACCGGCAGTGTCACTTCCTCTTCCACCTGTCGGGGTGAAGCACCAGCGTAGTTAGTAACCACCATGGCAATCTTGAGGGTGAATTCCGGGTCTTCCAGTTGCCCTAAGCGGGTAAAGCTCACCACCCCACCGATCAACAAGATCAGCGTGAACAGCCAGCTCACCACCTTGTGGCGAATACTGTACTCGGCAATGTTCATTTACAGGCCCCGTTCCTTCACCAGTTCACGAACCGCCTGCCCTTCTTTCAGGCGATGAACCCCGGCCGCCACAATGCGATCTCCGGGCTGCAACCCATCGGTGATCTGGACGCCGCCGCCCACAACTTCACCCAGGGTGACCGGCACGGCCGTCACCGTGTCGTCATCTTGATGCTTCCACACATGGGCGCCTTCCTTGCCGTCAGGGTTGAATACCGCCGCGGCCGGCACTACCGGCACCTTCTCGGTACCCGGCATGATCTGGCTAAGATCAATCTCCACATCCACACTCATTCCCGGCAGCACCATGATGCCTTCCGGGTTAGGCATCGTCAGGGTGATGATATAAGTCTGGGTGCGATCCCCGGCACTAGCCTCATGCTCTTTGTATCGGGCTTTGAAAGTGGTATCCGGGGCCCCCTTGAAACGCACACTCGGCTGATAATCTTCACGCATCTTGGTAAAAAATTTGCGTACGTTAGTAAAAAACCGCTCAGAAACAGCGAACTCGATATCGATATTTTTATCGCCCTGCAAGTAGAGGATCGGCTGCTTGGCCTGTACGAATTGATAATTCTCCACTTCGGTGCGTGCCACCGTACCGCCATAGGGCGCTTTCAGACGAGTGTAGTTCACATTGTCCCGGGCCAAGCTTAGAGCCGCCTGGGCTTGGCGGCGCTTCGCTTCAATTTCATCGAACTGAGCTTCAGAAATAACGCCCCGCTCACGCAGGCTGATACCACGTTGATACTGGCTCTCGGCCAAATCATGCTGGGCTTGCCGATCGGCTAACTGATTTTTAAAGTCCGACGGATCAAGCGCTGCCAGCAATTGCCCTTTCTTAACCTGCTCGCCGGCCCGCACAGGAAGACGCTCAAGCTGGCCGGACACCCGAAAAGCCAACTCTGACCCTTCGGTGGCCACCACCTTGCCTGGATAATGACGCAAGGTGCCATCGCCGCCATTGACGGTCTGCAGCTTCACCGGTTGTGGCATGGGAGCCTCGGCCTGGGGCTCTTCTCCACAGCCCCACAAGGCCAGTGCTAGGCCCAGGGTTACCCAAAAACGTTGCATCGTGCTCTCTCCGATCTAAAAACGGTACTTGTTAGTACCAAATTATCGCACAGGTGCAAGCGTTTCTCGTTGACCTTTTTACCCGCGCTATTTTTTTACCTTATCAGGGGCAGGGATAATGGAGATATGGGCGTTCCGTTACCAGGATAAATAAACGTTAGGCCCGCAGCGGGCCTAACGAATAGCATGCAGTGTGCGACGTGAACGGCACAGCGGCACAAAAAAGGGCCCCGCCGGGCCCCAAAGAAGGAAGAAAGTTCGCATTCACGCGTTGCGAGTTAGCCCTGTTGCAACCAGGCCTCCAACTCATCAGCGCCGCCTATACGCTCACCTTCAATGTATATCTGTGGCGTGGTCCCCGCGCCGGTGACCGCAGCCAAAGAGCTGTAACTCAACCCTCGGCTACCCAACTCAATTTCTTCAAAGGCATAACCGTAATCGGTCAGCGCCTGTTTCGCACGCGTGCAGTGCGGGCAGCCCGGCTTGGTGAACACGGTCACTCGCTTAGGCAAAACCGCTTCGCCGTTAATATACTTTAGCATGGTATCCGCATCAGACACTTCAAACGGATCCCCGGGCTTATCCGGCTCAATGAACATGCGATCGATGACGCCGTCTTTCACCAGCATGGAGTAGCGCCAGCTTCGCGGGCCAAAGCCCAAGTCCTGTTTATTCACGAGCATACCCATCTTGTCGGTGAACTCACCGTTACCATCTGGGATAAAGTGAATATTGCCAGCAGCCTGATCACCAGCCCAAGCATTCATAACAAAACCATCGTTCACCGACAGGCAGACAATATCATCTACACCGTTAGCCTTGAGTACAGGCGCCAGCTCGTTATAGCGTGGCAGATGGGTCGAAGAACAGGTGGGGGTAAACGCTCCAGGCAAGGCAAACACCACCACAGTTTTTCCCTTGAACACGTCATCGGTAGTGACATCTTTCCATTCATTGCCTTCCCGGGTTCGAAACGTTACCGCTGGAACAGGCTGACCTTCGCGATTCTCAAACATATATTGACTCCCTGGATAGAATCGAAGCCGCTTACTGAAAGGGCGGCTTTCTCAAGCACAAGATCGAGAATAGCCACCCTAGAAAAATCAATAAAGACGATTAATCCTATCCAGGCGATTGCCTATTACTATAGGAAGATCAACCCAGATGCGCCGAGAGCATCCACGCGGATTTCTCGTGAATCTCGATCCGGTTACTGGCGACCGCACCAGAACCTTCATCCTCATGTTCGCTGGCCAGCTTCAATACCCGGTTGGCCCGCTCCGCCACAGTACGGTGATCCTCTGCCAGCTCTTTGATCATATCCGATGCATCCGGATCGCCGGTGGCATCCTGCACCGTGGACAACTTAGCAAACTCGGTGTAGCTGCCTGGCGCTTTCCAGCCCAACGCACGGATACGTTCAGCAATGGTGTCCACAGCTTCCGCCAGCTCAATGTATTGCTGTTCAAACAACAGGTGCAGGCTATGAAACATAGGGCCAGTCACATTCCAGTGGTACTTGTGCGTTTTGAGATAAAGCGTGTAGCTCTCGGCCAGTAGTTTGCTTAGTTCTTCCGCGACCTGCTTGTTATGTTCAATCATGGCGAGTCTCCTTTTCCAGTTTTGTCCTTGCCTGCAGCGCCAAGGGGGTCCCATTGTTTGCTGGGCTGCTTAATACCATTGGGCCAGCAAAATGCATTTCAATAGCAGGATTGCTTGGCTGCCAGCCTCTTCACTGGCCACATGATTAGAAGATATACCGTCACAAACGTCCCTTCACTCACAACGCATTTGTGTTATCGCGCACACCCGAACATTCAATGTGTACATCTGTCCGATTTCGCACTTTACACCCCGGCCCACACCTCGGCATCATGCTACTTCTGTTAATAACCGAGAAGACTCGCCAATGGCCACAGCCCCCAACCCGGAACCGCCGTATTCGATTCTGGAAGAATGGCTCAATGGACTAACCCACGGCATTGGCGCAGCCCTGAGCATTGCTGGCACCGTAATCTTAGTAGTTGCAGCCAGTCTGTTGGGCGACCCGTGGAAGATCGTCAGTTTTAGCATTTTCGGCGCCAGCCTGATTCTGCTCTACAGCGCCAGCGCGCTCTATCACAGCCTACGCAACCCGAAGTGGCGCGCCGCCTTCAAGATGCTGGATCACTGCGCTATCTATTGCTTGATTGCCGGCACTTACACGCCCTTTCTGCTGGTCAACCTGCGTGGCCAGACCGGCTGGATTCTGTTTGCGGTGATCTGGGTACTGGCGCTCACCGGCATCGCCCTGAAAGCGCTGTATGGCCACCGCTTCAAACTAATGCGCGTGGGCATTTACCTCGCCATGGGCTGGCTGATTGTGGTCGCCTCCAATGACCTAACCACCAAACTCAACGATACCGGCTTCTGGCTGATCCTGGCCGGCGGCATCACCTACACCGTGGGCGTGATCTTCTACTTGGCCGACCGTTTTATTCCCTTCAATCATGCCATCTGGCACCTGTTTGTTATGGGCGGCAGTATTTGTCATTTTTTAGCGGTCTATTATGGCGTGCTACCTTTTACCACTCCCGTCGGCTGATCAGCCTTACAATACTTCAACAAAATTCGAAAAAAGCTTGAGGTCTGAATAGCAACAATATAATTTTTACTTAATTATATATTGTTGGATCCGCTCCATGACTACGATCGATCCCGACACCCTACGCGACAATGCCGTGCAAGCCAGCCAGCTACTGAAGGCGCTGTCTCACCCAGACCGGTTGATGCTGTTATGTCGCCTCGCAGAAGGCGAACGCAGCGTCAGTGAACTGGAACCCTTAGTGGGCGTTTACCAACCCTCACTCTCCCAGCAACTAGGCATTTTACGCCGCGAAGGGCTCGTTAGTAGCCGCCGGGAAGGCAAACAAGTGTTCTACCAGGTTGCCAACCAGGATGCCCTGGCGGTACTGGAAGTACTGTATCAACGCTTCTGCGAGAACGGCAATGATTATTGATTGGAACAACTTTACGCCTTGGTCGTCATTAGCGGGTGGCGTTTTGATTGGCCTATCGGCTCTGCTGCTGCTGCATGCCAACGGTCGCATCGCCGGCATCAGCGGCATCCTCGGCGGGCTACTGCGCGCCGAACCAGGAGACAAACACTGGCGGCTGGCGTTTCTACTAGGCTTGCTAGGCGCCCCGTTACTGTGGCGCATGCTGGCTGAGCTGCCGCCCCTTATCATCAAGGCTGACTGGCCTATACTCATTGCTGCTGGCCTGTTGGTTGGCATCAGCACCCGCTACGGTGCGGGCTGCACCAGTGGCCACGGAGTATGCGGCATCTCCCGCCTTTCCCCGCGCTCACTGGTTGCCACCCTGACATTCATGGCCAGTGGTTTTGCCACCGTATACCTAGTACGCCATTTACTGGGAGTTACCCTGTGAACCGATCATTACTGACGGCATTCTTCAGCGGCCTGATTTTTGGCGCCGGGCTGCTGCTGGCCGGCATGGCGAACCCGGCCAAAGTGCTGGCCTTTCTGGATTTGACTGGCGCCTGGGATCCGTCCTTGGCCTTGGTGATGGGTGGCGCAGTGGTCGTCGCCGCCGTTGGTTTCGCCGCCGCCCGTGGCCGCCAACACGCCTGGAGCGGTGAGGCTATAGAAATACCCACCCGTCGTGACTTGGATGCTCGCCTAATTCTTGGCGCGCTGGGGTTCGGCATCGGTTGGGGGCTAGCCGGCTTCTGCCCGGGGCCCGCGTTGGTGGCTCTGGGCACCGGCAGCCTAAAAGGTATCGTTTTCGTGGCGGCCATGATTGCCGGGATGGGCATTTTTGAGATACTGGAAAAACGCAAACGCGCGTAAAGGCAGCGACAAGCCACGTATTTGGCCTTCAAACTCTGCAAAACCCTACCCGCCCACACCTTTCAAAGCGTAGGCGGCAAACTTACCGTATGTTCATGACTGGGTTGCGCTGTAGCGTGTGGCTAGCCCATTTTCTACAGAAGCGCTTCAATATCCTTTTGAATTGCTTCCGGCTTGTCAGTAGGGGCGTAACGCTTCACCACCTTGCCGTCCTTGTTTACTAGGAACTTAGTGAAGTTCCACTTGATACCCTTGCTACCCAATACGCCCGGAGCTTCCTTTTTCAGAAAATCATACAACGGGTGAGCATCGCCCCCATTCACATCCACCTTATCGAACATGGTGAAGCTGACACCGTAATTCTTTTCACAAAAGGCACCAATTTCATCCGCCGCCCCTGGTTCCTGTTTACCAAACTGGTTACAGGGGAATCCGAGAACCTCCAGCCCTTTTGGTTGCAACGTTTTATACAGCGCCTCCAGCCCTTTGTACTGAGGCGTAAAACCACACTTGCTGGCCGTATTGACGATCAGCAGCACCTTGCCTTGGAAATCGGCCAGGGACTTTTCTTCACCACTCAGGGTAATGGCGCTGTAATCATAGATCCCCATGTTCTCTCCCGAACAATTAAAACCCAAACGTGAATAACCAGAATGCCTGAATAGAAAAGCCGATAGCAGGCAAGTTGCGCCTAACAATACTGCAAGCCACTATCGGCTGCGAGGCCACAATCGCTGGATTGTGCGCCACCCATGGGTTATTCGCTGTACAATTGGTTAATCACCGCCTCCGCCACCACATGGCTGGACTGCGGATTCTGACCGGTGACCAGTTTGCCATCGGTAACCGCATGGGCAGCAAAATCATCCGCCAAATCCAACTGGGCGCCCAGGCCTTCAAGGCGAGACGCTAACAGAAACGGCATTACCTCATCGAGGCCCACCTCCCGCTCTTCACTGTTCGTGAAACAGGCCACCGTTTTATTCTGCACCAGAGGGGCGCCCTGCTCGTCGCGCAGCCCCACCAACGCGGCCGGGCCGTGGCAAACCGCGCCCAGCAAACCGCCCTGAGCCCAAGTGCGCTCCATGACGGCCGCAACCAAGGGGTTATCCGGCATATCGAACATGGCGCCGTGTCCGCCAGGCACAAAGACACCGGCAAAATGGTCTTCCCACACCGTCTCCAGTTCACGGGTGTTTTGCAAAACATCCACCGCCTCAGCCCACGCTTCCTTCTTACTATCATCGGGGGCTGAGTTCGGGTCCACAGGAATTTTCCCGCCTTTCGGGCTGGCCACCACCACCGGGATTTTGTTTTCTTTGAATAACAAATAAGGCACTGCGAATTCTTCCAGCCACAGGCCCGTCGGCTGATTTTCGCCCATCTCTGATGCGCTGGTAACGAGCATTAATAACGGTTTGTCCAAATTCATGCGTCCTCCTGTCGGTGGCCACTCTCGGCTTGCGTACACCGTGTTGTGCATAACAACACCGACCGTGGCAACATGCTGTGAAGTAACCGTGGGCTTTTACCCTGCCCGACTCAAGGCACCTTGAAGGTTTTTTACGATATGGATTGGCATCAACTGCTGAACAAGGCTCGCCTGGGTGGCCGCACCGCCAAAGATGAAAGTGGCCGCACCGCCTTTCTTCGTGACCATGATAAAATCATTTTTTCCGGCGCCTTTCGACGCCTAGCCCGCAAGACTCAAGTTCATCCACTGGCCACCAATGACCACGTTCACAATCGCCTGACCCACTCATTAGAAGTATCTTGTGTAGGCCGCACCTTGGGCATTCGTGTGGGCGAGCGCCTGCAAGAAAGAGATCTGTTACCCGGTACCGTCAGCGCCACCGATTTGGGCGATATCGTGCAGTCTGCCTGCTTGGCCCATGACATCGGCAACCCACCTTTTGGCCACACCGGTGAGCGGGCTATTCGCGCTTGGTTCCAGGAACGGGGGCAACGCTTTCTGGATATGCTGCCCGCCCACCAGCAAACTGACCTGACCTTTTTTGAAGGTAATGCGCAGGGCTTTCGCATCATCACCAAAAGCGAGTACCACCAGTACGATGGCGGCATGCGGCTCACCTATGCAACGCTGGCAACCTTCCTCAAATACCCCTGGCTATCCGCCGATGCCGGCAACGCCAGCAGCAAGCTGTGCAAATACAGCACTTTTGTGTCGGAAACCGAGGCTTTCCATGAAGTGGCCCACGCCACCGGCCTGCAGCAACACAGCCCCGGTCGCTTCTGCCGCCATCCGCTGGCGTACTTAATGGAAGCTGCTGATGATTTTTGCTATGCCATTATTGACCTGGAAGATGGCCTGGAAATGGATCTGCTGCACTGGGATGAAGTGTACGCCTTGCTGCAACCTGCCCTACCGGATAGCGAAGAAGTACGTGAACTGATTCATTCGGATATACGCGATGGCCGCAAAGCCGCCCTACTGCGAGGAAAAATCATCGAACGGTTTATCGAAGCCGGTGTGGAAGCCTTTGTGGCCAACCACGAACGATTATTACAGGGACGCATGGAAGGCGACCTGATCAGCCACTGCGAACCCGCCGTGCGCGATGTAGTGGAAAATGCCAAGCAACTTTCTCGCTCAAAAGTGTTCGAGCACCCCCGCAAAATCGAGCTGGAAATCGGTGCTTTTGAAGTGATGGGCGCATTGCTGGACGGCTTGATTGAAGCCGCCGTATCCCACGCCTGCAATAGCACAAAAAATTATCGCCACGAGCGCATCATTGATTTGATTGGTCGGCACAGCTTCCCTGCAAATCTAGAGCAACTGCCGGAACAGGAAAGAATTTACCAGTGCATCATGCGGGCGCTGGATTTTCTTGCGGGAATGACCGACAACTATGCCACTTATTTGGCCAAACAGTTCTCGGGAATGGCGGAGACACGGTACTAATCCCGAACGACATACATTCCGGCACCTGACCTGGCCGGCCACTAAAAACGCCCGAGCCATTAACGGATCGGGCGTGCATTTCATCCCTTTTCATTATGGCTGTGAGGCAATTTTTACACCCACTGCGACAAAAGTATCCAGACCAGACGTGCCCCCCTTCATCAAGCTTGCTACCACCACCCATTATAATTTCGCCATCAGCAGCAGGTTTGAAGGTATCAGAACTACCGTCCGACCATGTCACATTCACATTCTGACCGCTTACCGACCAGCTACCGGTATCAACCTCGTTATTATCTTGCCAGGTATCAACGTAATGCTCACAGTTGAAACCATTTTCATCGCAGTTAGTATTTTGATCCAGGCTAATAAAACGTCCGCGCTCATTAAGGACCTCGTTGTAAGAAAACCCCTTACAGAACCCCCAATAACACCACCCAACAAAAGCGCTTTAGAATACAGATCCAGACCCCCTATGGGCGCGCTTAGCCGAGTTTCAATAACTCTCGCTTAGCCACACGACTTCAGCACGCGGGTAAGACGATCGGCAAATACCTCCGGTTGTTCCATCTGCGGAAAATGCCAGGTGCCCGCTTGCAACCACTCTGTTACATAGGGGTCGCAGCGAGCACGGGCAGCCTCGCCCACCAAGTCACCGTTAATGGCATGAATGGGACAGTTTATTTCAGTGAAAGCCGCATTAGGGGACCATCGCAACAAATCCGACCACAGCGGCAACATGGCATCCTGACGCGCCGCAGCCATCTCGCGTTCTAGCGTTTGTTTCTCCTGCTCACTCAAGTCCGGGCCAGCATTGTTCGCCACCAAATTAGCAATACCGGAAACAAAATTGTCCTGAAAGGGGGTCTCAATCTGGCGGGCGGTTTCTTCATCCAGATCACCGTAGGGGATAACAAAGGTGTCCACCAACACTACGGCTTTAATCGGCTTTAACCGGGCCGCCTCCAGCACCACGGCGCCCCCCATGGAGTGCCCCACCAACACAGGGTTATCGATATCGGCAAGAGCAGACACCAACGCCTGAGCCTGCGCCTTCACTGTCCAGGAAGACAATGGCAGCTCCTGCGCCTCACCATGCCCCGGCAGATCCACAGCAATCAGCCGTGTCCCTTGCGGAGGGGAATCCAGCAGAGACTGCCAGTGCCTGCGGTTACAGGTCCAGCCATGGACTAACACCACGGGCTGCGGCCCCTTTCCTGATTCTGTTGCTGGCAAAGCCAGCTTATCTTGAACTTGCCGGGTTGCTGTCATCTGCTTCTCCTATTCCCAAAAGGGCCACATCTGTTATTTACATTCAATTTCCGGTCCAAATCGGATAAATTAAGGCTTCATGAGGGGAATACAACCAATGACTCAGTCTGCTGTGGATGGATTATTGGGCCACGAGCGAGAGGATCTACTCGACACATTGTACGAGGCGCCGCAAGCCCCTGACGCTTGGCCACGCTTTCTGGCACAGGCCGTAAGCGCCACCCAATCGCGCTCCGCCCGCATGCTCGTACTCGACCGTCGGGCACAAACCGTGCTCTCCAGCATCAAGCACAATATTGATGACACAGACCATCAGGCTTATGTGGACCACTATGTGAATGCCTGCCCCTGGCGCCCGGAATTAAAAGATAAGCCCCCAGGCCAGCTGTATTCCACCTTTCTGGATTTCTCCTGTCGGCAAAACGCGTTCTACCGCACCGAATTCTATAACGACTGGGCCCGCGCCCAAGACATCCACCATGGCGTATGCGGCACCGTTTGGCAGGATGAAGACCACACCGTCCAGCTGCTAATTCAGCGCACCAAAGATCAAAGCCACTACAGCCGGGAAGAAACTGACCAAATCAACGACTTGGTGATGCATGTGCGCCGTGCCGTACGGCTGCAAACCCAATTCAGCGCCCTGAAGCACCAAAACCAAGCTCTCCAGCAAACACTGGATATCCAGGCCCAGCCCTTCGCCCTGCTTGATGCCCAGGGCACGCTAGTACACGTTAGTCAAGAAGCCGAAGCGCTAATTGAAGCGCACCCGCACATGACGTTAGCGAATCGCAAACTAACCTTCCATGATGTACGCCAGCAATCGGAGTTATTGCATCAATTGGGCCAGGTAACGCACCCCAATCCCCCCTTACGTGGTAGCGGCGACGTGATTGCCGTTCCTCTCAACAGCCACCAGGTTACCCGCTGCCTCATTTCCCCCATGCATCCCGGAACAGCCCCCGGCGACTTCAATGCCCACCCAACGCCCCTCGCCATCGTCTATTTTCAGGACCCACTGGGTGACATTGAGGTGGACCTAGACAGCCTAATGCAGCTGTTCGAATTATCCGAAGCGGAAGCCCGAGTGGCCGCAGGCATTGCTAAAGGACTATCGCCCCAGCAAATTGCCGATAATCATTTTCTCTCTGTCCACACTGTCCGCACACAGCTGAAAAGCACCTTCCAGAAAACCGGCACCATGCGTCAGACAGAGCTAGCCAAGCAAGTACTTACTTCTCCTGCAGCCCGCCGGTGGCGTCGCCCGCCGCTGAATCTGAGCTGCTCTGCATAGCCTTGCGAGCCACCGCCATAAACAGATCAAACTGATAGGCAAAACGCCAATCCTTCTGCCGCAACTCATCGAGGGAATACCAGCCAATATCACTGACCTCTAGCCGAGCCTGAGCCGGTAACAGCAAGGGCTCCCCCTCTGGCAGAGATTCGGCAGGAATACAGCGATAGAGATGAAAACCGTTCTTCATCACCTGCACGCGCTCCCCTACCACAACCTGTAAACCCGTCTCTTCAAGGGTCTCCCGGTATGCCGTGCACTGGGCCAGTTCTCCGCGCTCGAGGGTTCCCCCAGGCACACCTAACTTGCCGCCCCAGCGGTGGGTAATTAGCAGCACCTGCTGATCACGGATAATCAAACAGCCAGCATTGGCGCGTCGGTCATCCTGCTGCCCAAGCACGCGGGGGCAATCCGACAGCGCCTGCAGCGACGGCAATATAAGAGACAGGGTAATCAGGAAAGAGGATGCCTTCATGGGAACAACCTGCACCGACAAGATGACAGTGTCATGGCAATTTTCTCTGGCTAGAGTGCAATCAGCAGCCGCTCCACCGGCTCCGGTCAGTCAATTAAGGGCAATCGGTGCTCCCGGGTAGCCGCGATCACCTCGTCAGGGATGATAATTTCCGTGGCCAGAGGCAGGTGATCCGACAGTAGGCAATCAGAGAGTACACGAGTATGGCGACTCTCTAGCTCCGGCGATAATAGGATGTGGTCGATATGGCGATCCGGAGCCCAGCTGGGGTAGGTATTAAGGTTATCCGCCCGCACCGTCTGCAAGCCCAACGCCGCCAGCGGTGAATGATCTAAGTGGTTGAGCCGGCAATTAAAATCGCCCATCACGACCACATATTTGTAATCTGCTAGCAAGCGGGCCAGATAGGATAACTGAGTATTACGCACCTTCTCACCCAGTGCCAGGTGCGCCACCACCACGACCAGAGGCTGAATCGGGTGGCCGTATTTAATCACGATGGCACCTCGACCGGGCAAGCCGGGAAGCCGATGGTCAGTGATCTCAAACGGCTGATGGCGGCTGAGGAAGCCATTACTGAACTGGCCGAACCGGCCAAGGTTGCGGTTCAACTGCTGGTGCCAAACAGGAAAACCTGCCATGGACGCGAGATGCACCAGTTGATTCATGTTACGCGAACGTAAACTGCCGCCATCCACTTCCTGCAGGCCCACCACGTCAAAGTGACTGAGCACCTGAGCAATCTGCTCGATGGTTTCCACGCTGCGTGGATGCGCCACCAAGTGCTTCCAGCTACCGGTAATGTAATCACCGAATTTCTGGCTACCAATGCCCGCCTGGATATTGAAGCTCATTAGCTTCACGGTATCCTGAGGCAGCAACACCTCCCGTGTCTGGCGGGTCTTTCGTGCCCCTTCCCTGGCAAAGGAAAAACCCGCGGGCCGGGCTTTCCAGTCACGGTAGGCCAGTCTAGCGCGATCAAGCAACATAATATCAGCTGCCTGTCTTTTCCTTGTTCACCAAGAATTCAATCACCTTGAACAGCTCCTCGTTGCTCTTCACGTTTTCGCGCTTTACCAAATACTTGCCGTTCACCACGAAGTTGGGCACTCCGGGAATCTGATATTTTTTGCTCAACGCATCTGCCTGACGAATCTTGGTGGAAACACCGAATGAACCATAGAGCTTGCTGAACTCCGCAGGCTCAACACCATACTTGCGGAAAAAGTTGGCCAACGCCGACTCGTTGAATAAAGGCTCACGGTGCTTGTGGATCGCATCAAACAACGGCACATGCATTTCATCAACCAAGCCAAGGGCGTCTTCTACGTAGTAGGCACGAGCCAGCGGTTCGGCGTTACGCAGGAATAACACTGGGGTGCGCACATAGTCGATGTAGTCTGGCTTCTCTTCCAGCCAAGCATCAACAGCCGGCTCCAGTGAATAGCAGTGAGGGCAGCCATAGGAAAAGAACTCCCGTACTTCTACCTTGCTGGGATCGTCAACAGATCCGGGCACATCCAGAACTTTATAATGAGTGTCTACCGCAAAACGGGTATGTTCTTCGGCGGCCGCAACTCCGGTCGCCAGCCCCAGACTCAGCAGCAAAGCCGTTACAATGCGAAGCATCTCGCTCTCCTTTTTTGTTGGTTTGCGCCCATTGTGACAACCGGGGCGGCATTTTTCTCCCTAGTAAGTACAATCCGCACCCACTCAGAGCCATATCTTTTCATGTTGACCATAAAAAAGGCAGCCCGCAGGCTGCCTTTTCTACAAAGCATAGCCGAACAACCCTATTTGGACAGCCCGGAGATGAAGCTTGCTACGGCCTTGATTTGGGTATCGGTCATTTTCGCCGCCACCGTCTGCATCATGCCCAGCGTATCGCTGTCCGAGTCATTGGTGCGTTTGATAATGCCATCACCCAAGTCGTTACGACCTGCCGCACGGAAGGCTTTCAATTGATCTTCCACGTATTGGGCATTCTGGCCAGCCAGATGCGGATATTTGGCCGCATCAACGCCTTGCCCTGCCGGGCCGTGGCAACCAGAACAAGCTGGAATACCGTTAGCCATATCCCCACCGCGGTAGAGCTTTTCGCCCTGCTCAACCCAGTCTGCGCTAGCCTGGCCCGCTTCCGGGGTCAAGCTGGCGTAATAAGCGGCTATGTCTTGCATGTCCTGCTGGTTCAGGCCTACAACCTGCCCCTTCATGATCGCATTATCACGGGCACCAGACTTGAAATCCTCTAGCTGCTTCACCAGGTATTCTGCCCCCTGGCCAGCCAGTTTCGGGTAAGTCCCGGTAAGAGTCTTGTTACCATCCTGGCCGTGGCACGCGGCGCAGGGGGCGGCTTTTGCTTTGCCTGCCTCAGCATCACCGGCCGCCATAGCCTGGGTGGCGGCGACAGCAGCAGCCATCAGCACGAACAGTTTGAAAAACTTCATGGCCTATCCTTCAGTACAGCGTCTTATTTGCTTTTGGACATGTACTCAATCAGAGCACGGTATTCTTCGTCACTACAATCGTTACACATGCCTTTGGGGGGCATGGCATTAAACCCTTCCTCGACGTGCTTCACCAGGGTATCCATGCCTTTTTCCATGCGTGGTTTCCAGGCAGCTTCATCATGGGATATGGGAGCCCCAGCAGCACCGGAAGCATGACAGAATGTACAGCTGCTGTTGTAACGTTCCTCTACAGTCGCTGCATTGGCAGCCCCCGTAACCAGAACCATTGCAAGACCTGCTACAAAACCCTTCATACACTACCTCTGCTATGCTGGCGAAGTCCGTTTGCCGTTACCGACAAACACCACGTTGTAGAACGTCGGCCGCCCCAACCACCAATAAATACGCGGTTAAGTGACAAGCGGGCGGGATTATATACCAGTCTGGTGGGCGCCGTCATATTCCATGTGAAGGGTAGGGGTATAGACACATTAAGTCACGCACTCGCCACCCCCAAAAGTGACGAAAACGTCAACTTTAATGAATAAATTGCCCATTCATTTTCTCTCCCCAGCGGGTATGCATTGCCAGCCGCAGGCCAGACAGCAAGAATAGCCCCCTGACGACATCCAAAGGCTCCTTGTTATGCCCATGCACCCCATGGAAAAACGACTCCACCAGGCACTATTCCTGCAAAGCGCCCAGCGCCTAGACCAATGCCCGCCGGATGAAGGACGGGAAGTAGCCTTCGCCGGACGCTCCAATGCCGGAAAGTCCAGCGCCATTAATCGGCTCACCGGCCAACGAAGCCTGGCCCGCACCTCCAAGACCCCAGGGCGGACTCAGCTATTGAACTTCTTCCAGCTCGACGAAGAGCGCCGACTAGTGGATCTACCCGGTTACGGCTATGCCAAAGTCTCCAAAAGCAAGCGTAACGAGTGGCAGGAGCATCTCGACCATTACCTTTCCGAACGTCAGGCATTAGTCGGGCTTGTGCTGATGATGGACATCCGCCATCCGCTCAAGGACTTCGATTTGATGATGCTAGAATGGTCCGCCCAGGCCAACATGCCCATCCACATCCTTATGACCAAGGCCGACAAACTGAAGTTCGGCGCCGCCAAGTCCACCCTGCTACAAGTGCAAAAGCAGCTAAAGGAACACCCTGCCCCGCTCTCGCTACAGCTGTTTTCGGCCACCAATGGCACCGGGTGTGACGAAGCCTGGGACAAGCTGGGGGAATGGCTAGGGATAGAACGGCTGACGCCATAATGACTTAGGGCGAAAATGAACGCCAAGCCGCCGGCCATAGCTCATCTAGCATTTTCTTCAGGCAAAAAAATCCCCGGCAGCAATCTAGGGGGGAAGGGAACGATTGCGCTGCCGGGGAGGCTTGCCGCTCTGGCCCTTTTGGGGGAAAAGACCAGAGCTATAAGCGACGAATTGGTGAGGGTACTGGGGGATCGGGGGTTCCAATCCGTCGCTAATTAGTAAGAGTGCGCGTGTTTATAAAAGTTCCGCCTCTCGGCAGTATTTTCTCTGCTCAGCTGCCGATCTACGTCACGAAACTGGCGCAGTTCGGCACCCATGCCCAAGCTCAAGGCACATAAAATTCTTTCGCACCATCACCTGAAGCCGGTACTTCGTTGATCTATAAGGATTTGTTGTCGGAAACTGAAACTGGCACGGCGATTGCCTACTCTTTAACCAGCAGGCGCTATAACCTGCGGCCGGCAAAAATAGCCGGCAAAAAAATCCCTGGCAGCAATCTTGGGGAAGGGAACGACTGTGCTGCCAGGGAGGCTTGCCGCCCTGATCTCGGGGGAGAAACCAGGGACTCCAAAAAACTACGGATCAGCGAGGGTACTGGGGATCGGGGGATGCTAATCCGTAGCACTAACTAAGACCGCCGCTTTTTTCGGAAAGTTCCAGGCGGTTTTGTTTTTTACAAATTTTACTTTTTGGGAAAACGGCAACGGACTCACCGCGTGCCAACTGTCTCTACCCATTGTGCACCTAACGCTTGGGGCTCCCTACTTTTACTGCTTCCAAGGCTCACCACGGGTTCCTTTCATCCGTTTTAGCTGCCGATGCATGGCCGCCTTGGCCAGCATGTGCGCAGATACCGGGGCGGTGATAAACAGGAACAGCGTAATCAACACCTCGTGCAGCTGCAGCCCGCGCTCCTGCCAAGAAAAAAACAGTAATGACGCCACAATAGTGCCCCCCACACCCAACGTGGTGGCCTTGGTGGGGCCATGCAAGCGGGTATAAAAATCCGGCAAGCGGGCCAACCCAATCGACCCCACTAACGCAAACACCCCACCCACAATCACACTGGCCGATACTAGCCACTCAATTAAAAAATCCATAAATCGCTCCGCTTTCCTGGCCCCGAATGCTCAATACACGGGGCAAACACACTGCGTTCGGCGTAAGGCGCCCGGCACCTGGCGCTCACTCAATAATATCCCCGCGGGTAACGTATTTAGCCACCGCAATGGTACTAACAAAGCCGATCAGCGCGATCAGCATAGCCGCTTCAAAGTAAAGCTTGCTGTCCACCTGGATACCGTACACTACGATCAGCGCAATACTGTTGATGTACATGGTATCCAACGCCAACACTCGATCTGGCAGTGAGGGCCCGATTATCAGGCGGTACAAGTTCAGCACCCAGGCCAAGGTAATCAGCGCCAGGGCAATAGAAATCGCCGTCTCTAACATTCGAAAATCTCCTTCAGCGGCTGCTCATAGCGCTGCTTGATCTCCGCCACCAGTGCCGCCACGTCATCCACATCCAGCGCATGCACCAACAATGTTTTCCTGTCCAGACTCACATCCGCGGATACCGTTCCGGGAGTCAGCGAAATGGTGCTGGCCAGCAGAGCAATGGCAAAGTCGTCTTCCAATTCCAGCGGCAGCTCCACAAAGCCCGGGCGAATGGAGCGCAGCGGTCCCAGCACCTTAATCGCTACAGATACATTGGCCACCACAATGTCGTACACCACCACCACCACAAAACCCAGCAGCTTTGGCAGGTTGCGAATGCGTGGCACATTTGGCCAGAACGGCCGAGTCCCCAGCGGTAATAGCACTGCCAGAATCGCACCCAGCACCGCATGCCCGGCAGTGAAACCGCTAAGCAGCATCCAGGCGAACCACAGAATCAGGCTCAGGCTGGGGTAAGGCAACACGCGATACAGTAACTTCATGCCCCACCTCCCAATACTGCTGACAAATATAAGTCCGGATTACGCAGCTGCTCCGCAACCGCAGCGGTTAGTTGCAACAAAGGTTCCGCATACACGGCCATCAGCGGGGTCGCCATCAGCAACGCCACTACGGGAAACAAACGCCGGTGGCCCAGGCGTAGGCCGCGGCCCTCCCCGGTGGTGCGCCAGAACAAGGTAGAACCTGCCCGGCTAAGGGCAATCAAACCACACAGCCCCGCCAGCAGCAGCAACACCCAATAAGTCGGATCCGGTACGCTGCGCAGCAACGCCACTTTACCGACAAAACCAGAGAGAGGCGGCAAACCCACCACCGCAATCGCCGCCACAAAAAACAACAGTGACAGCCGACCGCCATTAAGAATCGCCGGGCCAATCTGCAGGTAATCCGCCACGTCGCCTCGACCACGGGCAATCAAGTCCGTAAGCAGAAACAAGCCACCGCAAATCAGGGTGGAATGCAGCAGGTAGTACAGCGCCGGGCCCACCGCCTGTAGCTCACCGAAGGCCAAGGCCGCCACTAATGTACCCACAGACATCACTACCAGGTACGACACCAGTGTGCCCAGCCGTTTAGCGCCCAGCACGCCAATGCAAGCCAATGCCAATGTCACCAACGACAACCACCAAAGTGACGCCTGCCCCAGTCCAGCAAAGGGGCCATCGGCAAACGCCAGCGCATAAACCCGCAGCATGGCGTAAAAGCCCACCTTGGTCATAATTGCAAACAATGCGGCCACCCCGGCGGTGGCACCGGCATAGGCCGCTGGCAGCCAGAAATACAATGGAAACAATGCCGCCTTGAGCCCAAACACCACCCACAGCATCAACACCGCTACCTTTAACAAGACGGCATGGGTGCCGGTAAGCGCCTGGGCCTTCACCGCAAAGTCCGCCATGTTAAGCGTGCCGGTGGTTCCGTAAATCAACCCCAACGCGATTAAGAACAGCGCCGAGCCCACCAAATTAAGCACCACATAATGCAAGCCTGCCTTTACTCGCTCCGGGCCTCGGCCGTGCAGAGCCAAGCCATAAGAGGCAATCAGCAGCACTTCGAAAAATACGAACAGATTGAACAAGTCTCCGGTGAGGAAGGCGCCGTTGATACCCATCAGCTGAAATTGAAACAAGGCATGGAAATTCGCGCCTTTGCGATCATCACCACAACTGGCGTACAGCAGCGCAGGGAACGCCAATACTGCCGTCAGCAGTACCATCAAGGCACTGAGCTTATCCAGCACCAGCACAATACCGAACGGTGCCTGCCAATTACCCAGCGCGTAAACGGTGATGTCTCCGCCCCAGGCCTGATTGCCCAGAAAAATAGCCGCGGCCAGCAGCGCCGAGCAGGACAGCAGGCCGGTGATCCGCCGCAACCGGTGGCGCTCACGCACCTCCAGCAACAGCAACATACCCGCCAGCGCCGGTATCAGTATCGGGGCAATAATCCAGTGGCTCATGAACGGCCCCCTTCATCCGGCTTGCCATCCACATGATCACTGTGCAGCTCTCCCTGGCCACGCAAGGCCAGCACTACCAAAAACGCCGTCATAGCGAAGCCGATGACGATGGCCGTGAGCACCAGCGCCTGAGGGAGTGGATCAGTGGGGTCCGGGCTCATTCCAACCACCGCCACCTGGTTCATCTTTAATCCACCCATGGAGAAAAGAAACACATTCACGCCGTAACTCAGCAGCGTTAGGCCCATAACCACCGGGAAAGTCCGTGCACGTAGGCACAGGTACACCCCGGAGGCCACCAGTACACCAATAATGATTGCCACCAGCAGTTCCATCAGGCGTTCTCCCTCTTGTCATCCAGCAGCGAAAGCTTGCCCAGGTTGGCCAGCATCAACAGTGTTGCGCCCACCACCGTCAGGAATACCCCGGTGTCGAACAACATGGCGGTGGCCAGCTCGAATTTGCCGATCACCGGCAGCGATACATAAGTAAAGGAACTGGTCAGGAAGGGGTACCCAAAGGCCCAACTACCCACACCGGTCATACCGGCCAACAATACGCCCAGCGCCACCACCGGGTGATAATCCCCTGGCATGCGGCTGTGTACCCACCCCACCCCGGAGGCCACATATTGCAACACCAAGGCCACCGAAGTGATCAAGCCAGCCACAAAGCCGCCACCGGGCAGGTTATGCCCGCGCAAGAATATGTAGACCGCAATTAACAGAGCCAGCGGCAGCAAGGGCCGGGAAATGGTCACCAGCACCAACGGGTGGGCATCTTTCGCCCAAGGCCGGCCCTGCGAATCGTACTTAGCAGAGGCCAGGTTCAGGTCTTTGAGCAGGGCATAAATGCCCATAGCGGCAATCCCCAGCACGGTGATTTCACCGAAAGTATCGAAACCTCGGAAGTCCACAAGGATGACGTTCACCACATTGGTGCCACCACCACCGGATTTGCTGTTATCCATCAAAAACTGGCTGATGGTGGCGGTCTCTCCGGTCATCACCAAAAACGCCAACACCGCAACGCCGCCGCCGGTGATAAGTGCCAACAGCACATCACGGAACACCCGCACAGACGAGGACTCCACCTTAGTGCGCACCGGCAGGAAATACATGGCCAGCATCAGCAGCAACATGGTCACCACTTCCACCGACAGCTGGGTCAACGCCAAATCCGGTGCCGAGAAGCGCACGAACAACAGCGACACCATTAGCCCCACCACGCTCAAAGACATAATCGACGTCACTCGGTGCCGATGCATGATTGTGGTCAGCAAGGCGCTGGCCACCAGCATGGTGGTACAAAGAATCGCCACCCCGTCCATAGGCAACATGGGGGCCGCCAAACTCAGCGCCGGCAGGTGCCACATCTGGGTAAGCAAAATTACCGCCACCAACGCCACACCCCAGGCCACATAGCTCTGCAATGAGCCGTTCTGCAGCCAGCCGGTAATGGCGCTGGCCATTCGCCCCAGCTGCTGCATTCGCCCCTCGAACACCAATTTGGCGTCCACCTCCGGCAAGCGAGTCCATAGGTCAAACAAACGGCGACGTTGGGAATAGACAAAGATGCCGCCGAACAGGGCAATAAAGCTCATCACCAAGGGCACGTTAAAGCCATGCCAGATGGCCAAGTGATACTCAGGCAACTCACCGCCCAGAGTGGCAGAAGCAGCCACCGCCAGCAGCCCGGCCACGGTGATCGCCGGGAACACCCCCACCGCCACACACAGCGCCACCAATATCTCCACCGGCACCTTCATATAACGCGGCGGCTCATGAGGCGGATACTTGGGCAGGTTGATGGGCTCACCGTTAAAGAACACGTCATGAATAAAGCGCGCAGAATAGGCCACCGAGAATATCCCGCCCAACGTTGCCCCCAAGGGCAGCAACCAACTCAGCGTCCCCAGCTGTTCAGACTGCAAGGTTTCGGTAAAGAACATTTCCTTGGACAAAAAGCCGTTCAATAGCGGCACCCCGGCCATGGCCGCCGACGCCACCATGGCCAGCACCGCCGTATAGGGCATGTACTTCCACAGGCCATTAATGCGGCGCATGTCGCGGGTACCGGTTTCATGATCAATAATCCCCGCCGCCATAAACAGGCTCGCCTTGAAGGTAGCGTGGTTGATGATGTGGAACACGGCAGCCACCGCCGCCAACTGGCTGTTCAAACCGAACAGCAGAGTAATCAGGCCCAAGTGGCTAATGGTGGAGTACGCCAGCAAGCCCTTTAGGTCATGCTGGAACAGGGCCACCAGCGCGCCCCAGAGCAAGGTCGCCATACCCGCAAGGGTGACAATATCGAACCACAGGTCCGTGCCTGCCAAGGCCGGATACAAGCGCGCCAGCAAGAACACACCGGCTTTCACCATGGTGGCGGAATGCAGGTAGGCGCTCACCGGGGTCGGTGCCGCCATGGCGTGGGGCAACCAAAAATGGAACGGGAACTGAGCACTTTTGGTAAAGGCCCCCAGCAACACCAGGCACAGAATCAGCGGGTATAGCTCGCTGCCACGAATCAAATCCCCGCTGGCCAGCACCTCAGTTAACGAGAACGAGCCCACCACATCGCCGATCAACAACACACCGGCCAACAGCGCCAAGCCGCCCATGCCCGTCACGGTCATGGCCATGCGCGCGCCCTTGCGCGCCCCGGTTTGATGACCCCAGAAACCAATCAGCAAGAATGAGCTCAAGCTGGTTAGCTCCCAGAACACCACCAGTAACAGCAGGTTATCGCTGGTCACCACCCCCAGCATGGCGCCCATAAACAGCAGCAAATAGGCGTAGAAGCGACCGGCTTTTTCCTTGGCGGACAAGTAATAGCGGGCGTAGAGGATCACCAGCAAACCAATCCCCAGCACCAGAATGGCAAACAGCAATGCCAAGCCATCCAGCCGGAAAGCCAGCGACAGGTCCAGTGAAGGGATCCAGCTCAAGGTGCTGTGTAACGTCTCCCCGGCAAAGACCCTGCGGGCCGGGTTAAACAGTAGCGCCAGCGCCAGCGCCGGCAGCGCCGCCGCCCCGCAGGCCAGCAAGGTGCGATTCCCCGTTACGCGTTCCACCAATGGCGGCAGGAACGCGCCCAGAAAGGGCAACATCACCACAAAGGCAAGATTCATAGTCAATCCGTTGTCATTATCACAAAGGCGGCAACCCGCCCGTTAGCTTGAACAGGGTGAACTAGAAAGACAATGACAGCGGCGGATCAGGAAAATACGGGCGACGCCCCCGGCGCGGACACTGGGACAGGATGATGCGGCAAGGCTGAACCAGGAAAGGGGTCATAGCATCCGTATCGAAAGAATGGAGGTCGCAGTATGCACAAGTTCAGCGGCAAGCGACAAGCCTCAAACGACAACACGTGGAAAGCCTTGCTGAACAGGCAAGCCCGTGCCCGGCGTCTACCAATAACGAATGCCCAGCCCGTGTTGCCACTTGTCGCTAGTTGCTTGTCGCTCGCCCCTGCCCCTTGGCCCCATTTCCGCTACACTCTCTCCATCATTCAGTCAGCAGAAGTCGAGCCCCATGTCCGCAGCCGAAAAACCCATCATCCTGGTCGATGGTTCCTCCTACCTGTACCGTGCCTTTCACGCCCTGCCGCCGCTCACCACCTCCAGCGGCCAGCCCACCGGGGCGGTGCGCGGCGTCGCCTCCATGCTGCGCAAACTGATCAAGGACTACGACCCGCAATACATGGCGGTGATCTTCGATGCCAAGGGCAAAACCTTTCGCGACGAACTGTTTGAAGAGTACAAATCCAACCGCCCGCCCATGCCCGATGATCTGCGCGCACAGGTGCAGCCCCTGCACGACCTGATCCGCGCCATGGGCCTGCCGCTGATCATCGAAGACGGCGTGGAAGCCGACGATGTGATCGGCACCTTCGCGCGCATCTTCGGCGCCCAGGGCAAGCCGGTGCTGATCTCCACCGGCGACAAAGACATGGCCCAGCTTGTCACCGAGCACGTGACCCTGATCAACACCATGAACAACGCCCTCTACGACATTGAGGGCGTGAAGCAGAAATTCGGCGTGGGCCCGGAGCTGATCATCGACTTCCTCGCCCTGATGGGCGACAAGGTGGACAACATCCCCGGCGTCCCCGGCGTGGGCGAGAAAACCGCCCTGGGCCTAATACAGGGGCTCGGCTCCCTGGAAAATATCTACGCCAATCTGGACAAGGTCGCCGAGCTCAGCTTCCGTGGCGCCAAGACCATGGCCAAAAAGCTGGAAGAACACAAAGAGATGGCCTTCCTCTCCTACCAGCTGGCCACCATCAAACTGAACTGCGAACTCAGCGAAGACCTCAACGACCTGAAACTCGGCGAACCGGACAACGAATCCCTGGCCCGCTATTTCAAGGAACTGGAGTTCAAGGGCTGGTTGAGCGAAGTACTGTCCGGTGCCGACGCTAGCGTAGTGGCCGCCGCCGAGGAAGCCGGTAGCGACGAAGCTGCCCCCGCCGCCGGCTTCAGCCGCGACGCCTACGACATCGTCTACAGCGAAGCCATGCTGGATAAATGGCTGGATAAACTGAAAGCCGCTGGCGAGTTTGCCTTCGATACCGAAACCACCAGCCTCAACTATATGAACGCCGAACTGGTGGGTTTCGCCGTGGCCGTCAGCGACAAGGCCGCCTATATCCCCTTCGGGCACAACTACCCCGGCGCCCCAGACCAGATCGACAAGCAGTTGGTGATCGACAAGTTCAAGCCGTTGCTCGAAGACGACAGCCTCAAGAAAATCGGCCAGAACCTGAAATACGACATGAGCGTGCTCGCCGAAGACGCCGGCATTACCCTGCGCGGCGTGGCCTTCGACACCATGCTGGAATCCTATGTGCTCGATTCCGTGGCCACCCGCCACGACATGGATTCCCTGTCGCTCAAGTACCTGGGCCGCAAAACCATCAGCTTTACCGACATCGCTGGCAAGGGCGCCAAGCAGCTCACCTTCAACCAGATCGGGCTGCACGAAGCCAGCCCCTACGCCGCCGAAGATGCCGACGTGACCCTGCGCCTGCACCAGACCCTGTGGCCGAAATTGGAAGCCGAAGACCGACTGCCCGAGGTGTTCCGCGACATCGAGCTGCCGCTGGTCACTGTGCTCAGCCGCATCGAACGCAACGGCACCTACGTGGACGCCACCTTACTCAAGCACCAAAGCCAGTTCCTCGCCAAACGCATGGCGGAACTGCAAGAAAAGGCCTTCGACATCGCCGGGCAGGAATTCAATCTCGCCAGCCCCAAACAGCTGGGCGAAATTCTCTACGAAAAGCTGGAAATCCCGGTCATCAAGAAGACCCCCAAAGGCGCGCCGTCCACCGCCGAAGCGGTGCTACAAGAGCTGGCCCATGACTACCCACTGCCCCAGGTGATCATGGATTACCGCGGCGTGGCCAAGCTGAAAAACACCTACACCGACAAACTGCCGGAACTGATCAACCAACGCACCGGCCGCGTGCACACCTCCTACCACCAGGCGGTGACCGCCACCGGGCGCTTGTCTTCCAGTGACCCGAACCTGCAAAACATTCCGGTGCGCAGCGAAGAAGGCCGTAAGATTCGCCAAGCCTTCCTCGCCCCCAAAGGAAAGAAAATAGTCGCCTGCGATTACTCACAAATCGAGTTGCGCATCATGGCGCATCTGAGTGGCGACAAAGGCCTCACGGATGCCTTCGAACAGGGCCTGGATATTCACCGCGCCACCGCCGCCGAAGTGTGGGGAAAAACCCTGGACGAGGTCAGCGACAACGATCGCCGCAACGCCAAGGCCATCAACTTCGGCCTTATCTACGGCATGAGCGCCTTCGGCCTCGCCAAACAACTGGGCCTGCCGCGCAAGGAAGCCCAGGAATACATCGACCTCTATTTCGAGCGTTACCCCGGCGTGAAAAAATACATGGAAGACACCCGCGCGTTAGCGATAGACAAAGGCTACGTGGAAACCGTTTACGGTCGCCGTCTCTACCTGCCGGAAATCCACAGCAAAAACGGCCAACGCCGCCAAGGCGCCGAACGCGCCGCCATCAACGCCCCCATGCAAGGCACCGCCGCCGACATCATCAAGAAAGCCATGATCAAAGTGCACGACTGGCTGGAAACCACCCACTTCGACGCCAAAATGATCATGCAGGTACACGATGAACTGGTGTTTGAAGTGGCGGACGATCAGGTGGATGATCTGGTCAAGGAAGTAAAGGCGCGCATGGAATCAGCGGCGGAGTTGAAAGTGCCGTTGATTGTGGATGCGGGCGCTGGGGAGAACTGGGAAGAGGCGCATTGACGAACGCTGGCACGCGAACATTCAGCGCCCCACCTGATGGCGGGTTAAAACGATAAACAAGCGGGGGCCGGCTTATGTCCAGGCTCCCGCCCATTGATTCTCTTTCAAGACCACAGAAAACGTGGCGAAACCGTTCTATTCCCAGTCACTTTTGCTGTCTTGATCCTTGGCCAGTGAATCCACACCGCGATCCCTAAGAGCGTCGGCGCCGCAGTATTCATAAACCGCATTCTCGCCAGCGCCCCACCCCCAGCAAGTCGCTGCGATTGGGAAACAGCGCTGCCGCATATTATTGAGGGTATCGCCTGGATACTGCTCTCTTTTACTTTCCACGCATGCCTCTACATCTTCGGCAGGCTGTGCATACGACTGCGGCACCATCACGGCAATGAAAAAAAACACAGATAACACTTTTTTGATCATGGAAACTCCATTTGTCAGCCACCCCAAACGGGGCAATATTGATCAATGCTCTTACTGCGACATACTGCTCAGCGAAGACGACACATTGATCGCAATGGTGTGAGCTGGTGCTCAAGGCAGCTTGCCACCGCCCTTTTGATTTCCTCATGGATGGAACGCTTTCAGAACATCCCTACTCATCTTCCCTGATATTCACCGGGAGGCCATCACCCATTTAGGGTAACGGGTTATGCGCAGCAAGGCCGGAAGCACTGGGGTATGCATGGGCTAAATTGAGCGCAAAGTAAATCCATTCACCCAAATGGGTGATAACAGCTGTGCGCAATAGTGTTACCTTCCTTTCGCGGCGCTCACTCGCGCCCAATACCTCCGTTTTTATCACTTGGTACCAAAATGAAAATGAAATCCACGATTGTTGCTTCTTCTTTGTTAGCTGCGGCCCTGCCTGCACTCTCTTTTGCTGACAACGCTTTTACTGGGGTTCAAGCCGGCCTAAACCTAGGCTATGAAGATTCCTCCATGGACTGGGAAACCGACAGCATTATCACCCCAGCTACCCCAGGTAATTCCCTCGCCGTTGGCGCAAATGATTCCGAATCGTTAGACGATTCAGCCTTCGCCTATGGCGTGTTTACCAGCTACAACATGGCTCTCAATGACCGCTGGATTGTAGGTGCTGAACTTGCCTATCAAGGCAGCAATACCAGTGATTCCGTAAAGAGCATTCCCGGCGACCCGTTAGCGGGCAATCAGACCGAAGCTGAAGTAGAAATAAACCAGACCTTCCTGCTGGGAATCAAAGGTGGTTATTTACTCAATGCCTCCACCCTCGCTTATAGCACCCTGAGCGCCACACTCACTGAGGTAGAAGTGAACTCTGACTGCCCCTCCGATGGCACTGTTTGTAACCCTGGCTCCCCGGCCCGCTCTGACAGCGACGATGACAATATCACTGGCTGGGCACTGGCTCTCGGTTTGGAAAAGTCGCTATCTGAGAACCTGTCTGTGCGCGCTGAGTACCGCTACGCCGATCTTGGCACCGCCAACGTGACTGCGGTGAAAAAAGAAAATGGTGAAGCCTTCGGCATTGATGCTGATATCGATGTGACCAGCCAAGCTTTGCTATTGGCTGCCGTCTACAAGTTCTAAGTGTTCTATGGCGCAGGTGTGCCTGCGCCAACTTTACCCTTTGAATAAACCCGCTCTATACCCCCCCCTAAGCATTTCTATGTAAGCCCTATACTACAAAGCTACCGCCGGTTAGGCCCTTTAGAGGGGCTCCTACATAAGATATAAGACACCATAAAAAACGCGGCCGAAGCCGCGTTTTTTATAAAGCATGAAGAGAAACAATTACCGCCCGATGATATCCCGGGAGATGATTTCTTTCATGATTTCACTGGTGCCGCCATAGATACGCTGGATACGGGCGTCTACGTAGTCGCGGGAAATCGGGTATTCCTGCATGTAGCCGTAGCCACCGAACAGTTGCAGACATTTGTCGGCTACCACACCTTGCAGCTCGGTGGCGGTGAGCTTGGCAATGGAAGCATTGGTGGCGGTGAGTTCGCTGCGATCATACTGCTCGATACACTGCTCGCAGTAGGCACGGTTAATCACCACCTGGGCGTGTAAGTCCGCCAGCACGAAACGGGTATTCTGCAGGCTGGAAATAGGCTTGCCGAACGCCATGCGCTCTTTGGTGTATTCGATGGTACGCTCGATCATGCCTTCACAAGCAGCGACAGCGCCCAGCGCCAAAATCAGACGCTCGCGGGGTAGCTCGTTCATCAGGTTGGCGAAGCCTTTGCCTTCACCACCCAGTATCTGCTCGGCGCCAACTTTTACGTTTTCGAAAAACAGCTCAGAGGTGTCCGCCGCGTGGAGGCCCATTTTCTCCAGGTTACGGCCACGGGCAAAGCCGTCCAGCGTGCAATCCACGGTGAACAACGTCATGCCTTTGGAGCCAGCGTTGGGGTCGGTCTTGGTGGCCAGCACGATCACGTCGCAATGCTGACCATTGGTGATAAAGGTTTTTTGGCCATTGATGCTATAGCCATCACCATCCTTGTCGGCACGGGCTTTCAAGCCTTGCAGGTCGGAACCAGCGCCGGGCTCGGTCATGCCGATGGCCCCCACGGCTTCACCAGTAACCATTTTCGGCAACCAGGTTTTTTTCTGCTCTTCATTGCCTAGGTGCAGAATGTAGGGAGCGACGATGTCGGAATGCACAGAAATGTTGGAGGCCAGGGAACTGAACCCAGCGCGAGAGGCTTCCTCTACGATCACCGCTGACAGGCGGAAGTTGGCGCCAAAGCCGCCGTATTCCTCTGGTACGTCCACACACAACAAGCCGTTTTCGCCCATTTTATTCCACAGTTCGCGTGGGAATATCTCAGCTTTTTCCCACTGGTTGTAATGGGGGGCCACTTCGTTTTCGAGGAATTTTTTTACATTATCGCGAAACAGTTCGATTTCGTTCTTATCAAGCATGTTGGCTAGTCCTTGGAAACCTGTTTTGGGGTCTATTCACAACCGCACCGGCATCAATTTTTAGTTAGCCCACGGGGGGGCGATTGTGCGGTGTGGTTATTCTACATGATCAGGCGTGATCGCGAGCTGAAGGAAAAAAGAACGGGGAAAACGGCGAAAAACGCCTTTCTGGCGGGCTCGCACTCTATAGCCCATGCGGCCAGCACAGCGCCCACCTGAGCCAGAAAGCCCCAAAGGCAGGTTTGGCTGCTGGCATTGGCACTTCAAATCGTGCTCAGGAGGGCGCTTCTACAGAGCCTTTCAGGCTTTGCTTAATTGGGCAGGCTAAACCGGTTCTATGCGTACATCCGCACGCAATGAGTTAGCCACAAAGCAGTTACGATGGGCGCTCTCGTGGAGCTTTTCCAAGGCGGGGCCATCAGGCTCTTGGCCATCGAAAACCACCCGAGGCCGCAGCACGATTCGGGTGATCGCCATGCGGCCTTCCTCATTCTTGTCCACCGTTCCCAACGGCTGATCGATATAACTGAGCACGGTGAGGCCACGCTTGGCGGCAATGGACAGAAAGGTAAGCATGTGACAGCTGGCGGTGGCAGCAATGACCGCTTCATCTGGATTGACCCGATTGGCACAGCCGTAGAATTCCGGAGACCCGGAAGCGGATACCACTTCACCACCAGCGAAGGTCCATTCGTGATCCCGGTTGAAGTGTTCATAATCAAAGCTGGTACCACGCTGCAGATGCCAAGCCACCGTTGCGCCATATTCACTCATGATCAAACTCCCTCTCTCATTTTTATATTCACCATGATCCGCGAAGAGAGGAAAGGCAACCATGTTGCAGATCAATATTTACTCCGCAGCCTTGGGCGGGGCCAAAAGACAACGCTCCACTTGATCCATAACCCGGCTACTGTAGAGCAGCGAACAGTGCCCCAGATAAGGAACATGGATATTGTCTTCCGCACCGTGCAATACCGCCGCGGACACCGGCAGCACAAAATTATCCATGTTGGAGAAGATGGAGAAGTACCGCGCGCCCCCTGGGCAGGTTGCCTCGGTGGCCAGCTCTCGGATAAAAGGGCTCTGGTAGCGCAGTTGGGCGGCAGCCCCCAATGGCGGAAACAGGCCGGCAACTCGCGTTCCATAATGCGGGCTACCCAAGGTAATCACCCGGTCTACCTTGCCAGCCAGCCCTAAATTCTTGAGCGCATAGCGGGTTAACGGACCGCCCATGGAGTGGCAAACCAAGTGGGCTTTTTCCGCGCCTGTGGTCGCCAGGATACGCTCTACATGATCAACCACCTGCTGAGATAGTTTGCGGGCATTGATATGCGGCGGGGTATAACTCACCGAATACACATTGGACCAGCCGCGCCATTTGAGGCGCCACTGCATAAATAAAAAGTTGGCACTGTTGCCGCCGTAACCGTGGACCAGAATCACCGGGGGCTCGCCGTGATGGCGGCTACGTACCGGTGAAGAATCGTGGATCAGGCGCAACGGATAACTAAGCACTAGCACTGTCAGGGCGGCGGCCTCCTTGGCCATGCCAAGTAGCGTCGGCAACAGCCGTAAAGGGGGTTCACCGGGCAGCTCAGATTGCTCGGGAAAGCTGCGTCGGTCGTAGTACCAGCACAGATAAAACGCCAGCGTCAGGGTAACCGTGCTCATAACTAGCAGCGCCAGCAGAAAAATGATCAGATCCATCTCTTCATTGCTCCGTTGTTATTGTGCCAACGCTAGGGCAGCGTGACCGAAGATACCATGTCGCTAGTATGACTGTCGGACAACGCGCGTGGAAAAGACACGCTCGACTGGCCGTTTGTTCTACTCGCTCCCTGAGGTGCACATCCGCAACGCTGATGGCACACTTGCAGCCCCCTTTCGGCGCGACGGTATTTACCATGACAGACCAGGCAATCATCAACGAGGTGGGGCTGCGCGACGGCCTACAAAATCAACCTGTAACCGTAGACACCGCCACCAAGGCAAAACTGGCCCAGTTACTGGTCGATGCGGGCATGCGCTATTTGGAACCGGTGAGCTTTGTCAGCCCCAAGGCAATCCCACAGATGGCCGACGCCGCTGCGTTAACTCCGCTGCTGCCACAAGGTAACGATCTACATTACACCGCCCTGATACCCAACTTAAAAGGTTATCAGCTGGCCCGCGATGCGGGTTACCCCACCGTGGGGCTCGTGCTATCCACTACCGACTCCTTCAACGAACGCAACCTACGCATGAGCCTAGAGCAGGCAGCGCAAAGCTGTGAAGCGATTATTGCCGCCGCCAAAGCCGACGGCATCGCCACCCGGACCTATATTTCCGGCGCCTTTGCCTGCCCCTACGACGGCCCAGTGCCAGTAACCCTGCCCCAGAAACTCAGCGAGCGCATGTTTGCTGCCGGTTCCGACGAGGTGGCCATTGCCGATACCATTGGTGCGGGCAACCCACAACAGATGAAAGACATCATGGCGCCTTTGATTCAAGAGTTCGGCGCCGAAAAATTCTATGTCCACCTGCACGACACTCGCGGGCTAGCCGCCGCCATGGCTTGGGCGGCCGCAGACCTAGGGGTAAGGCGGTTTGACGCTTCCATCGGCGGGCTGGGCGGCTGCCCATTTGCACCCGGCGCTACCGGTAACATGGCCACGGAAGATCTGGTGTACTTGCTGGAAAGCGCCGGGCTGAAAACCGGCATTGATGTGCAGGGCTTGCGCGAAGCGGTGGCTCTGGCAGCCGAAGCAACCCAACGACCATTAGGCGGGCGCATTCTGGGATGGATCGAATCTCAGGAGAAGCAGGGCAAAACAGCCTGCATAGGATAACAACAAGCGACAACGCGATTAACGCTTGTTTCGCGTTGATCCAATGACGCCGCACTCATACTCTGAGCGCAGCGTCATTCATAGAAACCCATTCACCTCTTCCGCAAGAGAAGCACCATGACGTTGCGATGTCCGCACCGCCACCGACAATAAAAGACGGGCTTCAAACATTAGAGCTGCGCGGTATGAACGCGGTTGCGGCCGGCCCCCTTCGCTACATAAAGCGCTCGATCCGCCGCGCTTAGTAGCGATTCGGGGCTCTTCGTTTCATCAGCTTCATCACCGAACCTGAGCGTGGCCACACCCACACTCAGGCTCACCGGCCTGCTGAGCGAAGAAATCTCCGCCACGGCACGGCGACAACGTTCTGCCACCCTTTCAGCATCTTGCGAATTAGCGGTGGGCAGCAAGGCAACAAACTCTTCGCCACCGTAACGCGCCAACACATCGGTATCACGAATAACCGGACGCAGAGCCTCGGCCACTGCCTGCAGGGCCGCATCCCCTTCTACGTGCCCGTAGCTATCGTTGTACTGCTTGAAATGATCCACATCCATGAAAATTACCGACATAGGCTCGCCACGGCGCTCACAGCGACTGAACTCTTGGCGCAAACCTTCCATCAACACCAATCGGTTATAGAGCCCGGTGAGCGGGTCAGTACGAGCCATGCTCGCCAGCTCTTGGTTGAGCTGCTCCAGCTCGCCCTGTTTTTCGCGTAGGGTCAATTCCGCCGTTACTTGAGCGGTGATATCTTCGATTTGGGATAAAAAATAACGGGGCGAACCATCCCCATTACGGACAAGAGAGACGGCCAACAACACCCAGACAATATGGCCATTCTTATGGATATAGCGTTTCTTCATCCAGTAACTGCTACGTTTGCCTGTCAGCATCTCTTCCACATGATGCAAGTCGGTTTCCAGGTCATCCGGGTGCGTTATGGTCTGGAAGTCACTGGCCAGCAGCGCCTCTTCGTCATAACCCAGAATGCTGCACAGCGCTTGATTCACCCGCATCCAGCCGCCTTGCGGCGACACAATCGCCATGCCGATGGCTGCGTGGCGAAAAGCCCCTTCGAACAGGGCCATGTTCTCTTCCATTTTACTAACGGCCGCTTGCTGTTGTTGACTCAGCCGGTCCTGCTCTAGGGTCTGGCTGAGAGACTTCCCCATCAATTCCAGAAACTCCATTTCCTCGATGCTGAAAGCTTCACGACGCGGTGACGGATCACTGAAATTAAGGGTGCCGAAAATCTCACCCTGCACATACAACGGCACAGCCATATAGGATTCTAACTGCATCCCCACATACACTGGGTGCGAACGCATCTCTTCCAGTTCACCCACATGGTGCAACGCTACCGAGCCTTGCTTGCTCATTACGGTGGAGCAGTAAGTATCACCCAGAGGGAAATGATCACCGGGGCTGATACCACCATCGCCCGGTTGCACCGCTAGCACTTCGTAGTCACCGTCTTTAATGCAACTAACAATGCCAATAGAAAGCTCCAGCAGGCTGCGCCCCACCTCTAGGTAGGCCGCATAAAGTGCATTAAAGTCCCCGCTAGGCAGCAATGAGAGCTGGTGTAATTCTCTCAGGCCGGTAAGGCTGAAATCACCCCGATCTTGCATATTTTTCCCCGTGCTTGGCGCCCGTCCTATCACGACACCGTTTTTACTCTTACGTTGTAACCAAAGGTTCAGAACAAGTAAAAACCCTTGCACTTATTTGCACTACTTTCGGCAGCGATTTTACCTGCCACTTAAACGAAAAAAGGCGCCGTTCGGCGCCTTTTTCGTTCCTAGCTTTATTCAAAGGCCCCTTATCCAATGGCCTCTTGCCGGTTAGTGCAGCTTGAACAAAATCTGCAACAGCTGAACGCCCAGCAGCACAATCAGTGGGCTCAGATCAAATCCACCCATCGGGGGCAACATCTTGCGAACCGGCGCCATTATCGGTTCGGTGACCTGAACAATCACCCGCACCATAGGATTGTAAGGGTCTGGCGCCACCCAACTGAGAATAACCCGGATCAGCACCGCCCAGAACACATAGTTCAGGATCAAGCTGACCAGTTCCTGCAGGGTGTAAATCACCAACTGCCCACCGATCCCCGACGGAAAACCGCCCACTTGGATGCTCAGAATCAGCACCGCCTTGAGCATGATGAGCACGATAACCAATACCAACGAGGCCACATCCAGCCCACCGTAACCGGGAATGATCCGGCGCAGAGGCTTGAGCAACGGGTTAGTGGCCTTGAGCACAAATTGGGAAATCGGGTTATAAAAATCCGCCCGCGCCAGCTGCAGCACGAAACGAGTCAGTACAATGAAAATGTAAGCGCTGAACACAAAATCCAGCAGAAAAACCAGGGCACCCTGCGGGTTCATGAATCACTCCGTTGCGATGTCTCGACCGGCCTTGGCCGGAAACTGGGATAGAGTTTGGGGCAAAAGAAGGGAAAATCAAGCGACAAGCTTCTAGCTGCAACACAGCGAAAGCCCTCTTTTAAAGTAGACCGTACCCGTGCTCAAGCCTAATTGCGTGGGCACCGCATCTCAAAACCTTCTAATCATCCCCGCATCTTACTGCTTGCCACGTGTTGCTGCTTTATCCTGCCAGCTCTTCCGACCGCTCACGCGCGGCAGCAACGGCGGCTTGCACCTGTTCGCGAAAACCGGCTTCCTCAAACACACCCAATGCTGCGGCGGTAGTGCCACCGGGGCTGGTGACTTGCTGGCGCAGCACATCCGGGCCCACTTCACTGGTAATCGCCAGTTGGGCTGCGCCCCAGGCCGTTTGCAGCACCATCTGCCGAGCAGTGCCCGCATCCAGCCCCTGGGCCTTGGCCGCTTCGATCAGCGATTCCATCAGCAGGAAAAAGTACGCCGGACCGGAGCCAGAAACGGCGGTGACCGCATCCAGTTCTTTTTCTTCGTCAAACCAGAACGCGATACCCACGGAACCAAGAATTTCCTTGGCCATGGCTTTTTGCTCATCGCTCACATCATCGGCGGCATACAGGCCAGTGGCGCCGGCCTGTACCAGCGACGGCGTATTGGGCATGCAGCGCACAATCGGAGTACTACCCAGCCAGCGACGCAGGTTGCCCACGGTCACACCGGCGGCAATGGAGATCACCAGGGGCTGACGCTCCGCGATCAGGTCACGCAGGTCGGTACACACCTGCTCCATCATCTGTGGCTTCACCGCCAGCACCAGCACGTCGACCCGCCCCGCCACATCACGGTTTTCGGTACTCACATGCACCCGTTGCAGCTGGGCGACTTCGTCCAACCGGTCTTTAGAGGGGTCGCTCATCCAGATACGGGCCGGGCGAATTCCTTTCGCCACCATGCCACCGGCCAGGCTGGTTGCCATGTTGCCGGCGCCGATAAATCCGATTAGTTGTTGTGCCATAACTGCGCAGTCCTTTGTTATCAAGCCTTGGGCGGGCGCGGGCCGAACAGGGCGGTGCCCAGCCGGATCACGGTAGCACCTTCTTCAATAGCCACCGGATAGTCCGCGCTCATGCCCATGGAGAGCGTATCGAGGGCGGGCATTGTATTGCGCAATTGTGACAGTGTCATGGCGAGCTGTCGGAAGGCAGCGCGGTTGCCATCGTCGTTGTCCGCCCGGGGAATGGCCATAAGCCCCCGCAACCGGATATTGGGCAGCGCGTCCACGGCGGCAGCCAACTCGGCCACGCCCGCCAGCGCCACCCCACTCTTGCTCGCTTCATCGTCCACATTAACCTGAATACACAGATTCAACGGCGCGGATTCTGGCGGCCGCTGTTCGCTGAGGCGGCGCGCCACCTTGAGCCGGTCCACCGAGTGCACCCAATCAAAATGAGCCGCGATATCCCGCGTCTTGTTGGATTGAATTGGACCAATGAAATGCCATACCAAGCCCCGCCCCCGCAGCGCAGCAATCTTGGCCAGTGCCTCCTGCAGGTAGTTCTCACCGAAATGCCTCTGCCCTTGGTCTGCCAGTTTGGCCAGTTCGTCTGCTGTGCGGGTCTTACTGACCGCCAGAAGCTGCACACTATGGGGGTCACGGCCGACACGCTCACAGTGTGACTTTATTTGCTCATTAATGTGCAGCAGTGGTGATTTGACGTCAGTCATCATTGAACGGCTCAAGAGGTCGGGTTACTTTAAGCATGCGACGATTTTCTGAGGAACCCGGCGAAGGCTCCACAACATAATAACAAAGGGCCACCCACGGGGGCTCTTTCCAAGCCATAACAGCAAGTATAAATCATGGATATTACCGAGCTGCTCGCTTTCAGCGCCAAAAACGGCGCCTCTGACCTTCACTTGTCCGCGGGCCTGCCCCCGATGATCCGGGTGGATGGCGACGTGCGCCGCATCAACCTGCCCGCCATGGAGCACAAGGAAGTTCATTCATTGATCTATGACATCATGAATGACAAGCAGCGCAAAGATTTCGAGGAATTCTTCGAGACGGACTTCTCCTTCGAGGTGCCCGGCGTAGCCCGCTTCCGGGTAAACGCCTTTAACCACAACCGTGGTGCCGGGGCGGTATTTCGAACCATTCCATCGAAAGTGCTGACCATGGAAGACTTGGGGATGGGCAAGGTCTTCCAGAATATCTCCGAAATGCCCCGGGGTATCGTGCTAGTCACGGGGCCCACCGGCTCGGGTAAATCTACCACCCTGGCAGCCATGGTCGATTACATCAACGATTCCCGTTACGAGCACATCCTCACCATTGAGGATCCTATCGAATTCGTACACGAATCCAAGAAATGTCTAGTCAACCAGCGCGAAGTTCACCGCGACACCCTCGGTTTCTCTGAAGCCCTGCGCTCGGCACTGCGGGAAGATCCAGACATTATTTTGGTGGGTGAACTGCGGGATCTGGAAACCATCCGCCTGGCGCTAACGGCCGCAGAAACCGGCCACCTGGTGTTCGGCACGCTGCACACCACCTCCGCGGCTAAAACCATTGACCGAGTAATCGACGTGTTCCCCGCCGAAGAAAAATCCATGATCCGCTCAATGCTGTCGGAATCACTGCAGGCGGTGGTGTCACAAACGCTGATGAAGAAAAACGGCGGCGGCCGTGTGGCGGCCCACGAAATCATGATGGGCACCCCAGCGATACGGAACCTGATTCGTGAAGATAAGGTGGCCCAGATGTATTCCGCCATCCAGACCGGCGGTGCATTAGGCATGCAGACGCTGGACCAGTGCCTGCAAGGGCTGGTGCAGAAAGGCCTGGTGGCCCGTGATGTGGCTCGTGAGAAAGCCAAGAACCCAGATTCTCTGTAAATAGCCCCGCAACGGCCCAGCCAAGGCGCCGACAGAATCAGTACAGACAGGCCTTAACGCATGGAATTCGAAGAGCTTCTCAAGTTGATGGTACAGAAAGGTGGGTCAGATCTGTTTATCACCGCTGGCGTACCCCCGAGTATGAAAATCAACGGCAAGATCCTGCCGGTGACCAAAAGTGCGCTGACCCCGGATATAACACGGGACATCGTGTTTGGCGTCATGACCGAGCAGCAGCGCAAGGAGTTCGTGGCCAACCATGAGTGTAACTTTGCCATCTCCGCCCGTGGCGTGGGCCGTTTCCGGGTCTCTGCGTTCTATCAGCGCAACCTGGTGGGCATGGTACTGCGCCGCATCGAAACCAAAATCCCTAACGTGGACGACCTGCGCTTGCCGCCAGTGATAAAGGAACTGGCTATGACCAAGCGTGGCTTAGTGATTTTCGTGGGCGCTACCGGTACCGGTAAATCCACCTCACTGGCGTCCATGATTGGCCATCGCAACAAGAACTCCAAGGGTCACATCATCACCATTGAAGACCCCATCGAATTTATCCACCAGCACCAGGGCTGTATCGTCACCCAGCGTGAGGTGGGCATTGATACCGAATCCTTCGACGTGGCCCTGAAGAACACCCTGCGCCAGGCACCGGATGTGATTCTGATTGGGGAGATCCGCACCCCTGACACCATGGACAAGGCCATTGCTTTCGCCGAAACCGGGCACCTGTGTCTAGCTACCTTACACGCCAACAACGCCAACCAGGCGCTGGACCGGATCATTCACTTCTTCCCGGCGGATCGTCATGGCCAGCTGTGGATGGATCTATCCCTGAACCTGAAAGGCATCGTCGCCCAGCAACTGATCCCCACCCCAGATGGTAAAGGCCGACGCGCGGCCATCGAAGTGCTTCTAGGCACACCGCTGGTACAAGACCATATCCGCAAGGGCGAAGTGCATCAGATCAAGCAGCTGATGAGCAAATCCCGGGAGCAGGGTATGCAGACTTTCGATCAAGCCCTTTACGACCTGTACTCCGCCGGTGAAATCACCTACGAAGACGCCATGCTCCACGCCGACTCGCCCAACGACTTACGCCTGATGATTAAGCTCGGCAACGAAACCGACGCCTCCAGTTTAGACGTGGCCACGCGGGGTCTAAGCATCGAGGATACGGAGTAACAGACCTTGCAGACCACGCGACTTCACTTGTATCTGCAAACAAAAAGGCCGCGCCCAAAGTATGGGCGCGGCCTTTTTCATTCTGGCTTCTAGAATGATGACTTACTTCAAAAATCATGCAATTCGGACCGAATAGCGGCTGTTTTCGCCGCACGCAACGGCCTCAGTAATGCGGAGGCGGTGCATCCTCAACCTGAGTGGCCTCAAATGCCTCAGACAGATCCATCAGCCGGTCGGCCATTTTTCGGTAGTTTTTTTCCAGCGCATCAATCTGCCGTCGCTGGTCACTGACCACTTTATTCAACGACTCCACCAAGTCCTCTTGGTAGGCCAGCTTGGTTTCAACATCAAGAAAACGTTCTTCACTCATGAGAATCTCTTCCACATTTGAACTGGGATCGAGGGTAACAACATGCTCCAGGCAGAGGCGATGCTCCTGCCTTTGCGCCACACACACTCCAGTACCTAAGACAAGTCAGCATCTGCCGCGCCTTGCAGCTAATAGCCCATTGTACTGGCCCTTAACCCATATTTCCGCTATGGTTTTCGCCGTCTTGGGGGAGTAGTCGCTCGATCGCTTTCACGCAAAGCCCCTTGGCGGTCATCAACATGATTGCGCCTCATGCGCATGGTGGCTGCGTCCGCATCCTTACGGATTGACGAGACCTGAGACATTGCAGGCATTCCGCAGGGGCGGGATTCGCCGGTGATGTCTCTGTGTCGCACAATCCCGCCCCGCTGGAAATATTCATGGAAGCCCTGTTCAGCGCCTTTGTGCTAGTTGCCCTTGGGGAAATTGGCGACAAGACACAGCTATTATCTCTCGCGCTGATTCTCAAATTTCGCAAACCGTGGCCTATCCTCGCCGGCGTAGTGGTGGCGACCCTGCTCAACCACGGTGCCTCGGTCTGGTTTGGAGACTGGCTGGCCAGCACCATCCCCCTGGAGTGGCTGCGCTGGACTCTTGGCCTCAGCTTTATCGGCCTGGGCTTGTGGATGCTAATCCCGGACGCCGATGAAGAAGTGGAAGACAACCCTCGCTTCGGCCCTTTCCTTACCGCACTGGTGTTGTTCTTCATTGCTGAAATCGGCGACAAGACCCAGCTGGCCACCATCGCCCTGGCGATACAGTTCAAAGATCAGTTCTGGCCAGTACTAAGCGGCTCCACCCTGGGCATGATCGCCGCCAACCTGCCGGTCATCTGGCTGGCCCACCAATTCGGCAGCCAACAATTTGAAACCTGGGCCCATCGCATCAGCGCAGCGTTGTTCGTGGGTTTCGGGATAATTGCGCTTCTCGGCTGACGCAACCTCGTGTGGGAGGGCTCGTTCGACCGCGCCCACACAAAACGACTGTTGCGCCCGCCGTACACACTCCAACCTGATACAATCAGCCCCTTTTGCGTGCATGCCTGTTGCGTGCTCCCTGTTTGCGAGTCCTCTGCCATGGCCCTCACCGCCACCATCTACAAAGCTGAACTCACCGTTTCCGATATGGACCGGGATTATTACGCCACCCATAATCTGACAGTAGCCTTGCACCCCTCGGAAACCGAATCACGAATGATGTTGCGGCTACTGGCCTTTGCTCTCAACGCCCATGAAGATCTGGCCTTCTCTCGAGGCCTGTCCAACCCGGAAGAACCAGACCTGTGGCAACGCCATCCCAACGACACCCTTGCCCACTGGATCGAGTTGGGCATGCCCGATGAGAAACGCCTGCGTAAAGCGTGTGGCCTGGCGGAACAGGTTACCCTGTATTGTTATGGCCCACGGGCGCCACAGGTATGGTGGGACAGCATGAAGAACAAGGTGCGTCGCTTCGATAACCTGACCATCATCCACGTGGATGCAGACAGCGAAGCCACACTGGCCACCTGCGCTCAGCGGGCCATGCAGTTACAGGCGATGATTCAGGATGGCCAGGTCTGGTTCGGCACCACGGAACAGAGCGAAGAAATCACGCTTTCGCAATGGTACCCCTGACTCTCATTCTTGTATGACGCCCCGGCATTTGGTGGTCGCGCCTTCCGCTGTGCTACATTCACTCTCTATACGCACATCAACGCATTGCCGACACGGAGTTCGCCACATGCCCGCCACACCACCGCCACTGCTTGAACATCTTTCCCAACACTGGAAAGGCCTGCTGGTTACCGGCATCGTTTTTATTGTCCTCGGCACTCTAGGTCTTGGCGCTACGGGGTTGTTCACTTTGATCAGCGTGTTCTGGATTGGTGGACTTTTACTGCTGGCCGGCTTGATTCAAATCCTTCAGGCGTTCCGCACCCCCACGCTCTCACGCAGCTTGCCGTTTCTGATGATCGGCTTGCTCTATGCGTTGCTTGGAGGCTATATGATGGCCCGCCCTGCCGTCGCCGCCGGTGGACTGACCCTGATTATCGGCGCCGCCATCGCGCTTATCTCCACTCTGCGGTTCTTGATCGCTTGGCATGTTCGCGGTAGTACCCATACCTTTTTGCTAATCATTAGTGCACTGATCGGCCTAGCCTTAGCGTGGATGATTTTTGCGCAATGGCCGCAATCTGGGCAGTGGGTGATCGGGCTATTTCTCGCCATTGAGTTGATCATGAATGGCTGGATGTTGGTGATGGTGGCCCTGAGTGCCCGCCAATATCAGCACCGGGACTTTTAGCCGCGCCCTCACTCTCTACAACGTATAAAGAATCGCGCCATGAAAAAAAGCATCCTAGGGATTGGTGTGTTGGCGCTGGTGGCGTTCACCGTTTGGTGGCTACGGGATGCCCCTCTTGATGACACAGCCCGACAATGGCTGGACACAACCCCCAATGATGACAACCCGGCTTATGCCTACCTGCTCGGGTTTGGTGTGCCCGCTACACAATCACCTGCGCAACAGGGCCATGAGCTGGCGCAGCGACAAAAAGTACATCCGGAGCTGGTGCTTCCCAATGCCTACCCGAAGCTGAACAACACACCTCTGCTGTGCCATCCTATGACGGCTGCCTGCCTACTAGAGCAGCAGGAAAAAAAAGCACAAGCCAAAGCCTTGATCAGCCGCTATCAATTTCTCATAGATCGCTACCAAACCTTTCTGGAATTCTCTTATTTTTCTGACAACACGCCGCCTCGCCTGAACGCCACCTTTCCCGAGTACAACCTGTTGGTTTGCGCTTCACGGCTGCAATCACTGGCTTGGGCCAACAGCGCCGCTCCCGGCCCCGCGCTGCTCACCGAGATTCAGCAGCTGCGCCAATGGCTGGCCCAAGACCACAGTCTGATCAGCAAAATGGTTGCCAATGCCATCCTTGCGGAAAAACTGCAGTTAGTGGCACTTCTCGTGCAACAGAAGGCTATGCCGGCACCGGTGCTGACACCCCTGACTTCAGCAGAAAAAAATTTCCATTCACCAATGAAAAAGGAATTCACCCTGATGGCGCATTTCTTTTTGGAAGAACAATACCGGGAAGGTAACCAGCAGGCGACGTGGACTGAAAAGCTACAACTCAAGGCGGGCCTGAAAAAGCATATCAGCGTAAACCGCATGCTCCCGTTATATCAGCACTATGCAAAACTGGCGGGGCAGCCCGCTGATGTTATTCAAGCAGATAACGTTCAGCCGGCCCGCGCTACAACAGGGCAAGCCATACGCAACCCCATTGGTAATGTGTTACTGGAAACCGCCACCCCAGACTTCAAACGATACCTGTTTCGCCTGGTGCATCTAGACGCCCGCCTGGCATTGCTGAATCAGCTTGAAAATACAAAGAAAGACAGCCCCGTGAGTAACCCTTGGACCCCTGGCAAAGATGACACGCTCACCCGCCAAGACCAACAGCTATGCTTCAGGCATGCACCAGACAATGACCGCTATAGCGCCTGCTTACCTCTACTGTAAATAACGTCACGTAAGCGGTTACTCTTTTGTGCAGAAACAGGTCCGCTGACGATACACTTTCGCCGCAGGGTTATACGCGGCATGCGGCTCTACATACTGCGCTGATTGACTCTCGCCATCAGTTCCTCAGCCGATTCCTTACGCTCGGAATAACGGTCGGTGAGATAGTCACTACGGTCACGGGTCAAATAGGTGAATTTCACCAACTCTTCTATGACATCCACAATACGATAGTAGAAACCGGAGGGTTTCATACGATCATTATCATCAAACTCCAGAAATGCTTTCGGCACCGAAGACTGGTTTGGAATAGTGACCATGCGCATCCAGCGACCCAGCACACGTAGCTGGTTTACTGCATTAAACGACTGGGAGCCACCACTGACTTGCATCACCGCCAGGGTCTTCCCCTGGGTCGGACGTACCGCCCCAAGCGATAAAGGAATCCAATCGATCTGTGCTTTCATAATGCCCGTCATGGCACCGTGCCGTTCCGGAGAGCACCACACCATACCTTCGCACCAAGTCACCATATCGCGCAGTTCCTGCACCTTAGGGTGGCTAGCATCTTCACTGTCGGGCAGAGGCAAACCATCAGCATGGAAAATTTTTGCTTCTGCACCCATGGCCTCCAGCAATCGAGCGGCTTCCTGAACCACTAGGCGACTAAAGGAACGCTGACGGAGTGATCCATATAGCAACAGGATGCGCGGCTTATGAGTAGACGGCTGGGCCCGGAATACGCTGTCAGTAGTGGGACGCTGAAAGCAGTCATTATCGAGATTGGGTAGATCGTTCATGGCACGGTAACTTCTTTCGTAATAATTGAGGCTAGCTTCGCGACAAGCATCGTTTACCCTCACTGAAAAAGTCTCAGTGGGAGCAGACAGACGCTTGATCATTAACGGTTTTTATTCGCTATTAATGCTATTGGCTGGCTTCTTCAAACCAGTGCGAGGTACGGTTGATAATCGCTACCAGTGACAACATCACAGGCACCTCCACCAGCACCCCGACCACGGTCGCCAAGGCCGCACCAGAATGCAGACCGAACACACTGATAGCCACCGCCACAGCCAACTCGAAAAAGTTACTGGTGCCGATCAAGCAGGCCGGGCCTGCCACGTTATGCTTCAACCTCAGCCGTCTTGCCGCCCAGTAGGCAATAGCAAAAATACCGTAGGTCTGGATCAATAGCGGAATAGCAATGAGCACGATGGCCATGGGCTTGGCAAGAATGGTTTCCGCCTGGAAACCAAATAGCAGCACCACTGTGGCCAACAGGCCCATCACGCTGACGGGCTTGAGCCGATGAACAAAGGCGGCAACCCTCTCCTCGCTCCCCAGCCAATGACGTGTTGCCATTCCCGCCAGTAATGGCATAACCACATAGAGCACCACTGACAGCACCAAGGTATCCCAAGGCACAGTAATATCGCTCACCCCCAGCAACAAACCGGCAATAGGCGCAAAGGCAAATACCATAATGATATCGTTCACCGACACCTGTACCAGGGTGTAATTTGCATCGCCCTTAGTAAGCTGGCTCCACACAAACACCATGGCCGTACAGGGCGCCACACCCAACAGGATCATACCGGCGATGTACTCTGTCGCCGTTTGCGGGTCCACCCAACCGGCGAAAAAAACCTTGAAGAATAACCAGCCTAAAGCCGCCATGGTGAACGGCTTTATCAGCCAGTTAACCACCAAAGTCAGCAGTAGCCCGCGGGGGTTGTTGCCGACTTTTTTAATCGCGGTGAAATCAATCTGAATCATCATCGGGTAAACCATTACCCAGATGAATACCGCTACGGCCAAATTCACATGGGCATACTCGAAACCGGCAACCGCTTCAAAGACACCGGGCACGGCTACGCCCAAGCCCACGCCAACAGCAATAGCCAATGCCACCCAGACACTGAGATATCGTTCAAAAAACGGCATTACTGATTATCCATTTCGCGGTGAATTTTTTGCGCTGTTGCGATCAACCCCAATGGGTTCATCGATTCAAAATCCAGCGCTGCCAGAGCTTCTACGCGAGCATGCAGTTCGTTATAGGTAACCTCAAAAGCCCCACGAATCTCGTCGTCAGTTCCCGTTGCATGGGCCGGGTCTTCCAGGCCCCAATGCACTTTCGGAGTATCACCCAACCACACCGGGCAGGACTCACCCGCGGCGGCATCACAGACCGTGATCACCAGATCGATCTTTTCCCCTTCCAGATCATCCATGGACTTGGAGCTGGGAGTGTTCACCGGCACACCGTGGCGGGCGAGCACAGCCAAGGCGTTTTCATTAACCTTACCGGTGGGCATGCTGCCGGCACTCAATCCGTGCAGCTTACCCTTCCCCAGATGATCAGCCAGCGCTTCACCAATGATGGAGCGACAGGAATTACCGGTGCACAAAAACAAGACATTCAGTGGTGTATTCATAACCTTTTCTCGTCATTTAGCCGCAGCACGCGGCACTGGGAAGAGTGATATTCAACGCATCTCGGGCAGGCACTACCAATGCATTAATGACCGCTGTAGCCCACTCCGGCAAAGCCGGGTTCAGCTGGTAATGCATCCAGGTGCCCTGTCGCCGGGCGACCACCAGTTCGCACTGGCGCAACTGGGCAAGATGCCGGGACACGGTAGATTGTGGCGCCTGCATGGCATCGACCAAATCACACACGCAGACCTCTGCTTGACCGTGCAACAAGCAGATCAGGCTGAGGCGGATATCATCGCCAAGGCATTTACAGAGCTGAGTAGGTGTGAGCATGTGCGCATAGTATATTCATATATTCGGAAATACGGATATTATAGAGGCAAGCATTAAGGGTCAAGCTGCAACACTGCCCGTTTGTGGCCATCCGATAACCAAAAAATTGCCGCCGGAATAGGCACAAGCGGAGAGATAGCGCGCGGAATCAGTCCAAAAAAAACCCGGCACGTAGCCGGGTTTTTCATGCTGCGGGCGGCAACTTTGTTAGCTTTTCAACTTCTCTTCAATTTCATCAATGCTGATGTGCCGCACATCCTTACCTTTCACCAAATAGATAACCTGCTCACCGATATTACGGGCATGGTCACCAATGCGTTCCAGGGCACGCAGAGACCAAATGATGTTGAGTACTCGAGTGATAGAGCGAGGATCTTCCATCATGAAGGTCGCTAAAGAACGCATGGCACTGGCGTATTCCATGTCTACTTCATTATCTTCCGCCGCCACGGTCAGGGCTTTATGGGCGTCAAAGCGGGCAAAGGCATCCAGGGCATCACGCAACATATTGCGCACATGGTTACCGATATGCCGTACTTCCACGTAACCGCGAGGTGACTCGCCCTCTTCAGCCAGCTGCAACCCCATGCGGGCAATTTTGGCCGACTCATCACCAATGCGCTCTAGATCAGATACCGCTTTAGACACAGCAATGATTAAACGCAGATCCGAAGCCGCCGGCTGACGCAAAGCCAGCACCTTGGTGCATTCCTCGTCGATGAGGATTTCCAGCTTATCGACCTTCTTTTCGGTTTCTATGACTTTTTCAGCTAGCGCAGAGTCAGCCTGCAGCAATGCCTGCAATGCATCCACCACCTGTTTTTCCACCAAACCGCCCATTTCCATCAGGTGGTTACGGATAGATTCCAACGCGGCGTTAAACTGGGTCGAGCTATGCTCGCCAAAATGCATACGGTCCATTATCTTGTTCTCCTTACCCGCACGTTAACCGAAGCGGCCAGTGATATAAGCTTCCGTCAGATCATGCTCGGGTTTGGTGAACACGGTCTCGGTATCATTCATTTCCACCAGACGCCCTAAATGGAAATAAGCGGTACGGCTAGATACCCGCGCGGCCTGCTGCATGGAGTGAGTCACGATAGCGATGGTGTAAGACTCGCTCAGCTCGCTGATCAATTCTTCGATTTTGGCGGTGGCAATTGGGTCCAGCGCTGAACAGGGCTCATCCATCAGCACCACTTCCGGGCTCACCGCAATGGTGCGGGCAATACACAGACGCTGCTGCTGACCACCAGACAAACCCGTGCCCGGTGCGTGCAAACGATCCTTCACTTCCTCCCACAAACCCGCTTTGCGCAGGCTGGTTTCTACGATTTCATCCAGGTCATATTTCTTATTAGCCAGGCCGTGTATGCGCGGGCCATAGGCCACGTTGTCATAGATAGACTTAGGGAACGGGTTAGGCTTTTGGAACACCATGCCCACCCGAGCGCGCAATTCCACCACATCCAGTTTAGGGTCATAAAGATCCTGACTTTCCAGATGCAGGCTGCCTTTCACCTTACAAATATCGATGGTGTCGTTCATGCGATTCAGGCAACGCAAAAAGGTAGATTTACCGCAGCCGGAAGGGCCGATCAGTGACACCACCTCATTCTTTCCGATGTCTAGGCTAACACCGTGAATCGCCTGATTATCATCGTAGAATACCTCCACATCGCGCAGGCGCATTTTGGGGTCATCCACGAAGGGGTTGCCCACGGTCTGGTCTGGATAGGGGGTGTCTTGTGTCATCGTTACCTGCTCGTTAATGGCCTTATCTCTGGCCGCATCATTGGTGTCCAGAGCCGGTTTGTCCAATTGCTGTGCGGTTTCCATTGCTCGATTCCTCTTTATCCGTCTGTTACCAGCGCCGCTCAAGGCGCTTACGCAGAATCACCGCCAAGGTGTTCATGGTAATCAGGAAAGCCAGTAGCACCATGATGGCGGCGGACGCCAGGGCTTCGAAAGATTGTTCCGGGCTGTCTGCCCAAAGATAAATTTGCACCGGCAATACTGTTGCGGCATCCAACGGGTCAGCGGGCAAATCTACGATAAAGGCCACCATGCCAATCATCAGCAGCGGTGCTGTTTCACCCAGTGCCTGGGCCATGCCAATGATGGCGCCGGTGAGCATGCCGGGGAGCGCTAGCGGCAGTACATGGTGCAACACCACCTGCATCTTCGACGCGCCTAGCCCCATGGCGGCCTGACGAATACTGGGCGGCACCGCCTTGATCGCCGCACGGCTGGAAATGATCACCGTAGGCAGGGTCATCAGCGTTAATACTATACCCCCTACCAACGGCACTGACCGGGGCAAGCCAAACAAGCCTATTATCACTGCCAAGCCCAACAGGCCGAAGATGATCGACGGCACGGCGGCCAGGTTGTTGATATTCACTTCAATGAAATCAGTGAAGCGGTTCTTTGGCGCAAACTCTTCCAGGTAGACAGCTGCCGCGACACCAATGGGAAAGCTCAGCAGCAACGTCACAATCATGGTGAACAAGGAACCAAGAATGGCACCCAAAATACCGGCTTGCTCCGGTTCACGGGAGTCACCGTAACTGAAAAGCGACCGATTGAAGACCATACGAGTTTCGCCGGACGCTTCCAGCTCCGCCACCCATGCCTGCTGCTTGTCATTAAGACGGCTGTCTTCGCGTTGCTCTTCGTTCGCCTTGAGAAACAAATCCACATCATCGTCGGCCAATAGCCATAGAGTTCGTGTCTCTCCCAACAGGGCCGGCTCTTCGCGAAGCATATCGCGCAGAGCATAACCAGCCCCGGTGCTCACCAGCTGGTTAAGCGAGCGAACGTCCAAGCGTGACTCCACGCCAGGGAACCGCTCTGCCAGAGCGTCACGAATGACCCCTTGGTAATTACCGTAGTTAAGCTGCTCCGCATCGCGGGGGTCACTGACATCCAACACCTCCGCATCGAAGGTAATCGGCAACTGAATTTCATATTCAACGAAGGCACTGTGGCCCTTGCCGATGATGTCAGTGAACAACAACAGCAAGGCCATCAAACCAATGCCGATGGAGGCCATACCATAGGCTTTGAAACGTTTCTCTGCCCGGTAGCGTCGGGCCAGCGTCTTACGCACTTTTTCTGTGGTTTTGCTCATAACTTTCTCCCGACGCTAGTCGTACTGCTCGCGGTATTTCTTCACGATGTGCAGCGCGAAGATATTCATAACCAGGGTTGTGATGAACAACATCAGGCCTAGGGCAAACGCCGCCAGGGTTTTGGCACTGTCGAATTCCTGGTCACCGGTCAGCAACGTAACGATCTGCACGGTAATGGTAGTGACCGCTTCCAGTGGGTTGGCAGTAAGGTTAGCGGCCAAGCCGGCGGCCATGACCACAATCATGGTTTCACCAATGGCTCGGGACGCGGCTAGCAAAATGCCCCCCATAATCCCCGGTAATGCCGCCGGAAAAATCACTTTCTTGATGGTTTCGCTTTTGGTTGCCCCCAATCCCAAGGAGCCATCGCGCATGGACTGGGGCACCGCAGTAATCACGTCATCGGCAAGCGATGAGACAAACGGAATAATCATCACGCCCATCACCAAGCCTGCGGCCAGGGCCGACTCCGACGCCACATCTAACCCCACGGCTTCACCCATGCCGCGAATAAACGGAGCCACTGTCAACGCAGCAAAAAAACCGTAAACCACCGTGGGCACCCCGGCCAACACTTCCAGGGCCGGCTTGGCCACCGTGCGCACTCGCTTGCTGGCGTACTCCGATAGATAAATAGCGGACATCAACCCCACCGGAACCGCCACCAATAAGGCAATCGCAGAGATCAACATAGTGCCCATGAACAAGGGCACCGCACCAAAAGCGCCGCCAGAGGCAACCTGGTCAGCCCGCAGGGCAGTCTGTGGACTCCACTGCAAGCCGAATAAGAAATCGGTCACCGGCACCTTGCCGAAGAACCGGATCGATTCGAACAGCACCGACATAACGATGCCCACGGTGGTAAGGATCGCTACCGTGGCACACAGCATGAACAGCGTCTGCAGTACGCGCTCCACCTGCTGACGGGCGCGCAATTGCGGCGATACTTTCAGCCAGGCCCAGGTGCCGCCCAACATACACAGCACAATAATCACCACGGTCAGCGCCATGGCGCTGGTCTGGCGCAATGACTGCAGATGCTCCGCCGCTGCGGCAATCGGCGGCTCCACGAAATTAGTCGGTAGCGCACCACTGGCCACATTCTGAATTTTGCTAAGCGTCAGGTTATAGCTGGAGGCATCCGTCGGTTGCAGCTCCACCGGCAAGCTGCCCAGCACTTGCTGGCGGATGATGCTGTCATCAAATGCTAACCACAGCCCCAGCACGATTAAGGCGGGAATCGCGCACCACATAGCCGAACGCATGGCGAAGTAAAACGGCAATGAGTGCAGGTGGCGAATGCCGCCCAGCGGGCGGGCCAGCGCAAAGGAGCGGCGAAGCCCCAAGTAGTAAGCGCCGGCCACCATCACTACCAGCAGCAACAGCAGGTTTCCGGTTTGCATGTATCACTCCGATCGGATTTGCTCAACCAAGATCACCGCGGCAATCTTGGTGGAACAAACACGCCTTTTCAGGGGCGAAAAAGCCCGGCGGCAAACACCACCGGGCCAAAAGCATCCGTGCTTCTTTATTATTCCCTTGCTTACAGCTCGTTGCCGGTCATGGGCTTCAGGCTACGCGCCTGTTTAGCCATGGACTTGCGCAGATCATCAGCCAGCGGGATCAAGCCTTTCTCGCTCAGGTACCCCTGATCACCCCACGCTTTCTCGCTGGTGAACTCTTTCACGTAACCCTCGATACCCGGCACCACACCTACATGCGCTTTCTTCACGTAGAAGTACAAAGAGCGGGATACCGGGTATTCGCCAGAACCGATCGCTTCGAAAGTGGGCTCAACACCGCCAACATTTGCAGCTTGCACCACACCGCGGTTCTGATCCAGGAAGGAGTAACCGAACACACCGAAGGCATTCGGATTTTTTTCCAACTTCTGCACGATCAGGTTGTCGTTTTCACCGGCTTCAACATAGACACCGTCCTCACGCACACTGCGGCAAATCGCTTTGTACTTGGACTTATCTTCACCCTTAATGGCTTTTAGCCATGGGAAGGTTTTACAGCCACCTTCAATGGCCAGTTCGTTGAATGCATCACGAGTACCGGAAGTCGGCGGCGGGCCTAGCACTTCGATCTTCACGTTCGGCAGGGCTGGGTTAATCTCTTTCCAGGTTTTGTAAGGGTTAGCAACCAGCTCTTCACCGCCTTTCGGGTTCGGCACATCCTTGGCCAGGGCCAGGAAAACTTCGCGCAGGGACAGATCGATGTGCTTACCTTTCACCGAGTTGGCAATCACGATGCCGTCATAACCTACCTTCACCTCGGTAATGTCTTTCACACCGTTGCTCTGGCACAGCTCAAACTCGGATTTCTTCATCCGGCGAGAAGCATTGGTAATGTCCGGGTGCTGAGTACCGACGCCCTGGCAAAACAGCTTCATGCCTCCGCCGGAACCGGTGGATTCAATTTTCGGGGTGGCGTTACCGGTACGCCCAAAACGCTCGGCCACTACGGTGGCGAACGGGTATACCGTGGATGAACCCACGATGGAAATGGTGTCACGAGCCATCGCGGTACCCGGAGCGCTGGCCATGGCCAGAGCAGCAGCGGCACCTGCCAGTGTTGCTTTCATTTTAACGTTCACAATAAGCCTCCTAGTTTTGGCACCGGCGCTTGTAGGAAGTATCCACCCCGGTTTGTCTTGCGCGTGTTGCAAGCCAGTTCATGTTTCAGCACAGCGCATGCTAGAGAGGGTTTGTGACAACGACATTACACTGAGATCAGATTCAGGCTACAGACACCCTAGCCCAGCCCACACCCGGAATGCGTGCTGCCTGTGGCGTTTTCCGTATAATGCCTGTTTTCTCGCTATCCCCTGACAATAATGACAAAACAGAACCTACAGAACGGCCAGCAATGGCTGGCCGCTTTTACCACCACCATCGGCCGCGGCAGCGCTTGGCTGGCGCTGCTGCTAGTACTGGGCATGGTGCTAGTCGTCGTTCTGCGCTATGGGTTCAACATCGGCAACATTGCCCTGCAAGAATCCCTGACCTATCTGCACGGCAGCCTCTTTATGTTAGCCATCGCCTACACCTTGGCCGAAGACGAACATGTCCGGGTGGATGTGCTCTACCAGCGTTTTAGCCCGCGCGGGCAGGCCTGGGTGAATCTGCTAGGCACCCTGTTTTTGCTACTGCCCATCTGCGTGGCAATTTTCTGGTTATCTCTGGATTATGTGGCCAGTAGCTGGCGCGAGCAGGAGGGCTCCGCCAACGGCGGCCTGCCCTATGTCTATCTGCTCAAAAGCCTGTTGCTAGTGCTGCCCGCATTGCTGAGTGTGCAGGCATTGGCTGAACTGCTACGCCATGGGCTAACGTTACTTGGCGCCCCCCTTCCCCCACGCACCACCGAACATGAGAAACACCCGGAGGAGGGCCTGTGATGGAATGGCTTCCCTTGTCCATGTTTGTGGCCGTATGCGTGGTATTGCTTACCGGCTACCCAGTGGCCTTTGCCCTAGGCGGCACCGCGCTGCTGTTTGCAGCTGGCGGCATCCTTACTGGTACCTTTTCTCCTTCTGACCTGAGTTTTGTGCCCAACCGACTATTCGGGATCATCGAAAACAGCACACTAATGGCGGTACCCCTGTTCGTATTCATGGGCGTGATGCTAGAGAAATCTCGGGTGGCGGAAAAACTGCTGTCCAGCATGGGCCAGCTATTCGGGCCACTCCCTGGCGGCATGGGGCTAGCGATTATTCTGGTGGGCGCCCTGCTCGCCGCCAGCACCGGCATTGTCGGCGCCACCGTGGTCACTATGGGCCTGCTCTCGTTGCCCACCATGCTGCGTCAGGGCTATCAACCACAATTATCCACCGGGCTGATCTGCGCCACCGGCACCCTCGGGCAGATTATTCCCCCCTCGATAGCCCTGGTATTACTGGGCGATGTGCTGGCTAACGCCTATCAGGACGCCCAGCTCAAGCAGGGTCTGTGGTCGCTGGATACCGTATCGGTGGGCGATTTATTTGTCGGCGCCTTGATTCCCGGACTGATTCTAGTAGGTCTGTACCTGCTCTATGTGGTGGCGATCAGCCTGTTAAAACCACAATGGGCTCCCGCCTTTGCGCCCGCCGACGGCAAAGCCCGCGGCTGGCGCTCCCTGCTTGGTGGCTTGCTCCCCCCCCTATTATTAATTGCGGCGGTGCTGGGCTCCATTCTCACCGGCAAGGCCACCCCCACGGAAGCCGCCGGCGTCGGCGCCTTTGGTGCCCTGCTGCTGGGGGCGGCCAATCGACACCTGAACAGAACCATCCTTGGCGAGGTGGTTCGAGCCACCAGCCGAGTCACCGCCATGGTGTTCATGATCCTGATCGGCGCCAGCCTATTTTCACTGGTGTTCCGGGGTTTTGGCGGCGAGGAAGCGGTGCACAATCTGTTCGCCGCCATGCCCGGTGGAGTGATTGGTGCCACCGTCATGGTGATGCTGCTGATTTTCCTACTCGGCTTCATTCTCGACTTTATCGAGATCACCTTTGTGGTGGTGCCCATTGTCGCCCCGGTTCTGCTGGGCATGGGGCTGGACCCCATCTGGCTTGGCGTAATGATTGCATTGAACTTGCAAACTTCGTTTCTGACCCCACCCTTCGGGTTCGCGCTGTTTTATCTACGCGGGGTGGCGCCGGCAGAGGTTAAAACCACGCACATTTATCAAGGCGTGATACCCTTTATCTTTATACAATTAATCATGCTGGGCATTCTGGCGCTGTTCCCTGAACTCGCCACCTGGCTGCCTCATACGCTCTACGGATAATAAGATGACAGACCACACTGACGACGTGCCCCAGCCGATTGGCACCCTTGCCATCCAAACCATTGCCATGCCGCAAAGCGCCAACTGGAATGGGGATATTTTCGGCGGATGGCTAGTTTCGCAGATGGACCTGGCCGGTGCCGTCACTGCCCGCAAAAAAGCCCGTGGCCGCGTGGCCACCGTAGCCATTGATTCCATGGCGTTCTTGCGCCCGGTTCCCGTGGGCGCTGTTGTCAGCTGCTATACCCAGCTACAAGACATCGGCCGCAGCTCCATGCAGATCCTGGTAGAAGTATGGATTCGCGAAGATTCCGGCACCTTGTCGAAAGTTACCGAAGGGCATTTCACTTTCGTAGCGATTGACGACACGGGCCGCACCCGGGCAGTGCCACGGGATTAACCGCCAACCGCTAGTGACACGCCGTAACGCGGGCCGTCCCACGGGCCAGGCCCCTGCCGCGCTTTTAACCTTTAACTTGTAGCTCGCTGCGCACATTCATGTACGACTGCTCCGCCACCGTCATAGATTGCAACGACTGATCCCGGAAACCGCGATAGGAGTCGTATACCTTACGTGCGTCCTTGTTGCCCGCCACGAGGGTTTCGATCACATCATCGCTGGCATCCTTCAGGGCCTTAAGCACATCGTCCGGCAGGCGACGCAACTTCACCCCATGTTTGTTAACCAGCTCATCCAAGGCGGCATTATTGCGGGCGGTGTATTCATCCAGCATGTCCTGGTTTTCGGACTGGGCCGCGTAGCGAATGATCGCCTGCAGGTCTACGGGAAGGCCTTCCCACACCTTTTTGTTAATGGTCAGCTCTAGCGTTGGGCCGGGCTCTTGCCAGCCCGGATAGTAGTAGTACTCAGCTACCCGGTGCAGGCCAAAGGTCAGGTCGTTGTAGGGCCCAACCCAGTCCGCCGCATCAATGGCCCCGGTTTGCAGCGAGGTAAACACCTCGGCACCCGGCAGCTGTACCGGGGTAGCACCCACCTTGCCCAACACTTCCCCAGCCAGGCCTGGCATACGTATCTTCAACCCTTTCAGGTCTTCAATGCTGTTGATTTCTTTATTGAACCAGCCCGCCATTTGCGTACCGGTGTTACCACAGGCAAAAGGCTTAAGATTGAACTGGGCATACAAGTCATCCCACAGTTCCTGCCCCCCGCCATGGTGCAGCCAGCCATTCATTTCCTGGGCTGTGAGCCCAAAGGGCACAGCGGTGAAAAACGGCGTGGCAGGATGTTTTCCTTTCCAATAATAGGCAGCCCCATGGCCCATTTCCGCACTGCCCTGGCGTACCGCGTCAAACACCTCAAAGGCCGGCACCAATTCTTTGGCGCCATAAACCTTGATCTTAATTCGCCCGGCCGACATTTCTTCCACCCGTTTGGCAAAGCGGTTGGCGCCCGCACCCAACCCCGGATAGTTCTTTGGCCAAGTGGTAACCATTTTCCACTCATAGGTCTGTGGCCTGAGTTTTTTCTCCTCAGGTTCCGGCGGTGTCACCACCGCCTTGTCTGTCGGCGGGCAATCTTTCTGTTCACAGCCGGCCAGCGCCAAGCCTCCCAGCCCCAAACCTAGGGCAGAAACAAATTTACGGCGATCCAATGGGACATCCTCCGATAGTGAGCGGCAGTTCTGCCGCTTTCGGTTTATTTTTGCAGCCTGACACTACATGCCAATGCCAGACCGTCTTTCGTTTCAGCGTCAGGCATCAGGGGGGCGAGAATCAAGCGAGCCGCCAGCCCTATATCACTTCCAGCCGAGCGTATTGGCTAACCAGCCATTTGGTGCCCGCGCCATCGAAATTGATTTGTAGGCGCGCATTAGGCCCCTGCCCTTCAAATTGCAAAATCGTACCTTCCCCGAATTTCGGGTGTAACACCCGAGCACCCAGGCTGATGCCGTTAGACTCGGTTTCACGAATGGGTTTAGCCGCACCGCCCATGGGCCGGCTGAACCCTGCACGGGCGCGAACTTCCTCCAGCGTTTCGGCGGGAATCTCTCGCAGAAAACGGCTGGGTGGATTGTAATTTTCGTTACCGTACAACCGGCGGCTTTCCGCGTGGGTCAGATACAGCTCGCGCATGGCCCGTGTCAGGCCCACGTAGCAAAGGCGGCGCTCTTCCGCCAACCGGCCCGGCTCTTCGCTGGACATCTTGTGGGGGAACAAGCCTTCTTCCATGCCGGTAATAAAGACCACCGGAAATTCCAGCCCCTTGGCCGAGTGCAGGGTCATCATCTGCACCGCGTCCTCGTGGGCGTCAGCCTGGCCCTCCCCGGATTCCAGCGCCGCGTGATCCAGAAATGCGGTGAGGCTATCGAGCTCGGAGTCCTCATCCTCATCACCGAATTCCCGGGTGGCGGAAAGCAGTTCGCGCAGGTTTTCCAGCCGCTGCTGGCCCTTCTCGCCCTTTTCCTTGCCATGAAATTCCAGCAACCCACTGGCTTCAATCACATGCTCGGTAGTTTCCGCCAACGACAACCCATCGCACTGCTGCTCCAGCTGGGCGATTAGATTCAGGAACACCGCCAACGCATTAATGGCTCGAGCGGTAAGCAACTGCTCACTAACGACTGCCTGGGCAGCGTCCCACAGGGACACGTTACGCTGCCGCGCCACCTCACGCAGGGTTTCTAGGGTCTTGTTGCCAATGCCGCGGGTAGGTGTGTTCACCACTCGCTCGAAGGCGGCATCCGCATGGCGGTGGCTGAGTAGGCGCAGATAGGCCAGTGCATTTTTGATTTCCACCCGCTCGAAGAAGCGTTGCCCGCCATAGATACGGTAGGGAATCCCCGCCTGCAGAAAAGCCTCTTCCAGCACCCGCGACTGGGCGTTGGAGCGGTACAGCACCGCCATTTCCCGCCGCGCGGTGCCTTCCTGAAATAGCTTATCCATGCGCCCGGCAATAAAGCGCGCTTCATCCACTTCATTGAAACCAGAATAGAGGCGGATCAAATCGCCATCGCCGCCCTCGGTCCACAGTTCCTTGCCTAGGCGGTCACTGTTATGGCCGATCACCGCGTTGGCCGCTTTCAGAATAGTGCCGGTGGAACGGTAATTCTGCTCCAAGCGAATGGTACGGGTATCCGGGAAGTCGCGGCTGAATTTGTGGATGTTCTCGATCTTGGCGCCACGCCAGCCATAAATGGACTGATCATCGTCACCGACAATGGTGACCGCATTATTTTCGTCCGCCAGCAACCGCAACCAGGCGTACTGGATGCTGTTGGTATCTTGGAACTCGTCTACCAAAATGTGCCGGAAGCGACGCTGGTAGTGGCCGCGCAGGTTGTTGTTGTCGCGGAACAGCTCCAGTACCCGTAGCAGCATTTCGTTGAAATCTACCAACCCGCCCCGCTCGCAGGCCTCTTCATAGGCGAAGTAGATCTTCTGCATGGTCAACGCGAACAGGTCGCCGCCGGTATCCATATGCCGAGCGCGGAGTCCTTCGTCTTTCTGACTATTAATAAACCAGGTGGCCTGACGGGCTGGCCAGCGTTGTTCATCCAGGCCCAATTCCTTGCTGACTCGCTTGATCAGCCGGATTTGGTCATCCGCATCAATGATCTGGAAGCCTTGGGGGAGACCGGCCTCCTGCCAGTGGGCGCGCAGCAGGCGATGGGCAATACCATGAAAAGTGCCCACCCACATGCCATCGGCAGACATGTCCAGCAGCTGCTCAATACGCCCGCGCATTTCCGCAGCGGCTTTGTTAGTAAAGGTCACCGCCAAAATACCGAACGGCGAAGCCTGTTCGGTGGCAATCTGCCAGGCGATACGGTGTACCAACACGCGGGTTTTGCCGGAACCGGCCCCCGCCAGCACCAGCAAGTGTTGATCATCGGCAGCCACCGCATCGCGCTGGGCCGGGTTCAAACCATCAATAAGGGAAGTCACGTCATCCATGGCGCGAAAGTTTAGCAGAATGTCCTTGCCGGTGATGCCCGCCGGAGAGGGCAATTTTCCCCTGTCCCGATACTTCCCTCCTCTCTCCCAAGAAAGTCGGTTTCCCTCGCCCCCAGCCTGTGGGTAAACTGGAAACAAAAACACTCGGCTCTTAAGCCAGAGGAAACGTAAACGGTGTCATTACAGCCCCCATCATTCCAGCCAGCACCCCAGTTTAATGGTGTGCTTAATGAGCAATGCCAATTGCTGCTAAGCGGCATCGCCGAACTGTTGCTGTTGGAAAGTGCCGCCGTCATTATCCTGGCGTGGGTTTACTGGCACAGCCCCGTGTCCCAGCCAACCGTGCTAACCTGGTTTGGCATCATTGCCGTGGTACAGATTGCCCGTTTATTTATTCTGTCCTATTACCGTCGCCAACTAGATGGCCAAGAAGCCCTGCCCTTGTTCAGGCGTATGCTCTCAGCCCTCGCTCTCGCCTCGCCCTTATTGATCGGTTTGGCCGGCTACCTGTTCAACCCTTTGGATAGCCTATTCAGCCCGCCAATGCTAGGCGCACAACTGGTATTAATTTGTCTGGGCTTAGGCCTAAGCACCACGGCGCTGGTCGCCTACAGTAGCCATTTCCCCACCGTGTTTTTGTATTTGATCATGCTGCTCGGCCCAGCAGTGGCTCGCCTATCGGAAACCCAGCAACACAGTCAATTGGCACTGGTCCTACTGATGTCCCTGCTGGGGTTGTTCTTCCTGGTCGCCGCCCGTCGCATCAATTACACCGGCCACAAAGCCATGATGTTGCAAGCCAACAACCGCTCACTGATTGATTACCTGAACCGCGCACGCAGCGACGCTGAAGCTCTGAACGAGAAACTGGCTCAAGAGATTTACGATCGCAAAGACGCTCGCCAGCGATTACAAGACACCAACGATCGACTAGAAAGCATGGTGCAGGAACGCACCCGAGCCTTAGGCGAAACCAACACCGCCTTGGCGGCGACCAGCGAACGACTAGAGCTAGCCTTGGAAGCCAGCAACATCGGCCTGTGGGATTGGATGCTGGATACCGGACTCAATCACCACACTAATTTCGACCGCCTGCTAGGATACGACAGCGCCTACTTCAAAAACTTCTTCGGCGACTTGGATACCTTGGTTCATCCGGATGACCTGGCTCGAATCCGCCAAGCCATGGTTTCGCACTTCAAGGGTGAAGACCCCCGCTACCACGCGGTTTATAGATTGCGCCACGCAGACGGCAGCTGGCGCTGGATTGAGGACGAAGGTCGAGTGGTGTCCCGCAGCGAAAGCGGTCGCGCCATACGCATGATCGGCACGCGTCGTGATATCACCGAAGATCGCCAGGCCCAGGAACAACAACGGTTAGCCGCAACCGTGTTTGAAAACGCCCCAGAAGGCATTTTCATTCTTGATCATAAATTCCGTTTCCTTGCCGTAAACACCCGCTTCGAGCAGATCACCGGCTATACCGAGTCTCCGCTTATCGGCCGCCGTATCTTGGAAGAAGAAGGCGCCCAGGCGAACCGGGAAATCTATCTGGAGATTACCGCCGCCCTGCTCGATAACGGCTTCTGGGAAGGGGAAATCAACGAACGCCGCCGTAACGGCGAAATATATCCGGAATGGCTACAGATGAGCGCGGTGCGAGACGAGCAGAAACGGGTAATCCGCTATGTGGGGATGATGTCTGACCTGACCGCGCGTAAGGAAACCGAGCAACAACTACAGTTTCTCTCCAACTATGACCGCCTCACCGGCCTAGCCAACCGCACCCAGTTCCGCGAGCATCTACACAAGTCACTAACCCTTGCCCGCCTGAACCGCCAAAAGGTCGCCCTGTTAATGATCGACCTAGACCGTTTCAAGCCCATTAACGAATCCCTAGGACATGAAATCGGCGATCGTCTGCTAAAAGCAGCCGCCGAACGCATGGCCCAACATGCCGGCGGGCAAGAGTCCTTGGCTCGGGTCGGCGGCGATGAATTCACCCTATTATTAGAAAATCATGGCAGCGAAGGCAGCATCAGTCAGCAGTGCCAACAACTTATCAATGCCATGAAAAAGCCGTTCCTGATTGACGGCCACGAACTACTTTTGGGCGCAAGCATCGGTATCAGCATATTCCCGGATACCGCCAAAGAAGCGCAGAGCATGATCAACCAGTCCGACATGGCGGTGTATCAGGCCAAACGTAGCGGCGGCAATAATTTCCAATTTTACCGCAGCAACATGCGCGTGGCCTCAGTAGAACAACTGGCCTTGGAAACTAGCCTGCGCAAGGCCATTTTCAAGAACGAATTCGTGGTGCACTACCAACCCAAAATGAACCTGGCCAGCAATCGAATTACCTCGGTGGAAGCCCTAGTGCGTTGGCAGCACCCCACCATGGGCCTGCTTCCACCGGCAGACTTTATACCGCTAGCCGAAGAAACCGGGTTGATCTCTGCCATTGGTGAGCTCGTACTGGAACGCTCCTGTCGCCAAGCACACAAGTGGCAGAAACAAGGCCTCGGCGAGATCTGCGTCTCAGTAAACCTTTCTGCTCACCAGTTCCGCAAAGGAAACGTAGCGGAAACCATCGATCGAGTCCTATCCACCACGGAACTGTCCCCGCACCTGTTGGAATTAGAACTCACCGAGAGCCTAATCATGGAAGACATGGAGCAGAACATCGAACTGCTCCAGCAATTGCGCAGCCGGGGTGTTGAGTTAGCCCTGGACGACTTCGGCACTGGCTACTCCTCGCTCAGCTACCTGAAGCGTTTCCCGGTAGATACCTTGAAAATTGATCGCTCATTTATCATGGAGCTAGACAAGAACCCGGACGATGCCGCCATTACCCGCGCCATCATCGACATGGCCCATAGCCTGAAAATGAACGTAATCGCCGAAGGGGTGGAAACCGCAGATCACCTGAGCATTCTGCGAGACATGCATTGTGACAGCATCCAGGGCTACCTGATAAGCCGACCCGTACCGGAATCTGAGTTACTAGAATTACTGCACACCCAAGCGTATAGGGACGCCATTGATCATTGAGAATCGCTGACTCACGGCACCACCGTCGTTACCTTGGCCAAGGGCAACGAACCAGCGGCAAGGCTGAGCATGAAATAGCGTTGCTGAGGCTCCTTAAGCTGATTGCGGCGCGTATCCACGCACTAACCCTTAAGCATCTCCAGCGTCTCCTCCGCCTGAAAATACCCTTCCAGATGGCGACGCAACCATGCCTCTAGCAAGCCTTCTTCCTGCAGCTTAGCCATCACCGGCGGCAGGAAGCGACGAGCATCATCCAACATCAGCTCGCGGGTCACACCCAATTCATCAAGCAAGCCCGTCAGGCTGGTATCACCGTATTTATCAAAAAACGCCTGCACCCCGGATTCCAACATGACATTGAAGTAATCTGTGTGGCGAAGCTCCCGCCAATACTCGAACACGATCACGAACAGCTCTTGAATATCCTCACTGCTCACCAGCTCTTTCACGTCCGCCACCGGGCGTTGCCCAAAATCCTGCCAGGCCACCTTCACCAGCTCACGCAGTTCAGCTACGTTCTCGTCACAGTACAAATAAGGGTCACTCAATAATTGCTCCGTACGGCGCAGCAACCATTCCTGCAAGCGGATCTCTAGGCTGGCCAGCCAGCGCTCCGGTAATCGTTTGCTCAACTGGCCGCGAAAGGGGCTAGGTAAGCCCTGATGCAACAGCGTCTTGATTCCCAGCTGGGCCCCCCCCGCCAGCAACGCCAGCAACACCGGGTTGCGCCCCAGCCAAGCCATCCCTTCCCGAGACAATGGGATTTCCAGCACCTTATCGAACAGAGCCATCACCACGGCCTCATCGATAACTTCTTCCACAATGCGTTCGCTCTGGATAGCGTGGTCATAGAATTGCTCCACCATATCGCCCACCAGCTCGGGAATCGCACCACTGATATCCATCTTCACCGCGTACTTCTGCGCCGTGGCAAACACCTGCTCAGCCTGTACCCACTGATTCAAGGAGTAGCTTGCCGCTTTCTCAAGAATGTAATCCAGCTCATCAACGATCAACGAATCCAGATGCCCCGGCGAGAGGCGCGCCAATAGATAACCAATCAGCCCATCCAGTAAACGATTCGCCACTTCTTGTTTATTACTCGCCATTTTTTACCTTCCCTATGAAGAAAGTTCTTGATGATACGCACATCAATTGTATCATCCAGTGATGTAACAGTTGCGGAGGAATGTATAATGTCGACCTCGATTCTACCTATTCGACGAAATTTAAAATTCAACCTGAACCCGGCCAAGGCGCTGACCTGGCACCGGGACGGTCTGAATATTAGCCAGTTCCTCAACACCATGAGCCTGTTCTTCCCGGTCGGTGAACGCTTCTTTATCAACAGCGTCCGCAATTATCGCGACCAGATTACCGATCCAGAACTGAAAAAGGCCGTAACCGCCTTTATCGGTCAGGAAGCCATCCACGGCCGTGAGCACGAAGAGTACAATGACTTCGTTGCCCAGGCGGGCGTTCCCTTGCATGCCCAAGAGGCCATTGTTGCCAAGCTACTTGGCGTGGTTCAGCAATACAGCCCAGAGGCCATTCAATTAGCCATCACCGTATCTCTGGAACACCTGACCGCCATTCTTGGCGGCGGCCTGCTAGACCTACCGGAAATCATGGATGGCTCAGACGAAGACTATAAGGCCATCTGGTATTGGCACGCTCTAGAGGAAACCGAACACAAGGCCGTGGCCTTCGATGTATACCGTACCGTTATCGGCGAAGACAGCAATCTTGGCGCCTACGCCCTGCGCAGCAGCACTCTGGTATTGTCTACCGCCGCGTTCTTTACCCTGTTCACCCCCTTTTATTTACACAATGTACGCATCAAGGGTGGCCTGACCGACCTGAAGGGCTGGCGAGCGGTGGCCAAACACACTTGGGGCCGCAAAGGGGTTTTCCTGAACATCACCAAACCTTGGTTTGATTGGTTCAAACCCGGCTTTCACCCTTGGGACCACGACAACCGCGAACACCTGAAAAACTTCAAAGCCCTGCTTGGCGACCGTCTCAAGGACGCGGCATAACCGTTTTACTTCACCGTGCTCTCCCTTTTCCGGTGATTTTCAGGGTCGGCATTTTTGCCGGCCTTTTTTTTGATTTGATTCCACCGATGCCACGTTACAACCTCAAATTTTCACCTAAGAAAGCGCCGGCTCGATCGCCGGCGTTTTTGTGGAACACGGAGATTTACCCCCCATTGCCAACTTGGGTGGAAACAACCCGATCATCAGCGAGGCGAACGTTTGCCGCCGGGGCGCTGCCGTCCCGGTCTTCACCGAAATACAGCGTGGTGTGCGGGAACGGAATTTCAATGCCCGCTTTGTCGAAGTAGATCTTCACTAGCCGATTGAAGGCACGCCCCACAGCCCACTGGTTGCCCGGCGTGGTTTTAATCACCGTACGGATATTCACCGAACTGTCCGCTAAGGCCGACACCCCAGCCACTTCCAGCGGAGCCAGAATATCCTTCCTGTGCTCGCCGTCCTTCAACGCTTCAAACGCAGCCTCCAGCTGCACGATGGCATCGTCGATGCTCTCGCGATAAGCAATGCCATATTCACCCACATGATTACCGAATTCACGGGTGTAATTAGACACCGCATCCACCGAGGAAAACGGCACTATGTGGTAAGTACCATACAGGTCACGCAACGCCACCGACCGAATACCCACACGCTCCACGGTGCCGGAGTGAGCACCAACACCAACGAAATCCCCCGTGTTCATGGCATTTTCCAATTGGATAAACACCCCAGTAATCACATCCTGAACCAGCTTCTGTGCGCCGAAGCCAACGGCCAGGCCGAGCACACCGGCACCGGCAATCAGCGGCCCGATATCCACACCCACTTCGGAAAGCACAATCATCACCGTCATGATAATAATGGTAATGGCCAACGTAGTATGGAACAGGCCAAGTAGGGTTTCACCACGGGCGGCCTGAGCTGGGGTGCTGTTTTCATCAGGGCAGAATTTATGTTCCACCAGGCTAGCCAACACAACCCACACCGCCGCGGCCAACGCCAGAATAATCAGAATATCGACCAGGGCCGAAACCGCCTGGGTGCCGGTTGTCGTGGCATACCAAGCACCCAAGTCATATAAGGCCCAAGCATCCAGCGACATCACAATCACCAACGCCAATATCAGCGCACGGATCACTTTCAGCCCAGTGGGAACATAAATGTTCACCCGATCTTGCAGATGCGGCATGCTGGCTTTCAGCCCCTCGGGAAGCTGTATTTCCTTGCCGATCAATTGCCCTAATGCAACAGACCCCAGCAAGCCCAGCCCCACAAACACCAGCGTCTCCAGTGTTGCTAGCGCCACATAGGGCAAGGCGGTTTCGGGGTTCAGTACCGTAACGGCAAATACCAGCAAGGCGTACGTAAGTGCCAGCCAATGCCAGCTACGCGCCAATACCAGCCACATTAAACGCACCACCCCGGTTCTGGCGCTCGCCCGTTGCTTCAACGCATCACGCAGCACCGTGCGTTTACGCAAAATGACGGTGGCTGCATAAATCAACGCCACCAGCATAACCACCGTGCTAACAGCGCTACCCAATACAGGAGAAAAATTGAAATTCAACATCGGCACTAGCACCAGCAAACCATAGCCAATCAGCCCGGCCTCACGGGCAAGAAAACGATTGCAGTAGCGAGCCTGCTGCTGCGCTACCGGCAACAACCGCAGGCCTTCATAGCGCGAGGAGAAAAACACTCGCAGCCCCGCTTTAGCGAGTTCCACCAATAAAAACGCATTCAAAAACAGCGCCAATCGGGTGGCATCCGCCCCCAGCTGTTCGCTCAATAACGGCGTCACAAAGGTACCGGCCAGATAAGCCAAAACCACCACAACCCCATCCACAAGAATTGCCAACGCTACCGCCGCCGTGGTGCGTAAAATAGCCAGCTTCGCTGGACCAGCACCGGCCCAGTGACTAAGACGCGCAAAGATCGAGCTGGCCAGTGCCCGTAATGCCCAAAACACAACAAACGTGACAACCGCCAGAATCACCAGATTCAATAGCGCCGCGCTCGCCGTTTTCATATCCAACGATGAGGAGGCTGCTGGCGCACCAGCAGGCTCAGCGTCGGCGCCAAACCATCCCGTAACCAAGGCGCCTAACGCCACAAACTGCCGGCCCATATCACCCGCCAAACCGCCGGTAACCGATGCCATCCGCCGGGCCAGTGAGACCTGCTCTGCGGTTTGCCCACTGGGGGCCTTATCGGCGATCTCTGCGGCCGGCGCATCATCCTCCACCCCGATAGGCGCTGATACCGCCCCTTCCTGTAAATCGCGCAGTTGGTCGATCAACAGCTGGCGGCTGGCGTCATCCTCCAGCAGGTCCGCCAGCTCACCGTATTGATTGGCTTTCGCGACCGGCTCCTGCGCAGGCGCAGCGGCCGTAAATAGCAGAAGAATAAGAGAAAGACAGGCTGTCATGCCCCGTAAAAGCTGGGGGTGATGGCTCATCACTGATCTCCTTACCCCGGCTAACGCCGAGCAAAATACATTCATTCGATGGTCATTCAGGCGCCCACCCTAACAATCAAGAGCGTGGACAATGTGAAGATTACGGCAAGGAATTACGTGATTTATCAATTGCGAATTGGCCCTAGCGAACCACCGGCGGCGAGGAAGTGCCAATCCCTTAGGTTGACCGTGACATTATTCACTGTAACTATCAGGTTTGGTTATTCATTGAGTAACGATCAATACCACTCAGTGGCAGCGTTAAGGAACGCATTCTGGAGCCCTGACGCTCAGGCTTTAGCTCCTTATATCCATACTTTGGAGCAAGCCAACAAAGGCTTACAGATCGGCCACCCAGCGTTATGGTATCGGCACGAGTTATAGACTGCGCTGCGGTTCGCTCTCGCTACATTGCCAAGGCCACCCCCCAACGGCACAGCCAATGCGCCCTTGGCGCCATTGCATAGCCGTTTGTGCGGGCTACCGTAAACAAACAGCCTCAAGCACGGCATGAAGGCGACCGTATTGGTGAAGGGCAGGGCCAACGCTGAGCGACGGCACCGACAACGTAGCCTACAGCGCATTGCTACTGGTGGACGATCATGGGCCCCGCTGGCTAACTGCCATCGCGGCCCACCGGTTAGATACAAGCAACCACAACAACAGCGACAAGCAAGAGGAAGCAGCCTGATGGTGCAGTGGCGCGACAGTAAAGTGAGCCGTAATGGCATAGACTTGGCCGTGCGGACCTGGAGTCCCGACAAAAGCCCCACCGTGGTGCTGGTACACGGCTACCCGGACGCCAGCCATGTCTGGGAAAAAGTGGCGGAACGGCTCAGCCGAGATTTTAAAGTGGTCGCCTACGATGTGCGCGGCGCCGGTAACTCCTCCACCCCCAAGAACCGCGCGGCCTATAAGCTGTCCCAGCTGCGTGGCGACCTGCATGCGGTTATGGATGCAGTTTGCCCCGATGAAAAAGTCCATCTGGTGGGGCACGACTGGGGCTCCGTTCAAACGTGGGAATCGGTCACCGAGCCCAACGCTGAGCACCGTATCGCGTCCTATACGACCCTGTCTGGTCCTTGCCTCGACCATGTGGGGCAATGGATGAATGCCCGGCTGCGCGAGCAAAAAATTGGCGCCGTGCTCAACCAACTCGCCCACTCTTGGTATATCGGCGCCTTTCAGTTACCAGTGTTAGCCCCGGCATTGTGGAAAGTCGGGCTAGCCAAGGTCTGGCCACAGGTACTGCGGCGCACCGAGAACCTTTACAGTGAAGCTAGCGTCACCCAACTGCAGGATGGCACCCACGGGATTGAACTGTACCGCGCCAACATGCTGCCCTGCCTGCTCAAACCCCGTGAGCGTTACACCAAAGTACCGGTACAGCTAATCGTTGCCCGCGAAGACAATTATGTACGCCCAGCCATGCTCGAAGATCTACCACAATGGACCGAGCAACTTTGGCGCCGCGAGCTGGATTGTGGCCACTGGGGCCCGCTCTTGCAGCACCCGGATGTAACTGCCAAATGGATTCGAGAATTCATTCACCACATCGAAGGCGCCCCTGCCGCCGGGCCGCTGCAACGCAGTAAGGTCACCACAGGCCACCCAACCGGGCCAGACAGCGGTAAACGGGTGATCATCACCGGTGCCGGTTCCGGTATCGGCCGGGAAACGGCCTTAGCTTTCGCCCGCCGTGGCGCTCTAGTGGTGTGCACCGACATCAACAGCGAAGCGGCCGCCGCCACCGCCCGCACCATTACCGCTGAAGGCGGCGAAGCCCTGAGCCGCAAATGCGATGTCAGCAACACCCGCTCCATGGAAGCGCTGGCGACTTGGGTAGAAAAGGAATTAGGTGCCCCGGATATCGTCGTCAACAATGCCGGCATCGGCCTGTCCGGCTCGTTGCTCGACACCAGCGTTAAAGATTGGCAGCAGGTGCTAGGGGTCAACCTGTGGGGCGTGATTCATGGTAGCCGGCTATTCGCCCGCCAGATGATCGACCAAGGGCGCGCCGGGCATATCGTCAACATAGCCTCTGCCGCCGCTTTTATGCCTTCGCGCATGTTGCCGGCCTATGCCACCAGCAAGAGCGCAGTGTTAATGTTCAGCGAGTGTCTGCGAGCAGAAATGGACGAACACAACATCGGCGTCAGCGCCATTTGTCCGGGCATCATCAATACCCCAATCACCCGCAACACCCGCTTTGTAGGCGTCGACGATGACGAACAAAGCCGCCGCCAGAAAAACGCTGAGAAACTTTACCAACGTCGTGCCTTTACTCCCGACCGGGTCGCGCAGGCCATCGTCGAGGCGGTAGAGAAAAACCGCGCGGTAGTTCCCGTCAGCCCAGAAGCTCTGGGTATGCAATGGCTGGGGCGCTTCACACCCTCGCTGGCCCGTAATCTGGCTCAGGTAGAATTCACCCCCTGAGCTAGGCGCATCCATGCCTCCGTAGGAAGCAGCGGTGCACCTCGCAACCACTGCGGGCTGTGGCCCCGCTGCAAAAAGGGGGCTATCATCCCAGCATGAAATCCAGTGACCGTAACCCCGCAGCTATTTTGCGCAGCCTGAGGAAATACACTCAACCGGCTGAGCAACAGGCACCGGCAGACGCCGGAGACCACAAAGAATTTACCATCGACGAACTGGCGCTCGAAGCCGGCTCGACGGTGCGTAACGTGCGCGCCTACCAGGATCGCGGCATTCTGCCGCCCCCGGAAAAGCGCGGCCGCACCGGTATTTATACCGATGTGCATTTGGCGCGCCTGAAGATCATCGGCGCCTTGCTGGATCGCGGCTACACACTCAACAATATCCGCGATCTACTCAGCGCCTGGGAACAAGGTCGCGAGCTCAATGACATCCTTGGATTGGAAGTAGCAGTCACCACTTGGCAGACTCCCAGCGTCCCCTCCTACTTGGACTATCAGGACCTGCTGGACGACTTCGGCGAAGACATCACACCAGAAGTAATGACCAAGGCCGTCAAACTCGGCTATATCATCCCCGAAGGCATGCGCCTACGTCTGCCCTATCCACGCGTCTACAACGCGGGTAAAGAGCTCAACCAAGCGGGCGTACCGCTGGATGCAGTGCTCACCCATGTAAGCCTAGTGCGCAAAGAAGTAGACAAGTTGGCGGAGCGTTTTATCGGCATGATCATCCATCACATGGTGGATGAAAAGTACGGCGACGAAGCCCTTCCCGAAGGCGAAGACGTACCCAAACTGGCCGACTTTATTACCCGTATCCGCCCACTGGCAGATGCCGTCGTTAGCGACGAACTCGGCCGGGTGCTGGAAAAAAGCATCAACAAAATTCTCGTTGACCGCCTTGCCAACGTGCTAGCCCACATAGAAGAAAAATAACGCGCTGGCCGCGCTAACCTCAGGTACCGCCAAAGGCAAGGTCGCACTTGATGTCTTTGGCGGCTAAGCCGCACACACCCGCCCTGCCGGAACCCAAGCGTTCAGCCTCGGCCGCTCTGGTCGATCACGACGCCTGGCGCGCCCGCCCGCAACAGTTCGCGTAGCTCATCCGGCACCGCTGTCTTCTCGAACGGCTCAGTGGTCATCATCACATACACCGCTTCTGAATGGGCAATGGCACGGCCATCGTCCGCATGGCGGATATCCGCCTGTAGCGAGAACGAGGTGGTGCCCATATGGGTAAGTGAAACAAACACATCCAACACATCGTCAAAGCGTGCCGGCGACCGCCATTGGGTGGTCAATTTCACCACCTGGTTATCCAGCCCCGCCGCCAGCAACTGGCGGTAATCACAGCCCAACGCGCGCATGAATTCAGTCATGGCGATATCCACGTAATCGCCATAACGGGCGTTAAACACCACTTGCTGAGCATCGCATTCGTTGTAGCGCACCCGAAAACGAAAACAGAACGGTTGGGTCATGATTTTCCTTTTTTCATTCTTTTCGCGTCGACATAGACGCATGGCATGGCCAAAGCACGACTGTGATTACAACATCCGCTCAATCGGCAATAACGACAATAACCATGCCAGCATGCGTCGCCAAACGGTGGCCTTGGGTTCACGGGAATACAAGACCGGCTTACCGTCATATCCATCCGCGCCCCACAATAATTCGCCTTCCTGCTTTTCAAGACGGTAACTGTTTTCCGGCGCTAACCCTTCTTCGATAAATGCCGCCACCTGCTGCCCCAGTTCAGCGGACACTACGTAGTATCCCATTTCGGTATTCAAATGCACCGAGCGCGGATCGATGTTGAAAGAACCGACAAACACTTCGCGTCGATCCAACACCATCGCTTTGGTATGCAGGCTCGCCTGGGAGCGCCCTTTGAACAACCGCACCTGCCGGTGCAGTGCCCGGGCATTGGGCTGTAATTCATGCAGCTCAACCCCTGCAGCCAACAGTGCTGCACGGTAACGCGCATAAGCACCATGAGCGGCAATCACATCATTAGTGGCCAAACTGTTAGTCAGCACCGCCGCGCGTCCGCCGCGCTGCTGGAACCCTCCCAGCGCCTCAACAAAAGCATCACCGGGAATAAAATAACTGGCCTCCATCAATAACTCCCGATTGTCTTGCCTGCCCAGCAAACGCGCCAGTTGCTCTCCCATCAACGTCTGCTTCGCACCACTGGCCTTATCAGGGCTATCAAACAGCAACGCTGCCGGAGCCTGCACACATTGCTGCTCTTGTTTTGCCAAGTAATCGGTGAAAAATGCTTCATGCTGGGGAAAGAGGTAAGGGTAGCCTTGCAATGAAGTGCGCCAGCGCCCCAACCAACGCCAGGCCCGATCCGCTGTCGCCTCCGTGCGATGACGGTAACTTTTCATAGACACCGCTAACGGGCTATCCCAAAAGGCATCAAAAGCCATTTGCGTGTCGGCCACGATGGCGCCATGGGCATACAGATCCAGATCACGGAAATTAGTGGATGGGTTTACGCCGAAATAGTGATCCGCAACATTACGCCCACCCACCAACGCTCGTTCGCCGTCCATAATCCAAGCTTTGTTATGCATGCGGTGATTTAATCGCGGAGCATAGTAGAGCCATTGCAGAAAATGCTTGTAGCGCCCCTTGAACGGATTGAACAGGCGCACCTCAATATTTGGGTGCGCATCCAGCACCGCCCACTTCACATCCCGGCCCAGCTGATTGGCATGATCCAACAACATGCGCACCCTCACGCCCCGCCGCGCTGCCTCCAACACTCGGTAGATGAGCAGCTTTCCGGTCGTGTCGTCATCCCAGATGTAATACTGCATATCCAGTGTGCGAGTAGCCAAACGCGCCAAAGTAACACGCAGCGTAAAAGCCTGATCGCTATCTGCCACCAGAGAAAAAGACGATACCGGTGTAAGTGCGGAGCCTGATGTTGCTCGGCTCATTTTCCTTCACCTTTTGACCAATGCATTGGCCATAGTGGTTGCTCGTTAATCCGCAAACCGGTATGCATGCCGCCGTCCTCTCCGCTCCCATCATGACCTTCTGATGACAAGAATATAAAATCTATTCTGAGTGCCAACCCTGCCATACATTCATTCGGATTCATCAAACTATCACGATCTTTTTACCGCATTTTCTTGTTATGGCGTCAGCCTTGTTGTCTCCCTTTCTTGTAAGGATGACCGCACATGGAAAAACGCGCCCTCACAACACCCGTAGTCACCACCATTCTCGCCACGCTCTGCATCAGCGTCAGCGCCGCTCCCTACGACTGGAACTACCCGGCACCGATTAAATCCCCAGGCGCTAACAATAACGGCAAGGTGGTGCTGTTCGATGTCTCCCACGGTGGTACGGAAGGCAATGCCGACTGGGTTATCGACGGCGGCTTTTCAGATTTTGCTGACAGTCTCGTCAATGCCGGTTATACCGTGCAGGAATATCGCGGGGTAGATAAAAACAGCGACGGCGTTATCCAGTTCGTCGATGACTACACCAACCCCAGCACAGCCAACAGTAACGCTAATGAAGCGGTCATTACCTACAGCGCCATTAGTCATGCCGACGTATTGGTGCTGGCTGAAAGCAACCGCCCTTTCACCCAATCGGAATTACAGGCGCTGGAAGATTTTGTCGCCGATGGCAAGGGCATCTTCTTTATTGCCGACCACTATAACGCAGACCGCAACCTGAACACTTGGGACAGTACCGAAGTATTCAATGGCTACAATCGTTCCACCTTGCCCCAGTTCAATGTAGGCGGCAGCTACGGCGATCTACGCAACCCGGGCACCGCCAACGGCTGGTTAGCCCAGGAGTTCGGTATTCGTTTCCGCTTCAACGCCATCGACTGGCATAGCGGCGCCAGCGGTATCAAACCCGCCAGCCAAGTGGAAGGCCTCACAACCGGCGTAGGCCCTGTGCTGATGGCCGGCGGCGCCACCCTTGCCATCACCGACCCCACCAAAGCCAAGGGGCTAGTGTACTTTTCCACTAGCGACAGCCCCAGCCGCTGGAGCCACGCGGTGGATTCTGGCCTCTACTTTGGCGGCACCGCCGAAGGCCCTTATGTGGCCATCGCCAAATCCGGGGCGGGCAAAGCCGCTTTTATTGGCGACTCCAGCCCCATCGAAGATGCCAGCCCAAAATACAAACGTCAGGATAACGGCAATACCAAAAGCACCTACCCAGGCTGGACCGATGCCGGTAACGCGGCTCAGCTCAGCATGAACTTGATCGACTGGCTTGCTACACCGCAAAGCTATACTCGGTTCGACACCAGCGCCCACCCAGCAGGCACCGCCACCCCGACCCCCATGGCCAGCGAAGAGTTGGACGACCCGGATAACGGCCAGCCCTGGAACACCCCCTCCGGCGGCTATAACCCCTGGGATGCCAGCACCTTTGACTACGCGGCCTACGGCGCACCGGACGGCCCGGGCGGCAGCACTGGCGGTGGCAACGGCAATGCTCTATCCGTGAGCGACGCTCTAGCCGAACCCACGGGAACAACGGTGACGGTGGAAGGCGTGATCACCCAAGCCATCAACGGCGAGTACGCCCTAGAAATCCAGGACAGTGCCGGCAGCGCCACGCTTTACGTGAAACTGGAAAGTCAGTATCGCAGTGCCTTTAGCCCGCAGAATAATCCGCAGGTGATCGGCGAGACACTCCAGGTCTCTGGCGAGCGTGATGTCTACATGGGCGAACCGAGCATCGAATACGTCACCGACATGCAATGGGTGGCCAGCAATACATCGAGCGGCACGTGTGGCAGCAATGGCGCCGTCTCGGTGAATGATGCCTACGCCAGCAGCCAAGGCAGTCCGCTCACCGTCATTGGCGAAGTGATTGGCGGCGTTAACGACCCCCATGCCCTGGAGCTGGGCGACCTTGTTAGCAGCACCACCCTCTACGTGAAATTGGAAGCGGATCAGCGCGCCGAATACAGCCCCGCCAACAACCCCGCCATGGTCGGCCAGACCCTCAAGGTGGACGGCGTGCGCGACCTCTACATGAGCACACCCAGCCTAGAATCCGTGAGCCATCTCGCGGTAATGGGTAACTGCCCCTGAAACACCCAAGACATCACCAGCGGCGTTCGCGTCGCCCTTCTTTCAACTCAACACACAGGAAACACCATGAGTACTTCACTGCGATCCCTGCTGGTTCTGTCTCTGGCCAGCGGCGCCTTGCTGAGTGGCTGTGGCGGCGATGATAACAACACCCCACGGGTGGATCTTCGCCTGATGGAAACCACCGACATCCACGCCAACGTAATGGACTATAACTACTACAGCGACAGCGTGGATAACGGCCACGGCCTGGTACGCACCGCCATGCTGGTCAAACAGGCCCGCGAGGAAATCACCTACCCGGGTAACTCCGCGCTGGTGGACAACGGCGACTTAATCCAGGGCAGCCCTATGGGTGACTGGCGTCAAGCTCAAGGGCTCACCAGCGGCGAGGTGCATCCGGTCTATAAAGTCATGAATGAAATGGCCTACGACGTGGGCAACTACGGCAACCACGAATTCAACTATGGCTTGGACTTCCTCGCCGAGAGCGTAAACGACGCCGCCTTCCCTTACATCAGCGCCAACGTTTTTAGCGCCGACGGCAGCACCCCCTACTTTGACCAGTACACGCTAATCACCAAGACCGTTTATGATCGCGACGGCAATCCTCATGAGCTGACTCTCGGTTTTATCGGCTTTCTACCGCCACAGATTATGCAATGGGACAAGAAGAACCTGGAGGGTAAGGTCAGCACTAAAGACATCAAGGCCGTTGCCGAGCTGTTGGTCCCGCAGATGAAAGCAGAGGGCGCGGACATCATCGTCGCCATCCCCCATTCCGGTATCAACACCACCGCCTATTCGGAAAACGCCAAGGCAGAAAACAGCAGCTGGTACCTGGCCGATGTGGAGGGTATCGACGCCATCATGTTCGGCCACAGCCACCTAACCTTTCCTTCCATAGACTTTGCCAAAACCGCCAACGTGGATCTGGAAAAAGGCACCATCAAGGGTGTGCCCTCGGTGATGCCCGGCTACTGGGGCAGCCACCTGGGCATCATCGACCTGACTCTGGCACTCAATGAAGACGACGAAAGCTGGGCCGTGGTGGACAGCAAGGTAGAAGCCCGAGCCCTAAACCCGGAAAGCGAGGCAGACGCCGCACTGACCGCATTGGTCAAACCCGACCACGACGCCACCCTGGAGTACATGGACCAAGTGATCGGCGAATCCACCGACGACATTTTCAGCTTCCTGGCCGTGGTAAAGGATGATCCTTCCATCCAGATTGTTAGCGATGCCCAGAAGGCCTATGTGGAAGACGCCATTGTCGGCACCGAGCTGGATGGCCTGCCGGTGCTGTCTGCTGCGGCGCCGTTCAAAGCCTGCGACCGCAAGGGCGTCTGCGCCGAGGAAAGCAGTTTCACCGTGGTGCCCGCCGGCGAATTGAAAGTGAAAAACATTGCCGACCTGTACCTGTATAACAACCGCCTGATGGCGGTTAAAGTCACCGGTGCCGAACTGGAACAATGGCTGGAGTGTTCCGCCTCGCAGTTCTTCCAGATCACCGATACGGCTGACCGTCAGGAGCTGGTGGATTTCACTGGCTTCCCCACCTACAACTTCGATGTGATCGACGGCGTCACCTACCAAATCGATGTAACCGAACCGGCTCGTTACAACGGCGACTGTGTCAAAGTCAGCGATGGAACACGCATTGTCGACCTGCAATTTGAAGGAACCGCCATTGATCCTGACCAGACGTTTCTTATTGCCAGTAACGACTACCGCGCCCACGGCGGTAAATTCGCCGGCACAGGTGGCGATCATGTGGTGATTGAATCCCCGGATGAAAACCGCCAGGTAGTGGGTAACTACATTCAGGCCAACAGCCCGGTAACGCCCACCGCCGACAATAACTGGTCCTTCGCACCCATCCTGGGTTACACCAGCAATCTGGAAATCGTATTCCGGGTCCCCAATACCAACCGCGCAAAGAATTTTGTGGCGGATGCGGTTGCCGGAGCGGGTGGCAGCTTCCTCGCCACGTTACTGGACGACAGTGGTAACGAAGCCATCTACGAACTGAACCTGCAACCCTGAGGCATCCCGGCCTGCCCCGCACGGTGGGCCGGGTAATATCGCTGTACCCGAAATAACACCAGCCCCCTTACGGCTCGGCCAAAGGTTCATCGCGTCGAATACGCAGAAAACGGGCAAAGCGGGGCAGCCCCGTAGCCGTTTTTCCGAAATACTTGTAAGTCACTGTGGCCCCCAAGGGCGGCGGTGCCTTGCGCTGTTTATCAGTAAAGCCGGTCCCCAGCTTGAATTGCCGACCATCCGCCCTTTCAACCACCAGCGCCCCCATCATGCCACGGTATTTCCCCTTGCCTGCTGTGTAGCCAATCACCACCGCTTCCGCATCTTGATAGGTCTTCACTTTCAACACCGCATCACTGCGGCCCGCCTGGTACAGGCTATCGCCGTGATGCAGCATCAGCCCTTCCCCCCCTGCCGCCATCACCTTGTCTAACCGCTGTAATAATGCCGCGTGACTTGAGGCCGGCTGCTGTTCTATGACGGAAAAGGTATAGCCATTGCTGGCTGACGCCAGCGCCTTCATTTGTTGAATACGCTGTGAGAATGGCGCACCACTGGCCGGCAAATCAAACACCTTATATCGAATGTGCCGCCACTCCTCAGCGTTGGGCTGCACCCGCCGCACCGCTGCAGAAACAGCCGAAAAACGCCCGTGCCCCATCCACAACTCCCCGTCCATAGGCGTACTCGGGTAACCGCGCACAAACCAAGCCGGGGCATTGATCACATACCCCCCTTTACTGATCAAGTGCTCCCCATTCCAGTAAGCTCTCACCCCATCCAGCTTTTCGCTGACCCAGTACCCCTCCAGGGCCATTCCCTGCTGATATGTCTGCGCTAGCTGAAGTGCCGGGCCCTGCGCCAAACACCAGCCAGCCATTATCCACAGACCAATAATCGCCAGCCCTTGCCTGCTCTTCACGGCATTGCCCCCGGTTTATGTCAGGCTGGTACCATGACAGATTCGGGCTCCGCTCCCTGTCCGTTTACACATACCGGTGATGTAAGCCATAACGGTTTGCAACAAATCACGACCGGCTGCATCCAACAGGCAGGAGGTAAGCACTTATGCGAATGATTACATTAATGGGGTTGCTGATAATCAGCGCACCATCCCTAGCCGCCGAAGCCTATTTTGCCGGTGGCTGTTTCTGGTGTACCGAGTCCGATTTTGAGCAACTGAACGGCGTTAGCGACGTTATCAGCGGGTATGCGGGTGGCGACGTCACCAATCCCAGCTATCAACAAGTAGCCGCTGGCAGCACCGGGCACACCGAAGCCGTAAAGGTCATCTATGACCCCAAAGTGGTTAGCTACGACAACCTACTGACCTGGTTGTGGCGCCATATCGACCCCACCGACGCCAACGGACAATTCGTGGACCGGGGCACCCAGTATCGCAGCGAAATTTTTTATCAAACCGATGAAGAAAAAGAGGCTGCTAAAGCATCAAGGATGGAACTGGAAGAACGTGGCCCCTTTAAAAAACCCATCGTCACAGCAATCACCAAGCTAGATAGCTTTTATCCCGCAGAAGATTACCATCAGGACTACTACAAAACCCACTCGCTCAAGTACAAGTATTACCGCTATCGATCCGGTCGCGACCAGTTTCTAAAAGAGCACTGGGATGATCCAGATCACCGCCCTTGGCTTGTAAAAGACGTAACACAATCCTGGCAGGGAGCAGATAAATTTGAGCGCCCAAGTGATTCGGATTTACAAAAAACGTTACCAAAACTTACCTATAAGGTGACCCGTGAAGACGCCACCGAACGCGCTTTTCACAATCCCTATTGGGATAACAAAGAAAAAGGCATTTATGTGGATGTGATCAGTGGCGAGCCACTCTTCTCTTCAACAGACAAGTACCAATCTGGCACAGGCTGGCCGAGCTTTACCCAACCTATAGATGAGGCCTTTATCACCGCTCATGAAGACAACACACTGTTCACCACTCGTACCGAAGTGCGCAGCCGCTACGCAGACTCGCATCTGGGCCATGTCTTTGATGACGGCCCAGCACCTACAGGCAAGCGATGGTGCATGAACTCTGCTGCAATGCGATTTGTTCCTCTGGAGGAAATGACCCAAAAGGGTTACGGAAAATATCTTTCCTATTTTCAATAGCGCACATGAAAAGCGAGAATTTTTTCTCGCTTTTCCAATTTTTTCTTATTTTTTTCTCAAAAAATTAACGCCCTTTACTGCAAACAAAACAATGCTGCCAGCGACAATGCCCAGCACTACATTTACAAGCATGGGCATCAAAACGCTTAGCACAGCGGCCATGGGAAAGGCCACCATTAGTTCGTCTATATAATGCAAAGTATCGTGACTCATTGGCAAGCCATGAAGCAAAATACCCCCGCCTACCAAGAACATAGCAGCCGTTCCTGCCACGGATAAAAACTTCATTAGCTTAGGGGAAAAACTAAGTAGCATCCCTCCTAAAAAAGACCGAATTTTTTCATTTTTTTCTTTACCCGATTCAATCAAATACAAACCCGCATCGTCTAACTTAACAATGCCAGCCACCAATCCATAAACGCCGATGGTCATGGCCCCCGCGATAAGACTTATCACCATAATTTGCTGTAAAAAAGGCGCAGCCTGTACTGTTCCCAGAGCAATAACAATAATTTCTGCAGACAAGATAAAGTCCGTTCGAACAGCTCCTTTAATTTTATTTTTTTCAAAAGAGACCAAATCCACTTTCGGATCAATCATGGCTTGAATTCTTTCTTTATGCTCTTGAGATTCTTCCGCTCCATGAAAAAATTTATGCGCTAGTTTTTCCACCCCTTCATAGCACAGGTAAGCACCACCTAACATCAACAATGGAGTGATCAACCAAGGCAAAAAAGCACTGATCAACAACGCCGAAGGAACCAGAATACATTTATTGCGCATGGAACCTTTAGCCACGGCCCACACCACAGGAAGCTCTCGTTCTGCACGCACGCCCGATGCCTGCTCCGCATTTAACGCCAAGTCATCGCCCAGCACCCCGGCGGTTTTCTTGGCTGCCACCTTGGTCATCACCGACACGTCATCAAGCACTGCGGCGATGTCATCCAGCAACATCAGTAAACTTGTTCCTGCCACGTTATTTATCCTTAAAAAATAAATTTTTTTGAAGTCTAATTTTTTGTCACTTTACAAAATTCAACCTAGGCCGGTTAATGGTGATCGCGACAATGCCGACAATGGCCAGAACCCAGCAATAATGGATAGAACCGATTAACGCCAACGGTGAAAGCTTGGCAATGGAGCAGGCCAGCAACACTTGCGCCCCATAGGGAATTAAGCCTTGCACCACGCAGGAAAAAATATCCAGCATGCTGGCAGAACGGCGCAAGTCCACACCATGGTCAGTGGCAATATCACGGGCCATCTCCCCAGTCAGCACAATGGCCACGGTATTGTTGGCCACAAACACATTCGCAAACACCACCAGCAGGGCAATGCCCATTTCACCGGCACGTTGCAACGGCAGCCTAAGCCAGCGCGTCAAGCCATGAATGCGCTCAATAACCCAGCGGGTACCGCCCTGGTCGGTCATCAGCTGAGACAAGCCGCCAATCAACATGGACAACAGCATGATCTCGAACATGCCTTGGAAGCCTTCATAGATCGCGCCGTTCATGGTGGCCAGATTATAATCGTCCATCATCGCTATGCCGGTGGCGCCTGCAGCGACAATACCGATGATCAGTACCGCCAGTACATTAAGGCCGCTGAGTGCCAAACCAAACACCAACAGGTAAGGCACCACTAGAGCAACCTGAAAAGGTTTGCTCTCTACCTGGTGCTCACCACCGCCCAATACGATTAGCAAGCCCAGAGTCAGTAAGGCCGCCGGCACCGCAATCCAGATGTTGACCCGAAATTTGTCCTTCAACGACACACCCTGGCTACGTGTAGCCGCGATGGTGGTATCGGAGATCATCGACAGGTTATCGCCAAACATGGCGCCACCCACCACCGCGCCCAACGCCAGTGACATGGGCAACCCGGTAGCGCCGGTAAAGCCGACCGCAATGGGAGCCGTTGCCGCAATGGTGCCCATGGACGTACCCATGGCGGTGGCGATAAAAGCAGAGATCAGAAATAGGGCAGGCAGCACCCACTGGGAAGGAATAATGCTCAGGCCAAGTTGGACAGTGGCCTCCACACTGCCAATGCTAACGCTGACACTGGCAAAAGCGCCGGCCAGCAGAAACACTAAACACATGAGAATAATGTTGGGGTGGCCGATCCCCGCCACCAAGCGCTCCACACTGGTATTTAATCGCTGCCCGGCCAATCGCGCCATCAACATGGACAACACAATAGCGACCATGGCCACCACTGGCGCCTTTATCTGGTAGAAAGCAAAGTCAGTATCGGCAGCGGTGTAGTACAAGCCACTACCAAGAAACACCACCAGGAAAAACAACAAAGGGAGCAGCGGCCAAACGCGCCCAGAGGGCACAGCGTGGTTATGTGTGTTGGCCATGTAGGGGCGTCCGGATCAACCAATGATCGACCCAGTGTAGAGCTTCCGAGGCCATGTCGATAGCCGCCTTAACGTGCCATTAAAAAATCAATTAATGGCCACTTGCTGCGCACTCGCTCATCTTCTCTTTTATTTTCGTGGTGCTATAGAAGCCCGCGTAGCCTAGCTTCAGACACTGCCTTAACCCGGTTGGTTACTTTAAGTTCGCTGAAAATCTTTTTCAGATGCCATTTGACGGTATCCTCTGTTATAAGAAGCCGCTCAGCGATCTCTTTGTTCGTCATTCCACTGCTTACACATTTCAACAGAGAAATTTGCTTTATCGTAATGGTTGATTGGGTATTAGTGAGTTTAGGGCGGGCGTCAGCCTCTTCTTTTCTCACCTCGAGATCTTTTGTAGCGTTAGTCTCTGCGCTTTCTGGCAACGTATCAAAAAGATCCCGAGCAATGGGGCTAAACGACATTAATGCTTCTTTAATCCAGTCTCGGGTAAAATAACAGCTTAAATGTTCCGTAAGCTGGTCGGCATCAATAATTGTGCGCTTCGCTAATTTTGATGAACCGAGGCCAAAAATCGCTAATGCCTGGCAATATTGGGCGGCGATCTTGGTTCTAGCGTCTGAAATTGCACTGGCGCTTTGTAATGCTTTTTTTGCATACTTTTCAGCAACACCAAACTGCTTTCCAAGCCTCAACCTATACATTGAATTGACTAGCGCAATACGTGCGCGAATGGCTTGGTTTTGATTTGGCAAAAATGTCAGCTCACTCTCATCAGGAAGTATCGGCGGCTCTAATTCCTCATCGTTTATGAGCGTAAATTCAGCCAGCTGTATTTTAGCTAGCATGTTAAGTCGAGGTAGGTCTCTTTCGCAGGCAGCTATCCGGGTTTGCTCCAATATGGCCATAGCCCTATCTCTTAACCCTTGCTGGTACAGGAAACTACTGAACGTTTGCGTGCAACCCCATAAAATATCTGTAACACCATAGTTTAATGCGAAGTTGAATGACTCTTCCGCAGACTCATAACTAATTAGGCTAGGGCTTTTTTCGTGCAGAATTTGCAACTCAAGGGAACCAAGCATTTTATTTAAAAATGTTTTTGACACCCCCATCTTCTCTGCTGTTTTATTGGCTTCAAGTAATATACTCATTGCATGAGCGATATCACCTTTAAATATTTCAGCCTGAAGCTCTGCCGTTTTAAGCCAAACAAAAGCGTAATGTTGATTGGAGGACTGATTGGCTACCGCCCCCCTGTGCAATAATTGCTCTAAATCCTCAAAGCGACGATCACTGGAAGCAATGTATGCTTGGCACGTAAGCGCCGCTCCCTTACCGACCATGTTACGCTCGCCGAAAGTGTCAATCCATTGCTGGCAGAGGGTTTGGCTTTGCGCAAACTGATCCTGTGTCGCTTTTCCTACCGCGTCGACCAGCTTCCGCCATCCTTTTTCATCAAGGTTGTCTAAACCTCTGCTGCAGGACTCCGTGGAGCTTGCCAGTATTTTTTCTGCTTGCCGAGCTTGCTGGCTGAAATACAAGATCCAAGCATAGCTGATGCTTAAGGACGCGATTTTTTTTATCGTTCGAACCGGCACTTTTTCGAACCATGTTCGAAGCACCTCTATTTCGCCTTGCCTGAGTGCTACGTCTAAGATAATGCTATCGCTTACCGCTCGAGCCCAGCTGTGATCGCTCGCCTCCTGAGCGGCATTGATTGAATGGAGATACTCACCCCTACGCCAATGCCAAAATGCGACACGCTTTAGCACATATGAGCGACGCTCTCGCTGAATAGAATCAAACAAACCACGCAAATACTCTCTTAGCACCGGGTGCATAACCATGCACTCTCTGGAAGATTCTGTGGGGGTAAAGAGCGCATAATTTTCATTAATAAACGGAATTTCTTTATGGGCCTCTTCTGTTTTATATACGTAGTCGTAGCAGGCAACGCTGATCTCTTCCAGCATTGCGGCTTTGCAAATAAAGTCCCGTGTATTATTTGGCAGCGCGTTGAGTAGATTGTTTCTGAAATACGAACGGGTTTCCGGCCAGGTCGCAGCGGGGAGGTTTGGATTTGAAGTGTGGCACATAAGCCCAACAAGTGCGGGCCATCCACCAGTAGCCTCTATAACATTTTTAGCCTTGGCGCTATGCATTCCCGGCAACTCACATACTTCCTCTTCTGTGAAGACAAGGTCATGCGCGCCATATGTCACCACACCCGCCATCATAGACAAGCGCGCCAACGCTCCAGCATTACTGGGAGCAATATAAAATTTCACATTATTGGGGGTTTCGCATATTAAATTCTCAACCAGGCCCACGCCATGCTCAGCCTCCCCAATGCCATCTATGCAAATTTTTATCGGATTTTTAGCATTACACAGCGTATCTCGAAGTGACTCAATGATGTCATCATTACTTTGAATAACGCTCCAGGGTTCACGGCCTTTAATTTGATATAAAATTAACGCAGCCAACAAAGAATCCGTAATTTCACCGGAGCCAGGATACGATCGCGTATTGATATAGGCGACGCCCCCCTCCTCTCGGCCCTGAGTGCCCGCCTCGAAAGCAACTTGCACAGACTTGCCATAACCTAAAGGGGCCCGGTAAAGAATAACTTTTGATTCGGACTCGGCAGAGGCTTTCAGGCGACCGCGCTCTATGCACCCTTGAGTAATAAAACGCTGCCGGGCCCACATCCGGTCAGACATTCTAAGGCACCAGTTTTCCAAGTTATCGCACAGCATGGCAACAAGACCCCCTGTTGCATCTCCTCCAAAGACCTGCGTACTAAGGGATGAATGCATATTGATATTATGTACAGAGCAAAAACTACCCTTTGGAGTAGTTGTTTGGCCTCTATTTCTAGCTAACCCTACCACTGCCTACAACCTACAACTCGTCCGCTCACCAACATTACGCGGTGTCGCACAGCCTGTAGAAACAATCAATATGATAAAACAAGGTGATCCTAATGTCAGAGAACATTTTAACCGAGCCCCCACGAAGTGATGCTGATAATGAGGGTTATGTGGACCGAAAGCGCCACTTGTGGATTCTTTCTGTACTGTGGCCAGCAACACCAATAATTGGCCTATATCTCGTATCCCAAACAGGGTGGAGTATATGGTACGGATTAGTATTAATCCTATGGTACGGCCTAGTCCCTTTGATCGACACCATGCTTGGCGAGGATTATTCCAACCCTCCTGAATCCGTTGTTCCTAAGCTTGAACAAGACCGTTACTACAAAGTTTTAACGTACTTAACCGTTCCTATTCATTATGCAGCGTTGATTATAAGTGCCTGGTGGGTATCTACCCAACCAATAGGGGTATTCGAGTTTTTAGCTCTCGCCCTTTCTCTAGGCATTGTTAATGGCCTGGCACTCAACACAGGCCATGAACTCGGGCATAAAAAAGAAACCTTTGACCGCTGGATGGCCAAGCTTGTGCTGGCCGTGGTCGGGTATGGTCACTTCTTCATTGAACACAATAAAGGGCATCATCGTGACGTAGCAACACCGATGGACCCGGCTACATCCCGCATGGGCGAATCTATTTATACGTTTTCACTGCGTGAAATTCCTGGTGCCTTTAAACGGGCATGGGGCCTGGAAGAGCAGCGCCTCAGCCGTTGCGGCAAAAGCGTATGGAGCCTAGATAATGAAGTCTTACAGCCTATGATTTTGACGGTAGTGCTTTATGCCGCATTGCTGGCATTTTTCGGTCCTTTAATGCTCATCTTTTTGCCCATTCAAATGGCCTTCGGCTGGTGGCAGCTGACCAGTGCCAATTATATTGAGCACTACGGACTGCTGCGTGAAAAGCTGCCGAACGGGCGTTACGAGCATCAAAAACCCCATCATTCATGGAATTCAAACCATGTAATGTCGAACCTCATCCTGTTTCATCTGCAACGTCATTCAGATCACCATGCGCATCCTACAAGATCTTATCAATCACTTAGGGACTTCAGCGACCTTCCCACCCTGCCTACGGGCTACCCTGGGATGTTCTTCGTCGCATTCTTTCCCTCCTGGTTTCGTTCACTAATGGATGATCGGGTGATGGAGTGGGCGCACGGAGACATTAATAAGATCCAGATTCAGCCGGGAATGCGTGAATTCTATGAGCAAAAATTTGGAGTAAAGGGTTCGGAGTCACCCGATACAACCGTTGCCAAATAATCACCAACAGAAATCCATCCATTAAACCTCGTGCTTTCACACTTTGAGGAACAGCGCCCGGCGTGTACGTCGGGCGCCATTAACTAAAGACAATAATATTGGTTCAAAGGTGCTTTAAATGGCTAAATATCAATGCCCCGATTGCGAATATATATACGATGAAGTCGCTGGCCACCCACACGAAGGCTTTCCCCCAGGAACGTCTTGGGAAACGATTCCTGAAGAGTGGGCCTGCCCAGACTGTGCAGTAAGGGATAAAGCTGACTTCGTAGTAATAGAATCCGGTTCCGCGTCCCCGGCGTCTGCCGCGGCCACCCCAGAAGTGCGCACTGCTACCACCCCACCTAAGGCAGAGGCTTCACCTCAAAAATCAACGGGGGCCTCGACTCCTTCAACTAACAATAAAGCCAAAGCAAAGGCTAAAGCCAAACCCGCACGGGCAAAGTCGTCTAAAGACTCCACCAGCAAAGAGACCACCTTTCGTAAATGGATCTGTATCACTTGCGGTCATATTTATGATGAAGCTCTTGGCGATGAAACTGAAGGGTTCGCGCCAGGCACTCTTTTTGAAGATATCCCGGACGATTGGTGCTGTCCCGACTGTGGTGCCACAAAAGAGGACTATGTCCTCCATGAAGATTAGCCATCAGGCTCATAATAACGATAGGCTCATTCGGCAAGAGGTAATTTCATCATGAAGATTGCTAATCTGGCTGAGGTTGGTGCGACTAACGCGCCAACCGCCGATACAATTGATTCCGTCTTTTCTGCATTACAGCGGGCGCAACTTGCGCGCCGTGCTAGTTTCACTCTGGATGTTCGAATAGCGCAGCTTAATAAGTTGCGAGATTCGCTCAAACGCCACGAATCAAACATTATTGCCGCGTGTGCAGCAGACTTTAAAAAACCTGCGCCTGAAGTCAAATTAACTGAACTCCTCCCGGTACTTCAGGAAATTCGACATGCAAAAAAACATTTGCGCAAATGGATGCGTCCCAAATGGGCGCCCGCCTCCATTGGTGTATTAGGTACAAAGTCCCATGTCCGGCCGGAGCCAAAGGGTGTGTGCTTAATTATTGCGCCCTGGAATTATCCTCTCAATCTTGCACTAGGCCCTCTAGTATCAGCGTTAGCTGCCGGCAACAGCGTCATCATCAAACCCTCGGAAATGACGCCACACACCTCTAAAGTCATTGCCAACATTGTCGCCGAAACCTTCCCGCCTGACTTAGTCAGCGTGATTGAAGGCGACGCTGCTGTATCACAAAAACTGTTAGCCCTGCCCTTCGACCACATATTTTTCACAGGCAGCCCTGCGGTAGGCAAGGTGGTTATGGAAGCTGCCGCCAAGAACCTCTGCTCGGTAACCCTGGAGCTGGGCGGGAAATCGCCTACCGTTGTAGGCCCAAATGCTAATATAAAGAAGGCCGCAAGAAACATTGTTTGGGGTAAGTTCGCTAATAACGGGCAAACGTGCATCGCTCCAGATCATGTTTTTGTGCACAGCAATATTGCAGCGCAATTCAACCAAGCGCTTCAAAAAGAAATTGGCCGCGTTTACGGAAAAACGCTTGAAGCTCAAAAATCTACCGCTGACTATTGTCGAATAGTAAACAGGCGTCACTTTCAGCGAATTTCAAACCTAATAGATGACGCAAAATCTAAAGGGGCGAAAATTTTTGAAGGCGGGGCTATAGATACTGATCAAAACTTTATCGCTCCCACATTGATTTCAAATGTATCCAACGATATGGACATCACACGGGAAGAGCTATTCGGCCCTATTCTGCCCATTATTGAATACGATGATATCGATTCGGTTATTGAACAAATCAACGACAACCCTAAGCCTCTCGCGCTTTATATATTTGATGAAGATAAATCCTTTGCCAAACATATTGTCGAGCAAACAAGTTCAGGGGCTGTGGGAATTAACCTAACCGTTGTGCATTTTCTACATCCGAATCTTCCGTTCGGTGGAGTCAATCATTCAGGGATCGGAGCGGCGCATGGCGAATATGGCTTCCGTTCGTTTTCACACGATAAGGTTTTGATGGAGGACAGGCATTCTCTCATCCATCTCCTTTTCCCTCCCTATACTGGCTGGGTTCGGCAGCTTATAAATGCTGCTGTTCGTATTTTAGGCTGAGTATTAACAAATAATAAGAGAGTTATTATGTACGATTACATTATTGTAGGAGCCGGGTCGGCTGGCTGTGTGTTGGCTAACCGCCTTAGTGCGGATACCTCAAAACGCGTAGCGCTGATCGAAGCCGGCCCACGGGATAAAAATCCCCTAATTCATATGCCTATTGGCATCGCTCTACTCGCCAACAATAGAAAACTCAACTGGGCGCTAGAAACCGAGCCTCAAGAACACTTGAAAGGTCGCCAACTGTTTTGGCCCCGCGGAAAGACGCTTGGTGGCTCTTCTTCTATTAATGCCATGGTGTATATCAGGGGCCATAAAGCCGACTACGATCACTGGGGCCAAGTTGCCGGTAACAACAACCTCTGGGGTTGGGATCGTGCATTAACATTATTTCGTCGGGTGGAAGACAACCAACGCCTTGGCGCAGACCCATACCACGGCAAAGATGGTGAGCTCACTGTAAGCGAATTAAAATCGATCAACCCGCTGAGCCGTGATTTTGTTCGAGCAGCGCCTCACGTAGACCTGCCAGTGAACACGGACTTTAACGGCAAATCACAAGACGGATTGGGGCTTTACCAAGTAACACAGAAAAATGGCCAGCGCTGGAGTTCAGCGCAAGCATTTTTGCGTGCCGCTGAGAGCCGGTCTAATCTTGACGTGCTAACCGATGCTCGAGTAACCCGCGTGGCTATGGAGGGTAAGCGAGCTGTTGGCGTGACCCTGAAACAGGGAAGTGAATATCGCCAGCTGAGACTCAATGCCGGCGGCGAAGTCATCCTGTCTGGTGGTGCAGTTAATTCACCACAACTCCTCCTGCTGTCTGGCATCGGGGATAGTAAAGAGCTTGCAAAACACGGCATTCCGCTAGTTCATCACCTTCCCGAAGTCGGCCAGAATTTGGCCGATCATCTGGACATCACGATCATGCACACGGCGAACTCTCGTTTGCCCATTGGCGTTGCACCCAGCTTCTTATTCCGTGGGGTGAGCGCACTTTTCTCCTATATCTTTGCGCGACGTGGTTTTCTTACCAGTAATGTTGCCGAGTCTGGCGGCTTTGTGAAATCGGATCCTTCGTCTGAGCGACCCAATGTGCAGTTCCACTTTTTGCCCACTTACCTGAAGGATCATGGCCGAAAAGTAATGGCAGGCTATGGCTACACTTTGCACATTTGCGATTTGTTGCCGAAAAGCCGAGGCTTCATTGGATTGCAAAGCCCTGACCCATTGGCGAATCCGCTGATTCAGCCTAACTATCTGAGCGACCCCGAAGATATCAAAACAATGATTTCCGCCATTAAGTTTGGGCGACGCATTCTCGGAGCACCAACAATGGCGCTTCATAGTAAACGGGAAGTTATGCCCGGACAGTCCGTATCTACGGACGCTCAACTAACAGACTTTATCCGTGAAAATGCTGAAACCATCTACCACCCTGTTGGCACTTGTCGTATGGGGGCCGATCCTGATTCCGTTGTCGATCCGGAACTGAAAGTCAGAGGCGTTGAAGGGCTTAGAGTTGTCGATGCCTCGATAATGCCCAGCTTGGTTGCGGGTAACACGAACGCACCCACAATGATGATTGCCGAAAATGCGGCCGACATCCTGCTGGGAAAGGTCCAAGTGTAAACCCGGGCGACGTAAGCCACCGGGCATACTAATGACATCGGCCATTCAGGCGTACGAACAACCGAAAGCGATATAAGGTAGTCGTACTTGATCAGATGATGAAAGTTGCATCTGGATCAGGCCTGAATGGCTCTTGTTACTGGTAAAAGCACGGAGCGAGAATAGAAAAATGAGCCACAGACATGGCTAACGCTTTACCTCGCTGAAGGAGGAAGTGAACAGCTCCCCCCTAACGCCGTCCATTATGCGCTTGCCGCATGTAGGGCATTGCTCTATGCGTCACCGATATTTCCTCCCACCAGCCACTCCATTGAATTACAGCCTTGATTAAAGTGGACGATTATATGTTTCCCTGGAACAGGGCGACTGCCATTAAAGCCAAAACCCTCCAAGAAAGCACTTCTGTCATGGGCTTCTTCGTAAACAGAGAAGAGCAGACTACATTGGTTATACGCTTTGCTTAAGTTCACCGAAGTCCTTTGCTGCAAGCACTAGCTCTTCTGTTTCATGGTCTAGCCAGTACACTGCATTATTAATGCTGCCCTCTTTTTCAGTTTTGTAGACAAGAACGTCCGTCGCCACCCCCATTATTACCGATGACGATTAAATTTTCAGGAAGTCGATAATGCTCACGCGCTATTTTCGTTTCGTGAAGAATACTATTACAGGTTCTTTTTATTCTCTTTTTATCTGAAGTATCGTAGAACGGGTGTATTTCAAAATAATCCGTTGATACTTCAACGCCACCACCGTTCGACTTCATCATCTTTTTTCGGAACGAATCGGGAAATTTTACCCCCAATTCATTTTCGGTATTTGCTATATATTTCTCATCCACTGGAAAAGGCACCGAATTCCATCAGTACAAACAGGTTGAAAAGCTCACTGGCGTGAAATTCTACTTCGCTACGCCTCATCACTCATGGGAGCGAGGCAGCAATGAAAATGCGAATGGGCTAGTACGACAACATCTCCCGAAAGGAACAAGTATGTCGGAGCTGACTCAGATTGAATGTGACAGGATCGCAGGCAAACTTAATAGTCGACCAAGAAAGAGACACAACTAAAAAACACCAGAAGAAATCTACAATGTATTCTAATCTGAATTACTGTCGCGGTTAAAACTTGATACTAGGCATTTGACTCATCAATTTCATTGATTATTTCTTCTAAACGACCATCCCCACAACCGAACTTATTTGCATCAAAGACATAGTACAGGTAACCCTCATTTACTACATTTTGATAGCCAATAATTGCGGCCACATCTGGATAAACAGCTAATGCTTCAATAACACGACTTGCATAATTGACGGCAGGGATCTTCGTCCCCTCGACAGCTGCTACTCCGTGCTCAACTACCGCATCAACTGCATCGTAAATATTATCTCCGTGCCCATAAATTTTCATGTCTATCCTTAACGCCTCAATAACCGGCGCAGCTTTTCTGCATCCGGAGCCTAAAAGGCGCGAAGTTGATTGACTTGTTAGCCATTTTTATCGCTTTTGGTTTGTTTATTTAGTTCTAGTTTTTTAATTATCTCCATTACTATTTCATGAACATTGACTGGGTATGGATCGGCCCCAACTTTTGAATAATCCCTTGCCGCAAAGAGTCTACTAGCAACCTCAATCTTTATTTTATGTTGCTCGTCAATTGGTAGTGAAGCTATATACGGGCTAATGGCTTTTAGGTCTAACGAGGTTTGCAAATGGTTATACTGCTGCTCTCTATGTTTGGCTGATTCTCGGGCAAGATATGCTGCAGGCACTGAAAGCATAATAGCTAGAGCAATACGAAAAACAGAATTCTGCCACTGGAATTCGGTAGTTGTTGTTTCCCAAAAAGAATAACCGACAACACCAACGATGAAAGCCATGCAAGCAAGAGATGAATACCTTAACCAATTTGCCGTTGTCTTTTCTTCGGCTGAACTTGTTTCAAAATCACCAGCAACTGCTCGACCTGAAACATGTCCTAGAATATCGTCTATTTGTTGTTTTTTAGCCTCTACTTCAGCCAATGATTCTTTATACAAAGACGTTATTTTTTCTATTTCAACTTTTACATCGCGCTCTATTTTCTCAATCCGGTTGAGTAGATTATTTGCGTTGGACTCACTTTCAGTTAGTAGCCTTTTTATTCTCTTGTCATGCTCTAGGTGATCATTGGCAAGCTTTTCCATATTATTTTTAACTGACTTATAGCTAGCTAATGATAGATTAGAGTCTTTTGAATTAATGAACTCCATTGGTTGAGTTTCAAGAGGACTGTTTTCTACCCAATGTCTGAAAGAAGATGCCTTATCTAGTAGAACTGAACCAAGGGTTTTCATTTGGTTATCTGCTTCTTTGAACTGAGCTATCCCTTGACCAATAGTTTGCCCGTATACTGCAACTGATTTTGCTGAGCTAGCAATTTTTTCGATATCTTCATTGTCTGTAGAAGTTGAATACGTATCTAGATGCATGTAGAACGATTTAAAACCATCTCTTATCTTTTTAGAAACAGCAATATCACCAATGTAATCCTTTAATTGATCTACATGATCTTTGAGTTCGGCTACTTTTTCATCAAATTCAATTAGTGTACTTTCCATTACTTCCTCTGTAGTTAAGCCATGGTTCGGAGTAGATGGCTAACGCCTGCCATAACCGGACCCAAAAAGCAGAGCGACGAAGGAGCGGCGCTTTTTGGGTCCGGTTATGGCCTTGTTATGCGCCACCATACGTTCCGGGTGCAATGCACCACATGAAAGATTGAACATCAATCATGTCTCTTGGTTTCAACTCCGATATTTCAGACCTGATATATTCTGAAAAGCCAAGAACCGACTTGTAAGTGAGCCAATTCAACTGCGGCTTGTAATTTACCTCGTAACCACACAATTCTGACGAGTATTGCGTAATTGTTGGTTTTACAAACATGTGTTTTTCAGGGTGAACAATGAACAGGAAATAGGTTGCTGTTGTCCATTTAGCCGCATCAATATTTTCGAGTACCTTAGCAAAAGCAACAAACCGATTCTCTAATTCTTCTTCACTATAGAGCAGCGAGTACAGCGATTTACTGAATTGCTTCTGCGCTTCCAGAGATTGCAACCCATCCTTTAACGACATTTTCTCATTCGGAAAAATTAGATTCGTTGAGTTGGCAACCTTTAGTGCGCGTTTCACTATTTCGGAATAGTCTTCGGATTCCAATAGCTGGAAATAAGTCTCTTGATCTAAAAGATCACTCGCTAAGGCATGAGCTTTATCTTTGTAATCTCTTTCATGCTCTTTAAATTTTTCTCCGTAAAAGCCTTGTGGAAATTCCTCTAAGAAAAACTGTATGGATTGAGGGAGGCTTTGATATTTGATGCCGCTTAAGGATTTGCTGATTTTGAGATTATCAAGGACAGCGTTATTTGCCTCGTTACCTTCTACTTTGATTGGCTGAACGTATTGTAGAGATAATGTCTTTTCTCCGGCGCCAACAAAGAACACACGGACTGTTGCTCCGTTACTATTTTCGACAACCTCACCAAGCCCCCAGTCTTCTTTGGTTGGGTGCTTGACTCTATCGCCTTTCTTATATTCCATGCGTTGCCCTCTTTTTCGCATAACGCCCCGCGCAGCGGGCAAATTGTAACGACGGAGGAGCGAAAATTTGATCCGCCTGCCACCGCTTGTTATATGAAGCCCACATAGTGAAAGCAGGCCATAGCAGACACAGCAAAGACAAGCACTCCAATACCACTCACCCAAGCACCTTCATGGCTTTCTGTTTTCCAACCATATCTATCTGCACCTCTGGGATAAGCGCCCAACGTGAACATTTTCACCACAGGCCAGCCAAGATAGTAAAAGAAAAACTCAAAGAGAATATTTACAAACACATAACCAAGAGCCCTTCCAAGCCCTCTGAGGAATCCTTCAGCTAAATCTTCCATGACCTCCCCCCATATAATGCTAAAGCATAGCAGCAGCTGAAAGCCGTCCGGTGGCCGTAGGCCACGAACTGCTGCGCCTTGTTATGCGGTTACTTGGAACTGAATTCGATTTCAAAATTATCCCCATCCCATAGGGTAACTTTTCCGACCCAGTCTTCTCGGACGTGAAACTGATTTTTTAGTTTGCTTGCGTCATCTCCACGACGGATAGCATTTTCATCATTGGTGCGAGCTATTACCACGCGGACTGGCTGATTAGTTGCGTAGGCTTTCTGAATGCGCTCCCGGAACTCAGCATTACCATGCCCAGACCATCGATTAACCTTGTCTATGTATGAAATCTTGCCATTAGTCGGCGGCGTAAAAAATTGATTCCAAAGGCTGACGACCAACTCACCTTCTGTATTCTCTGCAGAAACTGACCAATTCACATTCTTCAACGTAGCGCCATATTTAGCAAAGCAGTCTTTAATGCCCATTCTCAATCCTTAGAGTCTCGGTGCTTTAGCACACCGGCGCTAACGCCCAAAGCAGGCGCGCCGCTTTTTGGCGTCGCCCTGCCTTTGTTTGTTAGATTTATCCCTGTTCATTCAGTCGAATTCTCTCTACGACAAAATCAGCAATTTGTTTATCATTGAATCGATTCACATCAATATACCCATCATGTGCAAATACGCCCGGTATATCTGAATCATCAGAACGAACAAACATCAGCGAATGATCGCTTTTGTTATTGATAATTTCACGAACAGCTCTCCACTCGATGCCACACCACATTTTTTTCTCGTAGTCCTTTGACAAGAAGACAACTACTAAATCTGAGTTATTTAAATAAACAGTTTGAAGAAGGTTGTCTAAATTGGGCCTAGCTAACTGGGCAGTAAAGTCGTCGTCATAAAAAACTGCACCCGACGGCAGCTCATCTTTTACCAAAGCCACAATTTCTGACACGCGATCGCGTAGCTCACCGGGAAATGAAAAAGCAGCTTTAAATCGAAGTTCTTCCAATTTACCTGTATTACCTTCAGGTCGAACAAATTTCGGATCAATTAGCCCTGCTGAATGGAGCCTCTCGAAGAGATCTTCATCTTTGACAGCCCAATGGGTTCTGTAGGTTTCAGACTTCCTGTAATCCAGAAGATTTAAAATTGGTTCTAAGGAAGAAAACGCAATTGGTTCAATATCTTGTTCGAACTCGTACTCAATGAACAATGTTGGGCCTCTTTCCTTGATGGAGCGTATGTAACCTACTCGTACATCATCATCGGTACCCTCGTAAGCAAACAAGCAGGGAAAGGACTTTAATAGTTCAATATTTTCAGCGGTAAAATTCTTAAAGAGAGCTTTTTCCTTGTCATTGGAATATTCTAAAAACCTACTTTTATCGTACTCATATGCAGGCAAGTCCCAAACACCTGCGCGAGCAGTAACTAAAAGGTTATACATACTTCCTTACTCTCCTGAAAATCTAACGCTTTTGTTTAGCGGCGCCCCCTCAAGGGCGTCCGGTGGAGGCCGCAGGCCGGAACGAACTACAACAATTTGTTAGGTTTTGGCTTCATTCGTGGGGCGAACCCGATTATCAGTAATAGTTTGCTTTAAATATGTTGGTGCATGCTTGAGCGCAGCCATTCCCATCTCTTTTCTTATATCGTTCCGCAGAGCATTGACGAGGTCATCCGCACTGTAATGATTTTTTCCGGTAAGTTGCCTAACAAAAATATTTGTAAGCTCCGCCTCCTCCTCTGTTCCATAGAGATGCACCGTTGCAACAGCGTGTTCAAATTCCCGGGTGTAATCGTCGAGCTCCCCAGCCGCATTTATGCGAACAGGCCGACCACCATCTATTCCTACGCGGACAAAGGTATCGTAGGCAGCAGCCAATTGAGATACGCGTCGCTCACGACGAAGTGCTACTTTGTTCTGGACAATTGAGAAAGCCCAACCACCAAGAACAACGATGTTGGTAATTGCCAAGCCGATGTAGAAATCTAAAGGAGACATTTTCGAAACCTAACGCCCCTATCTGGGGGCAAGCGTAGTGGAGCATTTTTTGTGGTATAAAGAGCGAAGCTATACCACAAAAATTGCGGAACGTAGCTTGCTCCCCAGCATAGGCTTGTTATAACACAGGCCCGTTTTTCAGTTACCACGACACACCAAAATAAATGAGGTGCGCATTATCCGGTGAGGTCTCGGCGAGCATGCCTAAACTTGTTATGTTTTTTGCTCAATTTCACTTAAAAATTGTTGTGCTAAACCCTGGGCACTTTTACGGTGATGATTTTCTGTATTTGCCCATTCGTGGCAATACCAGCAAATGCGTTCAGCGATAGAACCTTCAGATGGCTCATTTAGCTTTTCTTTTAAACTCAGTATTTGAGCACCAATGCCAACAAGCTCTTCCGTGGTTTCATCCGAATACGATCTTAGAGAATGTATTGAATGATATCCCTTTACACAAAACACCAAATCATTTTTACCTTCAGCCGCCTTCTCTAGATGAGGCACCAAGCGTTCCCTTAGCTCATTTTCTAATGAATCTAGCTTGGAGAATAACTTCGACTTAGAAACCATTTTTCACCGGAACCATAACGCCTCAAACACCGGCGCAGCTTTTTTGCGTCCGAGTGCTTTGATTTGTTATGTGTTCAAGATTAAGGCTATACATTTTGAGACCTTGTATAAATAGAGGCTTAGAATTATCGTCTAGCTTATCGACTATCTGAGACAACATCATCGGAGAAACGGATTGGTCAATATTTTTTAGACGTTCAACTACGCGGTTAAAACTGCGTTCGTCAAAGGTTGCCGCCAAAGCTCCCACTAGATAAATTTCACTTCTACTTAATCCCCTTGTGCGTTTTAGAAAAGTAGAATAAAAATTAGCTTGCAAATAGTATCTTGATACAAACAAGCCAAGCGCAGATAGATCGTCGACGCGCTCTAAGCGAGCCACCAAGTCGGAATTTTCATCGGAAAAAAGAATATCAATTGTTTTTATTAAAAAGAAAAGTCTTTCAGTATTATTAAGTTGGCTATAAATTCTTACATATTCAGAAAAAAACTCTTCCTTACTCGATCTGCTGAGCAACCTTATTATCGCAACTTTTTTTCTGTAGCTAGGAGTCGATATTGAGTAATCACTACGAATGGATGGAGGAAAGTAGTTATTTTGATTAGGCAGTTCAGATCTTGGGTAGGTTCTAACTAGCAAGCTAACAGTGGGGATATCCAGATGAATTACATTGTGAGGCTCTGATCTTCCTGATCGTACAATACTATGGTCGCCTGGGCGCCAAAGTTCAATTCTTTTAATATCGAAATCACCAACGGAAAGTTGGTCAAGGATTGCCCTTTCATTAAACTCATAGACTACGTTAAGTGATTCTCCACAAAGTTGATACTGAACTCCTGTAAAGTTATGGTCATGAATATTTATATCCAAGCCCCACCAATTCAAGATCTCGATCCAAAATTTACCATTGTCGTATATTTTAAAATAGAGATCAGAAAATGAAGAAGGTTCTTGAAGGCATGATATTTCTTCTAGATCCATCAGGCTTGATAAATTCTTAAGCTCAGAGAGTCGCGAGAGATCAAAGCCGGAAAACGTTTCCAATACAACATCAGGAAAGGTTTCAGCGCAATATCCAGAATTTTTCCATTTATTTTCAAGGATTTTACAGCGTTCATTTATCTCTTTTATAAAAACAGTATTGCAACCGTTATCATTATTCATGATTGCACTCCGTCGAGAGATTGCAAGCAATGATCAAGTAGGTCAAATGCTCGGGGCTTCAATATACTTTCTATATTTTTCAAGGCCTCTATGCTTTCTATGGACTTATAAATATCTTCTTTCATTTTCTCCGTTGATGGATGTATTTTTCTTTCTTGAGAACTGCTAAGTATGTGTTCACGTGCCAAGACGATTTCTGTAGCCACAACTATAGAATGAACTACCTTATCAAGAGGCCTGCTCAAATTAAGGATTGCAGAATACGCATAGTTTTCTTTCTTCTTTATTTCCTTATAGTTGAACTGAGGATAGTTCAACTCATCAATAAATATTAGGTGGTGCGTTAGTTCATGAAGAAAAAGCTCCATGAGATCTATTTCATTGATTCCTTCATTAACCGTAATCCAAATAGCACCAATAGCTCCACTCGAAGAACCTCCATGGGTTCCTCTTGTTCCATTTTCTGAACTATATTTTTTTGTAAAAATGCTATGTATTACCAATTTAAATAAAGCGGCAAGATTTGAGTCTTTTTCCATAAGTTGGTTTAAAGCAATTGCAGAAAAAGAAATACGACTTTTTTTGTTTCTGTTGTCGTAGGATTCACCAATCAAGTTTGATTGCTGCAAGTCATCTAATGAGCCTTCTGAGTAAGAAGAAGCAAGTTGAGACTCAATATCAATATCGGTAATAAACGGATTGTCGTCAAAATTTGTAGGACATTGTGGCTGCTGCTTTCTTAAAAATTCCAAATAAGGAAGGCGAAGATCATCTATTGTATTAATTTCACGTCCTTGCCCAATATGAGGAAAAACAGCTTTGTAAATATTCCTCACGTTTTCATCCATTCCTAATAGGTGATACATTCGCCTTCCTCCTCAATTAATCGAAAGCAATCATGTTCATTTGAACATTCATTTTGTCCTCAGCGAATCTTATATCGACTTGCGATGCGGTAGCATCTACCTCATCTGTCTTTACAAGGCCAATCATGTTTTTGATATCGATATTTTTCGATTTTAAAACCCCCTTGATTTTGTCTAAACTTTCTTGGACTATTTTGCTTTCTTCTTCACTTAGATTTAATTCATCGTTTGACATAGTAATTCTCCTATTGGATTGATTGATTTTACATCGAATTTCTGCACATTTTGTTTTTTGCTAACCTCCTTGTAGTATACGATTTATAAATTTAGACTTCTTCTCTCGATATTCCTCTTGGGTCAAAGGAATACACGACATCTTCAGACTGTTGTAATTATCTCTTTCTTTTTTGCTGCTTTTTAAAACATCTCTAAAAGTCTTGAAAAAAGTATATTTTGAGTCTTTGTCCACTAATTGAATTGCAACATCTATATCGAATTCATTCGAAACAAGCATTCTGAGCTCTTGGGATTGAAAGGTGTCAGTTTTTCTCTCGAAACCCTGATTTAGAAGGAGTCTTTCGTATTCATCTAGAAATTTCTTTGACGCCTCTACATATATGTCAAGATCCCCTTTTGAAATCATCCCATCTACAGCAGATGAACCTATATGTTCAACATGCGCGTTAGGCAAGAGATCTTCTATCTTCTTTGCTAACCTCGCGTATATAGCTCTTGCTTCAGGCTGGTAATCCTGAGGCTTTAGAAATCTCATTAATCAGCACCTTATCTACTATGTATTCTTGGACTAGGGCAGACACATAACGCCCAGCTCACCGGAAAAATGCGAGCGCAGCGAGTATTTTTTCCGGTGCAGCTACTTGTTAGCAGTTTTTTTGTTGAACTTAATGACTGCATTTGAATGCGCCTCGGCTATTAGAGGAAATATATTGGCAAACGTAGATTCACTTGGGCTTAATACTTGCACCCAAGACATCCAACCATATATAGGGTGTGGCATAAGCTCATCAAGAGCGGTGAAATCGTGACCAGTATCAATGATGCACCCTTTGGAAGGCCGTTTAGGCTTTACACCAAATTTTTTTTCATAGGTGATTTTGCTAATACCGATACTTAGCCTAAAAGCTCCTTCTCTGTCCAACTCAGATGCTTTGTCGTTATCTCCATTCTTTTCTTTGATTGTGCAGAAATATACCCCGTTCGGGAGTATTTTACCTGGGTTATAGAACAGCGATGTTTCACCCCAACTTGCTTTTGGAATAACACCTTCGAACTGACTTATAATTTCTTCTACTATATTTTTCGGTTGCACAATACTTCCTTGAAGACTGCTAACAGCGTATTCAGTCGAACGATTCGACATATCTTTTTTCGACATAATTCTTAACAGGCCACCGTATATAATTCCGATAAACCCATAGCATTTAGCAACTTACCCAAGAAGCGAGAACCTTTCGCATCTGACAAAACTCGAACGAGCGGCCTATTTCCGGGGGGCTCCATGCACATTTAAGTCGCAACTCGAGACAAAGATCAACGGCTTAGCGAATTTTGAGATATCGCCTACACGCATTTGCGCCCCGTTCTGTTGAGCACGGGTTTCCATAGCCCAAGCCAGCTATGGGTAAGGAGAACGCTATGAGTAATAGAGCCACAGATATTCCGGGTTTCATTGCTGACAAGCCCGTAAATCTACTTGATCAAGCCCGTGGCTGGCTGCGCAAAGCCATTCAATAAATGGCGGCTATGGTTTCACCAGCGGTGCTCCTGTGTAGAGGGTTTTCATAGCCACAAAAAAGCCCGGCTTAGCCGGGCTTGCGCTGTTCATTCATAATTAACCGCTTACCGCTTTCTCCGAATGGCTCACCAGCATTCCTTCCTCTACAACAAACCCAATAATTTTCTCCAGCCCCTCCACATCATTTCTTAAATTGGAAAACGCCCAGGGCTTTTGTCCGCGCATGCGGTTGGTGTCTGATGCCATGATGTCGAGATCGGCGCCCACCATCGGTGCGAGGTCGATTTTGTTGATGACGAGCAGATCTGACTTGGTAATGCCGGGGCCGCCTTTTCTCGGGATTTTTTCGCCGGAGGCCACATCGATGACGTAGATGGTGAGGTCCGCCAGTTCCGGCGAAAAGGTGGCGCTAAGGTTGTCGCCGCCGCTTTCCACAAACACTACGTCCAGGTTGCCGAATTTACGCGCCAGGTTTTCTACTGCGGCCAGGTTCATGGAGGCGTCTTCACGGATGGCCGTGTGCGGGCAACCACCGGTTTCCACACCAACGATACGTTCCGGTTCCAGAGCCTGCGCTTCGGTGAGGATGCGCTGGTCTTCTTTGGTATAAATATCGTTGGTGACTACGGCGATGTGGTAATCGTCGCGCATGGCCTTACACAGTTTTTCCAGCAGGGCCGTTTTTCCGGAACCTACTGGGCCGCCGATACCAACGCGCAGGGGGGATTTATAATCGGTTGTCATGGTTGTCTCCGTTGTGTGGTGCCTATCGAGGTGTTGGGCTTCACGTGTAAGCACGCTCCCACATCAATTTTTCACGGCTGTGCTGCCGCAGCTGCTTTGTTAGATGCTCTTCTTTGTTTGGTGCCCTTCTTGAACCTGCCTTATGATCGGAAGAGCCGGCAGTATTGGGTTTCGTGCAGGCAACTGGCGATGGCCATGGCGGGAGAGGAGGAGCCAATATCGTCGTCATCCATGGCCAGGGCGTGCTGGGTAATCGCGGCCAATTGATCACTGAAACGATAGAGCTCTCTCTGCCCATCACTCTGGCCAAGAGGAATTAACTTCACGGCCACGATCACCATGTTTTCCAGCCAACTCCATAGGTAACCGTTGAGCGCTTGCTGCAGCTCGATGCCCCAGCGGGCACTCGCCAGGGCGAAACCTGCTAATTGGGTTTGCGCCAGCGCATGGCGCCATTCGGGTTGCTGCAGCTCTGGCCAATTCGCAGCGTCTGGGAGCCTGTCCAGTACCATGGTGAGGGCGTGGCCACGCTGACATTCTTCCGTGCGTAGCTCACGGGTTTCTCGCCAGGCCAACAGGGTGTGCGCCCAATGGGTAAAGGCTTCACGATCCTGATGGCAACTGGCGTGATGGAGCCGCGCTAGTACCGGTAATTCCAAGGTTTGGACGCTGCTTTGCAGCAGGGATTCGAGCCAACAATGCAGGTCATCCGCATTTTTGATCCAGCCACACTCCACGGCCCACTCCATGCCTTGCGAATAGGTAAAGGCACCGATGGGCAGTGATGGGCTGATCAATTGCTGCAAACGAAAGAAGGCGCTGTTATTCATGGGGTGATCAGCCTGCCAGCAGCATTAACGCGAGATCGGAAGAGCCGGCAGTATTGGGTTTCGTGCAGGCAACTGGCGATGGCCATGGCGGGAGAGGAGGAGCCAATATCGTCGTCATCCATGGCCAGGGCGTGCTGGGTAATCGCGGCCAATTGATCACTGAAACGATAGAGCTCTCTCTGCCCATCACTCTGGCCAAGAGGAATTAACTTCACGGCCACGATCACCATGTTTTCCAGCCAACTCCATAGGTAACCGTTGAGCGCTTGCTGCAGCTCGATGCCCCAGCGGGCACTCGCCAGGGCGAAACCTGCTAATTGGGTTTGCGCCAGCGCATGGCGCCATTCGGGTTGCTGCAGCTCTGGCCAATTCGCAGCGTCTGGGAGCCTGTCCAGTACCATGGTGAGGGCGTGGCCACGCTGACATTCTTCCGTGCGTAGCTCACGGGTTTCTCGCCAGGCCAACAGGGTGTGCGCCCAATGGGTAAAGGCTTCACGATCCTGATGGCAACTGGCGTGATGGAGCCGCGCTAGTACCGGTAATTCCAAGGTTTGGACGCTGCTTTGCAGCAGGGATTCGAGCCAACAATGCAGGTCATCCGCATTTTTGATCCAGCCACACTCCACGGCCCACTCCATGCCTTGCGAATAGGTAAAGGCACCGATGGGCAGTGATGGGCTGATCAATTGCTGCAAACGAAAGAAGGCGCTGTTATTCATGGGGTGATCAGCCTGCCAGCAGCATTAACGCGAGGGCGGCACCCCCAGCCACAATGGCGCGCAGAGTGGGGGCAATCCGCTGTAACTGCTGCCCTAGCACCAAGCCGGCTACCATTAGCACCATAGAGCTGACGAAGAAGCCTGACGCAAACCCGCCCATGCCACCGCTCATTTCCACCCCGTGGGCCCAGCCGTGCGCGCCCAATAGAACAGCCACCACGCAAGCCGCCTTGCCCCGCGAGCCCGCTGGAAACGCCAACGCTGCGGCGAACGATAACGCTGATGCGGTAATCAACCACTCCATGGCCACATGGCCGCCCAGTGCCACGCCACCAACAAAGCCCGCCGCCAAGCTAACGCCTGCAGCGATCAGCGCGAAGCGTTTTTCTTGCCGGCGAATACCGGCCAATAAGGCGCCGAACAGCACTAAGGCCACAAGGTGATCCATGCCGGTAATTGGATGCATAAGCCCGGCGGTAAAGCCGCCATGAACGTGGCCGCCTTCGCCGGTATGGGCTATCGCGGCCATGGGGCTTATGGCAAGCCCACAGGTAATAACAGCAGCGGTAAGCTTATGTTTTGTGTTGTTCATGCTGTGCTCCTTTAACGTACCAGTGCCCTTTGGCACCGTGAGAAATCAGTGGTTGTGAGTGTGCGAGTGTGGCTTTTCGTGGGAATGGCTGTGCGCATGGCCATGGGAATGGCCACCGCCTTGCTGATAGGCACCCGCTTCCGGTTCGAAGGGTGCCTGCTCAACCTGTACGTCCACGCAGGTGTCGGCGCCCGGAAGCTGACGCACCATGTCGTCGAGCACATGGTCGTGCTGGTAACGAACAAAGCCGGTTTCGATCTGCAGCGGAACGTGACGGTTGCCCAGGTGATAGGCCACCTTGGTTAGCATCAGTGCATCACTGCAAACAATGGTGGAAACGGTTTCGTTGGCGGCCAACACCTTGACCAACTCTCCGTCTGCATTGGTAAGCACATCCCCACCGCGAAGCAGGGTGCCTCGCTCCAGGAATAGGCCCACGCCTTCGCCGGATGTCAGCTGCACTTTTTGCCGGCTTTTGATCCGTGCATCGAGCGGTAGGCTGAGGGTTTTTAGTCTCGCCGGATCGATTTTTTCCAGCGCGGCGGTATCGGTAATTTTTTTCGTCAGTTCGATCATGCTTGTCTCGTAAACAATGCGTTAAAACAAGAAATAGCGCTGCGCCATTGGCAACACTTCCGCCGGTTCGCACGTTAGCAGCTGGCCATCGGCACGTACTTCATAGGTCTGTGGATCCACTTCCAGGTGTGGCAGCCAATCATTGAGCAACATGTCTTTCTTTTTCACTGTGCGACAGCCTTTCACCACACCAATGCGGTTGGCTAATGTGAGTTGCTCAGGGATACCCGCATCCATGGCGGCCTGGGAAATGAAGGTCATTGTGGTGGCTTGGCGAGCCTTGCCGTAGGCCCCAAACATGGGGCGGTAATGGACTGGCTGGGGTGTAGGGATGGATGCGTTAGGGTCGCCCATTTTGGCCATGGCGATCATGCCGCCCTTAATGATGAGGTTGGGCTTCACCCCAAAAAAGGCCGGGCTCCACAGCACCAAATCGGCGAGCTTGCCCACTTCCACCGAGCCGATTTCATGGGCCATGCCGTGGGCTAATGCCGGGTTGATGGTGTACTTGGCTACGTAGCGTTTGGCGCGAAAATTATCATGTTCGGATGGGTCGCCTTTTAGGGAACCGCGCTGCACTTTCATCTTGTGGGCCGTTTGCCAGGTGCGCATCACCACTTCGCCCACACGCCCCATGGCCTGGGAGTCTGAGGCAATCATGGAGAACGCACCAAGATCATGAAGGATGTCTTCCGCGGCAATGGTTTCGCGGCGAATGCGGGATTCAGCAAACGCTACGTCTTCTGGAATACTCGGATCCAAATGGTGACAGACCATGAGCATATCGAGGTGCTCATCGGCGGTATTCACCGTGTAAGGTCGCGTCGGGTTTGTGGACGAAGGCAGCACATTGGCAAGCCCAGCAGCGCGAATAATATCCGGCGCATGGCCGCCCCCGGCTCCCTCGGTGTGATAGGTATGGATGGTGCGATCTTTGAACGCGGCGATGGTGTCTTCCACAAAGCCGGATTCGTTCAAGGTGTCGGTGTGGATCGCCACTTGAGTATCCGTTTCTTCTGCAACCGAAAGGCAGTTGTCGATTGAGGCGGGGGTGGTGCCCCAGTCTTCGTGCAATTTCAGGCCAATGGCGCCGGCGCTGATCTGTTCGCTCAGGGATTCCGGCAAGCTGGCGTTACCTTTGCCAAGGAACCCCAGATTCATTGGAAAGCAATCCGCCGCTTCCAACATTCGGGCCATGTTCCAGGGCCCGGGCGTCACTGTGGTGGCATTGGTGCCGGTGGTGGGCCCGGTGCCGCCACCGATCATGGTGGTGACCCCGGATGCTAATGCTTCGTCGATCTGCTGCGGGCAGATAAAATGGATATGCGAATCAATCCCCCCCGCCGTAATGATGCTGCCTTCACCAGCAATCACATCGGTGCCGGGGCCAACAATGATATCCACATTCGGTTGCACATCCGGGTTACCCGCCTTGCCAATGGCTGCAATTCGTCCGCTCTTGATACCGATATCCGCTTTAACGATTCCCCAGTAGTCGAGGATCAAGGCATTGGTAATGACCAGGTCCATAACCTTCGCCGAAGGCAGCTGGGATTGGCCCATGCCATCACGAATTACCTTGCCGCCGCCAAATTTCACTTCGTCACCATAGACGGTGAAATCTTTTTCTACCTGGATCCACAGATCGGTATCGGCCAGGCGTACCCGGTCACCTGTGGTGGGCCCGAACATGTCGGCGTAGGCTTGTCTGGACATTGTTGCCACGATGATTCTCCTGTTCTTGCATCTACCGGCTGGTTATCGGCAGCCTTTCCGAAATGCGGTGTTGTACAGGCGCCGGCCTGCTTCCCATGGCGCGATTTTCACGGGCAAGTTCGGCCCTAAAGAAAGGTGCGATTCAAAGCGGCCCCATGACCTTGCCCTGAAACCCGTACACTTTTCTTTGTCCTGCATACGCCACCAGCTCTACTGTCCGGCTCTGCCCTGGCTCAATGCGCACGGCGGTGCCGGCCGGAATATTGAGCCGGAAGCCTCGGGTTTTTTCTCGGTCGAACTGCAGGGCATTGTTAGCTTCATAGAAGTGGTAGTGAGAGCCCACCTGAATGGGACGGTCGCCCGTATTGGCCACTTCCACGCTGAGCGTTTCCCGCCCAAGATTGATCTCGATGTCGCCGTTCTGAATAGCGTATTCGCCTGGAATCATTTGGCTTCTCCTATAGCGGATCGTCTTAAACGATGGGGTCGTGAACCGTTACCAGTTTGGTGCCATCGGGAAAGGTCGCTTCCACCTGCACTTCATGGATCATTTCTGGCACGCCTTCCATCACATCCTGACGCTTGAGCAAGGTTCGCCCTTCGCCCATCAACTCGGCGACCGTTTTGCCGTCGCGGGCACCCTCCATAATGGCGGCGGTGATATAAGCGATCGATTCCGGATAGTTAAGCTTAACGCCACGGGCCTTGCGCCGTTCGGCCAGTAGCGCGGCGGTAAAAATCAACAGCTTGTCTTTTTCTCTGGGTGTCAGTTCCATGCTTTACCTTTTTGCCTTTCCTTACACCGTTATCAGGTGTTCCAGATTCGCGGTATCACCGCCGGTTTATTCAGGGTGGCCTGACGCAATAATTGCCAGACGGGAAGCATCAATTCTTGAATTTTTTCACAGCGAGTGCCTAGCACACGCATGACCAGAATGTCGTCAATCAGGGTGAGGCCGCAGGGCATGTCGGTGGCCTGCTTTTCAATGCATTCACGGGCCTGCTCCAGCAACCCCTCATTACTCCCCGTGGCTACAAATATTGCCTGCATGGGGAAATTACGCAGCCCAGAGGCCGCATTGAGGTGGCTGGGCTGATCCACCTTAAGGCGTTCAATCAGCAGCGGTTTACGGTCGCGGCTAATACGAAAACGGGCGTCGATTTTTCCCTCGTGAAACACTTCACTATTAACCGGCCGACCCAAGCAGGAAATTTCCCAGCCCATAAAATGGGCATCCCCGTGCAGGTCGATCCGGGTGTCCATCTGTACCCGTGCCCCAGGGAAGAAAATATTTTCTTGGGGAAACCATTCCAGTGTCCCTCCTGCCTGAACGGTGAGCGTTTGGCTCACATGGGCGGTTTGCCCAGCGCTGCGGTAAAACTTGGTTGCCCCAGGGGTAGTGAGTAAGCCATGGGCCTGGCTCGATGCGGTAATGCTGATATCCAGTCCATCACCACCCACAACCCCCCCTGGTGGGTGCAGTAAATAGATGTGTGCGGTGTCCTGCTCTGGGTAGAAAGGGCGCTGAACGCGCAGCGGTCCATAATGGTGCAATTCGGCCATGACGGTTTTCATGCCGCGCCCAGTTATGGCGCACTCAAGCTGCATATGCAGTTTTGCTTGCCATCCCTTATGCCTGCCTGTGGCCTTACTGTTCTGCCGGCCCGCTGCTACCGGTTTCTCTACGCTCACTGGCCTGGCCCCTTTGCCTGCTCTTTATCATGCACCAAATTTATGCAGCTTTTGTGCCACCTGCTGAAATAGAGGGCGGCTTATCACTTATAAGGGCTGAGGCTTGTAGAGGGGCCATCACCGTAAGAGCGTTAGCGCGATCCATGGTATTGATTCTTATGCGCCACCCCGTGCCCGTGGTGGTATGCAATGGCACTGGAGAGAAAGCGGCAATAAAAAAAGCCCGGCGATTGCCGGGCTTTTTTTGTATTGCCTTGCGGGTGGCGGCTATTCCACCGTTACCGACTTGGCTAGGTTACGAGGCTGATCCACATCGGTGCCGCGCAGCACCGCCACATGGTAGCTAAGCAACTGCAGCGGTACGGTATAAACGATCGGGGCTACAGTGTCGGGCACTGAGGGCATGTTTAACACATGAATCCCTTCCCCTTCTTTTACGTGAGCATTCTTATCAGCAAACACATAAAGCTCACCGCCACGGGCACGGACTTCTTGCAGATTGGATTTCAGTTTTTCCAACAATTCATCATTGGGGGCCACCGACACCACCGGCATTTCGCTGTCCACCAAGGCCAACGGGCCGTGTTTAAGCTCTCCCGCTGCGTAGGCTTCGGCGTGGATGTAGGAAATTTCCTTGAGCTTAAGGGCCCCTTCCAAAGCCACCGGAAATTGCACGCCGCGCCCCAAAAACAGGGCGTGGTGTTTTTCCACAAACGCCTCTGAAAGTTTTTCGATGGGCTTGTCTAACGCCGCCGCCTGCTCGATCAAATTGGGCAGCTGACGCAGTTCTTCCAGAATTTTTTCGATCTCGCTGTCGGCCAGGCCTTTTTGGCGGCCCAGCGCTAACACGAGCATCAACAACCCAACCAGTTGAGTGGTGAAGGCCTTGGTGGAAGCTACCCCGATTTCCGGACCGGCTTTGGTGAGAAAAACCAGTTCTGATTCACGCACCAACGATGAGCTGTCCACGTTACACACAGCCAGGCGACCCACATAATTGGGTGACTGAGTATCACGCAGCGCTGCCAAGGTATCGGCGGTTTCACCACTTTGGGAAATGGTGACAAAGAGAGTGCCTTCTGGCACCACGTGCTTGCGGTAGCGGAACTCACTGGCTACTTCGACCTGGCAAGGAATACCGGCAATGTCTTCTAACCAATAACGGGCCACCATACCTGCGTGATAGCTAGTACCGCAGGCGACGATCTGAACGGTTTTAACCTTATCGAAAATAGCAGGCGCTTTTTCACCGAAAGACTCAATCAGGCTAGCCGGGCTATCAATGCGATCTTCCAAGGTTTTCTGAATAGCTGCGGGCTGCTCGAAAATTTCCTTCTGCATATAGTGGCGGTATTCGCCCTTTTCCGCATCTTCATGGGTGCCATCAAACTCGTGAGCTTCGCGTGTTACCGGCTCACCTGCTGCATCCACTATACGCACGCTATTAGTTGTAATTTCTGCCTGGTCACCCTCTTCCAAAAAGATGAACCGGTTGGTTACTGGTAACAAGGCCAGTTGGTCGGATGCGATATAGTTTTCATCAATCCCCAGGCCGATGACCAGCGGGCTACCAGAGCGCACGGTAACCAACTTGTGCGGCTCAGAAGCATGAATAACACCCAGTGCGTAGGCACCATCGAGTTTCTTTGTGACCGCTTGCACGGCGTCGAAAAGATTCAATCCGTTATCCAGCGCCTGATGCACCAGATGCACAATCACTTCCGTATCGGTTTGGGAGTTGAACGTATAACCGCTGGCTTCAAGCTCGTCTTTGAGTGCCTGAAAATTTTCGATGATACCGTTATGCACCAGGGCCAAATCATCACCGGACATATGCGGGTGAGAATTAGGCTCCGAAGGCTTGCCGTGGGTAGCCCAGCGCGTGTGGGCAATGCCGGTGAAACCCTGGGTTTGTGCTTCCAGGACCGCCTCTTCCAACCCGGCCACTTTTCCCTGACGACGGACACGACTGATGCCCTTATCGTTGAGCAGCGCGACTCCCGCACTGTCGTAACCCCGGTACTCAAGTCGCTTGAGACCAGTGATCAAAATATTGGTCACATTCCGCTGGCCAATGGCCCCAACAATTCCGCACATAAATGCTCTTCCTTACCCTTTCTTGGGGCGCTGCCAATTAGCCACGTTGCGCTGTTGCGTTCGAGCAACCGCTAGGCCGTTGTCGCCCACATCCTTTGTAATAGTGCTGCCCGCACCTACAGTGGCATTTACGCCAATGGTGACTGGAGCAACTAGAGAGGAATTGGAGCCAATGAACGCTCCGTCTTTCAGCACGGTCTGAAATTTGTTGGCGCCATCATAGTTACACGTAATAGTGCCGGCACCCACGTTGACGCCTTTACCTATCTCGCTATCGCCGATATAGGTCAGGTGGTTTACCTTGGAACCCTCGCCAATGTAGGACTTTTTGGTTTCAACAAAGTTGCCTATCTTCGCTTTGTCGGCCAGTTCTGTTCCAGGGCGCAAGCGGGCATAGGGGCCTAGCTGACAGTGTTCACCCACAATAGCACCGTCAATGAGTGTGTTCGCTTCTATGACGGTGCCGGCGCCGATGTTGGCGTCTCGCAGAATACAGTTAGGACCGATCACCACACCTTCTTCGATGGTGACATCTCCCTCTAAAATGACATTCACATCAATGATTACATCACTGGCGATCTGTACGCTGCCGCGAATATCCAGACGAGAAGGGTCCAGCAATGTTACCCCGTCACGCATCAAGGTTTCAGCCTGAGCCTGCTGGTAAATGCGCTCTAGCCTTGCCAATTGCACTCTGTCATTCACCCCGTCCACTTCCCAGCCTTCGTTGGGTTGCAGGGTTTGCACATTCAAGCCCGACTGTGACGCCATTGCGATCAGGTCAGTAAGGTAATATTCGCCCTGGGCATTATTACTGGAAAGCTTGGGCAAGCTTTCTTCTAGGAATCGCCGTGAACAGGCAAGAATGCCCGTGTTGATTTCCTGAATACTCAGCTCAGCTTCGCTTGCGTCTTTCTGCTCAACGATGCGCTGCACGTTGTTCTGACCATCACGAACGATACGGCCGTAACCGTTCGGGTCATCCAAGGTTAGGGTCATCAGCGCCAGGGTGCTATCGTCCACCGTGGCGACAAAGTCTTTTAGTGTTTCCGGGCGAATCAGCGGTACATCACCGTACAACACCAATACCATGTCTTCTTTTACATAAGGCATGGCTTGCGCAACCGCATGGCCAGTACCGAGCTGTTCAGCTTGCTCTGCCCAAGCCACTTGCTCACCAGTGACCGAGGCTTTCACCTGTTCGCCACCATGGCCGTATACGATGACGGTATTGGCTGGTTCCAGCGACGCTGCCGCGTCTACCACATGCTGCACCATTGGCTTGCCGGCCACTGCATGAAGCACCTTTGGCAAAGCGCTTTTCATCCGCGTCCCTTTACCCGCCGCCAGAATCACTACTGCTAGACTCATACCCTATCCTTGTCTTTTACATGCCGGTACCGTTATACCACTGTGCCGCCTCTGATTCGCACAGGACCTATTCCAACCGGGCGCTCACTATACGACAGAAACAAAAAAGGGTAGCACTTGGCTACCCTTTCCTGTGTTGAAGAATTGCAAAAGATACTTACCGCTTATTCTTCAATTGTTGAATGGCACGCAGCTGTGCAACGGCCTCTATCAGAGTTGCAGCGGCACGGGAGTAATCCATTTCGGAACTCTTGCCTTCCAACGCTTCTTTGGCACGGGCTTTAGCACGCTCAGCTTCTGCAGCGTCCATATTTTCAGCGCGTTCAGCCGTATCTGCCAGTACGGTCACCAGCTTCGGCTGCACTTCTAAGAAGCCACCGGATACGTAGAACACTTCTTCTTCACCATTCTGCTTCTTCACCCGTACCGGGCCCGGCTTCAGCCGGGTCAGCAGCGGGGCGTGGCCGGGCATGATACCGAGGTCACCTTCCACACCGGAAGCTACCACAATTTCAACCAAGCCGGAGAACAGCTGGCGTTCTGCACTTACAATGTCGCAATGCACGGTCATCGCCATTTGCTTGTCTCCCAGGTGCAGGTTACTTGCTACGCTTGTTGTAGGCTTCAATCACTTCGTCGATAGAGCCCTTCATGTAGAAGTCCTGCTCCGGGATGTGATCGTAATCACCGCCAAGGATGCCCTTAAAGCCCGCGAGGGTGTCTTTCAGGGAAACATACTTGCCCGGGGAACCAGTAAATACTTCGGCCACAAAGAACGGCTGAGACAAATAACGCTCAATCTTACGGGCACGAGATACAATCAGTTTATCGTCTTCTGACAGTTCGTCCATACCCAAAATAGCGATGATGTCTTTCAGCTCTTTAAAGCGCTGCAGTACGGTTTGAACGCCACGTGCAATGTCGTAGTGCTCTTGACCGATAACCAGCGGATCCAGCTGACGCGAAGTGGAATCCAGCGGGTCAATCGCCGGGTAGATACCCTTAGACGCGATATCACGGCTCAAGGATACAGTGGAATCCAAGTGCGCGAAGGTGGTGGCCGGAGACGGGTCAGTCAAGTCATCCGCAGGTACGTATACCGCCTGAACGGAGGTAATGGAACCGGTCTTGGTGGAAGTAATACGTTCCTGCAGAACGCCCATCTCTTCCGCCAGAGTCGGCTGGTAACCTACCGCTGAAGGCATACGGCCCAACAGTGCAGATACTTCCGTACCCGCCAGCGTATAACGGTAAATGTTATCCACGAAGAACAGTACGTCGCGACCTTCGTCACGGAACTTCTCGGCCATGGTCAGACCGGTCAGCGCTACACGCAGACGGTTACCAGGCGGCTCATTCATCTGACCGTACACCAACGATACTTTATCCAGTACGTTGGAGTCCTTCATTTCATGGTAGAAGTCGTTACCCTCACGAGTACGCTCACCCACACCAGCAAACACGGAGAAACCGGAGTGCTCAATCGCGATGTTCCGGATCAGCTCCATCATGTTTACGGTTTTACCAACACCCGCACCACCGAACAGACCAACCTTACCGCCTTTGGCGAAAGGACAAACCAGGTCGATTACCTTGATGCCGGTTTCCAGCAGTTCGTTAGTGGCTGCCTGATCCGCATAAGTAGGCGCTGCACGGTGAATCGGCATACGCTCTTCTTCACCGATGGGGCCCGCTTCATCAATCGGGCGACCCAGCACGTCCATGATACGGCCCAAGGTTTTGGTGCCCACAGGAACCTGAATCGGTTCACCGTTATCAGTCACGCCAAGGCCGCGCTTCAGACCTTCGGTGGAGCCCATGGCAATAGTCCGCACTACACCGTCGCCCAGCTGCTGCTGAACTTCCAGGGTAGTTTCAGTACCGTCCACGGAGAGGGCGTCATATACCTTCGGTACGGCTTCGCGTGGAAATTCCACGTCGATCACGGCACCGATGATCTGAACAATACGACCGCTACTCATGCTTGCATCCTCTTAACTTGCGTTTTTGCCACGTTAATCTGCTTGACGATTAAACCGCAGCAGCACCACCAACGATTTCGGAGATTTCCTGCGTAATAGCAGCCTGGCGTGCCTTGTTGTACACCAATTGCAGATCACGAATGATGTCACCAGCGTTATCACTGGCAGCCTTCATGGCAATCATACGTGCTGCCTGCTCACAGGCATTGTTTTCAACCACACCCTGATACACCTGAGACTCAATGAACCGCACCAGCAGTTCGTCGAGCAGCTCTTTCGGGGCTGGCTCGTAAATGTAGTCCCAGTGGCGCTTCAGCTCTTCATCACTACCCGCTTCCAGCGGCAGCAACTGAATATTCTTGGGCGACTGGGTCATGGTGTTCACGAATTCGTTGTACACGATGTACAAACGGTCGATTGCACCGCTTTCGTAGGCATCCAACATCACCTTGATGGAACCGATTAAATCATTCAGGTGCGGGGTATCCCCCAAGCCTGTGATATTCGCTTCCACATTGCCGCCAACGCTCTTGAAGAAAGACATGCCCTTGGAACCGACTACGCAGTAGCTGGTTTTGGCACCCTTTTCTTCCCATGCCTTCGCGCTTTTGACGACGTTCTTGAGCAGGTTCACGTTGAGGCCACCGCAGAGGCCCCGATCGGAGCTCACTACGATGTAGCCAACGTTTTTAACTTCCCGCTCTTGCAGGTAAACGTGCCGGTATTCCAGATCGGCGTTAGCCAGGTGAGCAACCACCTGACGCATACGGCTGGCGTACGGCTTACTGGCCGTCATACGCTCTTGCGCCTTACGCATCTTGGAGGCTGCTACCATTTCCATTGCACGAGTAATTTTCTTCGTGCTCTGGACGCTGGCAATTTTGCCTTTGATCTCTTTACCGCTGGCCATAGGAACGTTCCTTTATCAGCGAATTACCAGGTCTGGGTAGCTTTGAACTGATCGAGAGATTCTTTAATCTCAGCTTCGATCTCGCCGTTGTAGTCACCCTTCTCGTTGATTTTATCCATCAACGCTTTCTTTTCGCTGTTCATGTAGTCCAGCAGTGCAGCTTCAAAGGCGCCGATTTTTTCGACTTCCATACCTTTTAGGTAACCTTCGTTAGCGGCGTACAGCACAACACCCATTTCAGCAACGCTCATCGGGCTGTACTGCTTCTGCTTCATCAGCTCGGTAACGGCTTGACCATGCTCCAACTGCTCACGAGTAGAATCATCGAGGTCGGAAGCGAACTGAGCGAATGCAGCCAGTTCACGGTACTGAGCCAGAGCCAAACGAATACCACCACCCAGCTTCTTAACGATCTTGGTCTGGGCTGCACCACCTACACGGGATACAGACACACCGGCGTTCATCGCCGGGCGAATGCCGGAGTTGAACAGGTCGGTTTCCAGGAAGATCTGACCATCGGTAATGGAAATCACGTTGGTCGGTACGAAAGCAGAAACGTCACCACCTTGGGTTTCAATGATAGGCAGAGCGGTCAAAGAACCGGTCTTACCTTTCACTTCACCGTTGGTGAACTTCTCAACATAATCTTCGTTTACCTTGGCGGCGCGCTCCAGTAGACGGGAGTGCAGGTAGAACACGTCACCAGGATAAGCTTCACGGCCCGGCGGACGACGCAGCAGCAGGGAGATCTGGCGATACGCCCACGCCTGCTTGGTCAGATCATCATAAACGATCAGTGCATCTTCACCGCGATCACGGAAATACTCGCCCATGGTGCAGCCAGCAAACGGTGCCAGGAACTGCATGGAAGCCGGATCAGAAGCGGAGGCCGCAACGATGATGGTGTTTTCCATCGCGCCGTGCTCTTCCAGTTTGCGCACCACGTTAGCAATGGTGGACTGCTTCTGGCCGATGGCGACGTAGACACACTTAATGCCGGAGTCTTTCTGGTTGATAATCGCATCAACCGCCACGGCGGTCTTACCGATCTGGCGGTCACCAATGATCAGCTCACGCTGACCACGGCCGATTGGCACCATGGCATCGATGGACTTGTAACCGGTTTGAACAGGCTCGTTAACTTCACGACGCCAGATAACGCCGGGCGCTACCTTTTCAACCGCATCGGTTTGCTTGGCTTCGATCGGGCCTTTACCGTCAATCGGATTACCTAGAGCGTCAACAACACGACCCAGCATTTCGGGGCCAGTGGGGACTTCCAGAATACGACCGGTACAACGAACTTTTTGGCCTTCGGCTAGGCCCAGGTAATCACCCAGCACCACGGCGCCGACAGAGTCTTGCTCCAGGTTAAGGGCCATGCCGTAGATGCCGCCCTCAAACTCGATCATCTCGCCGAACATCACGTCGGCCAGACCATGAATGCGCACAATACCATCAGATACGGAAACCACCGTACCTTCGTTGCGTGCTTCGGTGGAGGTATCAAGTTTCGCAATGCGCGACTTGATAATCTCGCTGATTTCGGACGGGTTGAGTTGCTGCATCTCTAATCCCTCAAACTCAAGAGTTCAGTTGCTCTGCCAAGCGATTAAGCCGGCCGCGCACACTGCCATCAATTACGGTATCGCCGGCTCGCACCAGCACGCCCCCAATCAAAGATTGGTCGACGGAAGTTGTGACATTCACTTCCGTACCAAGGCGTTTCTTAAGCGCTGCTACCAACTTGTCGGTAGCAGCATCGTCCAACTCGAATGCAGAGATCATCTCCACATCGGTGAACTGCTGCTGTTCGGCCAGAAGCTCGTGGAACAGTTGCAGGATGATCGGCAAAAGCGGCAAACGCTTATTCTGCGTTAGCTGCGCAACAAAGTTGCGACCGCTTTCGTCCAGCTCATCACCACAGACTTCTGCAAAAGCAGAAACCTTGGTGGCGTCATCCAGTTCCGGCTGGTCAAGGTAGGCACGCATGGAGGCATCACCTGCCACTGCTGCTGCCAGGCCCAGCATCTTCTCCCACTGCTCCAGGGCATCGTGTTCTTTAGCGAACACAAATGCGGCCTTGGCGTAGGGGCGTGCGATGGTGGTCAGTTCAGCCATGGGTTACCCGTATTCTCAGAGTTCAGCCGCCAGCTGCTCAAGCAACTGCGTGTGTTTGTCCTGGTTTACTTCGCCGCCCAGTACCTTTTCGGCACCGCTCAACGCCAGTACAGCTACATCTTTACGCAATTGCTCGCGAGCCTGATTAACCTCTTGGTCAATCTCAGAATGGGCTTTGGCAATCAGACGCTCACCTTCGGCGCGCGCTGCATCTTTAGCCTCTTCCACAATCTGATTAGCCCGGCGATTGGCCTGATCAATAATTTCGGCCGCCTTCTCTTTAGATTCTTTGAGATTGGCGGTCGCCTTTTCCTGCGCCAGTTCCAGATCACGCTCTGCCCGATCCGCGGCACTTAGGCCTTCGGCAATCTTCTGCTTACGCTCATCCAGCGCCCGTGAAATCGGGGGCCAAACGAACTTCATGCAGAAGAACACAAACAGGGCAAACCAAATGGCCTGGCCAATTAGTGTCGCATTAATATTCATGCCAACACCTCAATCCGCGTTGCTTTAGATTTCCCTAAATCGGGGCTTAAACGTTAAAGCGCGATTTACTGGAAAATCAGCAGGAACGCGATAGCGATACAGATAATTGGCACAGCATCCAGCAGACCAGCAATGATGAACATGCGGGTTTGCAGCATCGGAGCCAGCTCCGGTTGACGAGCCACAGACTCAAGGAAACGACCACCCATCATGCCGAAGCCCAAACCTGCGCCGATGGCCGCCAGGCCAGCTACGATAGCAGCAGCAAGAAATTGAATGCCTTCCATCTTTACACTCCCGTTAAGTGCTTGGTTGGTTTAATTAAAAACCGGTTTAAAAAAACTGTTACTTACTTAAATCAGTGCTCTTCGACCGCCATGCTCAAATACACGATGGTCAGAACCATGAAGATAAATGCCTGCAGGGTGATTACCAAAATATGGAACACCGCCCAAGGCCAGGCACCGATGAATTGCCAGGTACCCATCATCGCTGCCAGCAGAATAAATACAAACTCACCCGCGTACATATTACCGAACAGTCGCAGGCCCAGAGATACCGGCTTGGCCAGTAGAGCAATGGTTTCCAGCAACAGGTTAATCGGGATCAGAAGCGCCTTGACCACCGGGTTGCCGGATTCAAAAGGATGCAACGCTAGAGTGCCCACAAAACCGCCCACACCCTTAGTCTTAATGGTGAGGAAGATAATCAGGAACATCACGCTGAAGGACATACCCAAGGTAATGTTCGGGTCGGTGCTGGGAACAATCTTGAAATAGGCTTCGTGTGCACTCCAACCGAAGAAGGTCACCATCACCCATTCAAATGTCTTCGGAATGAAATCCACCGGGATCAGATCCATCAGGTTCATCAAGAACACCCAACAGAAGATCACCAACGACAGCGGCGCAATCAACTTGCTCTTGCCGTGGAAAGAGTCACGCACCTGTGTATCGATAAACTCAATGATGATTTCCACAAAATTAAGGAAACCAGAAGGCACACCGGCAGTCGCTTTACGCGCGCCCAACCAGAACAACAGGCACATGATAATGCCAAGACCGCCAGACCAAGCTAAGGAGTCAACGTGAAAGGCTGCAAAACCCATATCTTTGGCTTCGGTGCCGTTACACGCCATGGTCCAGGTTGCCTGGCTCAGAGTCTCCGCATGACCGTGACATTCACGGACATAGCCTTCCGGCAGTTTGCCATAGGTCAGATTGCCCAGATGGTGCTTGATATACTCGCCGGCGGAGTTCGCTGCCATGTCAAACCTCTATAGAGAGCCGATGCCTACAGGCTAGTCATTGTGCCTGTCTTGCCCTGCTGTTTGCCCGTCGAGGCGAGCTACCTGAATCCAACCCACAACCTGGGCTAGCAAGAAGCCTAACAGCAGAACCATTGCAATTTTCATTTCCCGCGCTTCAGGGACCTTGGAGAATGTTAGCCAGAACAGCAATAGCATAATTGCGATCTTGCCCATCTCGGCCCGCATTGCTGCGGTAGCCATACGCTTTGGCGCACGGTTGCCTGGGTGCATCCATATCTGGAAGCCACCCCAAGCATAAGCGATCAGGCTGATAGTGCCGCCCCAGACAGCCACTAGACCGGCGAACACGCCAGCCAACCCGGTTACCAGCAACCCAAATACCACTATCGTGGTCAGTTGAGCGCACATTAAGCCCCAGAACAATGCTCTGTTGGGCTGAAATTCGTTGCTGGTCACCTTGAGCCTCTTGGCTGATGCAAAATGATGCCGCACCAAGCGCTAAGGTCTCGAGCACCCCTGATCTTTAGCGCGGCGAAGTATATGGAGTTGGCACGCAAGTGGCAACCGTAACAGGCGGATTGTTCGGCAAACTTTAGGGTTTGTTGGCGACTTTCTTTCACCTGATCTCCACAAAGCAGGGCTGAACACAGTTCATGAAAAAGCACCGCCTATTGAGATATTTTTGTATACCCCCGCTCAGCCTTCCATCCTGCCTGCAATAGCGCAAATGGGGCGATCGCCAAACCCTGATCTCTGCCATCAAGGTCCGCACGGCTAACGAGATGCTACGGAAACAGCTAGTTGCAAATTATCCCTTCGGACAGCAATACGCAGGCCTGCTATTTGATGTGAGCCAAAATGCCATCCAATTCATCCAAGCTGTTATAGCTGATCACTAGCTTGCCTTTTTTCCCCTGTTGTTGAATTTGCACCGGCGCCCCCAAGCGATCAGACAAGTCGCTGATTAGCGCCTTCACATTAGGGTCTTCTTTAGGGGCCGCCGGTTTCGCAGGTTTGGCTTTTTCAAAATCGCGGACCAGTTCTTCGGTTTGGCGTACTGACAGCCCTTTGGCCACCACGGTGCGGGCAGCCTCAACCTGTTTGTTGCCGGTCAGCGCTAACAGGGCGCGAGCGTGGCCCATTTCCAGGTCGCCGTGCTCCAGCAGCTTCTTAACGTCGGTCTCCAGGCTCATCAACCGTAGCAAGTTGGTCACCATGGCGCGGGATTTACCCACCGCATCGGCCACTTGCTGATGGGTGAGCCCGAACTCTTCTTTCAATCGGCCCAGCGCGATGGCCTCCTCCATTGGGTTGAGATTTTCCCGCTGGATATTTTCAATCAGCGCCATGGCGATGGCGGCTTCGTCGGGCACTTCGCGAATAACCGCTGGAATGGTGTCCAGCTCGGCCATCTGTGCGGCACGCCAGCGGCGCTCACCGGCGATGATTTCGTAGCGCTTATCGCCCAATGGGCGCACCACGATGGGCTGCATCACGCCTTGGGCACGAATCGACTCAGCCAGTTCCTCTAGGGCATCGGGTGACATATCCCGGCGTGGCTGGTAACGGCCACGCTCCATGCACTCCACAGGCAGGTGGCGCAATTCGCCATCACGGGGGCGCAGACTGGGCTCACCGCTCGTTTCGCCCTGATTCTGTAGGCTCACTTCTTCCTGATGCCGCTGGTAGGACTCGTTGCTGCTGAGCAGGGCATCCAGGCCCTTGCTGAGACCGCGTTTACGCTTTGCCGCCATGGTTAATCCTTGATGATACGCATGACGCCAGACGCTCGGCGCCTGACGCTGCGGACACACTCCGCCCGCCAAAAAAAATATTACCGGATGCCGCCATCATGACGCTGCGACAGGCTGGGCCTTGATGGCCTGCTCCCGGCGCAAAATCTCGCCGGCCAACGCCAAATAGCTAACCGCACCGCGGGATTTTGGATCATAGGTAATCACTGGCGCACCATGACTGGGCGCCTCCGCCAACCGCACGTTACGGGGAATAATGGTGCGATACACCTTGTCACCGAAATGGCTAATTAACTGGTTGGACACATCATTGGAGAGGCTGTTGCGTGGGTCATACATGGTGCGCAGTAAACCCCCGATGTGCAGCTTCGGGTTAAGTACCATGCGAATTTTCTCAATGGTGTTCATCAGTGCGGTCAAGCCTTCCAAGGCATAGTACTCACACTGGATGGGCACTATTACTGAGTCTGCCGCCGTCAGCGCATTGACGGTGAGCATGTTCAGGGACGGCGGGCAATCAATAAGGATGTAATCGTACTGATCACGGACTCGCGCTAAGGCGTTACGCAAACGAAACTCCTTAGCACTCATGTCCAACAACTGAACCTCAGCCGCGGTCAAATCACCATTGGCGGCGATCAGATCAAACCCAGAATCTTCCGGGGTGTCCGTCACCGCCTGCTCGATAGCCACGTCATCGCACAGCACATCATAAATAGTGTAATCGGTATCAAACTTATCTACGCCTGACCCGGTGGTGGCATTGCCCTGTGGATCAATGTCCACGAGCATCACCTTCTTGCGGGTGGCCGCCAGCGACGCCGCCAGATTCACACTGCTGGTGGTCTTGCCCACGCCGCCTTTCTGATTGGCTACGGCAAATACGGTGGTCACTGCGTTCTCCTTGATTTTACGCCTGACGCTTGAGACAGGGTGCCTGACGGCCCCCGTTCACTATCAAGCTTTATTCACTACCACCAAGGTGCGAGGCTCATCCAAGCCCGGCACTGTCAGGGTGTGATGGCGCCCTTGCCACTGCGCCGGCAGGGTGGCCAGCTCTTCTTCTGTGCTGGCCGCTTTCATTGCCAATAGGCGGGTATTATCGGTCATTATGGGCGTCATCAACGCCAGCATATCCGACAAGGAAGCAAAAGCGCGACAAATGATCTGTGATGGGGCTTTACGGTACTGTTCCACGCGACCGTGCACAACCTCCACGTTATCCAACCCTAATTCGCGGCGGGCCTGACGGACAAAACGGGTTTTCTTACCGTTGGAATCCAGAAGCACAAAGGCTTGCTGCGGGCGAGCCACCGCCAGAATAACCCCGGGGATACCGGCACCGGTCCCCACATCCAGGGTATCGCCTTCTTCCAGGTAGGCCAATACAGCCAGAGAATCCAACAAATGGCGGGTCACCATTTCCTGTGGGTCGCGGATCGCGGTGAGGTTATAGGCCTGGTTCCATTTAACCAACAGATCCACATACGCGAGTAACAAGCGCTGCTGATCGTCGCTCAAGGAAAGGCCAAGGGCATCAATTCCCTGGGTCAGAGTGCTGGAAAGACTCATGCTTGTTGGGCGGCCTTCTTTTGATGGTGATGTTTTTTCAGGTAAATCATCAGTAAGGAAATAGCCGCCGGGGTGACGCCGGGAATGCGGCCCGCCTGGCCCAAGGTCTGCGGACGAATCTCGCTGAGCTTTTGCTTCACCTCATTGGATAGGCCTTTTACCTGGCCATAATCAAATTCCACCGGCAGGGCGGTGGTTTCTGCGGCCCGCAGTTTTTCGATTTCGTCTGCCTGACGATCAATATAGCCTGCGTACTTGGCAAGAATTTCCATCTGCTCAATGACTGCACTATCCGGGCGGTCCGCCAGCGCCACCGCTTCCGCTAAATTGGCGTAGGTCAGCTCAGGGCGCTTGAGCAGGTCGAGCAAATTGTATTCATGAGTCAACGGCTTTTCGATTAACGCATTCACCGCCTCGGCTTCTGGCGTTTTTGGCCGCACCCAGGTGGTTTTAAGACGCTGCTCTTCGCTGGCCATGCCGTCACGTTTGGCGTTGAAGGCCGCCCAACGTTCGTCACCCACCAATCCCAGCTCACGGCCCTTCTCTGTGAGGCGCAGATCCGCGTTGTCTTCACGCAGCAACAACCGGTATTCGGCGCGGCTAGTGAACATGCGGTAGGGCTCTTGAGTCCCCATGGTAATCAGGTCATCCACCAGTACGCCTATATAGGCTTCATCGCGGCGGGGGGTCCAGGCGTCTTTACCCTGACTCAGCCGGGCCGCGTTCAGGCCCGCCAGCAATCCCTGGGCGCCCGCTTCTTCGTAACCGGTCGTGCCATTGATCTGGCCGGCAAAGAATAGCCCCGGCATATGCTGAGTTTCCAGGCTGTGCTTGAGGTCCTGGGGATTAAAATAATCGTATTCGATGGCATAACCAGGGCGGGTGATATGGGCGTTTTCAAAGCCGCGGATGGAGCGCACCGCCTGCAGCTGCACATCAAACGGCAGGCTGGTGGAAATGCCGTTAGGATATAACTCGTGGGTATTGAGCCCTTCCGGTTCCACGAAAATCTGATGGCTGTCTTTGTCCGGATAGCGGTTTACCTTGTCTTCGATGGACGGACAATAACGCGGCCCCACCCCATCGATAACTCCGGTGAACATGGGGCTGCGATCAAAACCACTGCGGATAATGTCGTGGGTCTGCGCATTGGTATGGGTGATGTAGCAGCACACTTGCTGCGGATGCTCCTCCACCTTACCCAAGTAGCTCATCACTGGCAGCGGGTTATCCCCCCACTGCTCTTCCATCACCGAAAAATCCACGCTCTTGCCGTCAATCCGCGGCGGCGTACCCGTTTTTAGACGATCAACCCGAAACGGCAGTTCACGTAAACGGCATGCCAGTGCATTAGACGGCTGGTCACCGGCGCGCCCGCCCTGATGGTTATCCAGGCCAATATGGATCACACCGCCCAGGAAGGTGCCAGCGGTGAGTACCACCGCGTCGGCCATGAAACGCAGGCCCATGTTAGTGACCACACCCACACAGCGACCGTTTTCCACCACCAGGTCGTCCACCGCTTGCTGAAACAGGGTCAGGTTGGGCTGGTTTTCCAGGGTGCCGCGGATGGCGGCCTTATAGAGTTCCCGATCGGCTTGGGCACGAGTGGCGCGCACTGCTGGGCCTTTACGGGCATTGAGGACGCGAAACTGGATACCGCCTTTATCAGTGGCACGGCCCATGGCCCCGCCCAAAGCATCAATTTCACGGACTAGATGACTCTTGCCGATGCCGCCGATGGCTGGGTTACAGCTCATCTGACCCAGGGTTTCAATGTTGTGAGTAAGCAACAGCGTGGAAACGCCCATACGTGCGGATGCCAGTGCCGCTTCGGTTCCGGCATGGCCGCCGCCAATCACAATCACGCCAAATCGCTGGGAAAAATCCATGCTGCACTTACCTTGCAGGGCTGGCCTGCTGCTCAAAATATAGTCAACCGGGCGCGCTAGTATAGAGAGTACGCTTCACGCTGCAAGCCTCTCGCAATAGGCAGGAACCGAAAACCCTCGCCGCCAAGCCGATTACCGTAATCTTGCCGGTGCAAGCCGCAACTCAACCACCGCTCCTGCCACGCATAAAGTAGCTGAAGGCGCGCCCCCCAACACCGTGAAGGTGCCTGGGTGGCGAAAAGAGTTTTGAGCTTGGCCTGAATCGCACCGCCGGTTCCGTGTAAGCTATTGTACTCTATAACTCTGTTCTCACTTAACTAGGAACGCATTTGGAATCATTGAATATCTTTCTGCTGATCGGCACCGGTCTGATGTTCACCGGCCTGCTACTGGGTTCTCTGAGCGCTCGCTTCGGGGTGCCGTCCCTGCTCATCTTTCTAGTGGTGGGCATGGTGGCCGGGGAAGACGGCCTAGGCGGCATCGAGTTTGATGATTTCTCCACCGCTTATGTGATTGGCAATATCGCGTTGGCGGTGATTCTGCTCGATGGCGGCCTACGCACGCGATTAAGCACCTTCAAATTGGGCCTACGCCCCGCCCTTAGCCTGGCTACTTTAGGGGTGGCCATCTCTGCCGCCCTGGTGGGCGCTTTTACTACTTGGTTAATCGGGGTGGACTGGCGGGTGGGTCTGCTGCTGGGCGGTATTATCGGCTCCACCGATGCGGCGGCCGTTTTCAGTGTTATCAAAGGCGCTGGCGTCACCCTGAATGAACGTGTGGCAAGTACCCTGGAGATCGAATCCGGTCTCAACGACCCCATGGCCATCTTTATTACCCTGATGCTGGTAGGCATGTTGGTGGACCCGGATGCCCAGTGGGGCGCGGGGATGCTGGTCACTCTGATCCAACAGTTTGGTTTGGGCATCCTGCTGGGCTTGTTGCTGGGGGCCGTGATCAGCGAAGTGTTGCTGCGGGTGCGTAGCAACGAAGGGCTACATGCTTTACTGCTGTGCAGCGGTGGCGCCATGGTGTTTGCCATTACCAATTTGGTAGGCGGCTCCGGTTTTCTGGCGGTATACCTGACCGGCTTGGTAGCCGGTAATCGCCGGGGCGGCACCGGTGACAATGTGCTCAAAGCCATGGACTCCATGGCCTGGCTGGCCCAGTCCGGCATGTTTCTGATCTTGGGTCTGCTGGTGACGCCGTCGCGACTCATCGAAAACCTTCCCTATGCCCTCGCCGTGGCAGCCTTTTTGATGTTGCTAGCCCGCCCGCTATCCGTATGGATTAGTCTGCTACCCTTCCGTTTTACTTGGCGCGAAGAAACCTTTATTGCCTGGACCGGGTTACGTGGTGCCGTGCCCATTGTACTGGCCGTTTTCCCGCTACTGGCCGGCGTGGAACAAACCTATCTGCTATTTGATATTACCCTCGTGGTGGTGCTGATTTCCCTGCTTGGGCAAGGCGCAAGCCTGCGCTTTGTCGCCCGCAAACTGAAAGTCTCGGTGCCGCGCACCACCGAGCCGAAACAAACCGTGGCCCTGGCCGCCCCTCGCGATCGCTACTTGATGCAGTTTGAAGTGGAAGACGGCGCTAAGGCCGTAGGCAAGAGCTTGGGGGAACTGGGCGAAAACGAGCGCACCCCGTTGATTTTGTATCGCAACACGCGGGTGCTCAGCCTCAGTGATGACCCCAAAATTGAAGCCGGTGACTTGATTGCCTGGCTCGCACCGCTATCACACAAATCCGGCCTGTCCGACCTATGCCATAAATTAAGCAGTGATGAGAAACGTTATTACGGCGACTTCAGCGTGCTGGGCAAAACCCCGGTAGCGCAATTGATTGCGGTGTATGGGGTACAAGCCCCTCCACCACTCTGGCAAGGACTGACCGTGGCCGAGATCTTCACCAAACAAGTGGGAAAACAAACCGTAGTGGGTGATACGGTGCGTGTCAGCGGCCTGCGGCTAAGAGCAAGATCTGTTGAAAACGGCACGGTCGTCATGGCCGGGCTGAAACTTCCCGGATAAGGCCGGCGCAAAGCACATGCAAAGTATGCTGTTATTGAGCCAATGTGCCGGCCTCCAAGCATAAAGCGCTGGGAAGAAGTTCGGGTAGAAGACCACTATAATGACATTGTCGCTTACCGATTTTTCCCCAGCATTGTGTTTACACCCATTCACCCTAACGCCAACCGTGCGGCGCCTTGGCAGTCAATGCCTTCATCCTTGAATTGCCCAACAATGCCTGCCCTGTTGCGCTGTCCGTTCCTGACAGTTAATCCGTTTTCTTAGGGTGATTGCTATGCCAACCTACAAGGCTCCCGTGCGCGATATGCGCTTTTTGATGAACGAAGTGTTCGATTTTGAGCGTCACTACAAGGCTCAGCCCAATGGTGAAGAAGCCACCCCCGATATGGTAGAAGCCATTATCGGTGAAATGGCCAAATTATGTGAAAACACTATTGCGCCCCTTTACCAGAGCGGTGACGAGGAAGGCTGTAAACTGGAAGATGGCGTGGTGACCACCCCGAAGGGTTTCAAAGAAGCCTACGACGAATTCATCGCTGGCGGCTGGCAAGGTCTGAGCCACCCGGTAGAAGTGGGCGGCCAAGGCCTGCCCATGTCTCTGGGCCTGATTAAACAGGAAATGATGGCCACGGCTAACTGGTCCTTTTCCATGTACCCGGGGCTATCTCTGGGTGCCATGAACACTATCCAGATGCACGGTTCCGAAGAACAGAAACAGGATTACCTGGTACCGCTCACCGAAGGCACCTGGGGCGGCACCATGTGCCTAACTGAACCTCAGTGCGGCACCGACCTGGGCCAGGTAAAAACCAAAGCCGACCCGCAGCAAGACGGTTCTTACAAAATCTCCGGTACCAAGATTTTCATTTCCTCCGGTGATCATGACCTAACCGAAAACATTATCCACATCGTGTTGGCCCGCCTACCCGATGCACCGAAAGGTACTAAGGGAATTTCCCTGTTCATCGTACCCAAGTACTTGCCCGGCAAAATCGGTGAACACAACGGCGTAAGCTGTGGTTCCCTGGAAAAGAAAATGGGCATCAAGGCATCCGCCACCTGCGTGATTAATTTTGATGAAGCCACCGGCTTTTTGATCGGCCCGGAACACGGCGGCCTGGAGTGCATGTTCACCTTCATGAACAGCGCCCGTATCGGTACGGCAATGCAAGGTGTGGCCCATGCAGAACGGTCTTATCAAGGGGCACTACCTTACGCCAAAGAGCGCAAGTCCATGCGCGCACTGTCCGGCAAGAAAGAGCCCGATGCCATCGCTGACAGCTTGATTCATCACGGCGACGTACGCCGCATGCTACTCAAGCAAAAGGCTATTGCCGAAGGCGGCCGCGCGATGATTTATTACGCTGCCCAGTACGCAGACAACATGATCGCTGGCATGCTCGAAGACGACATGGAAAAGTACGACCACTGGGATAGCGAGCTGGGTTTCCTTACGCCGATCCTGAAAGGCTTCCTCACTGAAAAAGGCCTGGAAGCGGCCAACGAAGGCATGCAAGTTTTCGGTGGCCACGGTTACATTAAAGAACACGGTATGGAACAGATCGCTCGCGATGCGCGCATCTCAACTCTGTACGAAGGCACCACCGGTATCCAGGCGCTGGACTTACTTGGCCGCAAGGTACTGCTGTCTTCCCGCGGCAAGTGTGTGCGTGAATTCTCCAAAAAACTGGTGGATTTCGGCACCAAGAACCTACGTGATCCCAAGCTGCGTCCGTTCGCCTGGAAGCTGCTGAAAATTGCTGCCGAGTGGAACTACCTAACCACACGCATCATGCTGGTGGCCGCAAAGGATCGCGATATGGTGGCCACTGCCAGCTACGACTTCTTGATGTACAGCGGTTACGCCATGATGGCTTACTTCTGGGCGCTGCAAGCCGGTGTTGCCAGTGACAAGCTGGAAAATGGCGGCAAAGAGCCGGCAGAATTCTACAAAGCCAAATTGGCTACCGCAGAATTCTATTTCGACCGCATGCTGCCCAGCGCCAAGGGCCATGCCGAAGCGGCTCTCAAGCCCACCAAAAGCACCATGCAGTTGAGCGCTGAGCACTTTTCGTTCGATTACGAATAACACCTTGCGTTCAATAATAAGGCGGCCACTTGGCCGCCTTATTATTTTTTATCTATCCGCACCCCAACCAGGCCTGGTTATCCAGGCACCCTCCTTTTATTCATCCCCCATATAGGGTATCCACTCAGTAGCTGCCAACTGCTACATTAGCAACGGTTTGATCGGGGGTTTTACGTTATAAATAATGATCGGGGGAAGGTCATGACCATCTTGAAACCATTGCGGCTCGCTGTTGTGGCTAGCCTTCTGGTCAGCTGCGCCGCACCTCATCAACAACTCGCTCAAACCAACGCTGCTCAGAACGCCTTGTATGCCGAGGTTGTTGATCCTCTGGACCACTGGCCCACACAAACACAATTTGATATAAGCCTCCTTGAGTCGAATTTCTTCACTCACTACCAGCAGGACTACGCCAACGGTGAAGTGTATGACGATTTCCCCAGTCTGACTGAATGCGCCTTGCCGCAGGAACGGGCTTTAGAGATTGCCAGACTCAGCCCCGAGATGATTAATCCACCCAGTAAAAGCGCTACGATTGAAAGCCTTTCCACTGTTGGCTATGAACAGATTAGCATTCGCTCAACTCCAGCCGGATGTCATGCGTTAAGCGCCGTTGAGATGCACACCATCCCGAACATGGTGGTGGAACTGAAACAATTGCCCGATGCCTTCCGGCACCCGGTTTATATTCATGCGGTTTACACCAACCACATCAAGAATCGAATCAATATCAATGGCTCATGGAGAAAAAGCGACCTGGGTAAATCTCGCATTACCGTAAAACGCTACCGTCGCGATAGTGGCCTAAACGATTTCCCTGTTATTAAAACCACTTGGCAAAAAACCGATCGGCTCAAGAAAGGCGATATCGATACCTCCCGGTTTATCGATAAACCCATGTATGTCGCTCACTATGTTGCCTCAACTACCCAAGCCCCGTACCAAGGCATTACTCTGATACGGCAGACTGTTGTCAATAAAACCGGCAATAGCATCAGAATGCGGTGGCAAGAAGAGGACCGCTTCATGAACCGCACCTGGACGCATAACGGTACCGTTCTTACCCAGAGAGATGGTGTTCAGCATGGTGTTTTTATTGTTCCCAGCCATACCGGTGAACAAAGTGTGTACTGTAAAGACATGGGCCAGTCGGTGGATTATTTCAGAATTGAAAATACCTACGATTGCGTTAGCGCCACCGAAAGCAGCTTCGGCGAAGAAGGGGTGTATATGGATCCCTTGTTGAAAATTCGCAATGGCTTTCCCTCTCCAGCCGCCACCATAGCTAAGCCCACAGCGCCGAGCCAACCGGCAAGTACCTTTCCTGCAGCAAACACACCCGCCAGTGTGGTTTCCTCTACTACATCGGAGTGCGCTAAAGCCTACGCTGCCAAAGAAGCCTGTGGCCGTATTCCAGGTGACCCCTTTGGCATCGCAACCAAACTATGCATCAGTACTACCAAGAAAAAATTCGGCGGACTCAACTGTCCGATACCGCTTTAACCTTCCCTGCCCCTTTATTTGACCAATGGCCAACTGGCCGTTGGTCAATCCTCTTCGTTAATCCCCTCGGCATATTCGGTCCCGGCCACCGATTATCTCATATAGGTGATGCGACCACCGCGTGCCGAATCGTACTCTAGTTAGAGTGCAGCATTATTCCATTCAGCCTCGCGGTACATCATCAAACACTGCTTTCTCTGTTTTGTGTTAGCTCAACTGTTTCTGGTTTCGCCCACCCTGGCTGAATGGGACAACTACCCGGCATTTTACTGTGGTGGAAGACGTTTTTTTTCAGCACAAAAAAGCGGCCCCCTTACGGAGGCCGCCTCTTAAAGACTTACCTTGAATCTATCGAGAATTAGGTGTTCTCGAACTGACCCATGGTGTTGTCTTTACCGCCAGCTTTCAGTGCAGCTTCGCCGGAGAAGTACTCTTTATGGTCATCACCGATATTAGAACCGGCCATGTCCTGGTGCTTCACAGTAGCGATGCCCTGACGGATTTCTTTACGCTGAACGCCTGCAACATAAGCCAACATGCCTTCGTCACCGAAGTAGCCTTTAGCCAGGTTATCGGTAGACAGAGCAACAGTGTGGTAAGTCGGCAGAGTAATCAGGTGGTGGAAGATACCTGCTTCACGGGACGCATCACGCTGGAAGTTCTTGGTCCACTCGTCAGCCAGCTGAGCAAGCTCAGTGCTGTCGTAATCAGCGCTCATCAGACGATCGCGATCGTAAGCGGACACGTCTTTACCTTCTTTCTCCCAAGCATCAAATACCTGCTGACGGAAGTTCAGGGTCCAGTTGAAGGACGGGCTGTTGTTGTAAACCAGCTTGGCGTCCGGCACCACTTCGCGGATGCGGTTAACCATTTCTGCAATCTGGCCAACGTGAGGCTTCTCAGTCTCAATCCACAACAGGTCAGCGCCGTTCTGCAGGCTGGTGATACAGTCCAGAACAACACGGTCGATACCGGAGCCGGCTTTAAACTGGAACAGGCCAGAAGCCAAACGCTTCGGCTTAAGCAGCTTGCCGTTAGACTTGATCACAACGTCGCCGTTGTTGATGTCCTCAGCAGACTCAATCACCTCACCGTCCAAGAAGGCGTTGTACTGGTCACCCAAGTCGCCCGGCTCGTTGGTTACTGCGATTTGCTTGGTCAGGCCAGCACCCAGGGAGTCAGTACGGGCAACGATTACACCATCGTCCACACCCAGCTCCAGGAACGCGTAACGTACAGCGTTGATCTTGGCCAGGAAGTCAGCGTGAGGAACGGTTACTTTACCGTCTTGGTGGCCACACTGCTTCTCGTCAGACACCTGGTTTTCGATCTGGATACAGCAAGCACCGGCTTCGATCAGTTGCTTGGCCATCAGGTAGGTGGCTTCCGGGTTACCGAAACCAGCATCGATGTCGGCAATGATCGGAACAACGTGAGTTTCGAAGTTGTCGATCTGATCGATGATTTCTTTCTGCTTGGCTTCGTCGCCAGCTTCTTTGGCATCGTCCAGCGCACGGAACAGGTGATTCAGTTCCCAAGCGTCAGCCTGCTTCAAGAAGGTGTACAGTTCACGGATCAGGTCAGCGACGACAGTCTTCTCGTGCATGGATTGGTCAGGCAGCGGACCAAACTCAGAACGCAGTGCAGCAACCATCCAGCCAGACAAGTACAGGTAACGACCTTTAGTGCTACCGAAGTGCTTTTTGATGGAGATCATTTTTTGCTGACCAACAAAACCGTGCCAGCAACCCAGGGACTGGGTGTACTTGGAAGTGTCAGCGTCATAGGCCGCCATGTCTTCACGCATGATCTTGGCGTTGTACTTGGCGATGTCCAGATGCGTGTTGAAACGGTTTTGCAGACGCATGCGAACCGCAGATTCCGGGTTGATATCTTTCCAGGTGCTTTGCGCACCAACCACGGAGCCGAGTGCTTCGATGTCTTTGGTGTATGACATGGTGAACCTCTGAATATGAAATTAGTTTATCGATGCCGGAGAGTGAAAACCCTGTTCATGACATTCCATGCCGATCTACCGATGTCGCGCATTCTAGTGCCCCACAACACATAAACATAATCAATATGATCTATATTCGGTATTCACAGCATGAATGCCTTGATAATGCTGTCTTTTCAACGCTAGTGACTGGCCTTTTACCTAAGACTTAAGCACTAGTAGAATCTGGCCATCATCCCCTCCCACCAAGACAGCTTAGCGCAACGCCCACTCTTTGCGTGCCCACACACAGGCACACAGAGAATGACCCGCCCTCCTCTTTGTTACTATGATTTACTCTTGCGCAGCTGGCATGGAGAGTGCATAACCTGTTAAAGGTAGACAGCGTGTGTCTAGGGAGAAAATTATTACCAAGGAGAATATATGAAAGCGCTTAGCCCAGTGGATCAACTGTTCCTGTGGCTGGAAAAACGACAGCAACCCATGCACGTAGGCGGTTTGCAGCTGTTTTCCTTCCCGGAAGGTGCCGGCCCCAAGTATGTGAGTGAGCTGGCCCAGCAAATGCGGGATTACTGCCACCCGGTGGCGCCATTCAACCAGCGCCTGACCCGTCGACTCGGCCAGTATTACTGGACTAGAGACAAACAGTTCGATATCGACCACCACTTCCGCCACGAAGCACTCCCCAAACCCGGTCGCATTCGCGAACTGCTTTCTTTGGTCTCCGCCGAACATTCCAACCTGCTGGACCGGGAGCGCCCCATGTGGGAAGCCCATTTGATCGAAGGGATCCGCGGTCGCCAGTTCGCTCTCTATTATAAGATCCACCATTCGGTGATGGATGGCATATCCGCCATGCGTATCGCCTCCAAAACGCTTTCCACTGACCCCAGTGAACGTGAAATGGCTCCGGCTTGGGCGTTCAACACCAAAAAACGCTCCCGCTCACTGCCCAGCAACCCGGTTGACATGGCCTCCAGCATGGCGCGCCTAACCGCGAGCATAAGCAAACAAGCTGCCACAGTGCCCGGTCTCGCGCGGGAGGTTTACAAAGTAACCCAAAAAGCCAAAAAAGATGAAAACTATGTGTCTATTTTTCAGGCTCCCGACACGATTCTGAATAATACCATCACCGGTTCACGCCGCTTTGCCGCCCAGAGCTTTCCATTACCGCGCCTGAAAGTTATCGCCAAGGCCTATAACTGCACCATTAACACCGTGGTGCTCTCCATGTGTGGCCACGCTCTGCGCGAATACTTGATTAGCCAACACGCGCTGCCCGATGAGCCACTGATTGCCATGGTGCCCATGAGCCTGCGGCAGGACGACAGCACTGGCGGCAACCAGATCGGTATGATCTTGGCTAACCTGGGCACCCACATCTGTGATCCAGCTAATCGCCTGCGCGTCATCCACGATTCCGTCGAGGAAGCCAAATCCCGCTTCTCGCAGATGAGCCCGGAAGAAATTCTCAATTTCACCGCCCTCACCATGGCTCCCACCGGCTTGAACTTACTGACCGGCCTAGCGCCAAAATGGCGGGCCTTCAACGTGGTGATTTCCAACATACCCGGGCCGAAAGAGCCGCTGTACTGGAATGGTGCACAGCTGCAAGGAGTGTATCCAGTATCCATTGCCTTGGATCGCATCGCCCTAAATATCACCCTCACCAGTTATGTAGACCAGATGGAATTTGGGCTTATCGCCTGCCGCCGTACTCTACCTTCCATGCAGCGACTACTGGATTACCTGGAACAGTCCATCCGCGAATTGGAAATCGGTGCAGGAATTAAATAGTCACACCAGGCTGTTGATTCCTGACCGGTCCGACGTTTGGCATCCGGCGAACAATTATGGCAACTGAACTAAACCGCATCAGGCGAGGCGGTCTCAACTGCTGGCAGTTACACCATCGCGGCCAGACGCTGGTAATCGCCGAACAAGGTGCCCAAGTGCTCGAATACCGGCGCGATGGCGAGCCACCTATTCTGTGGCTCAGTGAACAGGCGGCCTACGAAGTTGACCAAGGCGTGCGCGGCGGCGTGCCGATCTGCTGGCCTTGGTTCGGCGCACTGGAGCGCAACCCTGACAGTGTTCAGCGGCAATATCAGCTCCACGAGCCGCCCGCCCACGGCCTGGTTCGCCAGCAACCCTGGCGGCTCGACGAAGAGCACATGGACAAAGAACAAGTGCAACTGATTTTCCAACTGGCAGAGCATGGCGACCACCAGCATTTTCCCCCGGTCACGCCCACACTCACTGTCACCCTCAGCAACACCCTAACGTTAAGCCTGAGCAACCATAATCACGGCAACCGTTCGGTCACTCTCAGCCAAGCCCTGCACACCTATCTGGCCGTGGCCGACAGCCGGCAGATTACCGTGCACGGGCTCGCCCATACTCCCTACGTGGATGCACTGGACGACTGGCAGACACGCCAAGACGATCAGCCACTGCAATTGCATCAGGAAACCGACCGACTTTACCTGCAACTGCCTTCGCAGCTACACGTGGAAGATCCCCTCTGGCAACGACAAATTCAGCTGACTTGTCGAGGCAGCCACTCCGCCGTTATCTGGAATCCGTGGATCAAAAAAAGTCAGTTGCTCAGTCAATTTGCCCCCGACGCATGGCAGCGAATGCTGTGCATCGAAACCGCTCGAGTATTGGATGATGTGCTCACTTTGGCTCCAGGGGAGTCCCACGAAATGGCCGTTGAGATTAGAGACAATGGTTCATTCCAGCCTTAAAAACAGGCAAAAAAAAAGGGGTGGTGCAATCAAAAAAAGGGGAGTAGAGTCAGAAGTGGCTGCGAATTATGGCCGTGGATTGTTTTGGTAGTTGTCTTCCCTGCGTGAAGCTGAAGTTGTCTCCGAACACCGCTCAACATGGTTTGCAAGCAACACCCTAAGTAATAGTTTTTGAGGTATATATTCACATGGCTACAGGTACTGTGAAGTGGTTTAACGAGTCCAAGGGTTTTGGCTTCATTTCCCAGGACGATGGTGGTGCGGACGTGTTCGTTCATTTCAGTGCAATTACCGGCTCAGGCTTCAAAACCCTGGCTGAGGGTCAGAAGGTTTCCTTCGAGATCCAGCAGGGCCCAAAAGGTCCACAGGCTGCTAACGTTGTTGCTGAATAAGCAACCACGTTAGTAGAAAAAACCCGCTTCGGCGGGTTTTTTTTATGTCTGGTGAAACGTTGAAAGTGCAACGTTTAAAAACGCGCAACAAGTGCTCGCGTGTTGAAAGACCATGCCCGCGTACTCTGATTCATCACCGGCACACCATCACCAACCCTCCCGCGTTTGAACTTTACACTCTGCACGATTAACTCAGCGCTCAGGGCTGATAACATGGTTGGTCTAGGAGATTTTTTCGCTGACGCCAGTCGGGCATACGGGCGTCCATCAGGGCGTGAAAACCGGGGCCGTGGTTCATGTGTATGAGATGGCAAAGTTCATGCATGACCACATAATCCAGCGCCTTGGGAGGATAGTGCAGCAGCGCCAAGTTAAGATTGATGTAGCCACGGGCAGACAGAGACCCCCAACGGGTACGCATGCTTTTCACCCGTAATACCGGGCGTGAGAATCCTTCAGCAGCAAACCAGTCGAACTGGCGCTCAATACTGTCTTCGAAAGCCGCTCGCGCCTGTTTGCGTAACCAGTTTTGCACCGCCGTTTTCACACTGCTTTCCTGATCCGAATCGCTCACTCGTACGGTGAGATAGCCGCCACTGACGAAAACCCGGGTAGCCCCTTCGCTCACATCCAGGCTGAGAGTTTTCCCCCGCAGGACAAACGCAGCACCGTCGTGCCAACGCTGTCGGGGCCGCTGTGCTTGCCGTTCTTGCTGCGCGGCAATCCATTGACTACGGCTTGCCACAAAAGCCTGCACCATCCGTAGAGGTGTCTGTTGAGGCGCGCGCACTTGAACACGCCCATCTTCCAGAACACGAAGCTCCAGGCTGCGGCGCTTGCTGCGGATCAGTTCGTAATCAGTCATTACAAAGGCAGGCTAAAAAGTTAACCGTTAAAGAAAATGCCGCGAGCGCAGATTTTTTTCTGGCTCGCCGTGGCTGCGAAATCGTTGTGGGGGACACACAGGTAATAACATTCTCGACTGGCAAAATATCATCCGTGTTTTAATTTTGCACTTTCAACGGCTTTTGCGCATTTCCTGATCCAGTTGTTGGCTGACCGCATCCGCCGGTGTGGCATAGGGTGCCAGCCATTGATACAGCACCGGGATAATGAACAAGGTCAGCACGGTGGCAAACAATAACCCCCCGAGTATCACTACGCCGATGGTAAAACGACTTTCCGCACCAGCGCCGGTGGCCAGCACCAACGGCACAGCACCGAAGATAGTGGAGACCCCTGTCATCAATACTGGCCGAAAACGCACGATAGCACCTTCGTAGATAGCGTCTTTAACGCTGCGCCCCTGATCACGAAGCTGGTTGGCGAATTCCACAATTAGGATGCCATTTTTCGCCATCAGCCCGAGTAACATGATCATGCCAATCTGACTGTAAATGTTCAGGCTGTCACCGGTAATACTGATCGCAATTACCGCACCTGCTAACGCCAGTGGCACCGTGAGCATGATAATTAACGGATGAATCCAACTTTCAAACTGGGCGGCCAGCACTAAAAACACGATCACCAACGCCAATGCAAAAGTCACCAAAATCGCTGACGCCGATTCCTTCAGTTCCTCGGCCATACCCTTGTAGCCAATACGCGCTTGCAGCGGTAACCGCTCCTTCGCTTTCGCTTCCACATAGCGCATGGCGGTGGCGAGGTCATAGCCATCGGCCAGATTGGCAGACAAAGTGATAGCCGGTAACCGGTCCACCCTGCGCAGCTCTGGTGCATCACCAGTGGTCGTCAGATTTACCACACTGGAGAATGGTACCAACCCACCATTGTCACTGCGCAGATAGATCGGCAGCACGTCCTCGGGAACTTCACTGGCGCTCTTTTCCGCTTCCAGTAGCACATCGTATTCCCTCCCCCGGTCCACATAGGTGGATACGGTGAGGGTGGCAAACATGGCCTGCAGGGTAGTGCCCACATCGGTGGCTGTGATCCCCAAATCTGCCGCCCGTTCACGATTCAAATTCACATCCAGCTGCGGCTGGGTCTGCTCAAAATCAGTATCGATGCTGATCAAGTTGGGGTTTTCGCGCAGGGCCGCCATCAGAGTCTCGCTCCAAGCCAGCACCTGCTCATAGTCCGGCCCGGCCACCACCACTTCCAAAGCCTGGTCGAAGGCACTTTGCCCCAACCCCGGCGGATTGACCGCAAAGGCACGCAAGCCGGTGACTTGGGACAGTTGGCCGCGTAACTCGCTAACAATTTCCTGCTGAGTGCGTTCACGCTCTTGCCAATCTTTTAGCCGCACAATGGTAAACGCCCGCTCCGGCACACCACGAAAACCGATAATTGCCAGCACCCGCTCTGCCTCCCCCTTTTCCACCAGAGGGATCAGAATTTTTTCCAGTGCCCGAGTATGGTGCGCACCGTATTCCACGGTGGAGCCCTGCGGTGAGGTAGCAGGAATAATAAACACGCCGCGATCTTCCGTAGGCGCCAGCGCTTGGGGGAGCTGCCGAAATAATAACGCTGCCACCAAACACAGCAGCACACACCCTAGCGCCAACGGCCAAGGGCTTTTCAACGTTCGTTGCAGAGCATTGGCGTAGGCTTGGTTTAACCGGGTAAGCCCGCGTTGAAGAACGTTGCTCTGGCCCTGCCTTTCTTTATGACTGTGGCGGTGCAGCCAGCGTGAACACAACATCGGAGCCAAGCTCAGCGCCACGATGCTGGAAATAATCACCGCCGAGGCCAGTGTAAAACCAAACTCACTAAACAGCCGGCCCACATCGCCTCCCATAAAGGAGATGGGCACAAACACCGCTACTAATGTCAGCGTCGTGGCCACCACAGCAAACGCAACCTGACGGGCACCGAGATACGCTGCCACCAGCCGTGACTCACCTTCGTCGATACGACGCTGAATGTTTTCCAGCATCACAATGGCATCGTCCACCACCAGGCCAATGGCCAGTATCAACGCCAGCAAAGTCAGTACGTTGATGGAAAAATCCATCACCCCGAACCCGATAAAGGCACCAATCACAGACACTGGAATAGTCACCGCCGGAATCAAGGTAGCCCGCAGGTTACCCAGGAAGGCAAAAATCACCGCTATCACCAGTACCACGGAAATGCCCAGGGTAATCAGCACTTCACGAATAGAGGCCCGAATAAACAAGGACTCATCAGAATTGATGTCTAGCTGGATATCCGCCGGCAGGTTGTCACGCACGGCCACAATTTCTTCGCGCACCCGGTCTGATACTGCTACCGTGTTGGCTTTAGACTGACGCACCACACCTAGCCCAATAGCCGTTTGGCCATTAGCACGGAGCACCGAATCATCGTTTTCCACGCCCAGCGCCACCCGCGCCACATCCCCTAAGCGCAACAAATAATCCCCCTGACGGCTAACCACCAGGTTTTCAAAAGCCTGCACCGTGGCCAGACGATTATCTGCGCGAATGGTAAAAGCCCGGGATTCCGATTCCAGCTTACCCGCCGGCAGCTCCACATTATTGTTACGCAGAGCCTGCTCGATATCGGTGACGGTAACCTGATTGGCCGCCATACTCTGGCGATCCAGCCACACCCGCATGGCATAACGGCGCTCACCGCCGATAATCACTTCCGACACACCATCGAGCATCGCAAAGCGGTCCACCAATGATCGTTCAGCAAAGTCCGTGAGTTCCTGGGAAGCTAGGCTACTGCTGGTCAACGTAACCCAGATAATGGGCCGAGCATCTGCATCGGCCTTGGCGATAACCGGGGATTCAGCTTCTTCAGGTAAACGGTTTAGCACCCGAGACACCGCATCACGCACGTCATTGGCGGCGATATCCACATCCCGCTCAAGGGTAAATTCTACCGTTGTGCGGGCGGAACCCAGCCGACTACGCGACTCAATCTTACGCACCCCTTCCACTCCGGAAATCGCGCCTTCAATAACCTGAATAATCTGGGTATCGATGACTTCCGGCGCGGCACCAGCGTAATCCACACTGACCGACACTTCCGGCGGGTCGATATCCGGATATTCCCGGATTGGCAATTTTAGCAAGGCGCTAACGCCAAACACCACGATCAGCAGGCTGATAACGGTGGCAAAAACCGGTCGTTTAATAGAAACATCCGACAGGATCATGCCGCCGCCTCATTAACAGCCGAATCATTCGGTTGCGGCTCCCCAAAGGGAGCATCGTCTGCTGGCTCCGAGTTCAGCAACACCCGCTGGCCGGGCAGCAATGCCTCCGGATCATCAATCATCTTTACCGGCTGACCGCTGCCGAGCCGGGAGTGGCCATTGACGACTACGTCCGGTTTATCCGTTAGGCCACTGGTGACTTCCACCCAGCCATCACGGCGCCCGCCCAAGGTAACCGGATGACGCCGCGCCCGGTTATCCTTGCTCACGGTGAACACATAGCTCTGCGCGCCCTGGGTGATAACTGCCTGCTCCGGCACCAGCAAGGCATCTCGTTGCGCTAATTGCACAGACACTCGCAAAAACTGCCCAGGCAATAACTGGCCCTGAGGATTATTCAATCGCGCACGCACAGTGAGGCTACGGCTGCTACTGTTCACTCGCGAATCCAGATGGGTAATGCTCCCTTCAAAGGCCTGATTTTCAAACGCTGAATTGCGGATCTGCACCGGCAAACCAACAGCCAACTTAGCCAAGTAGCGTTCTGGTATCTGGAAATCCACTTCCAAATGCCCCACATTATCCAGCGTCGTGATCGGATCACCGGTCTGCAGATAAGCGCCAGGGTCCACCTGTCGAAGACCCAACACGCCGGCAAATGGGGCGCGGATGGTATGGTCACTGAAATTGGCGCGGGCGACATCCCGGCTGGCTTCAGCGGCTTCCAAAGTAGTGCGGAACGTATCTACCTCGGACTGGGAAATGGCGCGCCGATCCACCAATTGCTGGCCACGACGATAGTCGTCCTTGGCACGCTGGTACTCCGCTTCAGCGCGAGCGAGTTCAGCGCGGGCGTTGCGGTCATCCAAGGTCACCAGCAATTGCCCGCGCGTGACTTGCTGACCCTGCTGGAAGTGGATTTCCGCTACCCGCCCTGGTACTTCTGCCAACAGCACAACGGCCTGAGCAGCACGAGCGGTGCCCACAGCTTCTACCCGGTCATAGAGAGGACGCTCGATACTCGGCGCTAAGTTCACCGCCGTCGGCGGGCGCGAGCCCATGGGCGCCTGTTCCGTGGGCCAAAACCACCACACAGCAACCCCCACCAGTACTAACAGCACCAGCCCCGCGATAATCCGCGCCATGCCACTCTCCATTATTTTCATTCAAACCTAGACTGATTGAAGCACATCAGTGTAACGTTAAATTATGCAAGCAATGTGTAGCACGCCTTAAAGGACCGCTGAAAACCCCTTGCATGCTGCGTCTTTCAGGCTGGGGGACAATCTGCACCCACACGAGGCAAAGAAAGCACGATTTTCAAGATGTTCCCTACGAAGGAGCTAAATACGACCATGCATCCATCCATAGAAAACGACGCTTTACGATAAAAAAGAAAAGCCCACCAAAATGGCGGGCTTTGTATCTTAGCGCTTGGCCTATTGCGTCTAGCTAAACCATTTCGGCACGCATCTTTTTCTTGTCGAGTTTACCTACGGATGTTCTTGGTAACTCATCAACGAAGATCACTCGATCGGGAATCCCGTAACGGCTGATCACACCCTTCTCGGCATAATCAGCAACCAGTGCCTTGATGCTGTCTTCATCGACTTCACCATTTTTTACCACCAGCGCCACCGGGCGCTCGCCCCATTTTTCATCGGGCACGCCAACCACCGCGCACTCGCCTGCGCCGGGATGCTGTAGTACTAGGCTTTCTAGGTCGATGGAAGACACCCATTCACCGCCCGTCTTGATCACATCCTTGATACGGTCGACGATTTTCAACCAACCGTCATCGGACATCACCGCTACGTCACCGGTATGCAACCAACCACCGTGCCACAACTCTTCAGATTTTGCCGGATCTTTCAGGTAACCCTGAGTCAACCACGGGGCGCGCACGACCACTTCACCCTGGCTCTCACCATCGTGGGGCACGTCATTCATTTCTCCATCGACAATACGCAACTGCACCATGGCTACCGGGCGGCCTGTGCGGGTGCGGTAATCCACCTGGGTCTCCAGGTCCGCCTTTTCCAGTTCCGGGGTCAACAGAGCCAGGGTCAACAGCGGGCAAGTTTCGCTCATACCGTAACCGGTGTAGATATCGATGCCGCGTTTAAGCGCTTTCGTGGCCATCGCCTTGGGCAAGGCGGAACCACCAATAATGACTTTCCAGCCGCTCAGATCGACGCTCTCGGCCGCTTCCGACTGCAATAACATTTGGATGATCGTGGGCACACAGTGTGAAAAAGTGACTTTGTGTGTAGCCAGCAGCCGGAGCAAAGTGGCCGGCTCATAGCGACCCGGATAGACCTGCTTTACACCCATCAAGGTCGCCATGTACGGAATGCCCCATGCATGCACATGGAACATGGGCGTGATCGGCATATAGACGTCATTTTCATTGAAGCGCCCTTGCCCGACACCGGCAATAGTATTGCGAGCAGCAAAAGTATGCAGCACCAGCTGACGGTGGGAGAAATACACTCCCTTGGGCAGACCCGTGGTGCCGGTAGTGTAAAAAGTGGTGGCGCGGGTGTTTTCGTCCAGCTCAGGGAAATCGTACTGAGCCGGCGCCTTGGCCAGCAGCTCTTCGTATTCACCCGCTAACGGCAGGCTGTCACTCCCTTTCACCCCACTGTCGTCGAGTAGGATGTAGGTTTTCACCGTTTCGATACGGTCTTTAATCTCTTCCAGGGTCGACAGAAATTCACTGTTAACCAAGATCGCATCATCTTCGGCGTGGTTGATGGTGTAAAGAATCTGCTCCGGGCTTAGGCGTACATTCACTGTATGCAGCACGGCACCCATCATCGGGATGGCAAAAAATGCTTCTAGATAACGGTTAGTATCCCACTCCATCACCGCCACCGTATCGCCGGGCTTGACGCCTTGGGCTGCCAACACACCCGCCAAACGGTGTATTCGCTCATTTAATTCACGATAGGTTAAAGTGCGATCACCATAAGTAATAGTCTGATCCGGGGACTTGAGTACTCCGGCTGCGAGAATATGGTTGATGACTAAGGATGACTCCACCGCAGAGTCGCTGCGAGTGATGTTCACTTGACTACTCATAACTTGCTCCGTTCCCTTGTTATTCTGCCGTTCACGGGAAGGACCCCCCTACCCGTTAGTATGACTGACGCTCAGTACTGCCATAAATCCGAACTTGGGCCATCCGCCGCCAGGCCGCTAGGTTACCAAATCCCACCCAGGTAGACACCCCGCCGAACGCTCACTTCAAGGAATCACTTCCAATGATTATGTTCTGCAAGTAGTAATGTACCCAGGGATAAACGCAATCATCCTTTTAAAGGATGCGTCAGGTCCTTTGGATCCAGCAGCTGCTCTAATTTCTGCCTAGATAGACCAGACTGTTCTTCGGCTACCTCCAGTACCGGCCTGCCGCTAGCAAACGCTTCTTTAGCAATTTTCGCTGCTTTTTCATAACCAATCACAGGGTTCAGGGCCGTGACTAAAATAGGGTTCTTACCCACCCCTTCAGCCAATCGAGCTTCATTGAAAGTCATCCCTTTAATCGCTCGCTCAGCCAGATTAGTGCAGCTATTGCCTAACCACTCTGTCATATCCAACAAGTTACTGGCCACCAGCGGTAACATCACATTGAGCTGGAAATTGCCGCTCTGGGCGGCAATAGCATTGGCCTGATCCAAACCCATAACCTGAGTTGCCACCATAGTGGCAGACTCACAAATAACCGGGTTCACTTTGCCAGGCATAATCGACGAACCCGGCTGAGTAGCCGGTAATTGAATCTCACCAAGCCCATGAGTAGGCCCGGAATTCATCCAGCGCAAATCGTTACTGATCTTCATCAACACCACAGCAATACCACGCAGCGCTGCCGATAATGCCAACGGACCATCCAGCGCGCTCTGCGCTACAAAGGGGTGCGGTAAGGCCCGAAATGCCAGGCCAGTTTCATCTGCTAGCTTGCTGGCAAAGGTCTCACCGAACGCTGGATGCGCGTTGATGCCACTCCCCACGGCCGTCCCCCCTTGGGGTACGGCCAACAAGGCGTCGCGCGCACCGGCCACACGCCCGCAAGCATCCTGCAACTGCATCGCCCAGGTTTGCAGTTCCTGCTCGACCGTCACTGGCATAGCATCCATAAGGTGGGTGCGCCCGGTTTTCACCGTCTCCCGATGCTCCCGAGCGCGCAGTCCCAGCTCGACGATCAGCTGCTCCAGCGCAGGAATCAGGTGTTCGGTCACGGCTAACGCCGCAGACACATGGATGGCGGTGGGAATAGTGTCGTTACTGCTCTGTCCCAAATTCACATCATCATTGGGATGAATCGAAGCCCCCGCTTCTTCGCACAGATGAGCAATCACCTCATTAACGTTCATATTGGTGCTAGTGCCGGAACCCGTTTGAAAGATATCAACAGGAAACTGATCGCCATGGTGACCCGCCAACAAGTCATTACAGGCCCCAACAATGGCCACTGCTTTATTGGAAGGCAATTCTCCCAGCTCCCGGTTTGCTTCAGCCGCACAACGCTTAATGTGCACCACCGCCTGAATAAACCGTGGCGGAAGCGTGCGGCCGCTAATAGGAAAGTTATCCACCGCCCGCTGTGTCTGTGCCCCCCAGCGAGCTCTACTTGGAACCGCTATCTCTCCCAAGGAGTCCGTTTCGATGCGAGTATCAGAGTGATCCGTGGACATGGTCTGCCTCCTGCCAACATTAAAAACTCGTTCGGTCTTATGATGGCACGGCAACAAGCCAGATTCATTAGAAGTGCAATCAACACATATACCGTTTCGGCAACCCGCTGAAAGCTTATTCCGCCTGCATGGAAAGCAGGCTCTGCGCAATATCCTCGGCTAACAACTTCAACTCTTCCTGATCACCGGATCGTTGGGCAAATGCACGTAACCCCATCACTTCACACTGCAGTCTTCGTGCTAAACGATCCGGCTGATGAGCAGAAAGATCCGGATCTCGAATTTGCCCTGCTTCATGTGCCTCAGTAAAAGCTTGCCGAAAAATACGTTCCATATCGGCCAACCGCGTTTCAATTTTTCTCTGCAGTGCAGGCGTTTCATCTCCGGTTTCCAATAAACCTTTTACTAGCATACATGCCCGAGAAGGCGGGTTTATGTCGCGCAGATTACCTAGTTCATGTACATAATCTGCCAAGCCCTCAAGAGGAGTGCCCTTTTCTTTCAATTTTTCGAGAAAACCTCTGCCTATAGTTCCGGCATACAGATCCAACGCCTGGCTGTAGAGCGACTCTTTATTGCCAAAAGCGGCATAAATACTACCCGGGCGCATATTCAGCGTGTGCTCAATATCTTTGAGCGTGGTGCCATGAAACCCTTTCTGCCAGAACAGAGTCATGGCCTTTTCCAGGCAATCTTGTCGATCATACGCCACTACTCTGGGCATAGATGCTCCCCCTTCACACAGATAATAAAAGAGTCTAACAATAGCTGAGTGATCACTCAAAATACTATTGCAGGTCATGATCACTATGTTAGGGTGGCACCGTTATTGAGTGGTTGCTCAAATATAAAACCGCTCAATTAACCGATACAAAGGAGCAATTATGACCGATTTCACTCTTCACACCGATGAAACAGCCCCCGAAGCTAGCTTGACCTTACTGAAAGAATCGCAAAAAAGCTTTGGTATGATTCCCAATCTGCATGCGGTAATGGCGGAAGCGCCAGGATTGTTAGAGGGGTATCAGAAACTGCACGCTCTTTTTCTAGAAACGAGCTTTACTGACGAAGAAGTGACGGTGGTATGGCAAACTATCAATGTAGAACACGCCTGCCATTACTGCGTCCCAGCCCATACCGGCATTGCCAAATCCATGGACGTTGACGATAGCATTACCAATGCATTGCGCGACAAAACACCGTTGCCCACCGACAAACTCGAAGCCTTGCGCGATTTCACTTTATCGGTGGTCCGTGATCGCGGTGAGGTGGATGAAAAAACGGTGCAGGCTTTCTTGGACGCAGGCTATGAAAAACGGCATATCCTGGAAATCATTCTCGGCGTGTCTCAGAAGGTGATGAGCAATTACACTAACCACCTGGCCAACACTCCAGTTGATAAGCCGTTCAAAAAATTTGAATGGCATGCCGATAGTACGCCATCATCTTAATGCAACGCCTTTACCTGCTTCACCCTTGACCGTGGGGCAGGTAAAGATTTCCCCTCGCTACTCGCGTCCCTCTCATGGCAACAAGCCTAAAAAGCCCATAGTTACTCCCAAGAAAAAGCGTCGCTATGGTTAGCGGGTAACGTTGCTTGATTATTTACCGATACAAAATGATGAAAAAATACGACCTAAAAGATCATCCGCCGTAAATACTCCGGTGATCTCTTCTAGTGCCTTCTGAGCAGCACGAAGGTCTTCAGCTAACAATTCTCCAGCAGCCTGACCATGCAGTTGTTGCTCACCACTTTCCAATGCCATCAGCGCTTTCTCAAGAGCGGTAATATGGCGACGACGGGCAGAAAAACGGCTTTGGCCTTCCCCCTGATAACCCGCAACCTGCTTCAAATGGCCGCGCAACGCATCCAAGCCCTCGCCATTGGCCGCGGAAATCACAAAAGCCCCATCAGCACGCGGACCCGTTGATAATCCTGACAAATCGGCTTTATTGAGCACTACGGTTACCGGTAAGTCCAAATTTTCCAATTGCTGTTGGCTTTGCGGCAACAGATCGTGGAGATTGTGAATATCGTCTAGCGGATCACGGGAATCCACCATGACCAACAAACGATCAGCCTTACGCATTTCAGCGTAAGCGCGGCGGATACCCTCCTGTTCCACCACATCGGCACTGTCGCGTAGCCCAGCGGTATCAATCAGGTTCAAGGGCATACCATCCAACTGAATGGACTCACGCAGTACATCCCGAGTGGTGCCGGCAATATCAGTGACGATAGCCGCATCAAAACCGGCCAGAGCATTCATCAATGATGATTTTCCCGCGTTCGGTTTACCAGCAATCACCAAGGTCATACCTTCGCGTACCAACCGTCCTTGATTGGCTTCACCGAGCACCCGCAGGCACTGCTTGCGTACCGCCCTAAGATCACTAGCGACCTTACCATCAGACAGGAAGTCAATTTCTTCTTCCGGGAAATCGATGGCGGCCTCCACATAGATGCGCAGGCCAATCAGTGCTTCCACCAGTTGATTTACTTCAGCAGAAAAAACCCCTTGTAAAGAATGTAGCGCCGCCCTCGCGGAGGCAGCCGTGCCCGCATCAATCAAATCGGCGATAGCTTCGGCCTGGGTTAGATCCATCTTGTCGTTAAGGAAAGCCCGCTGGGAAAATTCACCGGCACGGGCCTGCCGAGCCCCCGCCTCAATACATGTGGCCACCAACATGTCTAAAATTACCGGGCCACCGTGCCCCTGCAACTCGACCACATCTTCCCCGGTAAAAGAGTGAGGGGCGGGAAAGCTGATCACCAAACCTTCATCCAGAACGTCACCATCCTGATTGCGAAAGCGACAAAAATGCGCCAACCGTGGGGAAAGTAACCGCTCACCAACAATGGATGACGCTATGCTTAGCGCCTGCGGGCCGGAAAGGCGTACCACACCGACACCGCCCCGCCCGGGAGCAGTAGCAATGGCAACAATGGTATCTGGAGACGAAGTGAGCATAGGCTGATTATAGAAAGCACTCGACGTTTGATGCTAGACGTAGCCAGAAAAGAGTAAAGCCGGTCGTGAGACCGGCTTTACTCTTTTCTGCAGCCAACGTCCTACGACGTGCGTCAGGCACTATTCTCAATATTACGGGTAATAATCCACTGCTGAGCAATAGACAAGATGTTGTTGGTTAGCCAATACAGTACCAACCCAGCCGGGAACCAGAGCATGAACACCGCAAAAATCATTGGCATCCACTTCATCACCTGCGCTTGAGTCGGGTCTGCCGGCGTCGGGTTTAGGCGGGTTTGCAAGAACATGGAGGCGCCCATCAGGATTGGCAGTACGAAGTACGGATCCATCACAGACAGGTCATTAATCCACAAGAAGAACGGCGCCTGACGCAGCTCCACCGATTCCAGCAGCACATAATATAGGGCGATAAACACGGGCATTTGCACAAGCATTGGCAAACAGCCGCCCAGCGGGTTGATCTTTTCCCGCTTGAACAGATTCATGGTTTCCATCTGCTGCTTTTGTTTATCGTTCTTATTCTGCTCCTTGATGCGCTGCATTTCCGGCGCAACCTTGCGCATTTTGGCCATGGAGCGATAGCTGGTGGCGCTGAGCTTAAAGAAGATAGCCTTGATGATTAAGGTCAACAAGATGATCGCCACACCCCAGTTACCCACACCGCCACCGATATCGATATCCATACCGAATACGGACACTTCTCCGCTTTGCAAGAACACCAACAAGGCAAAGATAGGCTGGGAGATAAACCACAACCAGCCATAGTCCACAGTCATGTTCAGCCCAGGACTGATGGCTTCCAGGTTATCTTGCTGCTTGGGCCCAGCATAGAACTCGGAGTACAACACCGATTCTTCACCCGGCTGTATGGTGGTATTAGGCGACACAAACCGCAGCAGGTACTGATCGCGAGACTTCAGGTAAACGCTGGAGTAATGGTTCTTTTGTTTGGCGTCAGGTATCCAGGCAGATACAAAGTAATGCTGCACCATGGCCAGCCAGCCGCCTTCCACGGTCTGGTCTAGCTTGACGTCGTCTTCGCTCATGTCGTCAAACGTGAGCTTGTTATACGGCTTGTCAGCACTCCAGTACGCCGCTCCAAGGTAGGTAGGCATGGGGGCAAACCCCGCTTTGGAGAGACCCGGGTCATCACGCCCATCGCGCTTGATCTGTCCGTACAAGGCGCCGGTCCAAGGGGTGCTGCCGTTATTGCGCACGATGTGGCTAACACGAATCAGATAGCTGCCTTTCTCGAAAGTATAACGTTTGATGATTTCTGCGCCGCTGTCCTGAGTAAGTGTCAGGTCAACGTTAAGTTCGTTATCCCCTTCAGCAAGTCGATAGCTTAGCTGGGCGCTATTCCAGTGCGGGCGGCCTTTGCTGGAGTCGGTGCCATTCTTGCCTACTAGCCCGCTCTGAGCCACATAAGTGCCATTGCTATTCTGATCCATCAACACAAAAGGTTGATCAGGGGTATCTACATGCTTGGGATAATCGGGCAATGCCAGGCGAACGATATCGCCCCCCACAGGATTGATTTCCACACGAAGAACATCCGTATTGACTTCAATACGCTGAGAAGAGGGTGTGGTTTGGGCAATATCTGCAGGTGAAACCGATGGCAGATCATTGTCGGACTGAGCCGAAGGAATGCTGTTGTCGGTTTGCGACTGTACCGAAGGCAAATCCGCACTATCTGAGGATGAAGAGTTTCCCTGTTCTGCCACCTGTTCAACAGGGACAGGGCTTGCAGTGTTTGCGTAATCTCGCTGCCAAGCCTGAATCATCAGGTATGAAACAACGGCAATGCCGGTAATAACTAAGGCGCGCTGGATTTCCATAGGAGGCTTATCTGTGGCATGAAAAACGGGCCGCAGTTTCTCAAGCTTGCCGGCACTTAGCAAGCAGCTTGTCAAATAGCCGAGTAATATCGAGGGTCACTTGGTTTGGATTCGGGTTTTCAATCCGACCACGAACCAGAAGAATAATGTCCAAACCGGCCAATTCCTGCTGTCGGCAGCGGAACTGTTCGCGTACTCGTCGTTTGATTCTCGCACGATCTACGGCGCGTTTGACGCGTTTTCGGCCTATTACCAAACCTAGTCTAGGATGCGGTTGGGAATTTCGGGTTACCAATAGCAAATAGCCACCTAAACCAACCTTCCACTCGGGTTGGTCAAAGACGGTTTGATATTGGGGCCCAGTAAGCAGGCGATGTTGGCGGGTAAAGGCCTGTGAGATTGGCACTGTTACCTCAGCCAGGAAAGCAAGGTGAAACGGTTGGCTTATGCAGCCAACCGTTTACGGCCCTTGGCACGACGAGCGGCCAAGATTTTACGGCCATTTTTTGTGGCCATACGAGCACGAAAACCGTGAGCACGTTTGCGCTTAAGTACGCTTGGCTGGAATGTGCGTTTCAT